>JBFLXH010000023.1:0-39680 GCA_040757295.1 Bacillota bacterium | reverse complement strand
TCAATAGACTTCAGCATTTCGGTTTCCCTTAACACTGCTATTCAAGCTACGGGGCTCTAGCTTTTACCCCGGCAGGCTTATCTCCTGCTGAACACACCAGCCTTTGCTGGACATACATCCGTACGTGAGCCTCTCGACTCATACGGCTCCTATCATCCGACCGCAAATGCGATCTTCGTTTTGCACATTGGTTCCTCCCTTTTCGGTTGACCACTGCGCTCCACTTGATGATACAACCCCTTCGCTCCACTCCCATTACAAAGCTTCATTACTACTACGGGCTGTTCCGCCCCTGCCATCCGCATCGGTACTTTCGTCCTTGCGGGTCTTCCGCTTGGAGTTTTCCCTTGACATCGGAGGGCAGGTTCCCACGTTCCTAACCGAAGCCTGTGCCGCGTTCACGCCGCCTCTATGCCGGCCACCACCTGGACGGTAAACAGGTTTCCTCCAGGTTTATCCCGGGGCAATGACGGAACCCCGGTTTTGATGACATCCCTACGCTTTCGACACCTTATCAGCGGTTCACTCGCGTTCGTCTCCATCGGCACTTACCTGACGAAGTCTTGCCTCGCCTTTTGCCGTAACGCTCACTACCATGGCTTTTGACCACAGCAGCTTACGGTGGTTTGGAGCCTCCACCTGTATGGCGGCTCCGAGGGGCCTTCCCTCATCTAGCGGTTAAGCATGGCTTTCGGGCCTTACACAGCCCTTCGCCTTCGTGGCGCACCACCATCATCGGCGTAACGGCAGAACTTATGCCCTCGCTTCTCCAGTTCCTTATCCAGTTCATCCAGCATGATATTGCTGAGCAATGGACTCAACGGGCCGCCTTGAGGACAGCCTTCGTCGGTTTCCACCACTACACCGTTTATCATGACACCGGATACTAGATAGGTGCGGATGAGCTTTAGCACTCGCTTGTCCTTTACTTTCCTTGCCACCAGGCTCATTAGCTTGTCATGGTTCACGGTGTCGAAGTACCGGGCAAGGTCGATGTCTACTACCCATTTGTGGCCGCTTTCGATATACTCTCTAGCTTTAGCCACCGCATCTTTAGCGCTTCTTCCCGGTCTGAATCCGTAGCTGTTTTCAGAAAATCCCGGGTCGAATATGGGTGTTAGCGCCTGTGTAATGGTCTGCTGAATGACTCTGTCAAGTGCCGTTGGGATTCCGAGCAGTCTAATTCCTCCGCCAGGTTTCGGGATTTCCTTCCTCCTGACGGGTGCGGGAGCATAACTCCCTTCCAGTATCGCCTGTCGGATGGCTGCACCATGTTGTTTAAGGTAAGGCAGAAGTTCATCCACCTTCATTCCGTCCACTCCATGGCTGCCTCTGTTGGCCTTTACCCGCTTGTAGGCTCGGTTCAGGTTGTCCCTGTCCACAATCTTCTCAAGCAGGTTACTGGAATACTCGTTGCCGTCGTTTCTTCCGTTCTTGGACGCCGCGGTCACGCTCGACGCTCCCTGCGTACCTTCAGGTTCCACCCTTTTCTCTGCAGGGCAGCCTTCATTTGAAGTTTTCTGCCTTCTCTGCGTATCCATCGAGTTCCTCAAACTTCCAAAACCTCCTGACGTTCGGCCCTTCAGCGGGTGTTCATGTCCACCCGCCCAGTATGGCCTCTGCTGACTTCTGGCAGTTCAGTCGTACATTGCTGCACGGGTTGCCGTTTCTAAGTTCATGTCCGCGGCGTACCTGCCAGACCTCCCCGGGTAAGAGCGGTAGCCTTCATCCCATGTACCCGCCACATCTACTGTATGGGGTTCGTGCAGTGTTGGACTTCGTTTTGTTCAGCAAACTCGTCCGCCCCAAGTCAGCCTTGTATGCGGTTTTTGTTCATCGGGTCGGGATTTTGCCTCCGGCTTCCTTCAGATTCCACCTCGCGGTGGACACCCTTGCCAAAGGCTTTTGGTTCCCACTGCCAAGCCCATAGCGGACTTTCACCGCCAAGCTATCGCCCATGCCGGGCGCACTGAAAGGAGTGCTAGTAAAATTATTTAGCACTCCTTTTCTATTGACTGGGCCATTTCTCTTGCCACTTATTCTTTTTCGCCTAAATCCTCAAAGAAGGCTAAGGTGAAGTAACTGGTGGTCTCAATCAGGTCATTACCCAGGATAACGCCGGAATTGTTGTGGGCAAGCACATCAAAGGTCTTAATGCCTTTTTCCGCCATGGCCTGGAAGAGGAGGCCGATGGCGGGCGGGGAATCCAGGTGGTCGTTGCCCATAGTAAAGAGGCGGGGCAGGTCAAAAGCCCGCAGGGCAGCCAGGGTTTCCCGGTCTTTCCGGTCTGCTTCCGGCCTGGTAAGGTAATGGGAAAAGTCCACCGATGCCACAATTAAAGGCGGTCCCCCCGGGATGGATAAGAGCAGCTGGGCTAACCGGCTTACCTCAGCCAAGGTCACATCTGCCTGCAGGATCAAGGGGATCACCCGGGCTTCCGGCAGATAGTGCTTGAGAAAAGGCACTACGGCTCCAATGGAGTGTTCCCCGGATAATACCTGGTCATCAAGAGCCACCAGGCCGGAATCCAGGAGGTATTGGATTGCCGTTAAATCCGGCTGCACTACCCCGGAGGGGGTCTCCCAGCCATACCGTCCGGTTAGGATTCTCCCTCCCGCGGCAAAGTGATTGGGTCCCACCACTGCCACTGTCGCCGGGGGCTCTTCCACAAGAAGGCTAAACAGGCTGCCAATCATGTCCCCGGCCAGGAGGTGGTGGGGCACTACCCCACCCACTACCTTGCCAGGCATCGGCCGGGTTTCACTTTTTACCCGGGACACCAGGCGGAAAAACTCCTGGGGCTCCACGAAAACGCTGCCATGAGCGGCAAAACTTCTCTCCACCTGGTGGGTTTCTTCACTACTTACCACCGCTTCCCGGCTAAAGAGCCAGATCAGGACGAGGGCGAGGCAGCATGCCGCTGCAAATAGGGGGAAATACCTCCTCATTTCACCAAAACCTGGTTTCTGGTACTGAGCCCAAATACCTGCCCGGAAACACTGTGGCGCACCACAGCATGGTCAGCGGTAAACTGCCCCGGATTGATCACCCTGGCATAATACTTCACATGATGCTGGCCTTTGGTTACATTGAAGGACACTTTCTGACCATAAACCTCAGTGGGATACTGCCAGAAATCAACCAGCCCGCGCTCATAGGGCCGTTCAATTGCCTTCAGCCCCGCAGGCAGGAAATCGTTAATTTCATACAAACCGGCCGGCGCCTGGTCCCCGATGGAGTATTTCAGGGTAACCACCACGATATCTCCCGCCTTGGGGGTTTGGCCTGCCCGGCCCAGCACCTGGTACTCTCTGGCAACCCGGACGTCCGGGCTCTGCATGGACGGGTCCGCTTTAAAAGGAGCCTGGAAACTGACTACAGCTCCCACCTGCCCCTCAACAGACAAGACCCGCAGTGTTTCCATCTGCTGGGGGGTCAAGACTAACGTGAAGACCTCACCCGGCTGCAGCTCTTTTTTCTCCGTCTTGCCATGAAGTGAATAAGTAAAGGCTGCCGGCTGTTCCGGCTTCTGGCGGAGGGCCTCCTCCCAGAACAGGAGTTGTTCCGCCAAAGTCAGGATATACTTGGAGGGATTGGCTTCCACATATTTAATTAAAGGGTATGCGGCAGGTTCCTGCAGCTTTATGGCTGCCACTGCCGCCAGGGCCGTCGGTTCCAGGATGTCTTCCTGGTCCTTTCCGGTCTTTAGCCTGGCATAGGGGCCAATCTGTTCGGCATTGGCTAAAATAGCTGCCAGGAGGGGCCTGGCCCGCTCTGCGTCTCCCAGCTCCGCCAGGGCCAGAATCAGGTACAATTTCTCTTTTAAAGTTAGTTCCGGTTGAGCTAAAGCCAGGTTTATTTCATTGAGGACCGGCTGCCCCAGGGCTGCCAGGCCGTACAAAGCAGTAATCGCCTGGCTCCGATCAGATTTCTGGTCATCAAGTATCCCCTCCAGGTAGCGGGCAAGGGCCAGGGCATCAACCTTGTCTTGTAAGAGCCTGGCCATTTTCGCGCTTAGCTCCAGGTCATTATCACTGTAAGGCAGGATGGCCAAGCCCCCCCGGGGCGTCTGGTATAAGCTGGGTTTGAAATCTGAGGACTGGGGTTTTTCCTGGAAATATGCCGCCAGCCAATTGCCGCCCAGTTCCCGGGCCAGCCGCTGCTCCAGCCGGCTGCCCCAGGTGTATTTCAGCCTGGTCAGGGATTGCAGGCTCTGGCTGGTGAGGTAGTCGGAAAAGGCCAGTGTGGTTAACCCTTCCGCCGATCCAGCCAGACGGATTCCAGGCTTTAAAAGAAGATGCTCCGTCAAGGTTCCGGCCAGGAATGAATCCCTGACCAGCAGGGCTTTCTCTACAGCGTCGGTAAGGCCGCCGGCAACCGCAGCCTTAACTGTCAGGGTATACCGGCCAGGTTCCAGGGCAGGCAGCTGCAGCCTGGATTCCCGGTGGGCCGCTCCTTTAACCGCGAACTGACTCTTTGTACCCCCTGGGCCTTCCAGGACAGCCGCATAGGAAACCTCCTGGCCCGGACTTAGCTTATCCCCATAAGCCCGCAAGACTGCCACCGGCTGGTCCCCATCCAGGTATTCCTCATTGATAACCATGTCCAGGAAAAAGGGCAGTTTGACAACTACCGGCATGGTCCCGCTGCCGGCCTCCATTCCGGGCGTCACCGCCTGGTATGTCAAACGCCAGGAAGTCAAATTGTCCGGCACAACCAGGCTGGCAGTCGCCCGCCCATGGCTGTCGGTCTGGAGCGTGGCAAAGAAAGCGGCATCCTTAAAGTCCTTCCTGACCGCATCCCCTTCACCGCCCTTTTCGGCGCCGCCGCCAAACTGCACCCGGTAATGGGAGGCGGCTGTCAGCCACAATCTTGAAGGCAAGTAGCTGCCATACAGGCTTTCCAGGAGGTTGACATGCTGCTGGCGCAAGCTGTAAAGGGCCTCATCCACCAGGTTCAGGTTAACCCTGGCCTTGACGGGCCGGCCCTGGGTGTCTGTGACCTGAATGCCCAGCCGGACGGTATCCTTGGGCCGGTAAACCTCCCGGTCAGCAGTAACCTTGATGTTCAACGCCTTTGACTGGGGTTCGAAGGGAACCAGGGTCTCCCAAGCCTCATGGTAGGTTGACCCGTCAAAATAAACCCCTTTGATATGGAAGTTGGGGATATCCTCCTGCCGGAAAGAGGCAGCAAACCTGCCGTGGTCTTGCACCCGGAAAGACTGGATGCCCTCCCGCAGGGTATAGAACAAAAAGCCGGCAGAACGGTCAGCTACTGGCTGTTCATTAACCATCAAGCGGAAAGCGGCCTCTTCGCCCACCTGGAACCTTCGTTTCTCCTGGTCCTCCGGACGCAGGTGGAAATACCGGTAGCCCTCAAACTGTTCGTCGTGCTCCCGGCCGTAAACATAGACAGTGCGCGTCCAGGGATTGCCCCTGAAGTCAGTCCCACTGAGCTGGATTGAGTAGGACTGGCCCGGTTCTGCAGAAAAAGAGCATATCGCTGTCCCCTGGCTGTCGGTGACCGTCTCCAAAGGCTGCAGGAATTGCTGCTCATGCCAGTAGCGGTAGGTCTTATGCACTGTCTTGTTGATAAAATCGTAGTACTCGCCAGTCTCGGCTTTAAGCCAGCGTTCCAGGTACACCTTGCCAGAGATCCGGTGCCCGGGCACGGCCGCCCCGATGTAGTCAAATGCCGCAGATCCATGCCGGTTTAGTCCATCCAGCACCACCCGGTTAACCTGGACTTTGACCTGTGCCTGCCCGTCTTTGATCCGAGCCGATGCCCTGACTTCCACGTCATTATCAAAGACCATCAGCTGGGTATTGGCATGCATTTCCCCCAGCTCCGGCTGCTGGCTTTGGAGGAATAGGTTCATCCACTGGAAAGCAGAGCTGTGCCCCTGGTATCGTGTGGGCACCTTCAGGGAAGCTGTCCCATCCGGACCCGTTGATAGCCCGCCGCTCTCCCAGAACCAGCTGTAATTAAGGGGGAGGTTTGCCACTGGCGTGCCCTCAAAAAAGGTGGCTTTGACCCGAAAATTCACGTTTTCCCCGGCCCACACCGCCCGCTGGCCGGAGGAAACCTCCAGTTGGTAGGCAGGTTTCTGGTAAGTAGCCACTTCAAATCCGCTGGAGAGAAGGGTGGTCTCCCCTTCTTTGATCAAAAGGGAGTACCAGCCTGGCTGGAGGTGGGGCAGTTTGACCTCGCCTGTAAAACAGTTGTTCTCCACAGGCAATGAAATTTCCAGCAGAGGCGGGTTTGCTCCAAATGGACCGTAATCACTGCCCAAAAGCTGCAGGGTTGCCTGGCGGAGAGGCTCGACAGAAGGTCTCCGGGGAGCCAGAATGCCCCAGAACCGCACGGTATCCGCCGGGAGATACAAGTGGCGGTCCAGGTAGAGATAACGCCAGAATTCATGCCGCCTGGCCTCCTTTTCCTCCTCCTGGCGATTGAAATAGGGCTGGTGAGCCATGGCCAGAGTTTCTTGGCCACCGGGAGCAGCAACTTTGACAAACAGGGGTTCCGGGCCCCGCCAGGTCTCAGGGGTTGGAAATGCGGCAATCCCCTGGGGGTTGGTAGAATAGCCCGCAGAAATCCCGGTTACAGCAACCTTGGCCCCTGCTACCGGCACACCGGCAGCCAGGTCATTCACCCAGAGGAGGGTATCGGTCTTGCTGACGGCCAGGTAGGTAGCCAGGTCCGTCATCTGGAACCAGGCTTGGCGAACGGTGGAGTCCATGGTGAACTGGGCCAGGTAGTAACCGGCTGGCAGGGCCTCCGGAAATACCGCATAAAGGGCCTCATGCCTGTCTGGCTGTAGCTTGGTATTAAACTCGGCCACCTTGTTCAAGACCGAGACATCTTCCAGGTACTGCTCCTTTTGGCAGGAAGCCCAGTCAGGCACCTCGCCCCAGCGGGAAACTGCCCCAGCGAATTGTTCGGCGCTCTTGTACTGAAAAACCTGCACCCCCACCTCGGGCTGGAAGGCTTCTTTGGTATTATGGTAATAGGTTGTCAGGAAAAAGGGGGCCTGGTTTAATGCAAACTGGCTGTTTTTCTGCACGATGTTAAAATAGCGCTGGCTTAGGCCGGGCTCTTGTACCGGTTGTGTTTCAAAAGAGAATTCAAAGTCTCTTTCCAGGGACATATCCGTACCGGCAAGGGGCAGTCCTTTTTTAATCTTCACCGTGTAGACCGTAGCAGGCAGCAGTCCTTTGGGCAAGAATACCCAGGTTTTCTTATGCTGGATGAAGCGGCCCTCGGCATGGGGCTTGATTTCAAAATAATCCGGCAGGTTTTCCACTCCGGCATGGCTGAATATAATCTCGATCCCGCTGTTAACCGGGACATAGGAGCTCTTGTCCCGGGGCAGAGCACCGATTACCCGGAAGGGGGTTGTGGTTTGAAATGCCCATCGAAAGGTCTTCCCCCCGGCGGCAGCCAGGGCAAAGCGGTAGACCTTACCCTCCTCAAGGAGGGCTGCAGGAATGATTTCCCACTGGCGTCCCTCTTGGTCCAATTTTTGCACCTGGAATTGGGTGGCCGGAATTATTTCCAAAAAACCTTTTACTGCCGCAGCTTCTAATGGCTCATTCCTGCTGGAAAGGACAAAACGGGTAGCCGGATCGATGCCCGCCCGACCCTGCTTTGTTGGAACGAGTTCGATTTCAGCCGCCTGGGCAACCTGGGTCGGCACACTGCCACCCGGCCAAAATGAGAAAAGGACAATAACGGCCAGCAGCGATACTGCTGCCGCACTGACCACCAGCTTCCGTCCAGGTTTGAACATCAAGAATCACGCTCCTCAAAGCATAATTATTAAACACATCTGACGATTACTTGACGTCCTGCGCTGGAGAAAAGTTCCTGGCCCCGTTAATATTTTAACATTTTTACTTGCAAGGGGAGGAGGCGCCAGATTACCCAAAGAATATATATAGTAACAACAACGGCATAAAAACAGTTGGGGAATTGGAAAGGCAGGAGAAAAGATGATCGGTTCACTGGAGTGGTGGGGAGGAGCCATGGTGGTGGTAGTGGCAACGGTACTGCAATCTATCACCGGATTTGGCTTTGCCTTGATTGCAGTACCATTGTTCCTATTTTTTTTCGATGCCCATACTGCAGTAGCACTGAATATTATGATTTCCTTTCCCTCTCTAGTGCTTTTAAGCCTGCAGGTTAAGGAAGACATCTTAAAGCCTACAGTGAAGACGCTGTTTCTGGGTAGTTTAATTGGCCTCCTGCCAGGGGTGGTTCTGTTCCTCAATTTTGATATGTTTGGCTTAAAGATGATCATCAGCGGGGTTTGTCTGCTTTTTGCTGGTTTGCTGCTGGCCAATATTGCCCCTAGAGGAATTACGGGGCCAAAAGCCGAAACCCTGGTTGGTGCGGTTTCCGGCTTCCTCTGCGGGAGTGTTGGAATGCCCGGGCCACCCATTGTTCTGTTCTTTAACCAGCAGGATATGCCTAAGGATAAATTTAGAGCCACTACAGCCGCTTACTTTGCCTTAATTTACCCCAGTACTTTGATTGTGATGGCTGCTACAGGAGCTATCTCACCCAAAACCCTCTATTTGGCCTTGACCCTGTTTCCTTTTACCTTTGTGGGCAAGAACCTGGGGTTTCGGCTTTTTCCCATGGTATCCCAGCAGCAATTCCAAAAGGGGGTCCCGGTGGTTGTAATCCTGGCAGCAGTCTATGTCCTTATGTCACAGCTCAGGTTATAAACGGGTATGTTTTCTCAAAAGCATATTGGGAACCTCCTATTAGATAAAATATCAACTTCTTCGATTACCCATTCTTGTTTTAACTGCTTTATCTCGGCATCAGAAAGACTTAATAATTCTTTTAGGACCTGAACAGTGTGCTCTCCCAACAACGGGGCGTGGCTATAAATTTTTCCGGGGGTTTTAGAAAGCTTGATTTACATTCCATAACCTAAGACGGCAATGGTTTCCCTTTTTATAAGGCAAATCACCATCGTGATCGTAATAAATGGTTGGAATTAACTTTCTCCTCTCTCAAAACTTGGTTAGGGTATTGCTTTCAGACAACGATTGCCATTACTATGACCCATTATTAAGAGATACTACCAATCACAGAGACGGTAACGGGGGGCCAAGAGGGCCCCCCGCGCCTGTTTCCTTTGTTGTTATCCCTTACTTTTGGGCCATTAGCTGCAGGATTTCGGCCCCCCGAGTTGGGTTGAAGACCCCACAGTGGCACTGTTTTGCCAACTGCAAGGCTGCAGCCTCAGAAGACATCTTACCATTCTTTACCTGCTCAGCTAGAAACTCGATCAAGGAAAAGGCCACCATCCCATGGCCACACATTGTGTTGATCTGGAGCACTTCTTCCTCCGGCAGCTTTTCCTTCCGCCCGTGAATACCAAGGGAATGCTCCACCGTGTGGGGTTCGATCCCGGCCTTATGGCAGCAATCTCTAGTGGCTTCCACAAGACCCGAAACAACAATGGAGGGGCCAAGGTTTGCTTCAGCCAGCTCCTTTAGCACCTGGGCCACTACTTCCTTATTGGTAAATACCGCGTGCACAATGGAGTTATCCCGGTAACCCCCACTGATAGCATTCATACCGACACTAAATTGGTTACCAGTCCTCATATCCCCATAGCTCACGGGGTTGTATTTTAAAACAATCTTTTCGAATTCAGCAAATTTTGGCGCAGATCCCTTGGCATTAACCGTTTGGGCGGTAATGGCAAAGACTACATAATCGTTAGCAAGGTTTTCGGCAGTACCTTTCCTATGTAGCGTATGTGTCACTGTCTATTCCTCCTTCGCCAGGGGCCTTCCAAGGCCCACATTAGTCTTTCCGTTAATTGAGGGTCGGTATCCTGCTTCTTCAGCCAGCGCAACCGCCGGGTTAGACCCGTCTTTCTCCAACCGGCAGGCCAGGTCCAGGCTGAATACGGTGTCAATTTCTTTTTCTACTTCCTTGAGCTTAATTAGCACAGACTTAATCTTGGATTGGGGAATGTCAAATTCGATGATGGCAGATAGGGCCTTTTCACCCAGGACGTCCTCCCGTATCTTTCCGGTAGTCTTATCCAACATCAAGTGAGTGACAGGGTTATGGGGCTCAAAATCCACCCCTACAGAAGCAATGGCCATGGCCACTTTCTCCACATCATAGAAACGGGTACCGGTTCCCGGGCGGCCCATTTCGATGGCAACCCCTGCCCGCCCCCGCTTGAAGCGTCCAGTAACTTCATTTGTTTTCATTTCTTCCGTACCGCGGCCGGGTACACCGGTATTGGGGTGTGGAACCAAGGGGTTAGAAAACTGGTTACGCAAAATCCGCGGCCACTGAAGTTCCTGCATCACCAGCGCATCGGCGGGGCAGACTCCTGCCCGGGCGCAGATTTCGCATTCCACACACTCATCAAGGTCAATGATTACCTGCTGGGAATCCTGAACATAACGGATAGCGCGCATCGGACAGTAAGGGATGCAGGATTCACATTGGGTGCAAAGATCCTGGTCAATGTACATTTCTTTACTCTCCTCCAGTTTTGTGTATTCCGCAGTTTTTCTAATAGCGGTACTGTATGCAGTTTGACGCTCACTTCCTGTAGGGTATTAGCACTTGTTCCATCTTTAAAAACTCACTTAGCCTTTCAAGAGAATCTTTTACATGGGCAGACGCCCTAGCCCCAGCTTTTTGACTATCCTTTGAAACCAGACAATCCAATATCCCCTGATGTTCTTTACAGGATCTCTCCATTTGGCCCGGCAAAGCTAGTGTATGCAAACGAAAAAGATATGTTTTTTGATTTAGTTCTTGGACAATAGCGTGCAATTCCTTGTTCTCACAACCCAAAACAATACCATTATGAAATTCTTGGTCAAGCATGGCATACTGGTTGACATCGTTATTGGTCATTGCTTGCCTTGCCTGGTTAACATTTTCCTTTAAATAGTCGAGCACACCCTGCTTCGGCGACTCACAAAACAATTCTGCCGCTAATCTTTCTAAAGCCATCCGTATCTGGAACAAATCTCTCAAGTTCTCCGGCGATAGACGTTTTACAAATGCTCCCCGATACGGCTTAAACTCCACATATCCCTCTGACGCCAGTTGCTGCAGTACTTGTCTTATCGGCGTGCGACTGACATGGAATCTTTTAGCCAGTTCCTCTTCCCGTAAACGTTGATCTGGGGAAAAGCGTTGACTGAGAATGTCATTTTTTAAGCTGTCGTAGATATGTTTGTTTTTAAACGGCGAACCAGACAGTTTGATCTCACCCTTCCAGATCCAAACAATCAACTGCATATTGTTTTTTAATAGTTTTCAATAAAATACTATGGATTCCTGCGTGCCATTAAGCTAATTCGTTTTTTACTCATTTGATAATTCCTAGTGCTCTTTTCTTACTAACAAAATTAGCGAATGATCACGTTTGGCAAATACGTAACAGTATTCTGGAAGAAAATCATGATCAAAATAACCAGAATAATAAGCAAGATAAAAGGTATCACCGCCTTGCTTATCTTCATGACATCAATTCCTGAAATGCTAGAAACTACATAGAGATTCAACCCCACAGGCGGCGTTAAGACGCCGATACTTAAATTTACCGTCAATAGTATTCCGAACAACAAGGGATCAATCCCCATGGATTTTGCAGCAGGCAATAAGATAGGGGTAATAATGGTAAGTGCCGAAACGGCGTCCAAAAACATCCCGATGACTATGACAAATAGGTTAACAAGGAGCAAAAAGACGAAAGGATTGGTCGAGACGGAATAAAGTATGGATGTTACGGTATGGGGAATTCGTCCCAGGGTTAATACCCATGAGAGCAAGGTAGCAGTGGACATGACCATTAGCACCATGGCAGTACTGTTAGCAGCTCTTAAGATAATATGAGGAATATTTTTCAGCTGAATCTCACGGTAAACAAACGTTCCTACCGCAAATGCATAGACCACAGCGATAACGGCCGCTTCCGTAGGAGTAAAGATACCCCCGAGGATTCCTCCCATAATAATTACCGGTAGCAGCAATGTCAGTATAGAATCTTTGAAAGAAACCCATATCTCCGTGATGTTCGGGGACTTTTCTGCCAGATAATTGTTCTTTCGCGCGTGGAAGTAGGTATAAACCATGAAAGCCAGGCTCATTAGGATACCTGGGATATATCCCCCGACAAAAAGCTTAGCGATTGAAACCTCTGCAATCACTCCATATACAATTAAAGGTATACTTGGGGGGATAATCGGACCGACGGAGCCAGCAGCCGCTATCAATCCCGATGAAAAGCTGCTGCGATAACCCTTTTCGGTCATGGCCGGAATCATCACCATACCGATCATCGCAGCACTTGCTGATGCCGAACCAAGAATAGCCGCAATAAACATAGATGCCAAAATTGTAGCAAATCCTAATCCTCCCCGCACCCACCCAATTATACAGCTCGCAAATGAAACCAGCCGCCTGGATACCCCTCCACTATTCATTAGCTCACCAGCGAGCATGAAGAAGGGGATAGCCATTAAGGGAAAACTGTCAATTCCGATTAACATCTTTTGCATCAAAATTGCCGGTTCCAGGGTACCGAAGGTCCACATCCAGATAACTAAGGAGCTCAACCCTAAGGATATGAATATAGGAACCCCAATAAAAATAAACATGAAAAGCGAAATCAGAAAAACGAGCAATGTCGTCATGGGTTTTCATCCCCTTTTGTCACCGTGGTTTCAAAAAATCCTTTTATGATTTCCGGAACAATCAGCAACATGCTTAACGGTATTACAGCATATACGTACGCCATAACTATATTGTTCGCCGGGGATTTTTGCATCGACACCGTTGGCAGGATCATGTATGCACCCCAGAAAATAATTATAACAAAAATCAACATCAAAACGTGTGCTATTTTTCGGGCAACAGATTTTGCAGGAGGTGAAAGTAAATTAACAATGTTTTCCACCGTGATGTGTGCTCGCTTTTTATATGTAAGAGACGACGCTAGGAAAACCATCCAGATCATAATAAAGCGTGACAACTCCTCACTCCATGTGAGCGAATTATTTGTCAAAAAGCGGGTATAAACCTGGGCGAACACCAATATTACCATAATTATGAACAATATCATAACCACAAATTCAAGAATACGGTTTAACGTCCGGTCAACGCGGTGATACAAGGTTTCTTTTGACATCCCGATTATTTCACCCCCGCTATCTACGGATTGGCTTCGAATCTTAAGTTTCGTTGCAGACAAGTCTCTAACTCATTGCGGATGTATTTACTACTTATATCCAACTTTCTTAAGTTTTAAGTCCTCCGGGGAGTGCGAGGCAAGGCCCCCCCTCACACACCCCGGATAAGCCATTTGCTATTTGAGACTTAAGATTTCATCAACAATTGGTTTAAAATTGGGATACTGTTTAAACATTTCGTCGTAGACAGGCTGGACCGCCTGTATAAATTCTGTTAAATCTGGGTAGGTTACTTGCATTCCTTTATCTATAAGCATTTGCTTATTCTTGTTAGTTTGCTCACGGAAGATTTTCCGTTGGTGCTTACTGGTTTCTTTTGTAGCCTGAATTATTGCCTCTTTTATATCACCAGGTTGCTTTTGCCACCATTTTTCACTAACCAGTATGGCGAAACTGCCCCACATGTGATTAGTTTGGGCTACATATTTCTGAACCTCAAAGAAGGATGACGTTGCTACGGTGTTATAAGCGTTTTCCTGTCCATCAACTACGCCTTGCGAAAGAGCGCTGTATAGCTCGTTAAAAGCCAGCGGTGTAACGTTAGCTCCTAATGCTTTAAAGATTGCCACAGAAACTGGCGCCTCAGGCGTTCTAATCTTTAGTCCCTTGATGTCTTCCAGCTTATTAATGGGACGCTTTGAGTTAGTTACTACGCGAAAACCATTTTCCATCCATCCAATGTTACGCAATCCCTTGCTCGGAAGGCCTGCCAGTATCTTTTCGCCAATTAGCCCATCGAGCACCTTATCCACATGATCCTCATCCTTAAATAGAAACGGCAAATCCAGAATATTTATTGCCGGATCAATCGCACCCAAAACCGGGCTAATATAGGACATCTGAACCGTCCCAAGTTGTAATTGTTCCATTACGTCTCGCTCTCCGCCGAGCTGACCGCTATCAAAGACTTGTACCTCTACGCGTCCACCCGTGAGTTGCTCAACCCTTGGCTTAAAGACCTCGTTCAATGCGACCACCGCAGGGTGCGTTTTGTTGTTCACTGCAGCAAATTTTAAAATGATCTTTTCTGCCGCTTTCCCGTCGCTCTCCTTTTCCGCCGGGGTCTTGCCACCGCCGCAACCAGCCACCAACAGCAGCACCGCTAACATTGTGACAGCAATAAGCATTATTTTAAGATTTTTCAAAGTAATGACCTCCCTGAACTCTTTTTATAAGTATTATTTATTTGGAAGGAAGATTTCCCGCCGACAGCTGCTCGAGGACCTTGCAGACAACTGTATGATCATGGTTACCTTTATCCTGGAGCATAGCGGAACGATAAAAAGCGTGAACCAGGCCGCCCAAAAAAGTCGGCATATTAACTGCAGCTGCAAACTTAATGAACAAGTCCATGTCCTTGTACATGTGTTTTAACATAAACACGGGATTTTCGTAGTCCCCGTTAAGGATCTTCGGGCCAAATACTTCCAGGACACCGCTCCGTCCTACGCTTTTAGAGATGACTTCGGCCATAACCCTAGGCTGCAAACCGGCTTTTGATCCGGTCAGGAAAGCCTCGCCCAGCGCAAGAGCGTTAGCTGCTACGATCATGTTGTGGCATAGTTTAACAACTTGTGCCGTACCACTCTCACCAATGTAAAAAATGTTTCTGCCCATGGCATTCAGCAGCGGTTTCGCCTCTTCATAAACCCTCTCATCACCACCCACCATAATAGCCAGGGTCCCCGCATCTGCCCCGCCGGGACCACCGCTTACTGGGCAATCCAGAAATCCTATCCCTTTTTCCTTTGCGACTGAATAAATTTCTTTAACGGTACCAGGATCAATGGTACTCATATCTAAAATAAAATTTGACTTCAAGTTTGCTATAATTCCGTTATCACCCAGCATCAATTCCTTGACAATCACGGGTGACGGCAGGCTGGAAATCACTGCGTCCACGTTGGAAGCTATAACTGCGGGATCCATTCCCGCGGTAGCCCCCGATTCCACCGCCTGTTTAACAGCGTCCTCTGAAACGTCATAAGCAATAATTTCATAACCAGCCTTCAATAGGTTTTTAATCATGCCTTTCCCCATGGCCCCGCAACCGAAAAAGCCTACTTTTTTTATCATTGAAAATGGCTCCCTTCTCAAAAACTACAATCCCAAGCTATCAAGTTTTTCTCTGCAGGGTATGCCGTTGCTATCCCATCCCCTCAACCGATAATACTCGTCCAGAAGCATATTAAGGTCTTCCTGAGTGATAACCGATCCGGCTGTAGCACCCCTTGGCAAAGATTCGCTGCACCGCGCCGGTAAGGTATCGTCCTTACGGGACATCCCTTCACGCACATTAAACATCCTGCAAAGATTGAAGATCATTTCACCTTTCTCCATCAATTCCTTCGGAGTCACATCCCATCCCGTCAAAGCATTCACCAGTTCAGCCAATCTAGCCGGGGTTACCGGACCATAATCCCATGAAACAAAACGGCAAATTATCAAGCTGTCCTGCCAGCCCCGCATATCTTGGGCAAGTTTTTCCAACTCGGGCTTGTGTTCTTTCGTTAAACGAGATAAGCCTTTGAACTTCTCGTCAAATCCAATGTCAGGCATAATCTTGCCTGCTTCCATATTTGTATCGTGAGTTCCCTGGCAGTGACAAGCACCCCTGTTGGAGGTCGCAAAGGATAATCCTTGACCGATTTTTCCTCGTGGCATGTGGACGGGAAAAGCCTGATTTTTAACTTGCATGGCAAAGGCTTCGGAACCTTTTCCTATTATTGAGGAGGCAACTTTTAAGCCCTTCCCCAGCAATTCACCAAAACCTTCTCGTTTTGCCATCGCCTCAATAAGGTAAAGTACGCTATCCTTGTTTCCCCAACTGAGATCCAGGCCACCAGTATCCTCACTGGTTAAAATACCCTTCTCATAACATTCCATGGCCCAGGATATGGCGAGGCCGACATTAATTGTGTCCAGCCCATATTTGTTGCAAAGTTCATTTGCCTTAGTGATGAACTTTAAATCATAAATTCCTACACACGTTCCCAGGGAACCTATTGTCTCAAACTCAGGCCCTCCGTAGCGAGAGTCGCTGGCATAGGGGCCGTCCTCAACCTTTACAATCCGCCTGCACGCAACCGGACATCCCTTGCACGTTTCCCGCCTTTCCAGAATGGTATTTGTCATGGTTTCCCCGCTTACGGCCTCAATATTATCAGATACCCCTTCTTTAAAGTTGTATGCCGGGTACATGCCCAGGGCATTATGAGGTGCAATTCCGTTTGCAGTACCGTTTGCACGGAAACCCTTGCAGGTAGGACTGTCGTTAATCTCTTTGATCATCTGCTTGATTATTGATTCCACTCGCGAAGAATCAACTACGTCAAGTTCAGCCTCTCCATAACAAACAATGGCTTTTACTTTTTTTGCACCTAAAACGGCTCCTGTACCACTACGACCGGCCGCCCGATTATACTCGCTGATGACGCATGCATATGGAGCAGCATTCTCACCAGCCAGGCCAATAGTTGCCGCTTCAGCGCCAGGGTGGGTTTCCTCGATGACCTTATCTCTTGCGGCCCCGGTCTCCATACCCCACAGATGTTCCGCGTTACGTATTTCCGCTGTTCCGTTGTTTACCCAGATATATACCGGATGGGGAGACATTCCTTCAATAATAACAGCATCAAACCCGGCCCTCTTTATCATTGGGCCAAAATTTCCGGCGGCATTAGCATCGCCCCACCCTCCGGTTAAAGGTGACTTCGTGCAAACTAAGTACCGCGTACTGCCGGGAATTCTTGTGTTTGCTAGGGGACCTGTGGCAAAAATCACTTTGTTGTCAGGTCCAAGAGGATCAGCTCCTGCCGGAACTTCATCATATAGAATCCTGGCCGCCAAGCCCCTACCCCCAAGGTATTTTCTAACAAATTCCAGAGGCAAATTCTCTGTGGAAACTGTTCCCCTTGTTAAATCAACCCGTAACAGCTTCCCCGCATAACCAAACATAGTCCTTTCCCCTCCCTCAATATTCTCTAAAAACTTTGCACCTTAGGTGCTGTGTCATTTTACCCGCCCGACAAAACTGGAAGAACCATCACTTTGTCCCCAGTTTTAAGCGTTTGCTCCAACTCTTCAGGCATTATTACAACCCGGTCATTAATAACCAGTACACATTCCCTTAGCACGCCGGTTCGTTGATTGAAAAAGATTTTAATCGCCCTTTCAGGCCATTGAGCAAGCAGTTTTCCCATCAAGCTGGCAATGTTGTCGCCGTCGTGGAACTCAACAGAAATCTCTTTACTTCCCACAATTTCGCCCACATAACCCAACATTTGAATACTGATTATTCCGGCTCCCGGCTCCTTTCTTTGTTCCAGATAACCATCTCCCCTCTCTCGCTTAATTACTCTTTTGGCGGCCTTTTCGATTGAAATACGTTTCAAACATAGTTCTTAGGAAGCCTCACCCCCAAATTAGACTATTAACAGTATTTTGTATACCAAAAATTTAAAATTGTATACAATTTTTTAGTTAGTTATCATATTCAACGAATATTTTTGGATTCCTTCCTGCCCTGGAAAATTATTAATAGAGTAGGTAACTAAATGGCACTAAATCGGTATTTACATACCATGCTGAGGGTAATCTGCCACATATTTTCTACCAGCCCCCGTCATTTTTTAGGACCTGACTATAAAAAAAGAATGCTTCTACTAAAGAAGCCACAGGCTGCAGACAAAAACTGCTTTCAAGCTGCAAGGCTTGGAAGCAGTTTGTTGGAACCAAATGATATATTTTTCTTCTTAAAAATGGAGAAAAAAGGTAACTAGAGGCAATAGCCCCCCTTTTTATTTCCACATAGCTAGCTTTTTTAAATTCATGTGAGCAAATGGTACTATCATTTTTTGTTATAATGACTTTTTTTCTTTTGCAAGCCCCTTTTAGAAACTTTGCTAAAAAAGGCTGTACAATCCATAAGCAGGCAATAACAACTAAAAATTGGAGTGACTAAACTAGCCACTCCAATCTTTTTTGAATGAAGTATTTGCTGCCTCTTTTTCTAAGGAATAAGCAACGCAGCAAACTGAAGCCCTATTACTCGGCTTCAACCGAGGCTGTCCCTGCAGGCGCGGCAATACGACCTAGAAAGCAGCGGCGGAGAAGAGCCTGCTCCACCGGTTCGGTTAACAGACTGACCGCTACCATGGTAAATGCGGAAAGAGGCAGGGCGATCACAATCGGGTCAATCACTGTCCAGGGGAAAGCAAACAGAGCCGGTTTATTAAAGATTGCCTGGCTGATCCCAAGGGAAGCGGAACCTTTGACATACACAAAGGCAAGTAGGAACAGGCTGGTGATTGAGCCTACCACCATACTGGCTACGGCGCCTGCCGTGGTTGCTCTGGTCCAGTAGAGGGCTGCCACATAGGCCGGCAGGAAACTGGCTGCACAAACGCCAAAGAAAATGGCTGTTGCCACCGCAATGATGCCCAAAGGGAGTTTGAAGCTGAGCCACACAGTTATAACAAGGGCAGCCACCAAGCCCAGCCGGTTTATCATGAGGGATTGGGCAGCAGAGCCGTTCCGGCCGCCAACATAAAGATCCCGGCTGAGGGAAGTGCCGATAACATGGAACTGGCCGCTTAAAGTGGACATGGCCGCCGACAGCAGGGTTAACATGAACAGGTAGGTAAACCATTGGGGCATGGCCAGGTTGATATAAAGAGGAATAATGCGGTCTACGTTGGGAGCCTTGGTCACCGGATCAACCGCTGCAGCCAGCGAAATCTGGCCGACTGTCTGGCTGAAGTAAACATTGGTTAAAGCCCCTACCGCAAAAGCCACCCCGGTCATGGCCAGGATAAACACGCCTCCCACCCCTACTGCCCGGTTAAGCTCTCTTGGGCTTTTTACCGTCAGGTAACGCACTATCAGCTGGGGCTGGGCTAAAACCCCGATGCCTACCCCCAATACCAGGGTCGATACCACTACCCACCAGTATTCTGATAGAAAGACGGGCATCTGGGTCCAGCCCTGGTGTCCTTTCTGGGCCAGGGAGGCAGGGACCTGGCTGGCCAGCTGTGTCAAAGACTGGTGCGCCGTCAAAGGACCTCCCAGCTTGGTATAGGTTAAGATTAGCAAGGTTACCATGCCGATAAACATGATCCCTCCCTGCAGGGCATCGGTATATACTACTCCTTTAAGGCCGCCGGTCATCACATAAGCCGCTACAAACAAGGCGAAAACCCACACTGCAACCTGGTAGTTAATATGCAGGGTCTGTTCCAGGAAGCGGCTGGCCCCAATCATAACAGCAGCCGCATAGAGGGGCATGGCCACGGCAACTACCGCTGCCGTATACCTTTGAATAAAACTGGAATTGTAACGGCGCCCCAGCAATTCCGGAAAGGTCTTGGCATCCAGGTTGCGCCCAACTACCAGGGTTCTTTTGCCAAAAAGGACAAATGCCAAAAAAATACCCACAAAGATGTTTGCTACCGTTAACCATAACAGGCTCATGCCAAACATGGCAGCCGTCCCGCCAAAGCCAACGATAGCAGACGTACTGATAAAGGTAGAGCCGTAGGCCAAGGCCATCAAAACCGGGTGCACGTTCCCGCCAGCAATCAGGTAATCCTTGTCACTGTTGGTGCGGCGGTAGGCGTAATATCCCAGCCCAGCCACCGCCAACACGTATAGAGCAACCACTCCGTAAAGCAGGGTCCTATCCACAAAAATTCCTCCTTCGCTTTAAATATGTTAGTATTTCCCTAGTTATCGCAGTTCCATTTGGCAATGCCGTAAACCACACACAATCCGGCAGAAAGAATTGATAACAGGTACGCCAGCCAAATTTGCGGGTCAGGAATACCCAGCATTAATATCCCTCCTCTCCGTATCAACTGGCACAGAAAAAACCTTCCGCCCCAAAGGGACGAAAGGTTTGCTTCCGCGGTACCACCCTGGTTGGCTGCCAAAAAGCAGCCCACCTCCAAAGGATACGGGAGAACCTTCCGATAAAAAGATCTCCGGTATCCCCTCCCTTTTAACGGGGGAGTCTCCGGGCAGGCCTACTTGCTTTTCTTAACTAAAGAAAGTTTCAGCCCCCTGCTCAGGAGGGAACTTCAAACGGTCATACCCCAGGGGTGCTCTCAGTCCGGTGACACCCCCTCCCTGTCGGGCCGGTTCCGCCCTACTTTCCTCCGTCATTGCCGTTAGCGATTTATTAAAAAATAAAAACTTCTCGCCCAATAGGGACGAGAAGCTAAATGCTTTCCGCGGTACCACCCAAGTTGGCCTAGTTAAGGCCCCCTCCTTTAAAGTACTGGACGATAAGTCCGATACCTCCTTCCTTTTAACGGTGGAAGTGTCCGGGCAAACCTACTTGCTAGCAAGAGTTTCAGCCTGCCAGATCAGGGGAGAACTTCACCCAGCTTTCCCTTGAGAGTGCTTCCAGTCTCGACACCCTCTCCCTGGTAGGTTCCGCTGACCTACTTTTCCCCATCATTTCCAATGCTTTTTTAAAGTTAGTTTACCACGATCTACCCATCCACGCAAGTTTTTTTTCTGAATTTTGGCTCTGCTGCCAGTCCTTTTTCTCCTACCCTTAGCAAGCAAGAACCGTCCCCGCTTGCCACCCTGCTTACTTTTTGTATTCCGGCGGGTAGAGGTTCGCCGGGATCTTAATGCCGTTATCCTCGAAGAATTTTATCGCTCCGGGGTGCATCGGCATGAAGGTATTATTAGTAATAAACTGCATTTGCGTTTCTTCGGCTGACTTGGTCGCCGCAATTAACATCGGCGTATTTTCGAAAACACCTTTTACGATGGTGTATACCAGGTCATCCGGCAGGTTCTTATGGGCAATAGCCATGTTCCACATCCCTACCGTCTGGATCTCGTAATCCTGCCAGTCACCGAATACCTTTGCCGGAATGACAGCCGGGGTCCAGAACGGCCAACGGGCAACGATCTTATCCCGGTCAGCTCCCTCAACCCCAAATATCCGGACCTTACGATGGGCGGCGGTTTCCGATACTGCAGCAACCGGTACGCCGGAAGCAAAGCTGTTGGCTTCAATCTGGCGGTCTAGGTGCTGGGATACCAAAGCACTGGCTCCAGCGTGGCGGATCGCCTTGGGCCGAATCCCCAGCTCCTGGAGGAAGAGCGGGTGGTAGGTACCCGGGGTACCACCTACCGGACCTACGCCGACTACCATGTTTTCGAGATCCCGGATGTTCCTGATGCCGGTATGTTCGAACACCCACCAGAAGGAATAAGTATTGTACATCGGAAATAGGCCGCGGAAATTGACAAACTTTTGCCCTTTGGTCCACGCCTCTAAGCCGTTTAGGGCTTCATAGGCAGGTCCCATGGTGGTCATACCCAGCTGGATATCACCTAGCTCCATTAACTGGATATTCTGGTTAGGACCACCAGTAACCTGAAGACCGGTGGTAATCCCGGTAACTTTTTCCACAATCTTGGACCAGGCTCCACCATAAACATAATAAACTCCGCCAACAGAAGCTCCGCCAATAGTCAGGGATTTCGGCCACTTGCTTTTATCAATGGTTACAGACATCTTCGGCTCTGCCGGAGCAGGAGCAGGAGCGGGAGCAGTGGGGGTCACTACCACAGCAGGGGCCGGAGTAGTTGTGCCAGGCTTGGCCGGGGCTGGCGCGGGTGCCGGTGCGGAAGCTGGAGCCGGAGCGGCCGGCTTAACTGGTTCTGGCGCCGGAGCCGGTGTTGGAGCTGGCGCTGGCACGGGTGCAGGGGCAGGAACCGGTGCCGGAGCAGGAGCAGGGGCAGGAACCGGTGCCGGAGCAGGAGCAGGGGCAGGAACCGGTGCCGGAGCAGGAGCAGGGGCAGGAGCAGGAGCAGGTTTAGGGGCTTCTGCCGCTTTATTTCCGCCGCATCCCACCGCTACTAAAGACACACACAACAGGACCAGAAGGAAAACCAAACCACTCCATTTACGAAATCTCATTTCTTCTCCTCCTCTATTTTCTTAAATTAAATAAAGGCAGCAAATATTCCTAATGCCACTTGCCCCTTAAAGGCTTTCCGGTGCTGTTCCCAGAACAACAAACCTATTGGTACTACCTGACTGCTTCCCTAACCGGTACGGAAGATTCATTCTCCGCCTTTGTTTTTAAGAACACCCGCTGGACTAAGAACACTGCCAGCAAGAGAAAAAACCCTAAAATGTCCAATTTCTCGCTGGGGGTCACCAGACCAGCACAAGCTAATAGCAGGATCGCCCTGATTACCAGGTGAGTCCGCCCGAAGAAATACCCTTGTACAGCAGAAGCCAGGGCATAGATTCCAACCAGGGCTGTGACCGCCCGGAGAATAATAATCGACGGTGAACCAATAACCAAAATTTCTGGCGCATAGAAAAACATAAAGGGTACGACATAGGCTGCGATTCCAAGCCGGAAGGCAGTATACCCGGTTTTCATCGGCTCAGAACCGCTGATCGCCGCCCCGGCATAAGCAGCCAAAGCCACAGGCGGTGTAATGGCAGAAACACAGGCAAAATAGAAGATAAAAAAGTGGGCCATCAACGGCTCAATGCCCATCCCTACCAGGCCGGGAGCTACGACAGCTGCCCCAACCGCATACGCTGCGGTGGTAGGCATCCCCATCCCCAAGATAATGACAATACCCATCGTAAAAAGCAAAGCCAAGAAGATACTCGCCCCCGCAATACTGAGCACGAGGGAGGCGAATTTCATCCCGATACCGGTCAGGGCAATAACTCCCATAATGATACCAGCAGAAGCACAGACAGCCATTAACTGAATGGTACCCCGAGCTCCCCCTTCAAGGGCCTTCATGACGTCCTTCAGGCCCATGCGGGTCTTCTTGCTCGTCCAGCTGATCAGAAATGAGCCTACAATCGCCCAAAACCCGGCCATAATTACGGAAAATCCGAATAACAGCATCCCAAAGAGGGTCACCACTGGGAGAAACAAATAGCTGCGGCTTAGTACTTCTTTTAACTCCGGCAGCAAATGGCGCGGGATGCCATACAGCTTTTGCTTGATCGCCTCCAGGTCCACCATCCAGTAACAGGAGGCAAAGTAAAGGATTGCCGGAATAATCCCAGCCAGCATCAACCGTTGGTATGGAATTCCCGTCAGTTCAGACATGATAAAGACACCTGCACCCATGATCGGCGGCATAATCTGCCCGCCTGTTGAGGCCACTGCTTCGGTGGCTGCGGCAAACTGGGGGGAATAACCTACTTTACGCATCAAGGGAATGGTAAAACTACCGGTAGCCACCACGTTCCCCACCGAAGTCCCGTTCATGGTTCCCATCAAAGCGCTGGACAAAACCGCCACCTTGGCCGGCCCACCCCGTAAATGGCCGCTGATAGAAAATGCCCATTCCACAAAATATTTACCAACCCCTGAAACTTGTAGGAAAGACGCAAAGATGATGAACAGGATGATATATTTTGAACTGATATCCACCGGAATACTGAAGACGCCCTCTTGGCTGTAGATAAAGGTAAACATCCGCTGGGGAGCGTAACTCCGGTTGTGCAGAACTCCTGGAAGATAGGGACCGATAAAGGTATACAGCAAAAAGATTGAAGTAAGAATGGGAAGAGCCAAGCCTGCGGTACGGCGGGTTAATTCCACCACCAGGATAATCCCGGTTACGGCAATGATATAATCAGCCTGTGTGGGCATGACGCCTACCCGGTAGATCAGTTCGTTATAGTTGAAGCTAATATAGCCAAAAATGACCATGCTGGCAACAGCACCTAACCAGTCGGTCCAATGCACATTGGATCTGGCCTTCTGCCAACCCGGAAATAGGAGAAAACCCAAAAAAGACAGGGTGGCGACATGGAAGCTCCGGAACTTCCAGGCATCCACCGGATAAAAGACTAAACTAAAAATGTGCAATACCGCAACAATTACAGCCCAGATGGTGATGAATTTGGCTAAATTGCCGGATAGCTTGCGCTGGGAAGAAATCTCCACATCTTCCATGTCCAGGTTCAGTTTTTGGACGTGTTCCAGTTCTACCTGCCGCCCCGAACCCGTAGTACCATTTTTTGCACCCATTCCTTCTGCTCCCTTCGCTGGTAGAATAGCCATGGCTAAGAGATACGCTTCGCCGAATACCCGACAGAAGCGAATTTATAAAATCTCTTAATCACTCCTTCCCTTTTTTTCCGAATTATTTAAATTATATCATAAAATTTAAATTTATAAATGTTGAAAATTTATTTTATATAATGAATGTTCCAAATATTTATTCTCCACAAGATCGCAATTTCAAAAAACCCTGAAAACTCCAGGGGCGGATTTTTTCGACAGCTATACGGAAAAACGGATAGCAGGATTAGAAGGCTAGCTACCAGCGGTTGGCTAGACCTTACTGGGTGGGAATCGCACCCACTATACAATGCGGCCTATGCTTGGACGCACGAACCGTCCCCACTTGCTCACTTGCTCACTTGCTAGCCCAACTCCTCTTCTCGGGAGCGGCTGTCAATCCAGCCTGTCTTGACCCTGCAGCCAAAGACCTCTGCCAGCAAATCAGCCAGTTCATTCCGGGCCGCCAGCACAGCTTCCCCGTTTACTCCAGCAAAACCGTCTATGGGGAAAAAAATGTTGGTTGAATCCTGGGTTACCTTGGCCCCGTCCCCTTGGCGCCAGATCCAGCGGCGAGTACGCACCTCTCCTTCGTCAGCGTAGACAATCTCCCCTGGTTCTACCGGCTCAGGGTCAACCTGGCCCAAAGGCACAAACCGCTCAGTCCCGGAAGCAACCTTTACTCCCAGGGAGCCACTGAGCCGGTTCACATCGTGGGCGCCCATGGGTAAAATATATTTTAAGGAGAGGGCATTCACCAGATTTACCACCTTATTGATGCTTGGCAATTCCCCGCCCTTTGAAATCCTGGTGACCATAGCTTCGACTGAACTCATAAACTTGTTCGGGTTTATCCCCAGTTTTTTGAAGGCCTCCCGGTAGCAGCTAATCTCAGGGCTTTCTTTAATGTTAACTCCAGCAAATCGGAGCCGCACCAAAGCCACTTGCTCTTGCAAGAGCCTGTCGATCAGGAGGCTTTCCCCATGGTTATCCAGTCCTTTCGCTACCACGATGCCAAAGCAAACATCAGGCAGCTGCTCGAAAAACCGGTTATCAACAAAGAAACGCACATGAACCCCTCCCTTAAGGCCAACTTAACAGGCAGCCCCTGCCGGCTGGCAGGGGCTCCTCAGGATGTCCATATTATACCACTAGCTCTGGGATTTTGCAAACCACATCCGGCTGTTGTTAGGCAAGAAAGTAGGCAAGAAAGAACCGTCCCCACTTGCTCACTTGCTCTCAATAGCCTTTTTCTATATCGACCAGGTTGAGCAAGGGCTCTCCGGCCTGGAACCGAGCCAGGTTCTGGCAAAAAACCTCCATCGCCCGGTCGATGTAATACGGGGATAGAGCAGCAGTATGAGGGGTGATGATCACATTTTCCATTTCCCATAAGGGGCTATCCGCAGGCAAGGGCTCTTCTTCAAAAACATCTAACCCGGCGCCGGCCAGCTTACCCTCTTTTAATGCTGCAATCAACTCCTTTTCATCAACCGAACCACCGCGGCCAATATTGATAAGGATCGCCGTTTTTTTCATAGCTGCCAGCTTTTCCCTGTCTATAAAGTGGCGGGTGGCAGGTGTCAAGGGCAAGGCCAGCACCACATAGTCAGCTACTGACAGCATCTCTGTCACTTGGTCGGGGCCATAAAGGAATTCTACACCCTCTGCCTCCGATTTTCCTTGGGCCTTCCGGCTTAAGGCTACTACCTGCATATCCAGGGCCCGGCACTTCCTGGCGATTTCCCTGCCAATGCTGCCTAGCCCGATTATAGCCACTGTTTTTCCGGCCACCTCATCCGTAAAGGGGTAACGGGACCATTTCTTCTGGTGCTTCTGAACGAAAAAGCGGGGCAGTCCCCGGCTGAAAGCAAGGATAAAGGACAGCACATGATCGCTGATGGGAAAACCGTGAATGCCCTTGGTACAGGTAATCGGGATACCAAGTTCGATTACTTCCGGCGCCAAAAGGCTGTCCACCCCGGCGCTCAAAGCGTGGATCCATTTTAAACCCCGGGCCTCCCGGCAAAACCGTAATGGCGGGTCAATCATTCCCCAGGTAACCAAAACTTGGGCATCCAGCGCTTCTCTCATTAAATCCGTTTCTGTCTCTGCCAGCGCTATTTTAGCCGCAGGAAACCGCTGTCTCACCATGGCCAGGTGCCGTTCGGTGATACTGCGGTCTGCATAGCGGTGGTTTTGTTTGTGTAGAATGCCAATTAAATTAACCAAAGATGACCCTCCCTCTAAAATACTTTCCTAGCTAAAAATCCTCCATTGAAGGTTTTCGGCTCGTAAGAAACAAGAAAAGCCTTAGGATCTAAACAAAGAATCAGGGATTGGAGCTTTGCGAGATTTCCCCTTTTCGTCAAGATCATCAAGACCTGGCGGGGACCCTCCCGACCCTCGGCAAACCAGTTGGTCACTCCATAACCATGGCTGCGCAAAGTGTCCGGAATGACATTGGAGATATCTCGGGTAATCATCTCGACCGTAAGGAAGCCCAGGGCCATCCGCTCTTCGATTTTGGTTCCGCTGATTACACCTAAAGCATAGCCTCCACAGTAGGCAGCAACATTGGCAAAGTTGTTCAGGTTATTGATTACCAGGGATAAGCCTAAAATATAAATCAACACTTCAATTGCGCTTAAAGCGGAAGCCAGGTACAACCTGCCTTTTAACATTAGGATCATCCGCAGGGTGAAAAAAGAAACATATACGATCTGGATTCCTAAAATAATTAAGACAATTGCCATAAGACGTCCTCCATTTCAGCAAATGACCTGTTCATTTCTTTTCGTTTTTCCCGGACGTTTCCCTGCCAACCCTATGAATTAAGATGCCAAAAAAAGTACCCTATTCAGGGTAGAGCAAAAACCCAAAGTGGCCTAGATTTACCGGAGTTTGAACAGATCTTTAACCTTGCGGTAGGTCAAGGCCCCCAACAGTATTAACCCGGCATAACCCATAGCAGGATATAAGACCCGCACCATGGTAGTAAAGCCCAGTTGGGCAGCCAGGAAGGCAGCTACGCCAGTGATGACCACCAGCAGCGGGAAGCCTCGGCCCCTTTCGGGGTCAATCATCCGGGCGCAAAAACCGTAAAGGTTGCCTACTGCTGTTGTGTAGACCTCCGTCAAGAGCACCAGGCTGTAAGCCCATCGAATCCCGCAGGAAAAACCCCCGGCAACATAAACCATTGGGATTTCATATTTTGCAGCTTCAGGCAGTTTTGCCCACAGGGCCAGGGTAATAGCTATTGCCGCCAGACCCAGGCCAAACCCGCCCATTAACGCGCCCAGTTTTAGAGTTCGCCGGCTTGAGCTTAAAGCTCCTAAAGGCGCCAGGACAGCTACCGCCAGGATAATATTATAGGACGTGTAAGCCACCGCAGAGGCCGGCCACCAAGATAGAACTGCCTGGCTGGCATCCAGTTCCATCAGGTTTTGGGCGATGGCTCCCGGACGCATAAAGAGAGAATAGCCAGAGACGCCGATTACTGCAAAAAACAACAGGGGCACCACCAGGCTGTTGGCCGAAATGACACCGCCAATCCCTACGACTACCGTTAAAATAGAAATAATGGCCATTAAGGAATTCCCAAGAAGTTTAGGCAAGCCGAATTGCTCATGAAGGATTGCTCCTCCGCCCGCCATCATAATTGTTAAAGCGCCAAACAAAAAGAAGGTGATGACCACATCAATGATCCGGCCAATAAGTGGCCCCCCGGCATGGCGAATTACCGGCAAATGGCAGTTGGCCCGGAGCTGGAAACCTAATTCGAGCACGAAATAGCCGAAAAGAGTGAAAAGAGCTGTTGTTAATAAAAGGCCCCAAATCCCTTTGACTCCAAGATAACCAAAAAACTGCAGCACTTCCAGGCCAGAGGCGAATCCTGCCCCTACTACTGTTCCGATATACGTTGCAGCCAGGGAAAAAGGGCTGATGTCTTTTTTCAAACGGCTCAGCTCGCTTTAAAAACTGAGAATACAGATCCCCTAAAGGATTTATATGTCAGCCCTCTCCCGCTAGAACTGAAAACCCTCTCTAAAGGCAAACTTGGCATATCCGACCAAAAGCTGAAACATCTGCATAGAAAAATTCTGCTTAAAAAACCTAAATTGGGGCAATCTAACACAGACAACACGCAGAGGGGGAAATTACAATGAAAGCTACCGGAGTCGTCAGAAGAATAGATGACCTGGGCCGGGTGGTAATCCCGAAAGAAGTTCGCCGAACCCTCAGGATCCGCGAAGGAGACCCTTTGGAGATTTTTGTCGACCGCGATGGTGAAGTAATCCTGAAACGATATGCTCCAGTCACCTCATTGGAAGATAATGCTAAAGAATATGCGCTTTCTCTGTTTGAGAACCTGGGACAGCCGGTGGCGATTGCGGACACCAGGGAGATCATCGCCGTAGCTGGTTTGCCAAAAAAAGAAAAGGGGAAAGACCTTAATCCTGTTATCGAAGAAGCTGCTGCCGGGGGAGAGCCGGTAATCTTAAACGATGTTCAACTTTTAAGCGAAGGTGGGCCGGCTTTTGCCCAGGTAGCCGTAGCCCCAGTGCTGAAAGGAGAAGAACGGGTAGGCACTATCGTAGTTGCCGCGAAGGATAATTTGAAGGAAGAAGCTTTAAAGGCTATTGAGGTAGCCGGAAGGTTCTTGGGCAAGAGGATGCTGCAGTAGAGCACAACTAAAAAAGTATGCCTACCAGCCAAAGACCAGAGCCTTTCTGAGCCAGAGGCAGGAGTTGCACCAAAAGAAATAGCGCCCGCTGTTCTCTTTTAGCCGGACGGCCTGGTTGCCGCATTTTGGACAGCGGGAAACCACCTGGGGCGTGTTCATAAAAAACGGTCTCGAAGCATACCAGGCAATCAATCTCACAATGACACCTCCAAGTTTCATCTAATTCAACTTAGACTAATTTACACTGATGTAAAAAAAATAGAACTAAAAAGTACCCACAAAAATAATAGCAGGCCCCGCGGCCTGCTAATTATGTTTTTTAGTTTGGTTTAAGTGACTGCCTTCCCTTAAAAAAGAGTTTAAGGGCTACCAGCGGGGCAAATAAAATAATTAGAACCCACAAAAGATTTTCCATAGTAACCCTCCTCGAAAGGTTTAAATTAGGGGCTTAGAATATAAGATATCCCGCAGCCCACTAAATGTCAATAGAACCAGCAAAAGTATACAGGATTCCTAAAAAATCGAGGAAGGCTTGGCCTGCTTATCACAGATGGCTACCCGCTCTTAAGCCTACGCTTCTTTAAAGCGGCGGGATATGCTCGGCAAGAAATAAAATTTGATTACTGCCAATGAAGCCGAGCATGAAATTCGCTTTCAGGCCACGGTAAATTAATGAATAATTTGTGGCCTTGCTCATTTTAAAAGAGCGGCTACGCCACTGTATTATACTCGGCAAGGGATAAAATTGCATTATCATAATGAAGCCGAGTATGAAATTCGCTTTGAGGCCACGGTAAATCAATGAATAATTAGTGGCCTCGCTCATTATAACTGGCCCCCTATGGGATTAACCAGTTCTAAGCTCCGGTAAACCGGAGCCAAGAACTGGTCGAATCTAAGCTTCAGCGGGAAAAGCTTTCCCCCCGCAAAAAGCCAAGACCCAGTTGAACTTATTCCTTTATGTATGAGCAGCAATAATCGAATACTTTGCTTACTCTCAAGCCGAACTTGGCACCTTTTGGCACTTCAAAGGTGTCCCCTGGAACAAAGGTACGCCATTCCGACTCACCTGGCAGCAAGATCTCCACATCCCCGCCCAGAACTTCCAGGATCTCTTTTTCCGAAGTTCCAAATTCATATTCACCAGGCAGCATCACGCCAAGGGTTTTTTTTGTTCCATCAGGAAACAAAACTGTCCGGCTGGTAACCTTACCGTCATAATAGACATTTGCCTTTTTTACAACTGTTACATTCTCGAACTGAGCCATCTCCACCGGCCTCCTTTAAAAAAGTAATTTAAAAGTTCTGCGTCCCCAACCCAATATCCTCCATCCTGGCAAGAATTTTACCAGTAGGCACATCTTTATTCCACTGGGTCTTGGCTTTTTGCGGGGGATTGTTTCCCCCGCTCTGACTCCTGAGTAGTTATCTTTTTTCTTATCTGATACTTTCAAAACCCTTAATTAAGGATAACAGATCTGCCAGGCTTCCCACATAATCAGGTTCAACCGGCATGGGGCCCCGCTGGATCAAGCAGTCCCGTACTAAAAATGTCCGCATGTTAAGCTTGCCTGCTACCAGGTCCTCCTCCACATCGTTTCCTACTATCATGCACTGTTCCGGTTCTACATTTAACCGGGCTAGAATCTCCCGGTAATAATTTAAATTCGGCTTACTGAAGTGCATCTCCTCGTAGGAGGTAATCAGGTCAAATTCTACCTGGCCCAAGCCGGCCCAACGCAGCCGTTCCAGAACAGCCATTAACGGAAATAAAGGATTAGTGGCCACTACTATTTTTAAACCTTTATTCTTGGCAGTTTCGACAACCTCCCGGGCCATGGGAGTAGGGGATGTGTGGACAGCCAGAGACGGAAAATCCCGGCGGTAAAAATCTTCAAATACCGGGATTACTTCATCCTCAGGCAACCCCGTTTTTCCGAAAAACACCTCATTAAAGACCTCTCTATTGGTTTTATTCGGGTTGTCGTTTCGCGCCATAGCCGTGGTAGCGGCCAGCAATTCCCTGATAAAATCCTCAGGAGCCAGGAATTGGGTCATCCGAGGCGCCAAGAGGCCCAAGTAATGCTTCATGAACTTGTCCACGTCCATAGGCAATAGGGTTCCATCAAGATCAAACAGCAGTGTTGAGAGCATTCAGTATTCTCCTTCCCAGCATCAAAGATTGATTTCTTTAATCTCATATTTCTCCTGCAAAAGCCTGATTCTGTAATATACTCGGCAAGGGATAAAATTGCATTATCATAATGAAGCCGAGTATGAAATTCGCTTTGAGGCCACGGTAAATCAATGAATAGTGGCCTTGCTCATTATAATTCATTTGCGGTTTTCACATTATTCTCCCACTGAAACTGAACCGCCCGTTTTTCTCCGCTGGAGTGAAACAACAGCTGCAATTAATGCAGCAATGGCCGCCAAGTTCAGCGCTGCCTTCCAGCCCGCCATAAAGGCTGCAGTTTGGGTATAATCGGGGGCCGCCGTTGTAACCAACAGGATGTTGTTCCTGGCTGTGGTAAAAACGCCTACCGCAACGGCTGTTCCGATTACCATCCCCAGGTTGCGGATGAGAGAATTCATTCCGTTGGCAACACTAAGCCTGTGCTTTGGCACCGAACCCATGACGGCTGAATTATTGGGCGACTGGAAAAGCCCCATGCCAAAGCCTAAAATGCTCATGCAAGTCAAAACAGCCCACAGCCCTTGGGAAGGGTCAATTGACGCCAGCCATTTCAGCGCCGCCCCGTTGATCAGCAGGCCGGTTGTGGTCAGGATTACCCCAGGGATCCTGTCGGAAAGATACCCGCTCACAGGCGCCACAATACACAAGACGACAGGGTAGGGCAAGAGCAAGAGACCTAAACTGCTGGGGGGATAGCCCAGGAGGTCCTGGAGGTAAAAGGGAGTTAAAATAGCAATGGCCGACATGGCCACAAAGGACAGAAAAGCTGCACTAATACTCAAAGAAAAAAGGCGGATTTTAAATAAATCCAGATCTATCAGGGGATAGGGGGTTTTTCTTTCTCGGGCTATAAACCAAAACATTGCGGCAACCGCTGCTATTACTGATGACCAGGTAGAGATGCCTGCACCCCAGACTGGGGCCATGGAAACCGCCAGCAATAGAGTGACTGTGGCAATGATGAACAGGGCTGCCCCTGCAAAGTCAAATGGCTCCCGCCGGCCTCCCCCGCTGTCTTTGGGTAATAACCAGCAGGCAGCAGAAAAAGCCGCCAAGCCAAGGGGTATGTTGACAAGGAACACTGCCGGCCACCCTGCCCATTGGATTAAAAAGCCGCCAATCACCGGACCTGCCATAGTTCCAATGGCAACCATAGAGCCGGTAATGCCTAAAGCCATGCCTCTTTCCTTGGAAGGGAAAACGGAAGTAACGATAGCCTGGCCATTGGACATGGGCATTGCAGCTCCCGCAGCCATTAAGACCCGGGCAGCAATCAGCCAACCCAGGTTAGGAGCAAAAGCGCAAGCTATGGCGCCCGCCGCCACAATGATTAATCCAGTGCAGTACATAAGCTTCCGCCCAAACATATCAGCTAGTCTTCCCATAATGGGTAAAAGGGCTGATAGGGTCAGGAGGTAAGCCAGAACCACCCACTGGATTACCGCCAGTTCAGTTTTCATCTCCCTGGCCATTGTCGGTAAGGCAACACCTACAATAGTGCCATTAGTAACCATCAATACGGTTCCCATGCTGACGCTGGCCAGGATCAGCCAATGTCGTTGAATTCTTATTTCTTTCATGAAATAATTCTCCTTAATAGCCGGGGAAGAATAAGTGAAGCCTTGCTACGCCCTCTTCAAACTGGTCATAAAAAGCCTAGACAACCCAGGCGCTTTAGTTAATAAAGTAATTCCAAGAGAGGCTGTAGCCAGAATGTAGATGCCGCAAAAAACCCTCCATTGAGGGGGAGCAAACGCTGCAATAATAGCCGAGAACTCACCTCTTTGCCCGAGGGAGAACCCTGCCCTCAAGGCAACCTTAGGGGTCAGCCCATAAACCTGGCCCCCATAGTATCCTACCAGCAATTTTCCCAAGAGGGACCAGCCTACCAAGACAATAAGCAAACCAACCATTGGGACCCCTTCCCCGAAAGAAATGGTGGTGCCGAACCAAAAAAAGAAAAAGGGCAGGTAAAGGTTTCGGACGGGGAGAATTAGCTGCTCCAGGTCTTTGGCCCGCCCTGTTTCCGAAAGCATAACACCCGCCAGGAAAGCCCCAAGCACTTCTGACAGCCCCAGGGCTATGGCAGCTCCAGCATAAAGAAAAGCGATTCCTACCGCGAAGAGAGGCATAAAATCTCTTTCCAGGTGTTCCTCGACGAAATCCCTGAGGCGTCGCAAGCCAAACCATCCTATCAAGACAGCTCCGACAGTCATGCCTACTATCTTAAAAAGCAGTAGCAACATGAAGCCTGCAGTAATCTGGGTCCCCGAGTAGACGCCGGCTAAAAAGGATACCAGGATGGGCGCGACCAAATCTTCAAAAATCAATAGGGCCAAAATAAATTCCGTTTCCGGGTTAGCCAGGCGGCGCTTTTCTTCCAGCATTTTTGCCGTTATTGAGGAGCTGCTGGCATAGGCCACCGCCCCGATCAAAAAGGCTGTAATTAGGTTTAATCCAAAAAAAACTGCAATAGCCAACCCCACGCCAAAATTCAAAACAATATCTAATAGCCCGGCCGGCCAGACTTTTTTGACTATCTCCATCATTCTGGCCAGCGGAAACTCTAAGCCAAGCAAAAAAAATAGCATGACAATACCGATTTCGGCAACCAGATATAAGACCTTCTCATGAGGGAGCGCTCCCTGTAATAATATCCCAATAACCACAAATAATACCACAGAAGGCAGGCTAAGTTTATGGGATATCAGCCCAATCCCAAAAAATCCCAGCAACATCGCGCCCCCTAGCAGCAGCAATGGCCACTGTTCCATGCCAATCTACCGCCCCTCTCCCCGGCACAGCGCCTCCAGGGCCTTTATCTGCTCCTTCTTGCCAATGGCCATCAATACGTCTCCCGGTCGGATAACCTCAGATATATCCGGACTGCCAATGACTTCTACCCCCCGCTGAATACCGATAATGGTTGCTCCGGTTACAGACCTGACGTGGGAGTCCTTAATGCTGAGATTTGAAAGGCTCGATTGAGGCTCTACCCTTATCCACTCCACCAGAATGTTCTTGCGCATGATTTCCACTCGTTCGTCGGCCACCGGCTGATAGTCGGCCCCCATCAGGATGGCCCCCACCTTGCGTGCCGTTTCGTCATTCATTTCCAGGGCAAAACGGGGTTCATCATCATCAACATGGCACATGGTATAAAGCTCCCGGTGCCCGTTGTGATGAATTATAATTACTAAAAGGCACCCTTCACCTGTTTCAATGGTGTATTTCCTGCCGACACCAGGCAGGTCAACACTTTTTATCTGCATGGATTTCCCCCCCCCCCCCTCAGCTATTGGCCATACTTTGCCACTAATAATTTGCCAAGTTCGGACAGGTCTAAACCAGTCTCATGGAGTTATTTTCTTCTCTTGAGGCAGGCCAAATCCTTCTTTATTCTCCCAGTTTTTCTCCCCTTATTTTTCCAACCCTGGTCTGAAAGGGAAAAGAAATTAGGGAGGAGCGCTCCTCCCTTTGACAAAAAACTCTCCAGTATAAAACTAATGAATCTCTTCCAGCATCAAAACTAGCTCCAGTTTAAACCTTAACCTGAAGGCTCCCGTCGGCAACGGTATGAGGGCTTTTAAGAAGAAGCGAGAGGACCACAGCAGATAAAGAAAACACGAAGAGGAAAAAGAAGGTTAAATAATAATTCCCTTGCAGGTCATACAGATAACCGGCAACCAGCGGGAAGAGACCCGCTACCCCTAAGGCTGTAAAGACCAGCCCATAGTTCAGCCCAAAACTCTCCTGGCCAAAGTAACTAGCGACAGCTGCCGGGAACAGGGTATAAATCCCCCCGTAAGTCATACCTAAAAGAGCCGTAGCTATCCCGATTAAAACAGGCGAATTGGCAAATAAAACGAAAACCATGTCCAAGGCCATCACGGAAAAGACAACCGTCATCGCCCTGCTCCGGCCCAGGGCATCAGAGAGGATTCCCGCCACCGGCCTGCCGGCAGTATTAAAGAGGGCGAATAGAATTACCATTAAATACCCTTTGTCAAAGGAGGCATGCACCCTGACAATCTTGTCCAGATGGGAAGTGAAGGTAACTCCTGCAACAGCGGTAAAGCAAAACATCAGCCACATCAAATAAAACTGGGGTGTCTGGAGAATCTGGTGCCAAGGCCCGGTTTTGGACAAACCACTTACGTTTTTGCTTTCCGGCGGGTTGGCCAGCCGCTGGGCCAAGCTTACGATGCCGATCAGCATCGACACACCGGAATAAAAAAAGGCTTTGGCAATGCCCCGTTCTACCAAGATGTGAATCAAAGGAGTGAGCAAGAGGGCCGACAGGCCTACTCCAGTAACCACAATTCCTGTGATTAGGCCTCGCCGGTTGGCCGGGAACCACTTAATGGCAGCAGGGGTAACGGACCCAAAACAGCAGGCCAGACCAATACCAAAGCCAAGACCCCACAAAATGGAAACTGCACCCGGGGTCAAGAAAAGGGAGCTTAGTATAAAGGAAGCACCAATTAATATACCGCCAACGGTAACGGTCAGCCGGGGACCTGCCAGGTCCTGCATCCGGCCAGCTGCAGCCATAGAAAAGGCATAACAAAAAACGAAGACAGTATAAGGCAGGGCTACCTGGGCCTGGCTCCAGCCCAATTCGCTGCTCAAACCTCTGGCATAAATGCTCCAGGCGTAAGTAATGCCCACCAGAAAATTAATCCCCACACCCGCAATTACTACCTGCCATCCCCGGTAAATGCTCAAGTTTTAACCCTTCTTCCGCCAATATATACTTCAAAACTCGATTTCTACTATAACATACCCCATTGGATTTGTGTCAAGGGAAAGAGGATAGAACCTCCGCCCCCATATGGCTCACTCCAGCCAAAAGGGGACAAAAGCAGTCCTCTCCTTTTTGCTCCGCCGGATCCTGTTGGTACCGGCTTCCCTGCACCAAGGGAACCGAAAAGCGTTGACCGGTAATTATGGAATAAAGGACTACCTCCCCTCCTTCCCGGCGGAAGTTAAATCGTAAGCCAATCAGGGTTAAAAAGCAAATAATAATCCCTTACTTGCTTTCATGTACTGCTTCTCACCCAATTTCCCCGGGCTTTTATTCAAATAATACCTGGCTGGTAACGGGGATTAGGCAAGCCGGGTCATCATTTTTGGGATTATTTACCAGAGGCGAGACCTCATTTGCTGTCATTTGATCAGAAGGGAAGGGTACTAATAAGGACTTAAGAAAAAGACTGTCTGTGATGGAGAAGTCCAGCCAGATGTTTTCAGTTTCCCGTGATAAAATAACCGGCATGCGGTCGTGCAGCGGTTCCACCAGGCTATTGGGGGCGGTAGTAATGATAGCGCACGTATTAATCGTATCTCCCCAGGGAGATGTCCAGGCATCCCAAAGCCCGGCAAAGGCGAACACCTCTCCGCTATTAAGGGAGATCCGATACGGGCGCTTAATGGCGCCATCCTTTTTCCATTCATAAAAGCCATCGGCTATTATTAGGCACCGTTTTCTCTGTAACAGGGGTCTAAAACTTGATTTTTCCGCCACAGTTTCTGCTCGGGCGTTAATAATTATTTTAGGGCCTGCCGCCTCCTTGGCCCAGAAGGGAACCAGCCCCCACCGGAACAGGGTTAACCGGCTTCCCTTTCCATCATTTAATATCACGGGAACCTCCTGGGTTGGTGCAATGTTAAAACGAGGTACTATCTCCCCATCTCTTAAATTAATCTGGAACCTATCCCTAACTTGACCGCTTTTTGCAAGGGAATAACGCCCACACATCCTGGTCACCTCCGGAAAACCTTTACGAACCCACTTCTTATTCTAATACAACCGACTCAATACACAAAAATATTCCTCTGTTATTTAAGATGTTTTGCTATTCTTGGACCAAATGCCTCTTGTTCATGGAGCCGGGATTGTCTATAATTTTTTCATTAACTACTGTTTTCAAAGAGGAACCCCCATGATTAAAACCTGGATCATAAGTTTACGGCCCTGGTCCTTTACAGCCGCCGTTATCCCGGTTTCCCTTGGGGCATTTATTGCCTTAACCCAAGGATTTTTTAGCTTTCCCTTGTTTTTTTTAACCCTCCTTGGGGGTATCGCAATTCAAGCCGGGACCAACCTGATTAATACATACGGGGACTATGTTTCAGGTGTGGATACGGAAGAATCGGCAACTACGGTTCCCTTTCTGGTAAAAGGAGTCCTGCAGCCCCAACAAGTCAAGCTGGCAGGAATAATTGCCTTCGCCGTAGCCGGGACTATCGGCTTTTATTTGGTTTATCTAAGGGGATGGCCCCTTCTCTTTCTTGGAATCTTAGGGATCATCGGCGGTTACACCTATACTGCCGGGCCCATGCCCTATAAATACAAAGGCCTGGGATCAATTTTGGTGTTCTTTTTAATGGGTCCAATGATGGTTTGGGGAGCCTATTACGTTCAAGCCGGGCAGCACAGTTGGAGTGTTGTCTGGGCTTCACTCCCAGTAGCCTTCTTGGTCTCAGCGATATTACACGCCAATGACCTGCGCGACTTAGAATACGACCGCAAGGCTGGGATTTCCACTCTGGCGTTAATGCTGGGCAAAAAGAGCAGCTATTCCTTCTATTATGCCTTAAATATTGGGGCTTTTCTGTCGGTACCTGGGTTAATTGCCTTGGGCAAATTACCTTTAATGAGTATCCTTCCCTTTCTTTTACTCCCCCAGGCCAGGAAAATCTTTAAGGATTGCCAAGAATCCCGGTTTGGCAATAAGATAAAGTCAAATATGCTGGAAGCCGCCGCCGCCCAGTTTCATTTTCAGTTTGGCCTCCTCTTGGTGGCCGGGCTCTTGATCAATCATTTTACGAAAGGTTTACTCTAAATGAGGCAAAAAATCAATGACAACATAGCCATATTTACCATCCTCCTGGCGGTCCTTTTCTGGTACCTAACCTTTTCAGTACAACTGTTAAATTTTTGGCTTTCCACGGGGATTGCCGCCACCACTTTAAGCCTCCTGGCAGTAGTTTTCGGCGGGATGCCCTTCCGGTTGAAAGAAGTAACCCCCCGGGCATTTGCAGTGGGTACTTGCTCCGCCGCCCTGCTATACTTTATTTTTTGGCTGGGGAACATCCTCTCCCAACTCCTGTTTAACTTTGCCAAACCCCAAGTATCCTCTATTTACGAGATCCGCCATCAAGGCGAAGCGATTATTATTGCCCTGGTCCTGTTATTCATCACCAGCCCGGCGGAGGAAATATTTTGGCGCAACTTCCTGCAACGCTGGGCTATGGAGCGGTTCGGCGAACCCATCGGCTGGATCTTTGGCTCATTAGTCTATGCCGGGGTGCATATCTCTTCCGGCAACTTTATGCTGGTGATGGCAGCTCTGGTAGCAGGCCTTTTCTGGGGGTTCATCTACTGGAAAGAAAAAAGCGTGGTGCCGGTAATAATCTCCCACGCCTTCTGGACCACTAGCATCTTTATTTTATTTCCCGTAACCTGAAAACCCTGCATGTTTCTTTTATTCCTCTGCCAAAAAACCCTTTTTTGCAGCCGCAGCAGCGCCAGCCACCAATCCTTTCAGAACAGTCAAAGTATTCATGGCATCCCGCAAATCCCCCATTTCTACCGGGGAATGGGAATAACGCCGGGGAACAGCACTACATCTATAAAGGCAAAATACCCCAGGCTGTAAATGCCGCAACTCCGTAGCAAAAACCAATTAGCTTATCTTGAACCTCTCCACGACTAAAGTCGCGGGATTCTGGAACCCCGGACAATAGCGCTTCATTGATTCCTGCTTCATCGGGCCGTGCCCCCTTGTGGAAGGTCTTACCTGGCCTCTGAAATTCGCCCCAACCAGCATCGGATATGGCTTTCGCCAGCTTGTGGTTTTTGACCATGTTCTTTATCCGCAAGTCCTCCATGCTGATGACTTGGTTCTCGACCACCAGTCTCTTGGAGAACTTGTGCTGAAAAATGACTCTCCCAGAAAGCCGCAATGGGTTGGAAACAGATACCTGGAACTCCTGTTGGAAAATTATATACCCAAGCGGGACCTCCGGCAAGGGGGGAAAGCTATGTCTTAAACCTAACCCTCATATCAGCCACTTCAAATCTAGCAACCATAGCATCTGAAGGTATAAAAAGGCCCCCGCAATTCTAATATTGCCGGGGCGAAGAGAAGGGCGGCACTGTTGCCGCCCTTCATGGTGAAACATGGATAGGTTAATTTGGGTAAAATATTTGCTCCTGAATCCCAGGTGTATTAATCCACTAGGCGAAACACTTGCACTTTAAGGCAAAACCGCCTGCTGCAACCATTTTTAAAATACTTCCATTATGCAGTGTCACGTGATGGTAGGCGAATGTATTATTTACAGTAGTTATGCAGTTTCAGGATAATTTTCCCAATCCCATAACCTAAGTTTCAAAGAATGTGGCCAGAATTTATCAATAAGCCTTGAAAAACGCTGTGTTGCCGTGTCAAAATAGACTTGGATCA
>JBFLXH010000022.1:0-43722 GCA_040757295.1 Bacillota bacterium | reverse complement strand
TACTTGCTGGAGCACCTGCAACTGGCAGAGGCGGAGATCCGCAAGCTGATCGACTACTTGATCAGCGGTTTACCCTCATTTTTCAAGGAGCGGCTGGCTGTTTGTTACTGCGAAAGTTGAGTTAATAGATTGAAGCTAAATGAAGATGATTTCGTGGCGTTTGCTAAGGACGTTCGACCTCCTTTAAAGTGGGCTGGAGGGAAACGTTGGCTTGTTCTCCATCTCCGTTCAATATGGGAACAACACAGACACAGGCGGTTAGCTGAACCCTTGTGCGGGGGCTTTGCGGTCACCTTGGGGTTAATGCCCAAGAAGGCCTTGCTTAACGACATCAACCCCCACCTCATTAACTTCTATTCATGGTTAAAAAAAGGCATAATCGCCTCTCTGCCAATGGAAAATGATCGCCAACTTTATTACTCCCATAGGGAAAAGTTTAATAGCCTGATTGCAGAGGGACAAGCCAATACGGTGCAGGCAGCAGAGCTGTTTTACTACCTAAACCGTACTGGTTACAACGGTCTCTGCCGGTTTAACAAGCAGGGTGGTTTTAATGTTCCCTTTGGAAGGTATTCCCGCATAAACTATACACGCGATTTTTTACTCTACCAGGATGTTTTTGCTGAATGGGATTTTATGAGTGGCGACTTTAGTTCCGTTCCTCTCCATCCAGACGACTTTGTTTATGCTGATCCCCCCTACGATGTTGAATTTACCCAGTATGCAGCTCCGGGATTTGGCTGGGATGACCAAGTTCGCCTTGCCGAATGGCTTTCTCAGCATCCAGGACCGCTTGTGCTTTCGAACCAGGCAACAGAACGCATTATAACCCTATATCAGAGCCTTGCTTTCACCCTCACCTTCTTGGACGCTCCACGAATGATTAACTGCACCGGTGACAGAACGCCGGCTAAAGAGGTGCTAGCAATTAAGGGGGTCTAAATAAAATTATGATGGTTCCTCGGGATACAAGCACAGACTCAGTTCTTGAACAGATGATTCTTCCGGCTCTTTCACGGGGCGGCTACAACTACCAAACACAGGTAGATATCGGCCAGCGCCCTGGTGGCCGGAGACATAAAGTTGACGTTCTTGCGCGGAACGTGGCGGGACAAGAATGTTAATATCCCTCAAGTGGCAGCAGACTTCCGGTACTGCTGAACAAAAAGTACCCTTTGAGGTGATCTGCCTAGCCCATGCTGTTCAGCAAGGCGGTTATAACAAGGCTTATTTGGTTCTTGGGGGAGCTGGATGGAGTCTTAGGGATTTCTATGCCAACAAAGGGCTAGATAGTTTTTTAAGGCTGCCTGCCGAAGTCAGGATACTTAAACTTGAAGATTATATTGCCCTTGCCAATCAGGGGCAGTTGTGAGCAAGCGGGGACTTCTCGCTTGCCTTTTGCCTACCTCGCGATAGAATGAGAACCCTACCCTGTCGCACCATAACGGTGCCTGAAGCCCCCTCGCTTGAACGTGTTAGATGTAAATGGTAACCTACGATTAGGCCTGATGCTGGTCAAAAATAAGCCACATAACCACTTTAATCAGGGGTAAGTTACGTGAAAACCAGAATTCTTTTTTTGTTAAGTTTTGGCCACCTGATAACGGACCTAAGCCAGGGGATCTTACCGGCACTATTGCCATTTTTAAAAGATGCTTTTAATCTCTCTTATACCCAAATAGGTGTACTTGTTTTAGTTGCCCAAATCAGTTCTTCCACCCTGCAACCTTTTATTGGCTATTGGAGTGATATGGTCTCGACACGATGGCTGTTACCGGTTGGTATTTTTCTTGCTTGCACGGGCATCGGTGTTTTAGGCATCAGTACAACTTTCCCACTACTGTTACTAGCCGTGTTGGTTAGTGGCTTAGGAGTTGCTGCATTCCATCCAGAAGGTTCAAAAACCGCCCATTATGCCAGCGGTAACCGTAAAGGCAGTTCTATGGCAATTTTCTCCATTGGCGGCAATTTAGGCGTGGGTTTTGGCCCACCCTTAAGTATGTTGTTTTTAACCTTTCATGGGGTTAGTGGTACCTTATGGATGGTGGTAATCGGGGCCATTACAGCGCTTTGGTTTTGGGCTTGTCTACCAATGATGCAAAGGGAATGTCCAACTACTGACCGTAACCAAAAAGGAGTAGCCGGTACCAATCCTATTCAAATACTACCGGTGGTAATGCTTGTACTGTTGGTTACCTTCCGCTCTTGGATCTCGGCCGGTCTCACTGTTTATATACCTATGTATTACATTAATTATCTAATGGGAAATCCCCTCTTTGGCAATACCCTCTTAACAATCTATTTAATTAGCGGCGCCATCGGTACGCTTTTTGGTGGACCAATTGCTGACAAAATCGGTCCCCGCAATGCAATCTTAGGATCTACGGTTCTCATGATTCCGCTAGTGTTTCTAACCTTTAACACCTCAGGCATTTGGTTAATGCTTGCGGTGGCAGCCGCTGGAACGGTATTAATATCTACTTTTGCGGTAACTATTGTGATGGCCCAATTATTACTACCAAATAATATTGGGGTAGCTTCAGGACTAATGACCGGTTTTGGCATCGGCATGGGAGGGATTGGCCTCATTCCCCTAGGCTTCATTGCCGATACTTGGGGAGTTCCTATGACTTTGAAAGCAATCATGATCCTTCCCATACTCGGAGCGCTGTTGGCCTATAAACTTCCCCAGCCATCCTCCCGGCCTGTAACACCTGTTGCAGTTCAAGTGGGCCAGCCAAATTGAAGTATTATGACCCAGTAATAGGTAATGACGTTTCAAGGGGACGGGGTTGTTGATACTTTAGTTACATTAAATTAGGAAGGTTGTCAAAAACCCCGTCCCCTTAACACAGCCCTGAGGTTACCGAAAATCAACGTGAGACATTGGAAGCATTGGGTTGCAGTTATCTTGTTTCGAAGAAATTCCTCCAACCGTTACTGTCAAATTCTAACATGTAGTAGCGAAAATCACTCTTTCAGAACCAGGAACCCTTGTCACCATTGGCATGGAAATATTTGTCGCCAAACTCGGGGTAACACTTTAGTTTTCCTGAATCTTGACGGTTGCCACCAACCCCGTCCCCTTGGCATGTCCCGAACCCCTTGACACCAATCTGGTTGTCACCAACCCCGTCCCCTTGGCATGTCCCTGGTTGTCACCAACCCCGTCCCCGTGACAGGCCCCCCGTGACAGGCCCCCCCCGTGTCAGGCCCCCAGGCCCGTCCCCATGCTTTCTTGTTAACGGCTAACCGGGGGGGGGTATCTTAATGTCAGCCCCGTAATCCTTGAATTCCAGCTTGATGAACACGGTGTTTTCCGGTTGATCCCGGAAGAAACCTGATACCTGGGCTTTCAGGATAGCTTTGTTCTTGGCATCGATCCATACCTTGTAGCTGAAATCCTTAAACCACGCATTCATAAAATCATGTTTAATCGCAGGCGCACACTGAATGACATAAGCCTTGCGGCCGGCTACCTCTTCTTTGCCCAGATAGGTTATCCCGTCTACGGACACAAAGTTGAAACAGGCTAGCGGGTTTGCTTCAATTAAAAAATGAGGCTGGTCAAAAGGACGGTTACTGGGAGTCACTGCCCATTTCCCTGTAATGGGGTCCCACAAATAAGTCCCATCCCCAATTTGATATACCTTTACCTCTTGGTTGTGAATCAAACCATGAAAATAAAGGTCTCCGCCGGCTTTTTCCCCGGAAATTCTGCTTAGTTTTCTCTCCTGGTTATTAACTTTGACTTGGACATCTACTTGGTACCGGTAGCTTTGGGCTGTCCCGGCATGCTGCAGGGCTTTTTGCAAGACTTGATCCGGATATACCTTTATATTAGCTAGGTAGTAGGTATACCCGCCCCAGCCAAGGGCGCCGAGAAAGATAAGCAATAACAGGACCTTAACGATTAGCCCCTTCCTGCCTTTAATCCTTTTTAACACACTCAAGGCTACTACCCCCTGTCCTATCCCCTTTTCAGCCTAAATATAGTTGTGGCATTAGGTAAATATGACAGGATTTTTTTGGCAATAGCCTGAAAAATTATTCTTGACTGCCGGAAGTGGCAGCGGGTTTTTTTGGTGGTACCAGCTTATATTTTTGGATTTTCCGGTAAATAGTAGCCCTGCTGATGCCAAGGGCCTTGGCAGCCTGGGTCTTTCCCTCCTCTGTCCAGCTAAAACGATCCAGTGCCAATACAATGGCTTCTTTCTCAAGCTGTTCCAAGGTTGGCAACTGGTTTCCGTGGGGCATCAACCGTTTCTTTGTGATTTCCTTCAGCCTGGGAGGTAGACTCTCAACACTGATCAAGGGGCTTTCTTCCAGGTTGATGGCATACTCCACCGCATTAACCAGTTCCCGAACATTACCTGGCCATGGGTAAGCCATACAAGTCCGCAGGGCCTCCTCGGCAAAGCCCTTGATATCTTTTCCTAAGAGCTTGGCAAACCTGCGCATATAATGTTCCAACAACATGGGGATGTCTTCTTTGCGCTCCCGCAAAGGCGGGACAACCAGAGGGATTACGCTCAGGCGATAATATAAATCCTCCCGGAAAAGGCCTTTCTGCACCATATCCTGAAGGTCACTGTTGGTGGCTGCAATCACCCTAATATCAACCGGAATTAATTGAGTCCCTCCTACCCTTTCAATTTGGCGTTCCTGCAGGACTCGCAAGAGCTTTGCCTGCAGGTAGAGGGACATATTGCCGATTTCATCCAGAAAAATAGTCCCACCATTTGCCAGTTCAAATTTTCCGTGTTTACCCCCTCGGCGTGCTCCGGTGAAGGCCCCCTCATCATAGCCGAACAGCTCGCTTTCCAGCAAGTGCTCAGGAATAGCGCCACAGTTGATGGCAACAAAGGGCTTATTGCTGTGGGGTGACGCCGAATGGATGGCTCTTGCAAAAACCTCTTTTCCTGTGCCGCTCTCGCCAACAATCAATACGGTGGAGTTACTGCCAGCAATCTTTTTAGCTTTGGCCTTTACCTCCATCAGGGCTTTACTGGCCCCGATAATATCGTCAAAAGTAAGGGTCTCTAAGGTGTTCATAATCTCATAGGCCAGCTTTTGAGTTTCGCTGAAATCCCGAAGAGAGGCCACTACTCCGGCGATATCCCGATTGTCCGAACGAATAGGTTTTGCTGTGACGAGGAGGTGCAGCTTTTTTCCTTCAATACTTAGAAAAACTTCCCTGGAGTTGAAGCCTTTACCTTCCCGGAGCACTTCCTCCAGGGGTAAGCTACCCAGATAAGCTCGGAAATCCCGGCTGACCAAGTGTTCTTTTTTTATTCCGAATAACCTTTCCGCGGAGCGGTTGAAGTGGGTTACCACACCATGCTGGTTAATGGCCACAACCCCTTCATAGACAGAGTCCACAACCGCCTCCAAATGATTAGCCATTACAGTCTTTTCGGCCAGCATCTCCTGTTCCAGCACCTTGCTGCTGACCAATTCCGCCATCCGGCCAATAAAATCAATCAAAGTTTCGGTATTATCATTTAGGGTCTTCTTCTGCTCTTCATCAAAGGCGATCAAGCTGATGGTGCCGATAACTTCCTGCTGGACCTTAATCGGATATACGATGGAGGCATGGTAAAAGCACCGGCCAGTAAGCGGGCAATTTAGGCAAATCTCATGGTAACCAGCTTGGCTGATAAAGATATGCCGGCCGGTTTGCAGGACATGCTTATTGACCAATCCTCGTAAGAGCCGTGTGCCTACATCGGTCCGGATAATTCCCGTACCCGCAACCCGCACCAATTCTGTATTGATCATCTCAACTTCAACCTTCAAGGCAGCAGCAATCGCTTCCGCAACCTGCTGGGCGCTTTCTTTAACCCGGGCCAGCCTGGCCAATTACATCTCCTCCACCCTTAACAAAAATCATTTATCTATCTATCTCTATCCATGTTATTTTTTATTCCACAAGAGAAGACAAAGTTCCTGCCTTAGAAGCTCCGGCAAAAGGAAGCCATTTCTACTTTAAGACAGGAACTAGTAAATAGTATTCTAAGACTTATCCTCCATAGATTTAAGCACAAGGAAATAATCATTGACAGTATCAATATCCTGTAGCACTCCCGGGTCATTGACCGGCAAAGCCCGAACCTGAGCCCCCGGCAAGTCTTTGATTAGCCTGCGGCCCCCTTCATCTCCCCTGAGTTGGAGCAACTTAGAAAATACATCTCTGCCAAACAAGACCGGATTGCCACGCTGGCCCTGGTATTCCGGGTAAACTACAGCCACGGGAGAAAGGGAAAAACTTTCAATTAATTGGTCCATCACCTCCGGCAAAACCAGAGGTTGATCCGCCAGGCAAAATAAAACCCCTTTGCTGCCAGTCAGTTCCATAAGGCCCCGTTGCAAGGAAGTGGATTGCCCTAGCTGGTAATCAGGATTAATGGCTACCTGAACCGGGTAGCGGGTGATTAGAGGCATTATCTGGTCATGCCGGTAGCCAACAACAATTACCACCGGATCGGCATTGGAAGCCAGCACGTTTTCTAAAACCCGATCGAGGACAGTATGGTTTCCCATGGGCAACAGGCACTTCCCGGCGGGCAAGCGGGTTGACATCCCTGCAGCCAGCACAACTGCACCAACCTGGCAACCCGGTGGCCATACCTGGATTACAGAGTACTCTCTTTCTTGCATGGCGCCACCCAGCACAACCTCTTTGCCGGAATGCTGGAAAATGAGCCTAGCCAGCCGCCTGCCCAGACCCAAGAGCTCCCTGTTATCAATCTTATTGATCCAGGGAAAAAACCTGGCACTTGGTGCCTGTTGACAGGCCAGTTTAAGGGTGTTTTCCATCACGGCGCTAACGGCATCTAAACTAAGCGGCTCTCCCAAGGCTAACCCGGTTAAATCACGAACCACCTCCGGACGATGCACCCAGGCGGCTTGAAGGGGTTTGCCGATTACATCCACTCCGGTTACAGCTACCACCCGGTGGGCTGTCTCCGGCAAGACAGGTTCCCCTTGGCGGTGCCCCTTTAAGGGTTTCCGGGAAGCCCCATCGGCCTCAACCAAAACCCAATCAACCGGAAGCAATTCCTTTAGACTGGATACCCAACCGGGGGGAATACCATTGAGCTTACTACCTTCAACCACTCCGGTCCCCACAGCTACCACCCGGTGGTTATCCAGGCTGTTTTTAACCTGCCGCAAAGCATCATCCAGGCCGGCAGCTATAACCACATCTTCTACCGGCCGCTCAGGGTAGTATATCTTTGTGGTAGTTGTAAGCACTACTTTTCCCTGCGCGGCCAACTCCCAGGCCAGACAGTTCATCAAGGTAGTCTTTCCACCTGCGCCGATAAAGGCGATGACTTCTCCCCCCATCAGTCCCAACAAATCACTGAGGGGCATTAATTCTGCCCCCTCTCAATCTTTTTAAGGTTAAACGGGCTCAATGAATACCTCCATCCGGCCACCGCAGACCATTCCCTCCTCCTCAGCCAGCTCGGCCGTCAAATCCAGGGTGAGCAAAACAGGTTCTGGGGCAGCAAATAAATACATAGCCCTGCGTTTTACCTCAGCCTCTCCACAGCCACCGCCAATGGTGCCCTCGGTTCTGCCATCCGGGAAAATTAGCATTTGAGCTCCCGGCTTCCGCGGAGTGGAGCCCCAGGTCCTGGTTATGGTAGCCAGCACCATTTTTGTTTTGGAACTGGTATTGCATAAGACATTAAGCACTTGGAGATCCATTTTATCTGCCCTCCTTCAGGGAGATTTCTCCGCCCCTGCCTTGCCGCCGCACGCTAATCACTTCAGCCATGATGCTGACAGCGATCTCTCCGGGCGTTTGTGCTCCTATGGAAAGCCCGATTGGCGAAAAAATACGGCCAAGGGTTGTCTTATCGATACCCTCCTCAGCCAGCCGGTTCATGATCCCCCTAACCCGGCGCCGGCTGCCAATCATGCCAATGTAGGCCGCCCTTGATCCCAATACCCCCCGTAAGCATTCCTCGTCGCTCTTATGCCCCCTGGTAACAATCACAATGTAGGTCTCCGAGTGGATGGAGACTCGCGATAAGGCTCCCTTAAAGTCACAACAAATGACTTCATAGGCATCAGGAAAGCGCTGGCGATTGGCAAACAGGGGCCGGTCATCAACCACGGTTACCTGGAAGCCTGCCAAAGCGCCAATCACAGTTAAGGGTTGGGAAATGTGGCCACCGCCGAATATTAACAACTGAGGAAGAGGTAGAGCCAAATCAATGAAAAGGTTGACCAGGTCCTGAGAGCCGGGAACCTTGATCTGGCAATAACGGCCCTCCTGCCGGGCAGTTAAAACTTCCCCGGCTGCTCTGACTGCCTCTTCTTTCAGCCAATCAGGGGCGTCTGGGAAACCTTCTTTCCCTTGTGGTGTAACCAGGAGCCGCTGGCCAATCAGATGTTTTAAATGGTGAGGAGCATCAATTACCAGAACAACTGCCGCCGGATTATTAACGGCGATGGATTGAAGTATACTTTGAAAAACCGCTCTCATAGCCATCCTCTTTTCCCTATTATAAGGATAATGGCGCAAAGTGCAGCAGGGCTTCCAACACCCCACCTGCAACAGCGCGGGCCTTATCCGAAATTGTGAAGCAATGTTCCCTTGCTGCCCTGGGGTCCACATCTCCTATTTTCATACCAGGGTAGACATAGGTTTCGGGCCGGATCAGGCCCCGCAGCACTCCATCTAATAAGGATTTGACGGGATACTCGCCGACCCAAGCTATCTCCTCGCCCGCCCTAACAGAATCACCAATAGATTTTAGATTTACTATTTTTCCCTCCGCTGGAGCCCGCAGCAGTCGTTCTGTTGTGTACCCGCCAACCTCGCCCGGAATACCCGTGTCAGAAACAGCCTCTCCCGTCAAGTATATCTTGCCTAAGTAATGCCCTCGCTGGGTCTCAATTACGGCATGAACATCCCGGCCGGCAACAAACCCAGGGCCAATGCCCACAACCACAGGGGCCATATCCATTCTGGTCCCCAGGTTCCGCTTGGCCATAATTGCGTCAACCACTCCCCGTGGTTTGATTTTGCTGATTGAGGCTCCTTGGGGATCGACCAGCACAGCAACTTTTCCGGTGTCAAGTATAGCAGCAATATCCTCGGTGCTATGGACCAGCCTGGCCGATACTCCTTCTACCAGAGCTTCCCCTTCGAAGACTGCTTCTGCAAAGCTTACCTTACGCCTGATGACTGTTGGGTTAGGTGTTTCCAGCATGACAACAGAAAAATTGGCTTGCACCAGGCGATGGGCTATGCCGGAAGCCAAATCTCCGGCCCCCCGGATCAAGATAACCGTCTGCCCCATCCGGATCAACCCCCTTCTTATACCTGCCTGCTGCCGGGCTTGACTAGAGGCAGGCCTTGCTGGCATAAGGGACACTCTTCCGGTTGATAAATCTTGGCTTCCACCTTTACTAAGGCGTGGAGGGGTACAGGAAAAAGAGCCTGTCCGCCACTCCGGTCCACAATTGCGCCTACCCCCACCGGCACACCGCCTAAATCCTTGACAACCTCCAATACTTCCTGGACTGAGCCACCGGTAGTGACTACGTCCTCCACGGCTAAGAACCGCTCTCCCGGTTTGATGGCAAACCCTCGACGCAGGACCATCCTGCCGTTTTCCCTTTCGGTAAAAATAGCCCTTACTCCCAGGGCCCTGGCGGTTTCCTGAGCCATTACCACCGCTCCGATAGCAGGGCCAATTACTGCATCGATAGTCTCATCCTTAAAATTAGCCGCCAGTTGACTGCAGAGAAGCCCTGCTTTATCCGGGTATTGCAGGACCAAAGCACATTGAAGATAAGTGTCGCTGTGCTTGCCTGAAGTAAGACGAAAATGTCCCTGGTGCAAGACCCCTGTTTCCCGCAATAATTCCATTACTTGAGACTGGTTCAAGTAAAATCCGACCTCCGTTCAAGATATTTCCAAAGCCCCTACCAATTGGCCAACCCTTGGAATCCTGTGGCGCACCAAATAGTCTTCTATACCATCGATAATTTCCAACATGACGCCCGGCTGAACAAAATTTGCTGCCCCCACCGCAACTGCCGAAGCTCCCGCCAGCATGAACTGAATGGCATCTCCAGCGTTCATAATTCCCCCCATGCCGATCACAGGTATTCTTACTGCCTGACACACCCTCCATACCTGATACAAGGCCACCGGTTTTACAGCAGGACCGGAAAGGCCGCCGCTAACGTTTCCCAAGATAGGGCGGCGTTTTTCATGGTCGATGGCCATTCCTGTCAAGGTGTTGATCAGGGAAATAGCGCTGGCGCCAGCTTCCGCAACAGCCCTGGCGATAACAGTGATATCGGTAACATTTGGCGAAAGCTTAACGATTACAGGCAAACTGCAAGCTGCCCGTACTGCTTTGGTTACGGCTTCCGCTGAGGAGGGATCGGCTCCAAAGGCAATTCCTCCTTCTTTAACGTTAGGGCATGAAATGTTTACTTCCAGCCCGGCCACTCCCGGCGCCTGTTCCATGGCAGCAGCCAGTTGCACATATTCCTCCACCTTTTTCCCTGCAATATTTACTATCACCGGCAGATTAAAGCTCTGCAGCAAGGGCAGTTTATTTGCCAGAAAAGATTTTAAGCCTGGATTCTGCAGTCCAATCGAGTTAAGCATTCCCCCGGCAGTCTCCCATATTCTGGGGGGAGGATTGCCATGGACGGGCTCCAAAGTAACGGATTTGGTCACCAAGGCCCCTAAACGGCTAATATCCATTAATGGCCTATACTCTGTGCCAAAGCCAAAGGTTCCGGAGGCGTCCATAACCGGGTTTTTCATGCTGATACCGGCAATTTCTACAGCTAGGTCAGGTCTCACCAGGCCACCTCCCCAGCCGCAAAAACAGGTCCATCGCTGCAAACATTCAGGTAAGTTATTGAGCCATCGCCGGCCAAAACTTTGGTTACACAGCCCCGGCAGGCTCCAACACCGCAAGCCATATATTCCTCTAAAGAAACATAGCAAGGGATCTGCCGCTCCTCTGCAAGGGAGGCGGTTTTCACCAACATTCCCCTGGGGCCACAGGCACAGATCATATCAGCACCTTCCTCCTGAAGGGCCTGGGTTAATAGGTCTATGGCAGTACCCTGCAAACCGAAACTGCCATCCTCTGTGGCAGCCCGCACGGTTGCTCCTGCCTCCTCCAGTTTATCCAAAAGCAAAAGGTGGTCTTGGTTCCTGGCCCCGATGAGAACCTTGACCCGGCTGCCGTTGCCCGCCGCATGTTCCGCTAAGAAAACCAAAGGCGCTATGCCAATCCCGCCGGCCACCAATAGGAGAGACGAGTTTGTCTCAGGGGTTCTAAACCCGTTTCCTAGGGGACCCAACATGTCCAGGGCGTCCCCCGGCTGCCGGGAGGCCAGCCAACTGGTTCCTGCACCCTTGACCTGAAAGAGCAAAAATACAAGTCCCTGTTCCCGATCAATGCGATGGATGCTAACCGGACGGCGTAAAAAAGGGGCAAGAGCTTCCCCGCACTTAATATGCAGGAATTGGCCGGGTTTAGCCCTAGATACTATCCCTGGCGCGCTAATTGCCATTAACCGGTACTCTTTATTAATTTGCAAATTTGATTTCACAGCCCCAATCTCTTGAATCGTTCTAAATCCCTCCCGTTTAGATGAACTTCCTACTGGCTTTCCCTGGCTATTTCTCTATTTATACCGCTGTTCCTGCTCAGGTGAATAAAATTACCATTATAAAAAAGGGCCCGGTTAAATTATAACCGGGCAAAAAGAAATATATATTAAGGATGGTAGAAGGGCATCAGGGGATAAATTAGGCCTTCCGGTTGCCACCAAGCCAGCCGCGGACTTCCATCGCGTCGGCTACTTTCTTAACAGCCACCATGTAAGCCGCTGTCCTCATATCAACTTCCTTGCTGTTATGCATATTGTAAACTTCACCAAAGGCCTTAACCATGACTTTCTCCAGTTTATCATTAACTTCCTGCTCAGACCAGTAGTAACCCATATTGTTTTGGACCCATTCGAAGTAGGAAACGGTTACGCCGCCAGCGCTAGCGAGAATATCGGGAATAACCAGAACACCTTTTTCATGCAGGATAATATCCGCTTCCGGAGTTGTAGGCCCGTTGGCTGCTTCGGCTACAATCTTGGCCCTTACGTCCCCGGCATTTTCGGCTGTAATCTGGTTTTCTAAGGCCGCCGGTACCAGGATATCACATTCCATTGCCAGCAGTTCCTTTGTCGAAATATCCTGGGTTCCCGGGAAGCCCTTAACAGTACCAGTCTTTTGTTTGAATTCAAGCAGTGCCATTGGATCGAAACCCTCAGGATTATAAGCGCCGCCGCTGGAATCAACGGTTGCCACAATTTTACACCCTAGCCCAGCCAACAGTCTGGCAACTATACCGCCCGCATTGCCGTAACCCTGTACCGCAACGGTGGCTCCTTCAAGCGGGATCCCCAGAGCATTGGCGGCCTCTCTAACAGTAAACATGCACCCCCGAGCAGTTGCTTCGTTCCGGCCAGCAGAACCGCCGATAATCAATGGCTTTCCGGTCATTACTCCAAAGTCGTTATACTGCCGGATCTTGCTGAATTCATCCACAAACCAAGCCATTACCTGGGGATTGGTATATACATCAGGAGCAGGAATATCTTTTTCCGACCCAATCATAGGGGCAATTGCCTGGATAAAGCCGCGGCTTAAACGCTCCAGTTCCCCTTTGGAAAGCTCTTTGGGGTTAACGGCAATGCCGCCCTTTCCACCGCCATAAGGAAGTCCAACAACTGCACATTTAAAGGTCATCCACATTGATAGTGCTTTTACTTCTTCCAGGGTCACATCCGGGTGGAACCTAATGCCGCCCTTCAATGGGCCATTGGCATGATTGTGCTGGGAACGATAGCCGGTAAAAACCTTGACAGAACCATCGTCCATTTCAACAGGAATAGCCACTGTCATGATCCGCAAAGGCTGTTTTAAAATTTCATAAACTGCCGGGGACAGCCCCAGTTTATCCGCTGCCATTTTTATTTGCTTCTGGGCAGTTTCAAACACATTTATTTCCTTAATGCTCATGGTTCACCCTCCCTCTCGGAAACCATAATTTCAAAAAGAATTCCCATGTAGTCCAACGGTTAATAGAGTTGTTAACTATCCCGCATAATTACCGCTATCCACCACCGCCCTTTGGTTTAGCAGTGAACTGAGCTTCATGGTTTTTTTCATGCAATAACTTTATTATCGAGCAGGATTTCTTGCAATAATGTTTTCGTTAAACCTTCTTATTATCCTGCTAAACTCTGAGATTTTTTTCACATGAGTAGTCCTTAGAAACGCAGCACCATTACACCCATGGTCCTGCGTTTATCCGAAATTATCAGGCAGTTATGCAGGCTGCTGTGGCCATTCCCGATTCCCAGCCTAATTCAAGGGCCTTCCTATTAAGGGCTTCGGTGCCTTTGGGAATCCTCCGCATCAAGGCTTTGGTTAACGACTCTAGGGTAACAACACCTGTTAACCGGACCAAGGCTCCAAGAGCAACAACGTTGGCAACCATTTCCTTGCCTACTTCATCCCTGGCTATGCTGCTAATCGGCAATGCACAAACCTTGGCTTTTGATTGCGGTAGTTCGTGGACATAAGTGGTGTCCAATAGCAGCAACCCGGTGGAGGAAACGCTTCCGGCGTATTTATCGCTGGCTTCTTGGGTCATTGCCAGGACCACATCAGGAACGGTTACCTTGGGATAGTCAATATCACCTTGGCTGATAATTACTTCTGCCTTACTGGCCCCTCCCCTGGCTTCAGGTCCATAGGACTGAGTCTGCAAAGCGTTTTTTCCGTCCAATATTGCTGCCTCGGCCAAAATAATGCCGGCCAGAATAAGTCCCTGTCCTCCCGATCCACTTAAACGCATCTCGATTGCCCGTTCCATCTGCTTCAACCTCCCAGTTTTTGGGGCTCCCCGGAACCCGGCTTATTTTTGGTCTGCCACTTGGTAGGGGTATTACTCTCCTCTTTTGGCGTTGGCAATAATCTGGTCATACATAGCAGTGTATTCCGGGGCCTCACCTTTATACAACTCTCCAATAATAATCCTGCCTGCCAGTTCCTCGGGATTCATTTTGGCTGCCTGCTTCACCGGTACAGCCTTTTCCTTCTGCCACATAATCATGTCAACAGCATTACCGAGTTTGTTTCTCCTTCCGTACCCTACAGGACAAGCTGTTACCGCTTCAACCAGGCTAAAGCCTTTATTTTGGATTCCAGCAATAATCAGATTGGTTAATTGGGTAGCATGGTAAGTTGTACTCCTGGCAACGTAAGTCGCACCAGCCGCTTGGGCTAGCCTGGGAATATCAAAATTGGGCTCAATAGTTCCATGGGGAGCTGTAGTGGCCTTTTTCCCTGGGGGAGTCAAAGGAGAATACTGTCCCCCAGTCATACCATAAATGTTGTTGTTAAAGACCACCACTGTTAAGTCGATATTCCGTCTGGCGGCATGAATGAAATGGTTTCCGCCGATGGCTGTACAGTCTCCGTCCCCTGTCAAAATAATAACGTTCAATTCTGGTTTTGCCAGTTTAACCCCCGTAGCGAAGGCCAAGGCCCTTCCATGGGTTGTGTGCAGTGTATTAAAATCCAGGTAACCCGCCGCCCGGGACGAGCAACCAATACCGGATACAATGACGGTTTTGTCCTGGTCCAGATTCAATTCGTGAATAGCTCTAACCAAACTCCCCAGCACAATCCCATTACCGCAGCCAGGGCACCAAATGTGGGGCAGTTTTTCAGCCCGCAGATAGGTCTCTAATTGGGACAGCAACTACCTCACCTCCTTAATTGCAGCCAGGATTTCCTGGGGTGGGATCAATTCTCCATTAACCCGGTGCACGCCTTTTACAGGAATTCTCCCTTTAGCAACCCGTTCAACCTCCAACCTGAGCTGTCCCAAATTCATCTCTGGGACAATAAAAGCTTTCGTTTTTTGAGCCACGGCAGCAACCTGGGCTTCAGGAAAAGGCCATAGGGTAATCGGGCGGAACAAACCAGCCTTCAGCCCTAGCTGCCTGGCCTCCTTGACTGCCCGTTTTGCCGACCTGGCTACCCCGCCATAAGCGAAAACCGCTATTTCCGCGTCTTCCATCATAAATTCTTCAAAGCTGATAATATCTGGGGCATTTCTATCTATCTTATCAACCAGTCTTCGAACAAGGCTTTCCGTAACCTGAGGATTGGTAGTTGGGCCTCCTGTTTCATCATGCACCAAACCTGTTACATGATGACGGTAACCGTCACCAAAACTTGCCATGGGAGGCACTCCGTCCTCATCAGGACGATAGGGATAAAAGTACTCAGGGGGAACATTCGGGTTTTTTCTGTTAGTTTTTTCCACCACATCCGGCAGGACAACCCTTTCCCGGGTATGCCCCACTACTTCGTCAGTTAACATTATCACCGGCACCCGGTATTTTTCCGACAAGTTTACCGCTCTGACGGTTAAATCAAAGCACTCTCTTACAGAGGCAGGGCACAGGGCAATTATGGGATGATCTCCGTGAGTCCCCCATCTTGCCTGCATTACATCTCCTTGGGCAGGGGCGGTGGCAATACCGGTGCTGGGGCCGCTCCGCTGCACATTGACGACAACACAGGGAACCTCTGCCATGCAAGCGTAGCCGATATTTTCCTGCTTTAATGAAAAGCCCGGGCCGCTAGTAGCCGTCATGGATTTTATACCCGTTAAGGCTGCTCCGATTATTGCAGCCATACTGGCAATCTCATCTTCCATCTGAATAAACTTGCCGCCAAAAGCCGGAAGTTTCTCGGCCATAATCTCGGCAACCTCGGTGGAGGGAGTAATTGGATAGCCCGCAAAGAACCTAACCCCAGCAGCCAAGGCTCCTTCAGCAATAGCTTCATTACCTTGCATTAAACGAGCCATCTCAACAACCTGACTCATGATTGCACCTCTCCTATGCTAATGGCAAAGTCTGGACAGTGGATTTCGCACATTCTGCATTTGGTGCAGACGCTGGCATCTATTACGGAAATTTTTCCTCTTGCATCAAGAGCCAAAACCCCCTTTGGACAAAGCGCAACGCAAATGCCGCAACCCTTACACCATTTTTGCCGTACAGCAATTTCAACAGGCTTTAAATGGGATAGACTGTTCATAGCTTTCACCTCAAGACGATCCTACATGTTCCGTTTGTCTAATACAATAAGCAATTGCCATGCCAATTCCCACATCATACTGCTGGTAATCCGAAATTTTTTTCACATGACTTGCAAAACCTTGGTATCTCGGCATTTCTTTTTTGTCGACAGAAAGAAAAAAGTGGAGAGACGGTATCTCTCCACTAGCATTAATCGGGCAGTCCTAAACGGATTATCTCAAAATGAAACGGCGCCAGTTTCTGTCAGCCCAACACGACCCTCTCATTTTGCGATATATCTCATAATGGGATTTACATCATCGGCGGCATCCCTGACGGCATTCCTGGCGGCATTGGGGGCATAGCAGGTTCTTTTTCAGGGATCTCATAGATCAAGGTTTCAGTAGTTAGCACCATTGCTGCAATACTGGCAGCGTTTTGCAGGGCAGAACGGGTTACTTTTGCCGGGTCAATTATTCCAGCACCCATCATATCAACATACTCAAGAGTCATTACATTAAAGCCCTTGCCTTGCTCAAGGGATTTAACTTTTTCCACTACTACCGATCCTTCTAATCCGCCATTGTTGACAATTTGGCGCAGGGGTTCTTCCAGTGCTTTCTTAACAATATTCACCCCAGTCTTTTCGTCCCCGGCAATCGGAATTTTTTCCAGCGCAGGAATTAAATTTACCAGAGCAGTGCCGCCTCCTGCCACAACCCCTTCTTCCACAGCAGCGCGAGTAGCCGATAGGGCGTCTTCAATTCTAAGCTTTTTCTCCTTGAGTTCGGTTTCGGTAGCAGCGCCGACTTTAATTACCGCAACCCCGCCTGCAAGCTTAGCCAGCCTTTCCTGCAGCTTTTCTTTGTCATACTCTGAGGTAGCTTCCTCGTGTTGGCGCTTAATTTGGGCGATCCGCTTCTGAATGTCTTCTCCTCTGCCTTTTCCTTCTACAATTGTTGTTTCTTCTTTGGCAACCCTAACCTGGCGGGCCTGTCCCAACATTTCCAGGGAAGTGTTTTCAAGTTTAAGGCCTTTATCCTCTGAAACCACCTGTCCGCCGGTTAAGATGGCAATATCTTCCAACATGGCCTTCCGGCGATCCCCAAAACCGGGAGCCTTAACAGCTACCGCAGTAAAGGTTCCCCGCAGCTTATTTACCACCAAGGTGGCTAAGGCTTCGGCCTCCACATCCTCGGCGATGATTAAAAGATGCTTACCTGTCTTAATTACTTTCTCTAGCAAAGGCAGGATGTCCTTGATCGCAGAAATCTTGCGATCCGTCAACAAGATATAGGGATCATTCAGCACCGCTTCCATCTTTCCGGTATCTGTAATCATGTAGGGCGATATGTAACCCCGGTCGAACTGCATACCCTCTACCACTTCTAAGGTAGTTCCAATACCCTGAGATTCCTCTACTGTAATAACCCCGTCTTTTCCGACCTTCTCCATTGCGTCAGCTACAAGTTGACCAATCTCCCGGTCATTAGCGGAAATTGATGCCACTGACGTTATGTCCTCTTTGCTCTCAATCGGCTTGCTAAAATGCTTAAGTTCTTCAACTGCAACCGCAACAGCCTGCTCGATGCCTTTTTTTAACAGCATAGGATTAGAGCCGGCAGTCACATTCTTCATGCCTTCCCGGATCATTGCCTGAGCCAAAACCGTTGCCGTAGTAGTCCCATCCCCAGCCACATCATTTGTCTTAGTTGCCACTTCTTTCAACAGTTGGGCGCCCATGTTTTCCAGCGGGTTTTCCAGGTCAATTTCTTTGGCAATGGTTACTCCATCATTGGTAATGGTCGGGGCGCCAAATTTCTTCTGCAGGACCACATTACGCCCTTTAGGCCCAAGGGTGATTCTAACCGCTTCCGCCAATGCATTTGCGCCCTTCTCCAGGGCTTTTCTCGCTTCTTCATTAAATGTAAGTTCTTTGGCCAATTAAATCCCTCCTATTCAACAACTGCCATAATATCCCGTTCATACAGGATCATGTATTCCGCTTCTTCAACCTTAATTTCATTACCGGCATATTTAGCAAAAACCACTTTGTCTCCCACTTTAACCTGGGGAGCAACTTTTTGCCCATTGTCCATAGTACGGCCTTCTCCAACAGCCACCACTTCACCCTGTTGAGGTTTTTCTTTGGCCGTATCCGGCAGAAGGATCCCGCTTTTTGTTTTCTCTTCCTGGGCCAATACTCTGATAATCACACGATCTGCCAGTGGTTTAAGATTCATCAAAATTAACCTCCTTAACTTTTAGTTTTCTTCCGCAGTTTCTTTGTTAGCACTCATTTTTAACGAGTGCTAACATCCCATATATATAATATGCCACCAATTTCCTGCAATCAAACCTTGTTTTTCTACAAATTCAACCAATTGTCCCCCTTTTTTCCTTACTTCCTTTGCATTTCAGTCCTTTTTGCCGCAATTATTTCCTGCGGGCTCTCAGGGTATTATTTTTCTCAGAGTCTGGGTTTGCTATACGAATCACAGGAAGGGTAAATAAGAACAAAACCCGGGATATACCCGGGTTCCCAAAGGCCATTATGACCAATAAACAGAATAACCTAGAGCTTGGTTCTAGCCAACCATTTCTAACCTATGGCTTTCCCTGCCGATTATCATCACCTTATCGCCATTGCGCAGTCCCGCAGCATTGGCTTCGTCGGTATCGATATGGATTTCCAAACTAAAACTCGAATGCACCCGCACCAATACATGATGGAAGCAAAGCTCCCGCACGTCGCCAGCTAGCACAACCACCCGGTCATTGTCCTGCAATCCGGCGGCATGAGCTTCAGCCGGTGACATATGAATATGTCGCTCAGCCAAAATAACGCCTCGCTGCAGAGATACGACCCCATTTGGTCCAATCAACGCACAACCGGGGGAGCCATCCAATTTACCGGAATCCCGCACAGGGGCCTTAATTCCTAATTTATAGCTATCTGTCATAGAAATCTCTATTTGGGTTTCTTTTCTGATGGGCCCCAAAATCCGGACATTTTCGATAATCCCTTTAGGTCCTACCAGCGTGAGGGTTTCATTGGCGGCAAACTGACCATGCTGGTAAGTATCTTTCATTTTTGTCAGCTCGTAACCTTTTCCGAACAGAGCTTCCAGATGCTGTTGAGAAAGATGGATATGCCTATTGGAGATCCCTACCGGAACCTCGATTTTCAGTTTGCTTTCAAGCATCCTGCTCACCCCCTTATTGGTGCCGTTAACGGCATCCATTTTCCCGTTCACCGATAGCAATCTACCGTTCACCGTTATTATAGCACTAATAATCACAAAGTGGCAATAGGCAGGAAATAAGTTTTAATAGGAAGATAAGTGCGACAATTCACAAAGTTTAGCAAACCGGGATGCTGAATCCAAGATCCACAGGGTGAAAATAGGCATGCAATCGAGTAGGGCATGGGAGGAATGCCGGAAACAGTGGCCGGCACTCCTGATTCGGCAACAAGTTTTCTAAGTTTGTCTAAAAACATTTCCCTCGCGACCAGATTTCCTCGATCACATGTTCCCGCTCCAATATGTCTATGCGCTTCATGGCCGCCACCATCTCCAGGCTGTTGGGGAAAAATGTTGAACTGATGAACACTTTCTTTTCAGCAACCTGCATTATCTCAGCCTTCCCCACACAGGCGCTGATGGCATACCCGTTGGCCATGGCCTTGCCGAAGGTTGCTGGCTGACGACCCCCGCCTGCTGAACGAACTGGTCCCCTATCTGGCCAGGCGGGGACTGGCCGCTCTGGCCATTCAGACCGGCTACTATTTGGACGAAATACCCCACCAGCTGGTCCGGCAGTGCAACCGCTACGGCCTCCCGCTGCTGGAACTCCCCAAATCTGCCGGCTTTGCCGATATCACCAAGGCCATCCTAAAGAAAGTGGTAAACCGGCAGATGGAAATGCTGGAATATGCTCAAAGGATGCACTCTCGCCTTACCCAGGTGGTCCTTCAGAATGAAGGACTGCCCCAGATCGCCCGGGTGTTGTCAGAACTTCTCGATGCACCAATCCGGATCTTCGACCGGTATTTTAATTTATTAACCTATTTTGGACTACCTGATGATTCTTGCCTGCTGAACCCCCAAACGATCCGCCTGGAGCACCAGGTCTTTAAGAAAAATAGTCTGCAGCGTTCGCCTCAGGACATAAAATCTCCCCAATTTATTGCGGCCGATTGCAACTCCTCTGTTCCCGGGCAAGTGCTCCAGCCTCTAAAAGAAATCCTGCGATCAATGGCGGGCGCATTCACCTGCAGTCCCTTTCAGGATGGCTATTCCGTGAGGCAAAGCAAGCAGGATGGCCTGGAGGCACTCTCGCACCCCTTTGGGACTGCCTGGCAGGTTTATTATCAGCGTCTGCCCGCGAATGCCAGCAACTGCCCGGCTTAGCATGGCTTGGGGGGTATGTTTCAACCCTTCATGACGCATGACTTCCGGCAATCCCGGAACAAGGCGGTCTACTACTTCCCTGGTGGCTTCCGGGGTAATATCCCGGGGCGAAAAGCCCGTGCCCCCTGTGGTTAAAACCAGGTCCAGTTTTAGATTGTCCGCAAACTGGACCATTATATCCTTTAACATTTCCCTTTCATCAGGAACAACCTGGTAGGCTTCCACCATTCCGCCGACGGAGGCTATCATCTCCTTGATAACACCCGCGCTGAGGTCCTCCCGTTCTCCCCTAGCCCCTTTGTCGCTGGCGGTAATGATTCCTACCTTAAAATGTCCTCCGGCCACGGTTTCTCCCCCTCCCTAAGCCAGACGCCGCTTTTGCCTCCGCTTTTCTTGACTAACCTGACTTGTTCAATTATGATACCTTTATCAACAGCCTTACACATATCATATATGGTTAAGGCGGCAGCTGAGGCAGCCGTTAAGGCCTCCATTTCTACCCCCGTCTTGCCAAAAAGCCTAACCCTAGCTTCTATTTCTACAACGCTTGTTGTTTTATCCAGAAGAAACTGGATATTTACCGATGTAATTAACAGGGGATGGCACATGGGGATCAATTCCGGAGTTTTTTTTGCGGCCATAATCCCGGCTACTCTGGCTACACCGAGCACATCTCCCTTCGCCAGCCGCCCCTTTTCAATAAGGGACAGGGTCTCGGGCTGCATTTTGACCGTCGCTCTGGCTACCGCCTCCCGCTCTGTTTCTGATTTACTTCCCACATCGACCATCCTTGTCCTGCCCTCTTGGTCAAAATGGGTGAAACCCTCCATGTTCTTTCCTCCTTGTATACTAAGAGTAGCTAAGAATTTGGTTTACTAATACCAAATTTGCAGTTGCTCTTTAGTTTTGATCTTTGATAATTAAATACTTAATTCCTCACAATAAGTGTTTACGGTCTTGGGATGTCTTTGGGAAAATAGCCTCTTTTGTTAATCAACCGGTTCAGTTGACCAGATCACCCGGCCACAATCCCGCAGGTCATAACCACCCATAGCCATGACTTCTTGCTGAAAGGGTTTGCTGCTTAGGACGCTAATCATTTTCTTGATCCCAGGATGTTCCCAGTGGCAGAGGGGGATACAAAGATCATAGCGCTCTTCTGCTACCGGCAGAAAATCCAGATTTTGAGCTTCTGCTGCAGCCTGGATGCCCATACCAACATCAGCTGTGCCACTTGCAACAGCTACTGCTACAGCCAAGTGGGTAAACTCTTCTCGGTGATACCCATGAATATCGGCCGGGTTTATTCCCTCTTGTTCCAGCAGATAATCCAGCAAAATCCTGGTTCCGGCCCCCCGTTGCCGGTTAACAAAGACCAATCCTGGACGGACCAGGTCCCGCAAAAGGGTTATTCCCAGAGGGTTTTTCCTGGAAACAATAAGACCCTGTTGGCGGTAAGCCAAGTTTACCAGTACAACAGGCTGTCCTGCAAGGTAACGGGTAACATAGGTTTCGTTATAGACACCAGTAAGAGGGTCCAAGAGATGAATCCCAGCAAGATGGGCCTCCCCCCGTTTAAGGGCCATCAACCCCCCAAGGCTTCCTACATTTGCCGAACTAAGAAAGGTATCCGGAAAACCTAACTTTAAATGGTGAGCTAAAATGTCAAGGCTTAGATCATGGCTCCCGACTGCCACTACTGTCTGTTCAATTTCCGCCAGGGATTTCAGAAGTTCAACTTGAACTTGCTCGCCCTGAGCAAATCCCTCCGACAGGCGAGGAACAACCAGCAACCCGTCAGCCCGCATTAAAGAGGTGATCACTCCTGCCCCCCGGGAAATAGGAGTAGCAACCAGCCGGTCACCAACCCTCCCCAGTTTAACCCGTAAATACTCTTCCGGCCCCAGGGGCGAATATACTTTTCGGGCAAGAGCAGCAACTACTGTAGGCCGCTGCGGCACAGGGACGGCAAGAAAACGGTACACTAGCGGCTGGACAAATAATTCAGCTGCCAAGACAGCAGAAACGGGATACCCCGGCAGACCCACCACCGGCTTCCCCTTGATTATCCCCAAAATAACCGGTTTTCCCGGTTTAATGGCCACGCCGTGAGTCAACACCTTCCCTAAATTACTGATTACTTGGGCAGCAAAATCCTCCCGCCCGGCGGAAGAACCGGCATTAACCAAGATTATATCCGCTTTCTGAACTGCCTCCAATATGCGCTGCTCCAATTTGGCTGGGTCATCGGGAGTAATCGGAAATACTGCCGGTTGGCCACCCCACTTGGAGACTAGGCCGCTGAGGATAAAACTATTAAATTCCGGGATTTCCCCTGGGCTTGGCTTATCTCCAGCCGGGACTAGTTCGTCCCCGGTAGGCATAATCGCAACAACAGGAGGGCGTTTAACCTCAACCTTAAGCACCCCGCCGGCAATCAACCCTCCTACATCAACGGCTGTAATTAGATGCCCGCCTGGCAGCAACATTTCCCCAACAACCACGTCCTCGCCAACCTGGCGCACGTTTTGCCCCGGCACCGCCGGTGACGTTATTTCAACCATTCCATCTAATCGATAGTTTAAGTTTTCCACCATGATCACGGCATCAAACCCAGGCGGCAGTGGGTCCCCAGTATCTACCTCTATCGCTTCCTCCCCCAGGCACAAGGCCAGAGGGGCTGTATCCTGCGCCGAAAAGGTATTTCTTGATTTTACTGCTACCCCGTCCATGGCTGCGGCTGGATAATGAGGGCTAGACATGGCTGCCCAGACCGCGCCAGCGGTAACCCGGCCAAAAGCTTTTTCAGACATTACTATTTCATTCCCGGCTGACTGGAAAAAGCCTTGCTCTTCCAGCTTACCAAGAAATATTTCTAATGCTTCCTCTTTTGGTTGATTGTTAAGGTATATTTTTCTCTTGGCCAAACAATCTCCCACCCTTTCTCCTCCTAAAGCCTGCTAAAGCTAGTTCAAAAAAGGCGCACATCGACTTCTTGCCCCATGCTTAAACCATCCGCCTCCAGAGGGATAACCACTACTCCCTGAGCCCTGACCATAGTACTGATTAACCCCGACTTACCTAAAACCGGATCAGCCCACAACTCGCCATCTAGCTCAAATAATCTTACCCTGATATGTTCCTCCCGCCCAGCGCCAGAAGCCAGGCTCCTGGCTATTTTGGCCCTGACTGCCGGATTCTGCTGCTGGTCAAATGTCCCCAAGGACAGCAGGGGTTTAATTAAAAGATCGAACACCACCATAGCGGAAACAGGGTGACCTGGCAATCCAAAAACCAAACGGCTGCCGGCAGCCGCCACTAAGGTCGGCTTTCCCGGCTTTAAAGAGACCCCATGAAATAATATACCGGGAGAACCCAAAGATTGCATAACCTTAACTGTATAATCCCGGGAACCTACAGAACTGCCGCCAGACACCAGCACCAGGTCGCAAACATTTAAAGCCTTTTCCACCAACGAAAGGATTTCATCAAGTTCATCTCTGGCAATTCCGAATAAGCGCGGCAAGCCACCGTTTTCCTTCACCAGTCCGAATAATACATAAGAATTAATGTCTCGCACCTGGCCAGGGGCAGGCTCTTTTTCCGGCTCAACCAGTTCATTGCCAGTGGAAATAATTCCTACTGTCAGGGGTAACCTCACGGGCACCTCGGTAATTCCGATGGCTGCCAATACCCCGATATCCTGTGGGCGCAGGCGATGTCCCGCGGTTAATACCTGTGAACCACGAGGGACATCTTCCCCTTGCAGGATCAAGTTCTCTCCCGGGGAAACTGGGCGGATTACTGCCAGGCTCCCGGGATCCAATAATTCTGAGTGTTCCAGCATCACCACGGCATTTGCACCAGGGGGAACCATTCCGCCTGTGGAAACCCGGACTGCTTGGTCAGGCAATAATTCTATTTCCGGATTCACTCCCATAGGTATTTCCCCTATTAGCACAAAGCAGGCCGGAAGAGTCTCCGAGGCTCCAAAGGTCCCTTCCGCTCTTAATGCAAATCCGTCCACAGTGGATCGGGTAAAACCTGGGACTTCCTCGCGGCTGAAAACATCCACTGCCAGCCGACGTCCCAAAGCCTCCGTAAGGGATACCCTCTCTATCTGCCATTTAGCTTCCCAGTTTTGAGCAATCAACCGCCGTGCTTCAGGCACCGTAACTACATTAAATAGCTCCATTGATATTCCCCTTTGCCGATTTCAGCTGCTAATTAAAAACACCCCAATTGGCAAGCAATTATTTTTATGCCAGAGTCATCTGCGGCCCGACCTACCTCCAGGAATGGGACCTGCAACTCATTGGCAATCCGCCATGCTTCCTGACAAGTAAGTTTCCCCTGGGTAGCAACCTCTTTAACCCGTGCAATTACTTCTGGTCTTATCTGTTGATTCATGAATATTTCCCCTTTCCGAAAATAGATTGCCAATATTTTTTTCTTCCTAATCCTAGTGCACTAAAATAAAAAGGCCTGAAAAGGTAATCTTGCCAATTAGCCTTTTTCAGAGACCTTCAGTCAAGACTCCTTTCCAATAGGGGAGGCCTAGCGATTTCCCGCCAAACCTTTCTGCCGCAGGGCAGAGGGCCGTAAGCCATAGCAATAGCTTTAGACTAAACGGCTCGGAGATTTTTTGGTTATTGCACAATATTCGATCGCGCGGGGCAATCTCCTGCCAGCTGCACCAATTTTTCCTGTCCTTTATATAGAATTGCTAACACTAATGAATTCGTGGATGCATAGCCTACATTAATAGAACGAAAGAACGGTTTATCGTCTCGAAGTATTCTGCCCTGAAAATAGCTTGTCATATTTTTTCATCCCTCTGATGGTGCCGCGATAAGCGGCGTGGGGGTCTGAATAGTAACATTTAAACGAGCATAATTTCCTATGTGTTATAGAAAAGGAGGCTGGTTAGTATGCGCATCGGATTAGCCTTGGGGGGCGGGGGATTAAGGGGCGCTGCCCACATCGGAGTTATCAAGGTATTGCAGGAAAACGGTATTACTCCTCATATGGTGGCAGGCACCAGCGCCGGCAGCATAGTTACAGCTCTCTACGGGGCCGGGTTAAGTTTTGCCAAAATGGAAGACGTGTTTAGACAAATCACTCATGGCTGGTTAAACTATGAGCGGGAGGCCGGCCACAACCTGCTAGGCAGATGGAGCCTTTGGAAGGCTTTACCTTTGGGCCTCTTGAAACCAAAGCTTATTGAAAGAGTTCTCAGCCGCGCCATTGGAAACTTAACCTTTTCCCAACTTAAGCTCCCCAGTGCAATAGTGGCTACTGACCTGCACACCGGCAAAGGAATCGTCTATACAGCAAAAGAGCTGCTCCCTTCCAAGGACCTGGCCGGCTTTGAATTTTCCTGCGAAGCTAAGGTTTTGGAAGCAGTAGGCGCCAGCATTGCAATTCCAGGAATCTTCATGCCGGTAAAGATTAATAACCGCACCCTTGTTGATGGGGGATTAGTTGACAATGTACCTGCTGACGTGCTCCGGCACGTGGGGGCGGATAAAATCATTGCTGTTGACCTGGGTTTTGATGTTGAGCAGGAAGGCCCCTTCCATAACCTGATTGAAGTGCTCCTGCAAGCAACTGATATTATGGGACAGCGCATCAGCAACGTAATCCTTGCAAGCAACGCAGATGTGGTTCTCCGTCCCCAAACTGGCAGCGCCGCCCTTTGGGACTTTAATCGGGTTCCATCCATGGTACAGGCAGGCATCAAGGAAGCCCTTCAAAGAATGGATGAGATTAAGGCAACACTTAAAGGTAAACTGTCTCCAGCCCATGCACAGGCAGGTGAACATATAGGGTAGTCCCTTGCCCTTCCTGGCTTTCAATGGAAATCCTGCCGTGGTGATTCTCCACGATCTGGCGGCAAAGAAACAGTCCCAGGCCAGTCCCTTCGGGCTTGGTGGTGAAGAATGGGTCATATACCTGGGACAAGAGATGGGCGGGAATACCACGCCCGGTATCTTTTACAAACAGGGTGAGCCAGCCTGGTTCAAAGGCCTTTTTTGCGCCAATTACAATGGAGCCGCCTGCAGGGGTAGCTTCCAAGGCATTGCGCAAAGCGTTTATTAATACCTGCTTGATTTGTTCACTGTCAGCAGCCACATCCGGCAAACCTTTCTCACAGTCTACAGTAAATTTAATATCCCTGAGAAAGGTTTCCCCCCTCATAAGCTCTTCCAATTCATTCATCAGTTGAGCTGCCGAGGCTTTGCCGACTTTAGGAGGGTGAGGCTTAGCCAGGTCCATCAAGGTCTTTAACAAATTGTTGATCCGTTCCAGTTCTTCCAAAATAATATCCAGATATTGTCTCTTGGGGTTACCTGCCAGTTCTTTAGCCAACAACTGGGCAAAACCTTTAATAGAAGTAAGAGGATTGCGGATTTCGTGAGCCGCCCCCGCCGCAACCTCTCCGATAAAGGATAACCGCTGGGAGCGGGACGCTAACGATTCCAGCGACCGCCTGGTTGACTCATCCCGCAAAACGAGGATCAGGCCAATTGGCTGGTCATCAAGACCGCTCAACAGCTTGCCGTTAATTTTTAGGTGCCTTTCCTTGTCGTCTTGATAACAAACCAGGCCCAGACTGGTCTCCCGCTCCCACCTGGTCTTTTCAACAACGTCTTTTAATTGAGCAATCAGTTCGCTGCTGTTATGCTGAAAAAGCTGGCTGATTAACATGCCAACAGCTGTGGTGTCTAATCCGGCCAGCCTGCTGAAGATCCTGTTATGCCAGATGATATTCCCTTCCATATCCAACACGGCCACACCGGCTTCAAACTCATCCAGCACCCATTCTTTAAAGGATGACATGGCGGCAGTCATCAGGGCGTGATAGGACTTCAGGTATTTAACCGCATTTTTATAACGGCTTTGCTGCCGGTTTAGATCAACCAGGACCTCCATAGTGTTAAGCAAGTTAAAATAATTTACCGGGGCGTAAAAAGAAAGAACCTGCGGCAATTGAGGGGTATTGGCAAGCTGCCCCGGCTGGTGGCTCACAACCACCACTCTGCCGCCATCCATCCCTGAGTTGGAAAAAAGTTCCAAAGCATTTCCCAGCTCTTCAGGCGGCTGCCGGTAACTGATCAATGCCAAGTCAAACCGGTGTTCAGCCAGCTTCAAGGCACCCTCTGCGGGTGTATAGGCATCAATAACTTTATATCCGCTGCTCTCAAGCAGTGTGCGCAAGGAGATCCCTTCAAACCCGGTATCAAGGTGCAAAAAGAGAATCAAAGCCGGCATGGATAAAAGCCCCCGGTTTTTTTCCTGGAACCTTGCCCCAGTTAGATTATCAGCCCATTCCAACAGGGGATCTGCCCCAGAAAAAGAAAGGGGTTGGACCTCGTCTTTAAAAAGGTAGGCGGCTGCGCCCCTCTGGATCCCGGCGATAACTTCTTGATCCTCCAAGCAGCAACCGGTAAGAAAAATAAACGGTATGTCCCGGCAAAGAGGCAAACATTTCAGTTCTGAGCAAAACTGGAGCCCGTTTTTTTCCGGCAAAAAAACTTCGCTGATAATCAAATCAGGTTGAAGGGCCCTGGCTTGAGCCAAGCCTTCCGCCCCGTTTGCAGCCATAGCCACCTGGTAACCGGCATCTGCCAACCTTTTGCCCAGGGCGGTACGGTAGTGGATATCACTGTCAACCAGCAAAACTGTTTTCGCCTTAGCCATGCTGTCTCCTTTCTTACCAAACATCCTGGCTTTTTGTTAAATACAGTTTCTTTATGTGACAAAAAATTCCTGCCAATTCCGTCCATTTAAAAAATTTTTCTCCATTGGAGGCAAAAAAAAAGTAAAAAAAAGAAAAGGGGAAAGTGGACCCTCCCCTTGATGGGTTTTTTAGCACTAATATTTAAACTTAACAGCCCAAACTTTTAGTTGGGAATTTGGCTTTGGGGTACCGGGTAGGATTGGATAGCATGCCCAGGTTTACTACAGACCGACGGGGACCGCTCCATGACTTCCTGAATGCTTAGTAATTGCTGCGAAAAATGCTGCAGTCAATTACTCCTTCTTCGGTAACCACCAAATCTACCGGGTAATCATGCTCTTCTGCCTCAATATGCTCAAGCACCTGCAGTTGATAGGCTAATGCCACTGCCTTAGCCTGGGGGCCTAATGACCGCAGAAAACGATCATAGTATCCTGCGCCGTACCCCAGGCGGTTCCCACAACGATCAAAAGCAACCCCTGGCACCAACACCAAGTCTATTTCAGCAGGGTGGACTGGGCGCAAGGCCTCCGGTTTTGGTTCCAAAATACCCCAAGTGCCCGGAACCAAGTCTTCCCCAGTGTCTAAGAGCCTAGAGGCAAGAAGCTGTCTGGGTCTTTCCATACACACCGGGATAACTACTTGTTTACCTTCGGCAAAAGCCCGGCTAATCACTGCTGCCGTATCTACCTCCTGCCGGAAAGAAAGATAACTCATTACCGTATGCGCATGCTGCCATTCCGGTAAATTTAATAGGAAATTAGTAATCTTTTCGCTTTTTAATTTTACTTCGTCAGAACTTAAAGCCAAACGCTGAGAAATAATTTGGCGGCGAATTTCTTTTTTCAACTAATCTCCTCCATTTTGCAATAGTTTAAACCGGAAAAATTTTTGGCCCTTTTTACCAAGGTTAGGTCTTATTTAATATTATGACACAAACAGCTTAAATCCTTTATGTGGAAACTGCCAAGGAGCTTCCTAATATACTTTTTTCTGAATTAAGCAGTGGGAACTCACCAAAAAAAGAGACCCCACAGGGGCCTTAATGGTTTAAAAACTTGGTTCCCCAACCAATTTTTAACCTTTTGGCGGATAAGGATAGTAGGGCGGCATCGGCATTGGTGGCGGTGTAGGCGGACCATAGTCAGGTGGGTAATGATGCTTCTTTTCCATCAGTAAAGTAGCTGTTTGAGCCAGGAATACCAGGTAATCCATCTGCTCTTTCATCATCATTAAAATATGCACCCGCATGCGAACCATGGGAACGATGCGCAAAATATTATGAAGCAGGCAAATTGTTTCCATTTCGTGGGCATGGGCCATTTCCAGGGCGTCGCCAAAAGTGGGCGGGTGGTGTTGAACGTCTTCCACAGCTCCAGCCGCCGTGGAGTGCCCCCCTTCCATCATTGACTTTAAGTGCTCAGCATGTTTCATTAAATGATGGTGGTAATGATGCAGCTTTTCCTTCCATGTGACATAAGGCGCCATCTCAGCCAGTTTTGCAGCCATCATGGCAGCTTTTTTCTTCATCATATGAGCCTTACAGAGCATTTCATGGATGTGCACGGGACAATCCTCCTTTCCAAATCCTATTTCACTATAGCCTATGATAATAAACGGCAATGGTTACTGCCGATATAAAACCTAAATCTTCCATCCTCCAGAGCTTTAAGGCTGACCATGGTACGACAGGAGGATTTGGGAGGTTTTTTGTGGGTTTTATCACAAATTGCAGGATTATCTATGTCACAAAGAGAATTGGTATACGGATATTCCAGGAAATCAACTTAGATATAAGATTTATGCGGGAGGTGACCAAATAGCAGTTAACCGTCTCTAGGTTTTTATAGTAGCAATATGATTTTTTCTCAGGGGGGGGAACTGTACATGGATCAAATGGAAAAAAAGCTTGCGGACCTTTTATCACGCTTCAAGGGTACCAGAGGGGAATTAATCCCCATTCTTCAAGAGACTCAAGCAGCCTTCGGATACCTGCCTAAAGAATCTATCAAGATTATATCTCGTTTCCTAAAGGTCCCCGCCAGCCAAATTTACGGAGTTGCCACATTTTTTGCTCAATTCTACTTTACCCCAAGGGGTAAACACACTGTTAAAGTATGCATGGGCACCGCCTGCCATGTTAAAGGAGGGGCTCGCCTTTTGGAGGCCTTTGAACGGGAACTGGGTGTTGGCTGCGGCTGTACCACCGAAAACCACGAGTTTAGCCTTGAACGGGTAAACTGCGTAGGTTCATGTGCCATCGCTCCAGTGGTAATGGTTGATGAGGAGGTCTATGGCCACCTGGAAAATAAACGCGTCAAGGAGGTATTAGACCGTTATGTCCAAGGCTCTTGAGACACAGAAGGTTTTTCCGGAAGGAACTCTGCTTAATTCTGAAAAACCAGTTATTCTAGTTGGGGCAGCTACTTGTGGCAGGGCCAGCGGGGCTATAGAAGTAATTGCGGCACTGGAAGCCAAGCTGCAGGAAACTGGCGTTGATGCTATCCTCCGCCAGGTGGGATGTGCCGGCATGTGTCATGCTGAAGTTCTGGTAGACATCATCAAACCAGGGCACCCGCGGATCACCTACGGTCATGTTACTCCAGACGTTGCCAGGCAGCTGGTTGAAGATTACCTGCTGAACAATAACCCCCGGCCAGACCTTGCCCTGGGGACCTCTGGGGAAGGGTCAATTTCGGGTATTCCCATCCTGGCCGATCAACCTGAGCATAAATACCAAACCCGGGTTGTCCTGCGCAACTGCGGTCATATTGACCCAACCAGCATCGATGATTATATTGCCCAAGAGGGATATAAAGGACTGCCAATAGCTCTTGCCATGGCCCCCGAGGAAATCATTCAATTGATCAAGAAATCTGGCTTACGGGGTCGGGGCGGAGCAGGCTTTCCTGCAGGAAAAAAATGGGAATCATGCTTGTTGGCAAAAAACACAGAAAAATATGTTATTTGCAATGCTGATGAAGGCGACCCCGGCGCCTTTATGGACCGTTCAGTTCTCGAAGGTGACCCCCACTCAGTGGTTGAGGGCATGACTATTGCAGGTTATACCATCGGGGCTGCAAAAGGATACCTGTATGTGCGAGCCGAGTATCCCCTTGCTGTCCGCCAGCTTAGGACAGCTATTGCCCAAGCCAAGGAACGGGGTTTTCTGGGCAAGAACGTCTTGGGCAGCGGCTTCGACTTTGAGTTAGAAATTTTCCAGGGAGCAGGCGCCTTTGTGTGCGGCGAATCAACTGCCCTGGTTATGTCCATTGAAGGCCGCCGTGGAATGCCGCGCCCCCTCCCCCGTCCCCGGACGACCGAAGAAGGACTATGGGGTAAACCTACCCTGCTTAATAATGTGAAGACCTTCGCCTGTGTTCCTCAGATCATTTACCGGGGACCAGAGTGGTTTGCCAGCATCGGATCAGAAAACTGCAGGGGCACAGCGGTTTTTGCGCTGACCGGAAAAATCCAAAAAAGCGGTTTGATAGAAGTCCCCATGGGCACTAAACTGGATACCATTATTAATGAAATTGGCGGCGGTGTCAGTGGCGGGCGCAAGTTAAAAGCAGTGCAGACCGGCGGTCCATCTGGCGGATGCCTGCCAACCTCGATGCTCAATTTACCTGTAGACTTTGATTCGCTCACGGCTGCCGGTTCGATGATGGGTTCAGGCGGCATGGTTGTCTTAGATGACTCTACCTGCATGGTCGATGTAGCCAAGTATTTCCTTGAATTCACCCTCGAAGAGTCCTGCGGCCAGTGCGTACCATGCCGGTTAGGCACGGAACAAATGCTGAAGATCCTCCACGATATCTGCAGCGGCCATGGCCGAGAAGGAGACATTGAGCTGTTGCAGCAATTAGGGGAAGGAATAATTGCCGGTTCGATTTGCGGCCTAGGCCAGAGCGCCCCCAACCCGGTTCTCAGCACCATTAAATACTTCAGAGAAGAATACGAGGCACATATTCGGGATCAGCGCTGCCCTGCCTTAGTGTGCAAGGAACTGATATATTATCAAATTGATGCGGCCAAATGCAAGGCCTGCGGCCTCTGTTTGAAAGCCTGCCCGGTAGGAGCGATTAGCGGCGCCAAGAAAGAACCCCACTTTATAGATCAAGCAAAGTGCACCAAGTGTGGCATCTGTTTAGAAACTTGTCCTGATAAGTTCAAGAGCATTGAACGCGTAACTGGTAAGCAAATATAACCGGAGGTGGTGCAATTGGTTACATTATTCATCGATGACCTGGAGGTCCAAGTTGAAAAAGGTTCCACCATCCTGCAGGCGGCCCAGCAGCTGGGAATCTATATCCCTACCCTCTGTTACCACCCAGATTTGTCCACCTTTGGCGGGTGCCGGGTATGCATGGTAGAAGCCAACCGCAAACTAGTAACCGCCTGCCGGGCGCCGGTCGAACAGGGTATGGTAGTGCGGACAGACTCAAAAGCTGCCCGGGAGCTTCAAAGGATGGTAGTGGAATTAATCCTTACCAATCATAACGGTGACTGCCTGGCCTGCAAAAAAAATGGGGAATGCCAGCTGCAACAAGTGGCCAACCATGTGGGGATAACTCGGGAGGATATGGACCGGCTGCGCCCGATTGCCCCCCCAGCTGATACCGACCAATCCAATCCCTTCTTTATGGTGGATCGTTCCCGTTGCATCCTGTGCGGCGTTTGTATCAGAACATGTGAAGAAATTAACGGTGCAGCAGCCATCGAATTCGGGTTTCGTGGCAACCGTACCGCAGTAGTAACCAGCAACAATAGCGGCATAGCCCAGTCCAATTGCGAATCCTGTGGCGAGTGTTTGGAACGCTGCCCGACAGGGGCTTTGGCAAAGAAAAACTATGAGCGTCCAACCAGGGAAGTAAAAACCATTTGTCCCTACTGTGGAGTCGGCTGTGCCATTTTCCTCGGAGTGAGGGGAAGCCGAATTGTATCTGTCCGTGGTGACAGCACAAGCCCGGTTAACCGTGGACAGCTCTGTGTAAAGGGACGCTTCGGTTTTCATTTTGTCAATCATCCAAACCGGCTCACCAGCCCTTTAATCAGGCGGGATGGGCAGTTACGACCGGCATCCTGGGAAGAGGCCTTGGACCTGGTTGCCAGTAAGTTTTCGGACATCAAAACAACCCATGGTCCCCAAAGTTTAGCCGGCATCTCTTCTGCCCGGTGTACCACTGAAGAGAATTACCTCTTTCAGAAACTGATGCGCTCCCTGGGCACGAACAACATTGACCACTGCGCCCGCCTCTGTCACGCCCCCACCGTGGCCGGTCTGGCCACCGTTTTGGGCAGCGGCGCAATGACCAATACTATTGGGGAAATTGAAGGAGCAGGTACCATTTTCGTAATCGGCTCAAATACTTCGGAAACTCATCCGGTTATTGGCTACAGGGTGCGCAAGGCAGTTAAGAAGGGCGCGAAATTGATCGTGGCGGATCCCCGCCGTATTCCCTTGGCCGATCAGGCTGATGTTTACCTACCCCTCAAACCGGGGACAGATATAGCCCTCTTGAATGCAATGCTCCATGTAATAGTGAAAGAAGGATTACAGGATCAGTCTTTCATTCAAAGCCGCACGGAAGGGTTCCAGGATATCCTACCAGTAATTGAGAAGTATACGCCGGAATTCGCCGAAGAATTAACCGGTGTGCCGGCCGAGGATATCGTCCGGGCAGCCCGGTTATACGCTAAGGCCAGCAGTGCCGCGATCCTCTATACAATGGGCATCACTCAACATACTTGCGGCACCGACAATGTCTTAACCTTGGCCAACCTGGCCCTGGCAACCGGCAACCTGGGCAAACCCCACGCAGGGCTTAATCCATTAAGGGGCCAGAACAATGTGCAAGGCGCCTGTGACATGGGCTGTCTCCCCGGTGTTCTCACCGGCTATCAGCCCATTGCTGATGCAGCGGTACGAGAGAAGTTCTCTCGGGCCTGGGGGCTGGAAGTCCCGGCTAATCCAGGAGTGACCATTGGGGAAATGTTCACCCGAGCCCATAAAAAAGAGATCCGCGCAATGTATATTATGGGCGAGAATCCTGTACTAACCGACCCCAACGGCAACCATATCAAGGAATGCCTGGCGGCGTTGGATTTCCTTGTAGTACAGGATATTTTCCTGACTGAAACGGCAGAGATGGCGGATGTGGTCCTGCCAGCAGCGTCCTTCGCAGAAAAAGAAGGTACCTTTGTCAACACCGAGCGGAGGGTCCAACGCATCAGGCAGGCTCTGAAGCCTATTGGTCAGAGCAAACCCGACTGGGAAATAATCCGGGACCTGGCCCAAAAATGCGGCTTCGGATGGCAATATGCTGCACCTGTAGAAATTATGGATGAAATCCGCACTCTGACTCCAAGCTATGCAGGCATCACTTATGAACGGTTGGAAAAAGGCGGTTTGCAGTGGCCCTGCCCATCGCCGGAACACCCGGGCACCCCCATCCTGCATATGGAGAAATTTAGCCGCGGCCTTGGCAAGTTCTCTCCGGTTGAGTTCAATTCCCCTGATGAAATGCCTGACCAGGAATACCCGTTTGTCCTGAGTACCGGCCGCAGTCTTTTTCAGTACCATTCGGGTTCGATGACCAGAAAGTCTGAGGGTCTCAATCTGTTGCATGGTGAAGAATACGTCGAGATTAACCCCAAAGATGCCCATGCCTTGGGACTGACACCTCTTGATCTGGTCAAGGTTGTCTCCCGCAGGGGAGAGGTGCGATCGAAAATAAACATCACTGACCGGGTTTCCCCGGGCAATGTCTTTATGACTTTCCACTTCAGTGAAACAGCAACCAACCTGCTAACAAACGAAAAGGCTTGCCAAGTCGCCAAAACGCCGGAACTCAAGGTTTGTGCCGTGCGACTGGAAAAAGCGAATTAAATTAACCCTATTAAACTATAGTAAAAACGAGAGCAAGGGCTCATTCCCCTGCTCTCGTTTTTTGCAGAAAGGTTTTATTCCATGCACCATACCTAGACACCGGCCTGACTGATGTTTAAAGTCTCATTCATACTACCGGACCTGAACCCGTCTAAATCCAAGGTTACATAAGTGTACCCAATTTGTTTCAGAGCCGCTGCGATTTCCCCAGCTTTTTCAAAGATAAGCTGAAAATCCTGGGGCAATACCTCGATGCGGGCAACTGTGCCATGATGGCGAACCCGCAGCTGTCTTAAGCCCAGTCCCCTGAGGTAGTCTTCCGCTTGACCGATCATCACCAGCTTTTCTTTGGTGATCTTCTCCCCATAGGGAAAGCGGGAAGAGAGACAAGCGAAGGAGGGTTTATCCCAGGTATCCAGCCCCATTAGACGGGAGAGCTGCCTGATGTCTTCTTTAGTCAGCCCGGCTTCTTTCAAGGGGCTTCTAATGCCAAGTTCCCGGCCGGCCTTCATTCCTGGCCGGTGATCAAACTGGTCGTCAAAGTTTGCGCCATCCAGCACATAGTTAAAGCCTTGCTCTCTAGCCATCTCTTTCAGCTTAGCGAATAGTTCAGTCTTACAGAAATAACATCTATCCGGAGAATTAGCCGCAAATTCCTCATTGGCCAGCTCATCAGTCCAGATCTGGGTATAATTAAAGCCAAACTTTTCCGCAAGAGCTTTGGCGGCCTCCACTTCATGGACAGGGTAAGTCTCGGAACAAGCGGTTACCACCAAGAGGTTTCTGCCCAGGACTTCTTGAGCTACTTTAGCCAAAAAAGTGCTGTCCACTCCGCCGGAATAAGCCACGACCGCACTCCCGCATTCCCCTAGAATAGTTTTTAGCTGCTCTAATTTTGCTTCCAATCTATCCACCAATTTCACTCCTTTTGCTGCAACTAAAATATAGTATATTCGGCAGCAACGAAGAGTTTCCTTCCAAAAAGACAATTATTCTCCGGCTTCAGCCACCACTTTTTGGGAAGCGGTCAGCTTGGAGCTGAAATCCTGCGGCTCAACAATATGGGAAATAACTACTCCTCCCAGCAAAGCCCAAAGGGGCGCGCTGATCTTAAACAAAACGATTCCCGACATAGCAATTACCAAAGCGAAAAAGGACCCCACCCTGAATCTCTTCTCGGAAAAAGCCATTTCCAGAGCGCTGGTCAAAACTCCGATCATGGCCAAACCTGCCAAGAGGCTGACCAGCTCCTTTGGCAGGGCTTTAATAAAGGGCACTGCCACACCAATGGACAAGGCAAAAACCATAAACAAGACACCATTGAGAACAGTTGCCGCATAACGGCCAGACTTGGTTTCCCCTGCTTCTTCAGAACAGCAGATAGCTGTCATGGGACCGGCAATGTTGGCATTATGGCCGCCCAAAAAGGAGGTGGCTATCCCTCCAAGACCGCTGATTACCGTCATGGCATTGACAGGCGGTTTATAGCCTTGGGACATTAAAACACCGATTGCCTGGGCGTTTTCAGCCCCCACAACCAGAATTGCCAGAGGCAGGCTTATTGCCAAAACAGCGCTGAAGCTAAACTCAGGCATAAAAACCCGGGGAGCAATCCACTTGACTTCAACCACTGCCGGAGAAAACCCACCAAGCAATCCGGCTGCCCCTATCCCGACAATTAAGGCGCCTAAAACCGGCGAAATCCTTTTGGTCAGGCGTGAGGAAATCAGGTAACCGGCAAAGGCGGAGCCGGCTATGAGAGGCGCCCCCTGCAGGGAGTTGACAATCCCTGTCCCGAAGCGGATCATAGCTCCCGCAATCATGGCCATCACAATCGGCAAAGGCAGCCATTTCATCACCTTGCCGATTAACCCGGAAATACCCAGCAAAAGCACTATCACCCCGGCCATAAAGTATGCCCCTACCGCTTGGTTGATATTGTAGAAGGTCAGGGCGGAAGCCATTAGAACTGCCCCTGGCATTGACCAGGCCCCATTAACCGGCAACTGGTAGTACAGGGCCAAAAGAAGGCTGATCAGCCCCCCGAAGAAATATACCGCAAACAGCCAGGAAACAGTCTGGGCTTCCGTTAGACTCCCTGCTGCTGCTGAATTCATGATGATCAAAACAGGGCCGGTGCAGCCAAAAATGCCTGCCACCACCCCTGCTGTAGCCGTCTTGATATTTAAGTAGCCCCACAAGTTCCTTAGGCCAGCCGCAAAACCCGGACCTTTCTCGATTAATACCGGTTTATGTTCTTGGAATTCCATCTCTGACATATTGTCTCCTCCCCGTCCCACTTAAGTGTCCCGGGCGTGGTCTGCCGGATGCAGTAAATTTCTGCCTTGCTGGAAAAACTCCTGCCTAGCTATGGGTTGTCAAAAAAATAAAAACTTTCACATGAAATAAAAAGACTTACAAATGCTCAAAGCTTATGCAACAATAGTGATATCCGTAGAAACAGTCAGGAGGAATCATATTTGACATTTACCCACGGAATAAGTTTTGCATTGACGTTGCTTTTATTTACTGCCGTCGGGGCTTACTCTATCCGATTGGTTCGTACTTCTTCCGATTATACCGTAGCCGGCAGGCAAATGAGCGGGCTAATGGTATGCACCACTTTAGTCGCTTCTTTTGTGGGTGGCACCTCCATAATTGGGACTTCCCAGGCAGCATTTTTTGCCGGCTTCAGCGCTATCTGGTTTACTGTGGGGGCAGGTTTAGGCAGCCTTTTGCTTGGCTTAGGTCTGGCCCAACCCCTCAGGGAAGCCATGGTAGAAACAATCCCCCAGTTCCTGGCCCGCACCTACGGGGAGGGAGCCGCTATTGCAGCCAGCCTGTCTATTGTTGCCGGGATGTTTTTCATGGTCGTTATCCAGGTTTTAGCCGCAGTTCCCTTGTTAATGGCTCTTTATCCGATGACTGCAATTTGGGCGGTTACTTTAATCATGGTTCTCATTTTTACTTATGTAGTGCTGGGAGGCTTTTGGGGAGCAAGCCTGGTAGGATTCCTGAAAGCATTGCTCCTTTATGCCACAGTCCTTGGAGCGGCCTTTTACGCCCTATCGCTAGCCGGAGGCTTGAAAGGGTTGGCTGCAGCCCTCCCCCCAGGTGTGGAATGGTTTGGTTTAATGCCCAAAGGTATTGGCACCCATGGCGCGGAGATTTTTTCGGTGGTGGTAGGCTTCAGTTCCAGTCAGAGCTATTTACAGGTGATTTTTGCGGGAAAAGACGCCAAAGCCTCTCGCATGGGGGCCTTTGGCGCCGCCCTGCTTTTCCCCCTGATCGGCTTGGCCAGCACCGTTCTGGGAATGTTCATCCGGGTGGCGCATCCAGAGGTAAATCCGGCTGGAGCGGTTCCTTTCTTCTTTTTAAACTATTTTTCGCCCTGGCTGGGGGGGGTAGCCCTCGCCGGGCTGTTGGTTTCTCTAGTGGTAACAGGGGCCAGCCAGCTCCTGGGAATTGCCACCACCCTTGTGCGGGATATCTACCAGTCCAGGTTCCGACCGTTTGCCGGCGACCCGGAACTCCTACTGGCTTCCCGCATCTTTGCCCTCTTAACTGCCGCAGCAGTCTATATCTTTTGCCTAGGGGCCCTGCAGTCCCTAATCCTGCACTGGGCCTATTTCGGCGCGGCTATTCGGGGCGTTGCGGCCTTCTTGCCCCTGGTCTTCGCAGTATTCTTTCCTCGGTTTGTAACCCGCGGCACCGGTTACTGGGCGATCCTTTTGGCTCCTTTTGTTGTACTTTTTTGGCCCTTGGTTCCCTTGCAAATAAATCCCCTGTACCCAGGGCTATTGGTCAGTTTCCTTCTCCTGAGCATAGGGGTCCTTACAACTTATCGCTCCAAAAGCCGGGCAGCCACCCCTGGGCAGGCAGGCATGTAAAAGAAGTCCGACCCATGGGTTTCCAGGGATCCTCGGGGCTGATTTAACTTGCTTAAAAGTGATTGCCCAAATTGTCAATCGCCTTATTACTGCCAAGGACCACTAAAATGTCTTGCTCATTGATTAATGTTTCTGCACCTGGAGCAATCATCAATTCGTTATCCCTTTTGATCACCAAAACGTTTATTCCCATCTTCGACCTCAAATTTAATTGCCCCAGGGTCTTCCCTGACATTTTATGACTAGCATTGATTTCGGCTATACTGAATTCAGGCGATAGCTGGATTTGGTCCAGAATCCGGCAGGATACAAGGCAGTGGGCAACCCGGATTCCCATATCCCGCTCGGGAAAAATAACCATATCTGCCCCTACCTTTTCCAGCACCTTGCCGTGAAGCTCATTTTGGGCTTTCGCCACCAGTTTTTTTACACCCATTTCTTTCAGCATCACCGTTACCAGAATGCTGGTCTGGATATCCTGGCCAATAGCCACTACCACTGTATCGAAGTTTCTGAGGCCAAGAGATTTAAGAGCTTCTTCGTTATGGACATCTGCCTGAACGGCCTTGGTTACTACTCCGGCAATTTTTTCTACAGTCTCCTCATGGGCATCTACTGCCAGGACTTCATGTCCCATCTTGGCCAGGGTTAACGCTAGGCTGGTTCCGAACCTTCCCAGCCCTAATACGGCAAACTGTTTACGCATTACCAACACCTCTTTTATCCCACTAGAAGTTTTTCTTCCGGGTAGCGAATTTGGTTTGTAGGACCTCGGACTGCCAGAGCCATGGCTATTGTAAGCGGACCAAGCCTGCCAGAAAACATAGTAACAATGACCACTATTTTACCTGGCAAGCTGAGGTCCGGGGTAATCCCCATGGACAGCCCCACTGTCGCAAAAGCAGAAACAGCTTCAAAAAGACAAGGTAAAAATTCCGCCTCCTCAAATAATGTCAGCAAAAAAGCAGTTGTTAGCACCAAAGCCATAGAAGCAAAAAAGATCGCAATAGCCTTTCGCACTATTTGGCTTCCAACCCGCCTGGAATAGACATTGGGGTATTCCTGGCCCGTAACGATGGATTTCACTGTCAAGAGCAGTATGGAGAAAGTTGTAACCTTAATGCCGCCGCCGGTTGAACCGGAGGAGGCTCCAATAAACATCAAGATCATCACCACCAAGAGAGTCGGGTTTAATAAAGACGCAGTGTCAATGGTATTAAATCCCGCGGTGCGGGCCGTAGCAGACTGGAAGAAAGCAGCCTGGACTCTAGTGAAACTATCAAGGGGACCAAGGGTATGGGGATTTCCCCGTTCCAGCAAGAATACCATTGCCGCACCACCTATGAGTAACGCCGTCATGGTAGTAAGGGTTATTTTGCTGTTTAAGGATAGGGAAGAGAGCCGTCGCTGGTTCAAAAGGTCCAAGGTTACCGCAAAACCTAAACCGCCAATAATGAATAAGCCTGCAACAACCGCGTTGATAAAAAAGTCAGCAGTATATCCGGTAAGGCTGCGAAAATTTCCAAATAAATCAAAGCCCGCGTTGTTAAAGGCAGAGACGGAATGGAATATCCCGTAAAAAATCGCCTTTTTCCAGCCCATTTCCCCGGTAAGCCTTGCTGCTAATAGAAAGGCCCCCAAGGCCTCGAAAAGAAAAGTGACTGCTGCCACGTAACGGACCATCCGGATAATACCCTCAATGGAATACTGATTTAACGCCTCCTGCAGGATAAGCCGCTCCTTAAAGTAAATACGTTTTCCCAGGAGGACAGCTAAAAAGGTACCAAAAGTCATAAAGCCCATCCCCCCTACCTGAATAAGCAGCATAATCACCACCTGGCCCCAAGGGGTAAAGGCAGTTCCAGTATCAACCACCACCAAACCGGTTACGCACACAGCAGAGGTAGCTGTAAAAAGGGCATCAATTATAGGCAAGCCATTGCCGTCAACGGTTGTGAAAGGCATTGTTAACAACACAGCGCCAATAATAATAATTATTGCAAAACCGGCAATGAGCAAGCGCGGCGGGTTTAGTCTTAACAAATCAGGCAAACGGCCCACCCCCTACCCCGAGAATTGAAAGCAATAATCCCTGTTTATGTGAACTGTTTTTTATATATTTATTTTATTGAATAAATGTATTTCCCGTGTTGCTCTCTCCGCCTGACAAGCCCCTGTTCTTCCAGATAACTCAGATGAGCCAAGGCTTCGCCAGTGGCAAACCACTTTTGGGCAACAGGAAAGGATGTCCAGGAAGAATAGGTCAAGTCCCAAGTCATCATTGCAGCGACCTGATAAGCATCTTTTTCTCCTCTGGCAAGTATTTCCAAGACCTCATTCAGCCTGTGGCGGTGATGCTGGCGCAGCTCCTCAATCCTCTCTTTCAAATCCCGAAAAATGCTCCTGTGCCCGGGCAATACCAAAGCCACATCCAATCCCGCTACCTTATCCAGGCTTTTCAAGTATTCCCATAAAGGATTTTTTTCATCACGGAACCAACGGGAAATATTGGGGGTAATATCCCTGAGGACATGGTCACCGGAAAATAGGATCCTGTGCCCATGGTCATACAGACACAGGTGTCCCCGGGTATGGCCCGGGGTCTCAATGCAAGCAAAACTATAGCTAGCGATGCTGATAGTATCCCCTTCCCGCAGAGTCTGAAAATTTCCATGACCCCGCGGGCAATAGCGGTAACCCGGGTGTTTTTGAACGGCATCCTCCAGTTCTTCTTCAGGAAAACCGTTTTCCCGGGCAAAGTCCTGCATGTTTTCCCAAACCCCCCGGGTACTCATCAAGTTTATTGCCCGTGCATCAATATGGCTGCAGTAAATGGCCGAGTTGTCTGAAGCCAAATCAAAGACAAGTCCTGAATGGTCCGCATGCATATGAGTAACGAAGAAATCCGTCCGCCTTAAATCAAGCTCCAGCTCTTTAATCCCTAAATACATGGCCTCCCTGCATTCGTCCCTGTTCATCCCCGTATCAATTATAAGATTACGGTTTTTGCTTTTAATTACAAAGGAGTTGAGGGCTTTTAAAGGATTATTGGGCAGTGGAACTTCAATTTTAAAAATGCCTGGCAGGGTTTCGCTGATCAATTTCTTTTCTCCTCTCGTTTTTTCTTGTACTATATCAATGCCACCGGGCAACTAGTCTCAACCTCCCAGAAAAAACGACCGGTTAAATCCCGGCCCCTGGCATCGAAAGCAATGGCGGGAAGCAGAATTAAGTCTGGGCGAAAATCCGGTTCTTCCCTCAAAAAGCCAGCTAAACCACAGGAAAAATCTTCTACCACTAATAGGCCAGCAGCCTGAATGGAACCGCCGAAGAAATGGTTCTTCGTCTCCACCAGACGGACTTCTTCCTGGAAGGGAAACTTTGCCAGGGCAAGCCGCAGGGCAGGAGCCCCCAAAACGGAACATAACAGGATCACCCGCTTGGCCCGGAAACGATTGATTTCTTTGCTGATTCCCTCTATAACCGCCGGATCCAGATCATAGCCCATTACCAGGCCGGAAGTTGTACCGGCTTCTTTTTCCACCACTACCGAGTCCTTCATACCGGCAAGCTGAAGCCGGGGGTTATTCCCCCGCAAGGCCCTGCGAAAAGCATCTACCCGGCAGATTACCGGAGAACCATCGATAGCAGTAATCACATCTCCCTGGCGTAATCCAACCCTGGCTGCAGGGGAGCCTTCAATAACTCCCTCCAACCTGGCAGCCAGGTCTACTACCCGGAAGGGCTCCAGCATTACGGGCACCCTACTGGCCTGGTTAATCCCCTGAACCATTTCTTCCAGTTCTTGAGCGGTTTCTGGGCTAAAACGCATAAGGGGAGAAGCATTCCTGGTATACCCCGGAAGCAGCACCCTGACTGTCTGGGCGCCCCGCTGGGTTAAATTCAATATGCTTTGCCGGACATCTTCCCACCCGGTTATCCAGGGCATGGCTACAATACTGCCATGAAAAGGTATCCCATAGTCTGACAATAAATCAGGAAGAGCGATGGCAGTTTCAGGGTTTCGGTCCTTCATTAAAACCTGTCTTTTTGCAGGTTGACAACTGTTTAAGGATAAATTGATTTCTACTGGCCTCAGATCTTTTAACTTAGCAAAGGCTTTCCTGTCCAGCAGGGTTCCGTTGGTGGTCAGTTGGATGGTGGTTTTTGAGAAGCGGCGGCGGACAGAAGTTAAAATAGTAAATATTTGGGGATGAGTAAAAGGTTCGCCCTCTATGATGCGAGTTGCCGACTCCCCAACCACTATTTTCCGGTTTTCCTGCAGGTAGTCGAGCCCCTCAATAATGGCTTCGGCGTTCCTATGGGGCAAATAAGTTACCTCGACACCCGGCGGGTTTTGTTTATGACTGCAAAAAATACAGCTGACATTACACCTGGATGTAATGGGCAGGACATTATAGATTTGCATCGAGGAAAAGATCAAGGAATTTATTCTGGATGTAGTATCAGGCACAGCAGGCCTCCTTAAATTCCCTACTCAACTTTCGCAGTAACAAACAGCCAGCCGCTCCTTGAAAAATGAGGGTAAACCGCTGATCAAGTAGTCGATCAGCTTGCGGATCTCCGCCTCTGCCAGTTGCAGGTGCTCCAGCAAGTACTGAT
>JBFLXH010000021.1:0-46727 GCA_040757295.1 Bacillota bacterium | reverse complement strand
TCCGGTTTACCGGAGCTTAGAACTGGTTAATCCCATAGGGGGCCAGTTAATGCAGGGGCGTAGCCGCTCTTATCCCGCCGCTTTAAAGAAGCGGGGGTATTAGAGCGGGTAGCCATATGTGATAAAAAATTTCCCCCACTCGAAGACCGCAGTCGAGATAGCCGGCAAAACCCAAAGGCAGGTAAGTTGCCATGGCCAGGATAATAGCTTGAATAACATCCACGGCAACTGACCTTTGGCAAATAACCTGCGCACCATGAGTTTGGACTTCTGGATTTGGACCCAGAGGGTAATTTACTGGCGTAAGTCCTCTGGTATTGATCAGGAACTGGCCCTCAGCCAGAAACTGAAGGTGGAACCCTGGCCGGGGGCACTTTCCACAGAGACCCAGCCGCCGTGCAGCTCGATGATGCGGCGGACAATAGCCAGACCCAGCCCGGAACCTGTATCTTGCCGGGTGCGTGCTTTATCTACCTTGTAGAAGCGGTTCCAAATAAAGGGTAGCTCGTCTTTGGGGATACCAGGGCCGCGGTCGATAACTTGAAAAACGGTACCTGATCCGTGGGCAGCTGCCCGTACCGTCACCGTCTCCCCGGCAGGGCTGTATCGGATGGCGTTTTCCACCAGGTTGACCACTACCTGGCGGAACCTGTTTTCGTCTGCATCAACGTCCGGTGCTCCCGGCGTCACCTGCACATCCAGGGTGACACCTTTTTCCATTGCTTTAAGCTGCAGGTGCGGCACGGAAGTATGCAACAGCGCGCTGGGATCGTGCCGGCTTTTTTGCAGAGCGGACCGGTGAGACTCCAGGCTGTCCAGATCCAGCAAATCCCGGAGCAAATGGCTCAGATGCAAGACATCCCGGTGCATGATTTCAAGGTACCTGGGGTACTCGCTTTCCCGTATCTTGCCGTTGCGCATTAACTCCAGGAAACCCTGCAGAGATGTCAGCGGAGCTCGGAACTCATGGGAAATATCCGAGATCAGTTCCCGCTGCAGCTTGACGGTGCGGCTCTGCTCCTCTATGGCGCTGGAAATCTTGTCGATAGCGAAATTAAGGGTTTCGGCCAGCCGGCCCAACTCGTCGGCAGAGCAGTACTGTACCCGCATATCGTAATTGCCCCGGGACAGTTCCAGGGCGACTCTGTTCATCTCTTCCAAGGGGCTGGCAATTCGGCGAGAGAGGGTATAGCTGATAATGATGGCCAACGCTGCCGCTCCGAAAGCCGCGTAGATGCCGAGGCGAGTGACCCCTGCGATGGTACCGATAATCGGTCCTAGGGATGAACTAATGGCTAAGGCGCCAATGACCCGGGATGGGTCGCTGACGGCTATTCCGCTTCTGTTCCAGCCGCCTTTGGGATCATAGCCTGGCTCGTAGATAGGGGCCATGTAAAAGAGGCTGTTGTAGCCGGGGCCGGTAATTTGCTTGGCGATAATGTTGCCTGAAAGAACATGGGCTATCTCGTTCTGTTCAACCTGCAGCCCCAACCGCTCAGGGTTATTCCCGGCCCTAGCCAGGACATTGCCGTTTTGATCTGTCACCCAGAGGAAAATGTCGTATGAAAAGGCCAGGGTTTTGGTTAGGCTGGACAGAGCAGCCAGGTCTTCTTCCAGGAGGGGTTCCTGCAGCAAGGCAGCTGCCTTCTCGCCCCGCAACGCCAGCTGCAGGCCTTCGACGCTGAAGAAGTAGCGCTGCATCAGGTTGATGAAGACAACGCTTACAACTACCAGGATAGCCAGGGTGACCGACAGATAGCTGAACATGAGGCGGGCGAAAATCCTTTTCGTCGTAAACAGCTTCACGATCTCACCGCCTCGAATTTATAACCGACCCCCCATACAGTATGGACATACTGATAAAGTGCCCTTGTGTCTTTGATTTTCTGGCGCAAATTCTTGACGTGCTCGTCCACGGTGCGGCTACCGCCCAGGTAGTCGTAGCCCCAGATGCGGTTGAGCAGCTCTTCCCGGGTGAAAACCCTACCGGGATGAAGGGCCAGCAGGTGTAGCAGGTCGAATTCTTTAGGGGTGAGGAGGACCTTTTCACCGTTGACGGTAACCTCCCGGAGTGCCGGCACAATTTTAAGCTCCCCTGCAGTGATTTCCGGATAGCCGGCGCGACCTTTTTCCGCCCGGCGCAGGATGGCCTCGACTCTGGCTGCCAGCTCCCGGGGGCTGAAAGGTTTCACCACATAGTCATCTGCTCCCAGTTTCAAGCCCAGAACCCTGTCCACTTCATCCCCCTTTGCCGTGAGGATCAGGATAGGCGTCCGAGGACCTTCACCGGAGGATAGTTCCCGACAGATGGTGAATCCGTCCATCTGCGGTAGCATCAGGTCAAGGACGATTAAGTCAAATCTTTCCCGGCGAGCCCTTGTCAGCCCCACCAAGCCATCAGGTTCGGCGGTTACCCGGTAACCTTCTTGTTCCAAGCAGACTTTAAGCAGTTCCAAGATATGAGGGTCATCTTCAATGACCAAAATCGCAGGTTGGGGCACAGCATCCACCTCTTCCCATTGCTACTTTTTGCTTTTATTTTAACAGAAAGGAGCAGGGACTGTCCTTGTACAGAAGAGAGCCGTTTAAGTATTTTTTCCCAGGCCGGCCCGCCGGAACCACAGGAATGCCCGCCCTTTTTTACGGCTTCGTAAAGAACTGCTGCCGGAAGATAAGGCGGTGGTCCAGGCTCCGGCGCTGGTTAGGAACCCAGATCTGCTGGCGGAAAGTGAAGATGGCATAAATAATCAGGGCGATCCAGCTTAGGTAAAAGAATGGATAGAAAAAAAAGTAGCGAAAGGGCTTAAGTGGCAGACGATCCAGGAACAGGGCCAGCAATGGCAATAGAAAGGGGACGGCAGCAAAGAAAAAGGTCAGCTGGGGAAATTGCTGGCCTAGCCGGTAGTATGGGGATGTGTCCCGGAAAAGCTCCGGCAGCAGGGGGGCCAGGAGTGTTAAGACCGTCCCTGCGCCAATAACAGGTAGCTGCAGCATGCGCAGGCCACCTTCCAGCCTTGCTGGATCCCCTTCCGTCAGCCCTCTAAAGAGCAACCTGAGAGCGTATAGCCTGGCCACATTAAGCTGGCCCCGAGCCCAGCGCAGCCTCTGCCAGCAGGCTGCGGTAAACTCAAGAGGCTTTTCATCGTATACCCGGGTCTCCCGAGCAAAGGTGGCGCGGTAGCCTTGCAGCAGCGCCTGGACGGCAAATTCCAGGTCCTCAGTAATAGTTTTGGTAGACCAGCCTGTTTTCTCCAATACTTCCCGGGAGATGCATACCCCCGTTCCTGCTGTAAGGGTACTCAGGCCGAGATTGTAACGGGCCTGGAGAATGAAACGGTTATTCAGCCAGAAGTTAATGCTGGAGACAGAGGTGACCCAGTTATCGTCGGGGTTTTTTGCATCTATATAGCATTGGACCAGCTTTTCACCTCCCAAAAGCCGGTTGTTCATTACCCGCAGAAAGTTGGCTGCCACCAGGTTGTCAGCATCGATGATTACGGCGGCGTCGTAAGGTTTAGCGCTTACCAGGTGGGCCTCCGTCGTTTTGGCAACGGTAGGGTAGGGGGCAGTGAAACCCAGACCGGCCATGATTTCCCCCAGTGAGCGGCCCTTGCCCCTTTCCCCGCCGGAGCGCTCCCAGACCACAGCGCCCCGGGCCCGAGCTACCTGGGCAGTGTTGTCAGAGCAGTGGTCGGCGACAACATAGATGTCGTAAAGATGACCGGGGTAGTCCAGTTCTTTCAGATTGTCAACCACTTTGCCGATAACCTTCTCCTCGTTGTGGGCAGGGACGATAATGGCAAAGTGCAGCCGGGGTGCGTGTTCGCGGTAGCGGCACCTGTTAAAGATGCCGGCGGCGGCAATAAATAAAAAATAGATGCCAAAAAGGAAGATAAAAGAATGGATTATCGTGACCAGAGTCAGCATGGCTTGCTCCTTTTTAATAATTAATAGCCTCCGGGAAGTACCTGCCCTTCATCGTGGGGGTGAAAGGCGGAAAAGTTCAGAACGCTTGTTCTATTTTGGTTATTACTGAATAATAAGCATAAAATACAACAAGGTGCAGGAACGTAAGCTGTTGCGCTAGCTGGAGACCTGACGGCAAACTTAAAACTTGATAAATTATAAACCAGGAGATTCAAATAAATATCATGAATATGTAAAAAATTTGTCAGGTTGGCTTCCTGCTATAATGAGCAAGGCCACTAATTATTCATTGATTTACCGTGGCCTCAAAGCGAATTTCATACTCGGCTTCATTATGATAATGCAATTTTATCCCCTTGCCGAGTATATTTTCAAGGTAGCAGACTGTGCGAATCAGCGACAGGTTTCGGCAGTTAAAAAATTACAATTACTTAGAGGTGCAGCATAGCTTAAATTTTTGAAAAAATGGTTTGACAACGGGGATAAATACGAAGCCCCCGGCTTAATTGCACAAAACGCCGTAAGCGAAGCCCCGTCAAGCCGGAACCCAGGGCGCTTGCGCCCGGTGCGGGGCGGCAGCCCCGCAGGGTGGCTTGGCAGGGCTGTAGCAAAGGCGTACAATTCCTAAAAGCCGGGGGTACGTATCCAAAATGAACATATTAAGTGAACGGGTTCGTTACTTCAACTGGGTCTTGGCTTCAGAGGGGGATTGTGACCCCCGCTCGTGCTTAGATTCGACCAGTTCTTGGCTCCGGTTTACCGGAGCTTAGAACTGGTTAATCCCATAGGGGGCCAGTTAATGCAGGGGCGTAGCCGCTCTTATCCCGCCGCTTTAAAGAAGCGGGGGTATTAGAGCGGGTAGCCATATGTGATAAAATACATACAAAGAACAAGAGAACACTGGCAAGTGCATAGTTCTCTCGTTAATTTAATAATATAGATAATTTGTCAAGTTGGGGACTATTTTACGCTTACCTAGTATTCACCCCTTGGCATGACCAAAAAAAGTGGTTAAACAACGTGAACCTGTTCAATCGGAAGAATATTCGTTTAACAATTTGGCACACCGCACCTGATTAAAAATGCCACAGTAGCAGAAAGCTGCCAGCTTAATGGCCCCTTGTTCAGGGGTTAGCCGGTTGTTTCTAACCTGTTCTACAATGTATTTCACAAAATCAGGGGAGATCATGTGGTGTCCACACATGGTCGTTATATCCAACACTTCTTCTGATGGCAGCAGTTCTTTCTTTCCCCAAATTCCTAAGGAGTAATTTATAGTGTGGGGAGTGACTCCTGCTTCCTCGCAGGCGGGCAAAACTTCCTCCAATAAACCGCTAATCACTACTGACATGCCTAAGTCCCGCTTTTTGATTTCTTGCAGAAAATTAATTACCTGCTCCCTGGAAGTAAAGACTCCCCTTAAACGCGATTTATCGGTAATATTTTCGAGGATTTGTTCGCGGGGAATTTTTAGAACTGTGCCGGTTTTCACATCGCCCCAGTTTTCGGAGCCACAAGCTTCGGCTACAGCGATAAATTCTAAAGCTTTAGGCTTTATATTCATATCATTAATTCCCTTTGCCTGGTACATAAACCAGACGTAGTCGCCGCGAAGAGAATCAATATCTCCTGAACGGTGTAAAGAATGAGTCATTTTTTTCACTCCTCGCATTAAGCTGTCACTAATGGACGACCTAGTCCCACGTTGACTTTCCCTCGGACTGGCTTAGCAATACCTAATTCTTCAAGACAATCCAACGCATTGGTTCGTCCTTTCTCATCGACCCGAACCATCAGCCCAAGGGAGAAGACTGTATCAATCTCAGTCTCCACTTTTTTTAAGGCTGCCAGGACCTCTTTCACCTGGTCCTCACGGCACTTGCCTTCAATGATAATGGATAAGAAACGGGTATCGAGGCAATCATCCTTTAGCTTACCGGTAGTCAGGTCAGTCATCAATTGGGCCAACGGAGTATGTTCAGCATCGGCCAGGGCAACGCCTGCCTTGGCTACCGCCATGGCAACCTTCTCCACGTCCCTTAAATAAACCCCTACCCCAGGCCGGCCCATATCAATGCAAACCCCTACTTCTCCTTTGATAACCCTGCCCGTAACATCGTTAGTCTTCGATTCTTCGGTCCCGCGACCCGTAACGCCTGTTTTATCAAATGTTTCTACCGGATCGCTTAGGACATGCTGCATTACTTGGTAAAAGGACTTAAGCTCAATTGGTTGGTAAGCGTCTTTGGGACAGACTTTATGCCGCAAACAAACATAACACTCGGTGCATAGGGTTTGATCAACGACAGCTACTTTTTCTTCCAGTCTTACAGCCCCAACCGTACAATATTTGAGACAAACGCCGCAACCGGTACAGACCTCTTTGTTGATGATTGTCATTTTTGGCCTCCTACAAATAAAAATTATACAGATGCCGCAGGTTTTTTCATTTTCCGCAAACTCTTAACGATAGGCCAAAAGATTAGGATAATCGCCACCCACATGATTACGCCCGAGATCGGTCGTGTAAAGAAGATCAAAGGGCTGCCATCGGAAATTATTAAGGACTGGCGCAGTGAGTTTTCCATCAGGTTGCCTAATACCAAGGCCAAAACCAGCGGCGGCGCGGGAATTTGCATCTTTTTCATGAAATAACCTATAAACCCAAATGCGATAGTAAAAACAACATCAAACATGCTGTTGTTTATGCTATATGCACCAACAAGGATAAAAGCCATTACTATAGCATTTAACAGAGCACTAGGCACATCTAAGATGCGCACAAAAATCGGCACCGCAACCAGCATCGTCAAAATAAGCACTATGTTGCCCAGGTACATACTCCCGATCAGTCCCCAAACGAACTCCGGGTTCTCCTCGAACAAAAGAGGGCCGGGACGCATACCAAACATCATTAGCGCCCCCATCATCACCGCCGTACTGGCTGAACCGGGTACCCCCAAGGTCAACAAGGGTACCATTGCACCCATAGCAGCCGAGTTGTTGGCACTTTCCGGGGCAGCCACACCTTCAATCGCCCCTTTCCCGAACATCTCCGGGCGTTTGGAAGTTCTTTTGGCCACCCCATACGAGATAAAGGAGGCAATTGTGGCGCCTGCGCCCGGAAGGATCCCGATCACAAAACCAATGATTGTCCCACGTACAATATGCCAGCCTGAGTTGATCCAGTCTTGTACAGTCGGAAATAATTTTCTCCAGGCTAAATCCTCACGCTTTGTTTTAATCTTATTGCTTGCTTTTTCCTCTGCAGCAACCAATATTTCAGCAATCCCAAAAGTTCCCATCGCAACGATAATAAAATCAACACCGTCGTAAAGCTCCAGAGACCCAAAGGTAAAACGGGGGAGGCCGGTTACCAAGTCCAAACCAACAATTGCCAGGAAGAGGCCAAAAACGGCAGACAAATATCCCTTTAAGGGATATTTTCCGGTCATTCCTGCCAGGGTAGTAAGACCTAAGACCATCAGCGCAAAGTACTCTGGCGGACCAAAACTCACTGCTACGCGAGCCAAAGCCGGGGCCATGTACATAAAAGCAATTACGCAGACAGTCCCGCCGATAAATGAAGCAAAGGCCGCCATTCCCATTGCAGCACCAGTCCGTCCCGCTTGGGTCATTGGGTAACCATCCATAGTTGTCATTACCGAGGCAGGGTCTCCTGGCGTATTAATTAATATGGAAGTTATCGCACCGCCGTACATCGCTCCATAGTAAATACCAGCCAGCAAGATGATCCCCGCTATAGGATCTACACCAAAGGTTAAAGGGAGCAATATGGCAAGCCCGGCTGAAGGGCCTAAACCAGGCAGGGCGCCGATAATTACTCCGGATATTACCCCGAACAAAACATACAGCAGATTGAGTGGTTCTAAAGCTACAGATAAGCCCATCAGCAAGTTTTGCATGGTTTCCATTTTTTAACATCCCCCACTAAAATCCTAGCATTCCTGTCGGAAAGATTACACCCAAGCCGAGGGAAAAAATAAGAAACAAGATAACAGGCGTCAGCACTGAGGTAAGAATAACAGTCTGCCACTTTCTTAAGCCATAAAACCAGGTAAAAAAGCCTGCTAATAAACCTAAAGATAAAAGCAGCCCAATATATGCTGAGGTAACCGCCGCCAGCAGACTGCCTCCTATAGCACCAAACATCTTCAGCATATCTTCCTTTGTGAATGGAGACTTTTCAGTTTTTGCCTGACCAAAAAGCGAGCTGATAAAAATTAATACCGCCAGGACTATTAGGGTAACTCCTATCCAAAAAGGCGCAAAGCCGGGACCTGGCAAGTCGTCAAGAAAATATTGAAGTTCAAAGGACTGAACCAAAACAAAAGTCCCAAAAATTAATACAAGAACGCTTAAAAACCTGTCTGCAAAGGCCAAATCAAACACCCCAACCTTCTTTTTTTGAAGTGGAGGGGGGGGGCGACCCACCCCCCTAAAACTGAGTAGTAATTATTTCTTGATTAAGCCCATTTCTTCAAACGCAGTCCTATACATATCAATTACTCCCGGGATCGCCTGCGCAAATTCATTTGCACCTAAAAACCTGCTGGTCAGCATATTTGGTTTGATATAACCTTCCTGCCAGTCCCTGGTTTCTGACACCTTGCGGAAAAGATTTTCCAAGTAGGCCGCCGATTCAGGCGAGATGTCTTTTGGAGCTACTATTCCCCTAAACTGCGCCAAAACAATATCGACGCCGCTTTCTTTAAATGTAGGAACGTTAGGCAATAAAGCTAACCTCTCAGGAGAAGCTACAGCCAAGGGTCTGGCACGCCCTGCTTGCATTTGTGACAGCGCTTCTCCGGGGTTTGCCCATACAATATCCACGTGCCCGCCCAAAAGGGCAGTCATGGCTTCTCCGCCGCTGGCAAACGGCACATATCTAAACTCTACTCCGGCTCTGCGGCTCAGCATATGGTTAGCTACAGCATCGTCTGAAGTACCACCGGTACCGCCAACCGTCAGCGCCCGCGGAAAGTCTTTTGCCCAAGCAAGCAATTCTTTAATATCAAAGAACTTACTGGTTTTGCTGTTAACTAAAAGGACCAGGGTATCCATAGCCAATCCGCAAATCGGGGTGAAATCTTGATAGGAAACCGGCATTCCGCCAATTAATGGTTGGGTATAAAAACTAGAGCTTACTGTGGCTATAACATGGGAGTCGCCTTTTCTCCCGGCGACATGAGCCCAGCCAATAGCCCCGCTGCCGCCCGGTTTATTGCTCACTACCATGGTTACGGGCAGGAGCTTATTGTCCACAATAACTTTTTGTAAAGCCCGGGCCATGATATCACTTCCGCCACCCGCACCGAAAGGAACGATAAAATCAATATTCCTTTCCGGGAAGCTTATTTTTGGTGCCGGCGCAGGCGCTGGTGCCGGTGCCGGTGCCGGTGTTGGTGCCGGTGTTGGTGCTGGTGTTGGTGCTGGTGTTGGTGCTGGTGTTGGTCTGACTACTGGTGCAGGCGCAGGTGCTGGTGTTGGTGTTTGCTTGGGCGCAGGTGCCGGTGCCGGTGTTGGCGCCGGTGTTGGCGCCGGTGTTGGTGCAGGTGTTGGTGCAGGTGTTGGTGCAGGTGTTGGTGCAGGTGTTGGCGCCGGTGTTGGCGCCGGTGTTGGTGCAGGTGTTGGTGCAGGTGTTGGCGCCGGTGCTGGTGCAGGTGTTGGTGCCGGTGCCGGTGTTGGTGCTGGGCTTGGGCTTTGGGAGGATTTAGTTCCGCCACATCCGGTCAAAGCCAATACAAGGGCTAACAGTACAATCCCCCATAAGAGTGTTGACTTTTTGAATTTCACGGGTATTTCCCTCCTTGATTTTTTTCCTACCTAAAGGCTAATAGCTTGGCTTTAGCCTACCTGGGGTACCGGCTTTTCCTGTGGAGCGTATTTCGCTAGGATTTTCTCGGCTCGATCGGGATTATAGATGCCGCATACACACGGGTGTGCAACTAACTCGGCCGCCTGCCGAGGCGTTTTTTTGCCTGCTTTTACGTCAGCGATGGCCTTTGCAACCAGATCTTTTGATATCAGGCCATGGCCACACATTGTCACAAATTCTAGAATCTCCTCGGGGGGCAGTTCCTCTGTCTTACCCCAAACACCTAATGAAAGGTTGATGGAGTGCGGTTTGATATCTAATTGGCATGCCATATCCAGAACTTCGTCAATCAGACCACTAACAGTAATCGAAATTCCTAAGTCCAATTCTTTAATCCCCTTTAATACTTGGAGCATTTTCTCCTTGCTGGAAAAACAGCAGCGAACCCTGGGGACTTCCGCCAAAGCCGCCTTGATTTCCTCGATACTGACTCCGGCAAAAACTGTACCTGTATCGTAAGAGCCAATGTTGGCTGGACCCGCTTCGTAAACCAGTTCTAATATTTTTCGCAACTTATCCTTTGATCCATGGTGGTTAACACCCGCCGCAGCAGTTGCCAATAAAACATAGTCCTCTGCCAGGCTTTCCAAGGATCCCCGGCGATGCAAAGAATGGGTCATTTAATTACCTCCTCCCCTGGTAGCGGGGGCCAAGGGCCGGCCAAGGCCCAAATTTATTTTGGCATTTGGCATCGGACAGATACCTAGCTGTGTTAAGATTGGCATCACTGGAATTGAACCGTCTTCTGCAAAGCAGGTAATTAAGTCGAGGGAGAAAACTGTATCTAAATCTTTGGCAATGTTTTTGATGAGCTCCAACAAGAAAGGAAGCCTTTCTGCCTTATCAGCAAATTCGATAATGGCAGATACTACCTTCTCGCTCATGTAGCTTTCTGCAATGGTACCGGTTGTTCGGTCGCTCATTAAATGGGTCAACGGATTATGTTCTTCAAATACAACCCCATTAGCTGCCAGTGCTTTAGTGATTTTTTGAATCTGTTCCATGGAAGCGCCGGAACAAGGTCTGCCTACTTCAATGGCAATGCCAATTTCTCCCTGCCTGACTCTGCCGGTAACGTCGTTCGTCTTGACTTCTTCCGTACCGCGTCCCGGAATTCTGGTGATGGCATGAGTTGTCATGGGGTCGCTAAAAAATTTCCGCGCCGCCCTTGCACCTTCGTAAAGCCCGGGTTCCTCGAAAAATGCTCCCTTTGGACACCTTACTACTAAACTGCGAGCACAATTACCACATTCTAAACACGCTTCTCTGTCTACCTGGGCTTTTTTATCCTGCATAGTAATAGCCCTGGCAGGGCAATATGGGATACAAATACCACATCCAGAACATTTTTCTTGATCAATCTGCAAGTTGATCCCTCCATTATTTTTGCCTGCCCTAGAATGCAAACCAACTGGTAACCTGGCATCGACCTCCTCGGAAAAAAATTCAATTTAACTCAATTCCCCCTTTCTATTAACCCTTGAAGATCCGAGTTGAAAACCCCCTCTACCAAAACATTTCCTGGTAAATCTTCGGTACCAGTTTGATTGCCCCAGCAATGTGGGAAGATGCCCTCTCCGCGGCTCCTATACCGTCACCTGCGACAATTGCATCATAAATGCCTTTGTGCTCTGCTACCGCAACGGCCATTCGCTCAGGTACCGCAATAAAGTTTGATACCCGCATAAGATCCACTAAGTGTCGCAGATTATTAAGAATGTCCTGTAGGTACTCATTTCCGGAAAGTTCTGCAATGATCTGATGGAACCGACTATTGATCAATACTAGCTGGACCGTATCTTCTTCTCGCAGGGCATTGGCAGATTCCCTTAGGCAGTCTTCCAGCAGCACGATCTTATCTTTCGGACCACGCTCAGCAGCTAACCTTGCCGCCAAAGGCTCTAAAACTGCCCGCACCTCGTAAACCTTTTGTGCCTCTTCACGGGATACTCTTGCCACTAAGAAACCTTTATAAGGGCTATTAATTACCAGTTTTTCCTTTTCCAGCATCTTCAGTGCTTCCCTGATTGGTGTTCTGCTTACGCCGAATTTTTCTGCCAAATCTGCCTCAACAAGTTTTTCCCCTGGCCTAAGCCTTCCTGACGTGACAGCTGTTTTGAGTTGGTGGTAAATCACTGTGGTTGCGGTTTGGCGTTGGCTGTTATTTGCTAATGTCATAAGTCCCTCCAAAAAAAATTGTGTACAATTTTGTATGCTTTATAAATATTCGCAGGCTTTCCATTAATTCCTGCTATTATCATAAAAAAATATTAAAAAAATTTTAAATATTTAACCCCCCCCCCATGGCAAGTAGCTAGGGACGACCGAAAGCTTACCGACCATGCCCTAGCTATTGGGCAGCACATTTACAATTGTCCCTTACTGCCGGCGCATAACTGTACTTTCTGCCTCGGGCGGCAGGTGGCCCGGATCCATCCGGAACATGCCCGGCAGGTGAATCTGCCGGCCGGCTTTGCCTTCTACGCCGGGGTGGGACAGAAGACCACCATGGGCATGGGGCAGTGCATGCAGAACCGCGTCTGCAACCCGGACGAACACCTGCGGGAGATGGGGAAATGAGCCGTAAACTGAAACCCTACGGTTGCTGCAAAACCGGAGCCAGTAATTTTTAAACGTCTGTCCGGGGATCGCGAGGCGCCTGCTACATCCGGTATTCGCAAAAAATTTCCCTGGCCGGTAGGTAATTGAGTTAAATTGTCGAATTTTCCAGATATTAAAGCTTTATTGGTAACGGCATTAAATTTGGTAAAGTAATAAACTGAACACGCCGGGGTGTATATACTCGGTAAGGGATAAAATTGCATTATCATAATGAAGCCGAGTATGAAATTCGCTTTGAGGCCACGGTAAATCAATGAATAATTAGTGGCCTTGCTCATTATAACCCCCGATGCGCTGAAAGCTCGCCGCTTTACCCTCAAGCGGTGACGGGAACCCGGCTGCCGATCAAGACTTAAGGGGAGATATTGTGGTGTCCTTGAAAACCAGAATAGTTTTCACTCTCTGCGCCGCCTTCACCTTTATTGCCCTTGTTTCTTTCGCGGTTTCTCATGTGATCGCAAATAACATTGTAGCTGAGCTGGAAAGAGATGATCTTAAGCAGAATATCGAGCGGGTACTCCAGGCTTTGGAAAGGGAATTGGTGACGCTGGACAGAAATACCGAAGATTGGGCTGCCTGGGACGACACGTATCTATTTGTGGAAGACAGAAACGAAGAATACATAAAGAAGAACCTGGTCGACAGCACCTTTGTGGTTCTTAAGTTCAACTATATAGTGATGATAAACACCGGGGGAGAAATGGTATACGCCAGGGGATACGATGCGGAGGAGGGAGAAGATATCCCCGTACCCCGGGAGATTGTTCTTCCGGCCCGCCAAAAAGCAGGCGGCCTGAAAGGGCTGGTGGTGACGGCGGAAGGGCCGGTGCTGGTGGCCGCCAGGCCCGTTTTAAGAAGCGATGACACCGGTCCCGCCCGGGGAACCCTGATTTTCGGCCGGATTTTAAAGGACAAGGATTTAAAAGAGCTTTCGGAGATCACCCGCCTGCCCCTCACCCTTCACCCGCCGGATGCCGTGGCCTTCCGCGACCTGCAGCCGGCGGGCTCTTTAGAAAACGGGGAGGCCTGCTACGCCGGGATAATTTCCCCGGAGGAAAGCGCCGGCTTTACCGTAATTAAAGACCTGCAGGGGGAAACCGCCTTCATTCTCCAGGTTAATTCGGACAGGCGCGTTGCCAGGGTGTTTAAGTCCGCCGAAAAGGCCTTCAGCCTCTACCTGGCGCTGACGGCGGTCCTGTGCTGCGGCCTGGCCTTGTACTGGCTGAACCGTGCCGTCGTGTCCCGGCTGGTAAAACTTACCGCGGCCGTAACCGGCACGGGCTACCAGTTTCCCCTTTCCTCCGGGTTCCCGGTTCTGAAGGGAAAGGATGAGCTTGCCCTTCTTTCCGCTGAAATCAGCAAAATGCTGGACAGGCTGGAGGAGTACCGGCGGGAGATAAGCGACAAGGAAAAGAAATACAGGGCGGTGGTGGAAAACGCCGCCGAAGCCGTCGTGGTGGTCCAGGAGGGCGCGGTCAAATTTGCCAACCGGGCGGCTGCGGCCCATTCAGGCTACCCAAGGGAAGAGCTTGTCTCGAGGCATTTCCCGGACTTCATCCACCCGGAAGACAAGGATGCGGTATGGGAACATTACAGGGAATTGCTGGAGAATAAATGCGTCTTATACGCATTTCCGTTCAGGGTAATAACCAGAGACGGGGGTGTCAAGTGGGCGGAAACAAACTCCGTGGTGGTCGAGTGGGAGGGGCAGCCCGCCACCCTGCATTTTTTGACCGATATCACCCCGCGCAAGATCCTGGAAGAAGAGCTGCATCGGTTGATGACAGAAAAATCCCTGATTCTCGACAGCCTTACGGAGCTGGTTGTATTTCTGGACCGGGACATGCACGTCATCTGGGCCAACCGCGCGGCCGGCCAATCCGTCGGCAAAAGCCCCGGGGACCTTTTTGGAGCGAAATGCCACGAGATATGGCACGGCAGGAGCGATCCCTGCCAGGGCTGCCCGGTGGTGCAGGCTATGGAGACCGGCCGGGTGTGCACAGGGGAGGTGGTTTCGCCGGACGGCCGCTTCTGGAGGATTACTGCCTCCCCCGTTAAGGACGAAAAGGGAAACGTTATAGGGGCCGTGGAAGCAGCCCTGGATATCACCGAGCGCAGGCGCTACGAGGAACAGTTGAAATACTTGAGCCTGCACGACCCATTGACAGGCCTTTACAACCGGGCCTTTTTCCAGGAAGAACTCAGGCGTTTGGCTGTCAGCCGGGAATACCCGGTCACCATCCTGGTGGCCGATCTGGACGGCCTGAAGCTGGTCAACGACACCCTGGGCCACGCCAGGGGCGATGAAATGTTGAAGGCCTGCGCAGATGTTTTGAGAAATACCCTGCGCCGTTCCGATATCCTGGCCCGCATAGGGGGCGATGAGTTCGCCGCCCTTTTGCCGGGAACAGATGAACAAACCGGGGAAGATATTGTATACCGGATACGCTCCCGGGTCGATGACTACAACAAAGAACACCCCGAGCTGCCCCTGCACGTGTCTACAGGCTTTGCCACGTGCCGGAGCGGGGACGGATCCCTCGAAGACACCTTTAAGAAGGCCGACGACCTCATGTACCGCCATAAGCTTGTGTACAGGGCCAGCGCGCGAAACCAGATCGTGGGCGCCCTGCTGGCAGCCCTCAAAGAAAAGGATTACTTCACCGCGGGGCACGCCGAAAGGCTGAAAGAAATGTGCCTTAAAATGGGCGAGAAACTGGGGCTTTCTCCCCGGCAGATGGCAGACCTGGCCCTTTTTGCCCAGGTCCATGACCTGGGCAAAGTTGCCGTGCCGGACAGCATTTTATTCAAGAAAGGCACGCTTACAGAGGAAGAGTGGGAGGTTATGCGCCAGCACCCCGAAAAGGGCTACCGCATCGCCTTATCCTCCCCTGACCTCGCCGGGGTGGCGGACTTAATTCTCAAGCACCACGAAAGGTGGGACGGGAAAGGGTACCCCCTGGGGCTGAGCGGAGAAGAGATCCCGGTAGAATGCCGCATCCTGTCCATTGCCGATGCCTTTGACGCCATGACCGGCGAGCGGCCGTACATAAAGCCCAAAAGTAAAGAGGAGGCCATCGCGGAGCTTAAAAGGTGCGCGGGAAGCCAGTTCGACCCGCGGCTGGTTAGTGCTTTTGTTTCCCTGTTTTTAGACGCATGAAGAACAGCGGTGGTGATGACCACGCTTAACTGGTACCGGCTTTTTAAACGATGGAAAAATTGTTCGTTTAATCTGGAAGACGACAGGGAATGTTTTTGGCGGGATAATATTGCATTGAACCTTGGCTGTAATCAAATTTTATTTCTTGCCGAGCATATCCCACCGCTTTAAAGAAGCGTAGGCTTTAGAGCGGGTAGCATCTGTGATAAATTCCAGGGAAAGAAGGATGTTGACCGGCTTGTTGGGACTATCATTATCCGGGCAATAAAGGGGCGCAAAATTCTTCTCGTCGATCTTACAAAAAACGTGCTCATAATAGATAGGTGCCCAGCTCTTTTTTAGTTGTGCTATTGTCCTGGGGTGCATTAAGGTAGTGGTTCAGGACCGCCAGATGTTATGTCCTAAACTAGAAAAGCTGCAATTGCCTTTCCAGTTCCCTCTCCACCGGGTACAGGTCGTAGAAACCGCTCTCCATTTTGGAGTGGATATACTCCTTGCCAAAAGAGGGCCTTAAGCGCAGGCTGTAAACCACGGGGAAATAGGGGAAAATGGTGTCCTCCGTCAAAGCGGTAAGGCAGATCATCTGTACGTTGTTGTTCTTCGCCATCTGGAAGATCAGGTCCAGCACGTGGGGCGAGGAAGCGGTACCGAACGGGTTATCCGCCACCAGCACCTTGGGCGGGTTGTGGAGACTGCTCATTTTGCTGCGGGTGTAGCTCAGGATGGCCACAAACATGGCGGTGTAGGCGGCGTAACGCTCCCCGCCGGACCACTTCTGCACCTCTTCCCAGTCATCGTACCGCAGTTCCTCCGGGTGCTGCTGGGGCTTCAGAATTTTGACCCGGCACTGCCCCAGGTCCGAAAGGGCGTGCAGCAACTGGCGGGACGACATCTGCTGTTCAATGTACCTTTCCTGCTTTTCCGCCGGCTCTTCCCTTTCCGCCTGGCGCTTGAGTTCCTGGATGCACTCGTTGATGTGGTTTTCCATGATGATCGGAGCATGCTCCTGCTCCCATTCTTTCAGGCGAATCTGTACCGCCGCGGCGCTGCGCCCGGCATACTCCACCCTGGCGTAACGGTCTATCGACCGCACCCCTGCCGCCACCCGCTCCGCCTGCTGCACGCACCGCTCCACCAGTTCCCGCTTGTTTCGCTCGCACTGTTCCAGTTCATACCGCGCCTTCACCTCGTACTGGGCGATGGTGGCAAAACACTTCTGGAATCCGGGCTCAATGATGGCCAGGTTCAACTGCCGGTTTTCGTCTTCCATCAAGTAGCGCAGGAATTTGTTGACGACGTCGTTTTCCTGCTGCTCCAGCCGCTTGGCGTAGTCCCGGAACCCTTTTTCCACCTCCCTCTGCTGGGACTGCACCGCCTGCCGGGAAGCCTCCAGTTGCCGGGCCAGGGTAGCGGCTTCCTCGCCCACCCTGTCCTTGACGGGTTGCCACTCTTCTTCCGGCAGGGTTTCCGTGGTTTCCTCCACCCGGAAGTGGGCCAGGGAGGCCTGCATTTGCGTCCGGGCCTTCTCCAACCGGCCCCCCATCTCTTCCGCTTCCCTGATTAATTCCTGCCATTCCCGCTTCCGCTGTTCGGCCGCAGCCAGTTCCCGCTTAAGCCGTTCTTCCGCCTGTTCCAGGTCCGCAGATTCCGTCCAGGGTTCCTGGTGATAGACTTTCCTGATGGAATCAGCCAGGGTCTGGATCCGACTCTGTAAGCCGCTGACCTTGCGCTGCGCCCGGTTCAGTTCTGTTTCCCAGTGGGTGACGGTCTTCCGTTGTTCGTCTTCCTGGCGGGACAGCGCGGTGATGGTGTCCCTTGGAACGCGCGCCTCCGCATCCTTTACTTCCTCCAGGGACAAGCGCAGTATCCTTTGGATGACATCCTGCTTGTCCCGGACTGATTTGTCATTTCTCCCGATTCTTTCCTCCAGCTGGCGGATTTCCGCCAGTTTTCCCTCTACCAGGGCCTCTATCTCCCTCAAGGCCGCTTTGGCTTCTTCGTAGCCCATCGCTCGAAAGGGCGCGCCCGCCTTGCCGGGAGCTGGTACCTGCAACAACTCCTCGTTAACCTGGTTGACGGTGGCGCGACAACGGGCTATCTCGTCAATTAACCCTTCAATCTCCTCTTCCCACCGGCTCCCCCGTAGAACTGCCTGCTGCCGTTCCTCCCGGAGTTGCGCCAGTTGCCCGGCGATTTCCCGTTTTTCGGCGCTCTTTGATTCGTATTGGATCGTCTCTTCCTGCCAGCCCGCCAGTTCCCGCGCCTGTCGCCGGCGCTCGGCGATCTGGCTTTGCAGGTCCGCGGCCTCGCGGGCCAGTTTCGCGAGCCGGCCCGCTCCTTCTTTCATGCCGGCTTCCAGGCTTTCCTGCTCCTGCTCCAGGTGGCCCAGTCCCTCTTCCGCCGCCTTGATCATCTCCTCCGCTTCCGGCAAGTACCGCGGGGAAAAGTCCCGCAAGAAGCGGTTCAGGGTCGCAGAGGTGTCCTGTAAGGTCTTCAAACCCTCGTTGAGATTACCGAGCAGTTCTTTCCTGGCAGCAAGTTCCCGTTCCGCCTGGCCGCGGACCTCGTCCATGGCACTGGCGGACATGGCGATGGTATAACCCTTGTGCCACGGGAGATAAACCTGTTGAACCCAAAGCGGCACCAGCGAAACCGGATGTTCATCGCCGGCAGGCGCCATCTCCGGCCCCCGCACCACCAGCGGCACGGGACAGTTCAGGGTGACCTCCTCCCAGGCCCTGGCCCGCTGCTGGAGTTTCTTCAGTCCATCCGGGCTCAAGATGAGGGCGTAGGGCAGCAGGGGGTTGCGGAGCAGGTAAGCCTGCCGCTGAGCTTCATCCACCCCCAGTGCCTGCAGCCACTGGGTACCCGCCTGGGCCTCGATGCCCCAGTCCGCCAGGATTTTCTGCACCTGCAGCAGGTCGTGGTTGGGGATGTAGTAGTCAAACCGGGTCAATAACGCGAGCTGGTCGCTCAAGGCCTTGACCGCCGCTCCCTCCCGCGTCACGCGGTCCTGCAGTTCCAGGTTCTTCTCCTCCAGCCGGCCGTACAGGTGTTCCCGGCCGGTGAAGACATCCCGGCAGACGATGGAATGGCGGGCCAGGGCTGCGGACACCTCGTCCAACCGGCGCCGGTAATCCGCTACCTTGTCCCGCCAGCCCTGGCACAGGTGCCGGGCCCCGGCTTTCAAGCCCTCCAGCTCCCTCAATCGGCCGGTACTTGCTTCTCCCGCCCGCTGTACCTCCTGCTGCTGCCGGAGGTTTTCCGCCAGGGTCTGGCCCAGCCCGGCCTCTTCCCCAGCCAGGGCCACCAGGCCTTCCGCCGGGTTTTCCACCCAGGAATAGGGATACTGCTGCCACAGCCGGCTCCTTTCCGCCTGGAAGCCGTCCAGCCACGCCTGCAGTACCGCCTCCTGCCTGTCCAGGCCGGCAATGCGGTCATCCATGTCCTGCAGTTCTCTTGCCAGTTTGCGCCTCCAGTCCTTCAGGTCCTTCAGCCTGGTTTCCCGCTCCTCCAGGGCGCTCCCCAGGTCTTGCAGCCTTTCCTCCAGGCGGGCGCGCAGGGTAGCCCGGCAGCTATCCCGCTCCGCCAGCAGTTCCTCCTGTCCCTTGCCCCTTTCCCTAATGGCCAGGCGGGCAGCGGCGGTGTCGGCCTCCAACTCCACGATATCCAGCCACAGGTTGCCGGCCTCCGCCCGGCGGCGCCGGAGTTCCAACTGTTCCCGCCTTTCCCGGGCCTGACGGCATTGCTCTTCCGCCGCTTGCGCCTCCCGATCCGCCCGGGCCAGTTCCTGCAGTCCCCGGGCGTAGGGCAGGCTGTCCAGCTTGTACCTGGTGGCGGTGATCTGCCCGTCGACCTGCTGCAACTCCGCCTTAAGGTCCGCTGTCTCCTCGTTGAGCTTCTCCAGGGCCGCCCCGGCGGAATTAAACAGCCGCCGGAGGAGCCGCCTCTGCCGTAACAACTCTTCCTGCAGTCCTGCGTACTGCCGCACCAGCGCCAGTACCTGTTCCCCGCCTTCCCGGATCATGGCGAAGTCCCGGAGGTTCTTTTCCAGTTGGGGGATGCGCATCAGGTTCTGACGGTACCGGGAAAAAGCCCGGGCCAACTCCCTCGCGTCTTCCGGGCCGGCGAACAATACCTCGTCCACCGCCGGGATCATCAGGGTTTCCAGCAACTGCCTGGTGGTCCTGGCTCCCTGGAAGAACCCCTCCATCCCGCCCTCCGCGCCGTTGGTGACCTTGATGTTTTTCCATTCCTTTTCGAAGATGTTGTATGTTTTCAGTTCCTTCAGGTAGGCCGCCCGCTTGTCTTCCTGGTCAAACACCATGATGGCGGCCTCCCGGGAGGAAAGGTTTTTCTTCAGCAACGAAAGCAGTTCCGTATAAGACATGGGCGTGCGGTCCTGCATCAGGGGAAGGTGCTTGATATCAAAGGGATTGGCCCGCTGGTAGCGGCTGATGTACGTGAAGTATTTCACCCGTCCCTCTTCTTCCTGGGCGCGGGTGAAGCAAAAACCGGTCAGCAGGTAGCCGGGCTCCTGCCGGTCCAGTTGCCACTCCACCGCGATGTGCCCGGTATACCGCTTGTGGGCCAGCAGGTCGGATAACGGTCTCCTGTTCATGGATTCGTTGGGGAGCACCACCTGCAGGATTAACTGCAACAACAGGGTCTTGCCTCCCCCGTTGGCCAGGTTGAACAGGCCATTGCTGCCCCATAGCCGGAAGAGCTCGTCGGTATACATCTTTTTCCCGCCGTCGTATTCAATGTTGGTCAGCCGGATACGGGTGATCTGCGGCATCTCACCTATTCCCCCCTTTTACGGATCAGGCCCAGCAGTTGTTCCTTCCGCCCCCCGTCGGAATAGTACTTCCGCACCATCTGGTGCAGCTTTTCGGTAACATAGATCTCCCGGTCGTGGGCCACCACCACCAGCCCCTCTTCCTGCAGGAAGGCGCACACCTTCAGGATGAAACTGACCCGGTTGTTCTTGCTGCCCCGCAGGCGGACGAGGGTCTGGTCGTATTCCGGGAGGTCGCGCCACAGTTCCACCGAGGAGACCAGGTTGTACTCCAGTTCCTTTTCCAGGTCCCGCAGGTCCTCCCGGGCGGCCAGTCCCTCCAGCTTGCCGGTGATGAACTCCTCCAGGGTGGAAACGGTTACGTAGGTACGGGTCGCTTCCTCCATGGTCTCGCTGCCGTAAAACATGGCCAGGAGGCTCAGCATGACAAAGTACCCCATGTACAGTTCGCGGTTGTTGTCGAATTTCAGGCGCTGCCGCAACTGCTCGTTGGTGTAACCGAATACTTTGTTATCGGTGTTGGGCGAGAGGAACAACCGGTCGGGGGTTTCCAGGATTTTTACTTCCGCCAGGGGTTCAAAAACGTTGGTCAGCAGCCCCTGCACCTCGGGATCGGTTTTATACACTCGCAGCAGGTCGTCGCTGCCCGCCGGGATCTCACCCTTTTTCACCAGTTCCAGGAATATTTTCAGCGCCTGCTCCACACTCTCGGCCTTGTAAACTTCCTGCACGTCTTTTTAGACCTCCTGTGCTGCCGGTGCTCCCGGTGGGGCCGGCAGTTCCGTGATCCGGAAACGGTAGTTGGTCACCCGGTACCCGTTGGCCAGGGCCAGTTCTTCCCTGGACGCCATCACCTCCACCGCCTTTTTGTCCCGGAGTTCGGGGTGCCGGCGCAGGTACTGGACGAACAGGTAGGGGAGGTTTCCTCCTTCCGAATCGATGATTTTTGCCGCCACCTCTTCTTCCACCACCAGAGGCCACACGCCCATCTGGTGGAGTTGTACCAGGAACGGGTAAAACTCGGCTTCCCCGATCAAGAGGGCGTATTCCTCCGGCGCCAGGAGGTCCAGGGCATCCTTCAAGGCGTAGGCTTCCCTTTCCCATAGCGGGCGGAAGCAGGTTTCGATATATCGCCGGTAGCGGGCATCCCGCTGCTCCTTTAACAGCCGGTCCCGCTCCGCCTGGCGTTCCATCTCGGTCACGTCCGGCCCCACCTGCCCCTCCGCCATCCCCTCGTTCTCCATTCCCACGAACTGCGAGTCCAGCGCTTTCATGACGTTAAAATACTTGTTCTTCCTGCATACCCACAAAGGGTGCAGGATCTGGCGGAGCACGTCCAGGTCCGGGGTGTTAGCCAGCACCCCGTCTACGAATTCCCGTTCAAAGTTCACTCTGGTGCGGAAGGTGTGGGCCAGGCTCTCCAGCATGGCTTCTTCCAAAAAAGAACTCAGGTCCAACTGCCGGGAAAAAAGGCTGTTGTGCTCGTTGATGACCAGATCCAGCCGGCCGGCCACCTGCACCAGCAGGTCAAAACTCTGCCGCTCATTGTCCGTCAGGGAACGCTGGCGGTAAGCCTTCTGGGTTTCTTCCAGGAGTCCCCGCAGGAAGAAAAAGGTCTCTTTTTCCCGCTTGAATTGTTCGTGAACGCGTTCCACCAGGGCCACGTAATCCGCCACGGTGATCTGCCCCACGTTCCGCAAGATGCGCTGCCGCAACCGCCGGATATCTTCGTGCAGTTCCCGCACCTGGACCAGCATGTTGTCCACCGTGCGCAGGGCTTCCTGAAACACCCCTTTTTCAACCTGCTGGCGGAACAGGAGCTGGAGAATGGTAATCCGCAGTTCCTTGTAGATCTCTTTCGTTTTGAACAGCAGGTCCAGCCCTTCGGAGGACAGCCTGAACAGCACCTTGCCGTGGATTTCGTAGGAGGCGGTTTCCACCAGGGTGAACTTGCAGGCGGCATCCACCCCCGTCTCCAGGTCGCGAAAAGGGAATTCAAAGGGATGGCCGTCGTTCCGCAGGGCGTCGAGGAAGAAATAGGCCATCTCCAGTCCCTCTTCCTCCGTCAACCGGTGACCGTAAGTCTCCTCCACCACCTGGCGGAGAAACCTGCCCACGTCCCGGTGTTCGCACCCGCTACGACCCAGGAGCATGCTTTCCAGGATAAACAGCAACACCCCGAATCCCAGGGCCACCCGGTCATACTCGGGATACTTCCGGGCCTGCTGGAGATTAAAGACAGGATAAAAGACCGCCAGGCTGCGCATGCGGTCACCAAAGCCCGCGAGAGCCTCATGCATCCAGCCCCACCTCCCGGGCGAAAAAGGGATAGGCTAACCCCTCCTGGGGCAGGTATCGGCCGGCATCCAGCAGCGCCCGCACCCCGGAGGCTGTCGCCGGTTCCAGCAACCGGAGAAAGAGCGACAGGTGCTCGGCCTTTAGCCGCTGTTTCTTGTCACGGAGCGGGGGTGCCCCCGCCCCATGGAGGTACAGCAGCTCGCGGTACAAATAATCGAAGGGGCGGATGGGGACTTGCGGGTAAGCCCTGGCCAGGGCGCCAAAGATGTCGATGCCCTCGGGGTCCAGGTCCCCGAAATAGTACGCCTCTACCTCTACCCGTTCCCAACCGGGAATCTCCCGCAGGAAACCGAAACTTTTGACGATCTTTCTCCCCTCTCCGTACACCAGCAGATGCACCGCCATGCTGTTGACGGTTTGTTTCCCGCAGGCGAACACCTTTTTCAGGGTAAAAAAGGTATCCTTGTTTTCCACCACCAGCAGGTAACGCCGTTCTTCCGGAGCAGCCCCGTAGTCCACGTAAAAGAAGGGTTCATAGGTTTCAAAACACCCCAGGTCTGTAAGGCCAAGCCCCAGTTGCTGCAACAGGTTACGCCCCGCGGGCAGGCTTAAAAACTTTTCATCCCGGAAGATCTGGAAAGACCGCTCGTTGACCGTGTAGGATCCGGCCAGGGTGCTCGCCGCCACCGGGTCCTTAAAAAACCGGTCCAGGGCGCGGATACTCTGTTGGTCCTGTAAATAAGCCCCGGGATCGTTCCAGTACTTCGCCAGGGACAGGCGGGGGTGGCAGGCCAGCAGTTCCTGGTGGTGGGAGGTGTCCCGCGGAGCCGTTATTTTCCTGTAACGCCTGTAAAGCGACGGGGTCCTGCCGTTGTGGCCGGAAGAGTTTACGGGCGCCAGCACCCCTTCACGGCAAAGTTCTTCCACCGCCTGGACAAGCCTGTGATACCCTCCCGCAGGCAGGTAGTTCTCACCCAGAGAGCTTTGCACGTAGCCTTCCAGTTCGATAGTGTCTATATTTTTCTTGGGTTGTGACGCCAGGTACTGTTCGACCAGTTGACGCAAGGGCTTCTTCCTCCCCGAAGAATCGGGTTTTATCTACAGGCTTCTACCCGGATTATTTCTTGACAGCACGCAATAATTCCTTCTAGCGGCTTAAATTGCCATCCGGCACCGAAATTACTGAAAAAAAAAAGACCCGGCACTTACCGGGCGGACAGGGACTGCTTTTACATCCCCAGGTAGCGCCGCAAGGCCTGCCAGATCTCGTCTTGCAGGTCTTCAGCCTTAACCTCTCCGCATTTTTCACCCAACCGCTCCTTGGCAATCGTCCTTATCTGGTGGGCTAATACCAGAGAATCCTCACCAAATCATTCGTGAGGCCTTCTTTGATATATATTCTCTAGGATGGGAACCGCATGTTTCGGTTTCAACAAGGTAAGGCTGTGGGCGGCCTGTAAGGGATCCATCACAAATACGCTTCCGATGGGTACCAATGCCAGGTCAATGTCATATATCTTCCCTAAAATCTCCATACCGGCCATGATACAGTTCTTCCAAGCTGGTTTTATTGACACCTATAACCCTGGATCTCTAAGTCGCGAAAAAAGAGAATACCGTGAGGAACTAAACGAGGGACTTGTCCCGTTGGTATTAATGAAGGAGACAGGTAAATCTTGACACCTTCAATTTCAAGCAGGTGGTACTGCTCCTTAGCTTTTTCAGGTTCGCCTACAGTCACGGTAGGCATAAATAATCCACCGCATCAGCCGCGGCCCATGGTGATACACTTGACAGTGACCACTCCGCCAATTTTTTTGATGTAATCTTTTGCTTTCTGATCTAAATGCAATTGAAACATTTGTGATCACACCCTTAAAGACTATTTTGTTAAGTGTAATTGCGTTGCATTAAAGCCCTGGGATGCCTGCGCCTGCGGATAATCCAATATGTTAAGAGACCTAATGCCAAGGCCAAGCCAAGACCCGGGTACACCAGCAGGGGAACGGTATTAACCACTACCAGCCGGCCTGCGGTCTTGGCGTAGTGCTCTGGCATCCGGGGATTGCCCAAGGCATCCTTGGGCTGGGCTTGGGCATATTCCAATACACACTGCCATACTTTTAACTCTTTCCCGTCTCGATAGATAATGGCATTCTTAATATCTGCTATGGGGTTGCCGTTTTTATCTTTTAAGACCAGCCCCAGCTGGGGCAGCATCTTCCCGACCATGGGCAGGAAAGATGCAATATAGTAATCGGACACTACGTGGTACAGCTCTTGGTCCCCCCGTTTTAGAGGCTCCATGGCAGATTCATGCTGGATGCCGCTGCCAACATGCTTCTTTGCCGAAAGAACCGCCCGGGTAGTGGGAACAGGTATTTTCTTCACCGGAACCCAGCCGAGAATGGCCCGCTTGGGGTCATAGACCATGCTCAGGCCGGAAACCTGCAAGTAATAGCTATCGCCCATCAGCTCAGATAACAGGACCGACACTTCCAAAATGCGGCGGACTTCTTCGCCGGTAAGGTAGACTGAAACCAAGGGATAACCCGGCTCCCCGTCCGGGCCGGAACCCAGGCCCACCAAACCCGCCAGGTCCAAAAAGGCAACCTGGCCTTTTGCGTGGGACGCTGAGCCGGGAGTTAAGGCGCCACGGATCAAACCGTTGGCCTGGAAAGCAAAGTGAACCCTCTGGCCTGTGGCTTCCTCGGCAATTGACCGCATGGCATCGGCGACAAAATTGCCAAAGGGTGATTCCGCCAATTCTGGCCGGTTAGTCACGGTAAAATCCGAATACATTAATGTCTCACCAATATCTGTAAAGCGGCCGTTACTGACCCGGGCAACCACAGCGTTTAAGTCAGCAATGATCTCTGCCAGCCGCCCGGACATTTCCCGATGGGGAGGGACCTTATCATCCAAGGGTAACAGATATGGACGGACTGTTTCCTGGTTGCGAACCCGCACCTCTTTAGTGGCCGGGTTATAGGCCAGCTCCAGGATACCCAGATAGTTTAACAGTTCCCCTGCCTGAACTATGATAACTCCATTCTCGACCAAGGGCTCTTCTAAAGCGGTATGGCAGTGCCCGCTGACAATTACATGGATGCCAGGCACGGCCCGGGCCAATTCCCGGTCTTCTTTCAGCCCGGCATGATTTACTGCCACAATGACATCAGCGCCATCCTTTTGGAGTTGAGCCACCGCTTCCCTGGCCGCCGTGTGTTGGTCAGCAAATTCAATAGGCTTGGAGTTAGGAGCTACCTTGATGGCATCTTTGCCAAGGATCCCGAAGAAGCCTACCTTTAAACCGTTATCAAGGACCTTAATATGGGTCTTCTGAAGGGGAAGGTCCCCCAGGGGATGACCTGCAGGAGGCAAGGTGTTGGTAGCAACTATGGCAGTCTTACCTGCAGCTTCCGGGTAACCGGCAGCCCTGAGGTAATTGGCTAAAACCTCCGGACCGAAGTCGTATTCGTGGTTGCCGATAGTTGCCACATCATAACCCAGCTCAATCAGGAGGCTTAACTCAGGCCCTTTCTTGTCTAGCGCCAGCCAGGCAAAGGGGGATCCTCCCAGGTAGTCTCCGGCAGAGATCAGCAGGACCGGCTCAGATGTTTTTGCCTTCACCTGCCGCATGTCCTCTATAGCTTGGGCCAGCCTGGCAAAGCCGCCCCGAGATGGGTTAGGCAGCTCTGGGTGATAATCTGCCAGGGGCGAAGGCAGCAAAGCCGAGTGCTCGTCATTGGTGTGCAGAATGCTAAAGTATTTTTCCTGAGGCGCTGCCAGTAGGGTTTCGGGCCTCAGGGCCTGTCCCAGTATGTTAAAGATTAAGATCAAGCTCAAGACTAGCGCAAGACACCATCTTTTTTTCACCCAATCTTTCCCTCCCCCAAAAATAAGAATTAATAATACCATCGTCGTTCTACGAAAAAAGATGCCTGCTTCACCGGAACGCTTTTTCGGGAAACATTTTATCTTTGGTTATTCTTTGCCCTTCATCTCGGCCATGGTCTCACTAGTGCACACTGTTCCAAAAACCCCCTTTATTTCGACTTTCTCTTTCAATCTCTGCTGTAGGCAGCACTTCCTGTTCCGCAAATTCCCGCACCATTTTGCGGATAAGTTCGTGGCCTGGCGAAAGCTGAAAATTCAAAAGTTATTCACAGGCAGCCCCATGCAGCTGCCGAGGTCCAGCGGTGGGGGTGTTGCTCACTATTTTTCGATTTTTTTAAACCCTAATAGTACCCTGTACGGGCCGGGAATGCCAGCAGGAATAAATCCAACCCGGTCCCCGGGTTTGACCGCTGCACCCGGAGGGCTGCTGCCCGTAGTAGTAAGGCAAAGGAGTTCTGCCGTATTGGAGGGATGCCTTCTTGAGCAAGGAAGATATTTCTCCTGTCAAAGAGCCTTTTGCCATTCTCCACCGCCAGTTTCCTTCTGCCGTTCCCGGGGTATTCATCCTGGCTTCACTGTCCAGCCCCAGGATGTCCTGCAGGGGAACAATCACCCAGGCTGATCCGCTGCTGTAAAGAGTTTCAATGAAATCCAGGCAGACTGCTTGCGGATTAAGATCTTGATTCCTCAAGCCCGCGCTCACGTTGTTTTTATACCAACCCAGAAGAGTATCGTTATCATGGGTACCAGTATAATAGACCACATGCTCTGGTTCCTGGCCGTGATCAATGCTTTCTCTGTTTAAAAACTGCAGCACCTTCATCCCGGGAAAGCCGAAGATCTCTTTCAAAGCCTTTACTTCCGGGGTGATTAAACCCAGGTCTTCTGCAATAAACGGAAGACTGCCCAGCTCCCGGGCAATTTCCTCAAAGAATTTTTTACCCGGACCTTTGATCCACCTGCCGTTGACGGCCGTCCTGGCTTCTCCCGGGATCTCCCAATAGGCCTCAAAACCCCGGAAATGATCGAGCCTGAGATAGTCCGTCAGCCCCAAAGCATGCCGGATGCGTTCCGTCCACCAAGAGAATTTCCTCTCAGCCATTTTGTGCCAGCTATACAGCGGGTTCCCCCACAGCTGGCCAGTCTGGCTAAAGTAATCAGGAGGAACCCCTCCTACTTTCAGGGGCCGGCCTGCCTCATCCAGCTCGAACAGGTCCCGGTATAGCCAAGTATCACAGCTGTCTGCCGCCACGTAAAACGGCATATCGCCAATGAAACGGATACCCCTGGAATGGACGTGCTTTTTCAAATTTCCCCACTGGTCATAAAATGTATACTGCAAAAACCGGTTGTATTCAATTTCACCGGCAAGGGCTTCCCTGAATTTTTGGAGAGTTTCCTTTTCTCTGAAGGCAGCTCCTTTTTCCCACTCATACCAGGGCAGCCCTCCGTGATATTTTTTTAAGGCTTGATACAGGCAGTAGTGCTCAAGCCAGTATTTATTCCTGTCCTGAAACTGCCTGTAGTTTTGCCAGGAAGGATAACCTTCCTGGATTTTTTCCGGAAAACCCCGCTGGTCTTGGTTAATCTTTATCTTAAAAGCGTCAAAAGCCCGACGAAACAGTTTTTCCTTAAGCTCCAAAACAGCGGGGAAATTCACCCGGATGTCGCTGAAAAAAGGCTCAAACCTTTGCAGTTCCTCTTCAGCTTCTTTTTCGGTAAGCAGGCCTTCCTTGATCAGGCAGTCAATACTGATTAAAAAAGGATTTCCCGCAAAAGCGGAATCGCTCTGATAGGGCGAAAAGCTGGTGCCAACAGGATTTAAGGGGAGCACCTGCCAGAGTTTTTGGCCTGAATCCTCCAGGAAATCAGCAAACCGGAAGGCTTCTTCCCCCATATCCCCTATTCCCCACCTGGAAGGAAGGGAAGTTATGTGCAAGAGGATTCCGCAGGAACGGGACAGTTTTGGAGCCATGGGAGTATCTTTTGATTTGCGGTAAAACAGCTTGCCCTCCAGGGGTTTGAGCTTAACAAGAAACCCGTCGGCCCCGTGGCGGACATGATCCCCGTGCAATAATTCCAGCACCAGCCAGGCTTTTTCTCCTGTCTGGCCTGTCTCTTCTTCCTTCAGGCTTTCCTTGGAGGCAGAAAACTTTACTGCAGCTTCTTTTTCAAGGCTTAAGCTGGGGTTAATGACAAGGACAATTTCTTCATTTTTACCTGACCGCCTAAACCCGTAAACATCCTCTCCCCAAGGAAGCGACTCAAATTCCCCTGCTTGCAAGACCTGGTACTCCCTGCGGATTTTAACTATTTTCTTATACCATTCCAGCAGCTCCTGGTCCTCCCTTCCCCAGGGGTAAGTCCCCCTGTTGTAAGGGTCGGCATACCCTTCCGCCCCTGCTTCATCCCCGTAATAAATGCAGGGGACCCCAGGGAAGGCCATCTGGACCAGGGAAAAGAGCTTCAACCTTTTTACGGCCAGCTCCCTGGCCCCAGGGGACAGCCGGAAATTCTCCCGTTCTTTTTCTGACAGGCTTTCCTCGGGAGGAGCCTCTCCGAGAAGGGTTAAAACCCTGATGGTGTCATGGGAGCCCAAAAGGTTCATGGCTGAAAAAAAGTGCTCCCTGGGGTAGTTTTCATACAGGCTCATTACCCGGCGGTGCACGCCTAAAGCGTCAATCCTGCCCAGGATAAAGTCCAGGAAGATGCCGCGGAAAGGGTAATTCATCGTCGAATCCAGTTCCTCACCCCATAAATACTCCCGGAGCTTACCATAACTGACCTTGTTCGAAGCGTCTTCCCAGACCTCCCCAATCAGCACGGAATCAGGATCGACTTCCGTCATCGCCCGGCGGACACCCTTGATAAACTCGTCGGGAAGTTCATCGGCAACGTCCAGCCGCCACCCCTTGACCCCTTTCTTCATCCAGTATCTAACAACACTGTTTTCCCCTTCGCAGATGAATTCCCGGTAGGACGGCTCGTTCTCATTGACATTGGGCAGATCATCCACTCCCCACCAGCACTCGTAATTTTCTCGGCCGTCAACAAACCGGTACCATTTATAGTAGGGAGATTCCGGGGACTGGAAAGCCCCCAGCGAAGGGTAATTGCCTTCTTTGTTGAAATAGATGCTGTCACTCCCGGTATGGCTGAACACGCCGTCAAGAATGATGGAAATGCCGTACTTGCCGGCTTCCCTGACCAAGCGTTCAAATATCTCCTCATCCCCATACATGGGATCAATCTTCAAATAGTCACCTGCATCGTATTTATGGTTGCTGGAGGATTCAAAAATGGGATTGAAATATATCATGCTGATTCCCAGCTCCCTCAGGTACGGCAGCTTTTTCAGCACCCCCAGCAGGTTTCCCCCGAAAAAGTCCCAGCGGATAACCCGCCCCTTTTCATCTTTAAGATAAAAGGGAGTGTCATACCAGTCGCCATGAATCAGGCTCTTGCGCTTGGGATGCAAAACCAGTCCTTGCTCATTGCCGTTGTAGAAACGGTCCACAAAAATCTGGTACATGACCCCCTTTTTAAACCACTCCGGAGTTTTGCCGGAAGTCCTGTAGACAGTAAGCTGGTAGGACGGGGGTTCACTGGTTTTGATCTCTCCCTGTCCCCCCAGCAGTTGTTCATTATTCCCGTAAAAGTAGGTTTGGTTATCCGTTTTGATGATCATGTAATACCAGACCAGGCCGGGATAGTCCGGGGCAGTGTATTCGGCTGCAAAGACCTGCTGGATCAGGTCCTTTCCCGCAATTTTTTGGTAACCCTGCATGGGGAGCAGCCGCTCGCGCTCCCCTTTTTCCCACAAGCGCAAAAAGCATTCTTTTACAGGGGAGCTTGATCGAGTTTCCGCCCTGATTACAACCTTCTGGCCGCAGGTAACGGCACCAAAAGGATTGCGGTAAAACAGGTCATGGGAATTGTGATAAACCGCCAAATCAAACATACGCCACCCTCGTTTTTCGTTGTTGGTAAAGGCTAGCCGGCCTAAACCGCCGTTTTATAGCAAAATAATTCTTGTTCCTTCAACCGGTAAGATAGTTTTGTAAACCTCAACATATTTTTGGGCGGATTTATCCTGGCTAAAGTCAGATTTTAGGGCTTTTTCCACCAGTCCTTTCCAGACAGCCTTCTCTTCCCGATAAATTTTCACAGCCCTCTGGACGGTAAACAGGAGTTCATGGGCATTATAGTTGGCAAAGCTAAAGCCGTTCCCTTCCCCTGTATATTGATTGTATGGAATTACTGTATCCTTTAAACCACCGGTTTCTCTTACCACGGGTATAGTCCCGTAGCGCATGGCGATCATCTGGGATAAGCCGCAAGGCTCAAAACGGGAGGGCATCAGGAAAAGGTCAGCCCCCGCATAGATCCGGTGAGCAAGCTCAACATCAAAGGTGAGCCTGGCAGCCAGTTTTTGCGGGTACTTGGAGGCAAAATAGGCAAACATCTCCTCGTATCTTTTTTCCCCTGTACCAAGTACTACCACCTGCAGGTCCATAGTTAGCATTTCCTCCAGGACAGGGGCCAGCAAATCCAAGCCCTTCTGATCCACAAGGCGAGAAATTACCCCCAAAAGCGGCACTCCCCTTAAAACGGGCAGGCCCAGCAGTGATTGCAGCTTAAGCTTGTTTTCTTCCTTTTTGTAGAGGGAGCCGCGGTAATTCACAAAGATATGAGGATCCGTCTGGGGGTTGTATTTCCTATAGTCAATACCGTTTAATATCCCGTACAAGCGGTCCTTTTTCGCCCGTAAAATCCCGTCCAGCCTTTCCCCAAAGTAAGGGCCCTGGATTTCTTGGGCATAGGTCGGGCTGACGGTGGTAAGGCAATCCGCATACACCAGGCCTGCTTTCAGGTAATTGACTGCTCCGTAAAATTCTATTTTATCTGCTGTAAAGTATTCATCCCCCAGGCCGAGAATGTCCCCCAGCACCTCCCTGGGGAAGATGCCCTGGTACTGCAGGTTATGGATAGTCAAAACGGTTTTAATATTATTAAAAGGACCGGCTCCATAGTATGCCTTGAGCAGGAGGGGGATCAGGGCCGTGTGCCAGTCATTGCAGTGAACGATGTCCGGCCTGAACCCTCCTAAATGGGCTAAACTTTCGAGGGCTGCCAGGCAAAAGAAGGCAAAGCGTTCGGCTTCGTCATAGTAACCGTAGAGATGGTCACGTTTAAAATAATACTCGTTGTCCAGCAAATAATATTTTAATCCTTCCCAGTCCAGTTCGCCCAGCCCGCAGTATTGCTTTCTCCACGCCAGGGGCACATAAAAATGGGCAAGGTGCTTGATTTCCTTGCGGATTTCTTCAGGGATGGCACTGTATTTAGGCATGATTATCCTTACATCAATATCCAGTTTTTTTAAGGCTGCGGGCAAAGCAGCGGCCACCTCTCCCAGCCCTCCGGTTTTGACCAGGGGAGACGCTTCGGCAACAGCAAACAGGACTCTCATCCTTCTCCTCCCTGAAAAATCAAACTACAGACCTCTTGTTAAGGACCACGGGGTAATTTCTCGTCCCTTTTAACACTGTATGGTCTTTAATCTGGACGAACTTGTCCAGGATCACATTCTCGAGGACCACATCTTTACCGATAGTGCATCTCTGCATGACTACAGCGTTTTTAATTTGAGCACCCTTATCGATTTGCACTTCCCGGAAAATAATGCTTTTTTCCACCCTGCCTTCAATATAGCAGCCGCTGGCAATCAGGCAGTTTTTGACCATGGCCCCGGAGCCGTACCTGGCAGGGGGATTATCTTTAATTTTGGTATGGATCCTGTCTCTACCCATAAACAACTCGTTTCTAATCTTGGGATCAAGCAGTTCCAGGTTGTGTCGAAAATAGCTGTAAACTGAATCTATCCTTGCCCAATATCCTGGATGCGGGTAGGCATAAACCTTTAAAGATTTAAGATTCTCCCCAATTGCCTCTACCAAATCGGCAGTTTCATCAACACATCCCGCAATGATTTCCATGAGTAGTTTCCGGCGGATGATTAACATATCCAGGAAGCGCTTACCCGGCTTTTTCGGCCGTTTTGGTGCAGGGTTGAAATCTTCAAATCCTTCCTGAAAGATTTTTTTTGCTCGGCCTTCCCCACAAGCTTCCAGCCAGAGCCCTCCCGGGCTTGCTGGTGCATCAGGGGTAACCACCTTATATAACAAAGTAGCATCGGCTTCTTTATTATTTTGGAATTCAAGGGCCTTTTGAAAATTTATGTTAAAAACCTGGTTGCAGCCGCTCAAAATTACATGTTCTGCGTAATCCTTTTCCAGAAACTCAACATTCACCTGCAGGTCCTTCAGGCTAAACTTTATGTTTTTGCCGGCCAGCACGTGGTTGGAACCAGGAAGCAGAAAGAGGCCGCCCGCTTTGCGGTCTAGAAACCATTCCTTGCCAGCTCCCAGGTGATCAACTATGGGCCGGTAATGGTGGGGCGTAACCAGCCCCACGGTCCGCAAGCCGGAATTGACCATGCTGGACAAGACAAAGTCCAGCAGGCGGTATCTCCCGCCGAAAGGCACTGCCCCGACAGGCCTGTCCCTGGCGATCCCCTGCAGGCTGTCGGAAAGGTAATTGCAGAAAATCAGCCCTATTGCCCTGTTCATTTTCCCTCCCCCTCCCCAAAAACCTGTTGCAACCGGCATTTTTCAGCCAGTGACACAAAACGTCCTGGGAGCTTTTTCTCCTTCCTCGACCAGCGAACCAGCAGGAAGCACGCTGTTGTCCTCGATTACCGTTATGCCTGCCTGGCGCGGATCCCCGCCGGTGTTAATCCCGACGGCACAGTTCTCCATAATCTCCGCGTTTTCCCCCACAATTGCCCTGCGGACCCAGGAGGCCTTGTGAATTTTAGCATTTGAGAGCAAAATCGAATCCTCGACCATTGCTCCTGCCCCCACAAAAACCCCGGGGGCGAGCACGGAGTTTACAACTTTACCCAGCAAGGTGCAGCCGTTGCTGACCAGGCTTTTTTTGACTTTGGCCTTTGGCCCCACATAATGGGGGGGAAAAGCGTCTTCGTTGGAATAGATTCTGAAATCCGCATCAAAGATATTGAACGGGGGGTTATCTTCCAGCAGCTCCATATTGGCCTGGTAATAGCTTTCAATCGTCCCCACATCCTTCCAGTACCCCTGGAAACGATAAGCAAAAAGCCTTTTCCCCTGCCTCAGGAGCATGGGGATGACATCCTTGCCAAAATCATTGTCCGACCCGGGGTTGGCTTCGTCTTCTATCAAGGCCTGCCTTAAAACCGGCCAATCGAAAACGTAAATCCCCATGGAAGCAAGATTGCTTCGAGGCAGGCCGGGTTTTTCCGCAAACTCCAGGATTCTGCCGGTTTCGTCTACCTGCAAAATCCCAAACCGGGAAGCCTCTTCCCAGGGGACCTGGATCACCGCGATGGTCGCTTCAGCTTTTTTCTCCTGGTGAAATTTGAGTATAGCAGAGTAATTCATTTTATAAATATGGTCGCCTGAAAGAATAAAAACATAATCAGGGTTATAAATGCTAATAAACTCCATATTCTGGTAAATAGCATTAGCGGTTCCCTTGTACCAGCTGCCACCCTCTTCCCGGACATAGGGGGGGAGAATGTGGACGCCCCCAAAGGCACTGTCCAGGTCCCAGGCAGTGCCGATCCCGATATAAGAATTGAGGGAAAAAGGCTTATACTGGGTCAATACCCCTACCGTATCAATGTTGGAATTGGCACAATTGCTCAAGCTGAAATCAATGATTCTGTACTTTCCGCCGAAAGAGAGGGCGGGCTTGGCAATATTACGGGTAAGACAGCCAAGCCGACTCCCTTGCCCTCCAGCCAGCAGCATGGCCAGGCATTCTTTTTTAGGCATCGAACCCGCCCCCTTTTTTCAACCAAATATCCCGGGCATATTCTTGTACCGTTCTGTCGCTGGAAAAGGCCCCTGATTTAGCAATATTTATCAGAGCCATTTTATTCCAATTGAGCCGATTAAGATAAAGGTTATGGATCACGCTGCAGGCATCGGTGTAGGAACAAAAGTCCTTGAGCACAAAAAACTCGTCGTTATACTTTAAAAGGGAATCGTAAATAATCCGGAATTCTCCCGCAGCCTCAATAAAGAAACCGTTGATTAACTGGTCAACCACTTTCTTCAACCTGGGATAGGCATGGTATTCATCCCACGACCGGTAGCCCCCGTCCTGGTAGCATTTCATGACCTTGTCCGCGGTCTGCCCAAAAATGACAATATTTTCGTCCCCTACGGCCTCCCTGATCTCGATGTTGGCCCCGTCCAGGGTCCCTAGGGTGATGGCTCCATTCATCATAAATTTCATATTCCCTGTGCCTGAAGCCTCCCTGCTGGCAGTGGATATCTGTTCACTGACCTCGGCTGCGGGATAAATCATTTCTGCCAAGGAAACATTAAAGTTTTCCAGAAAGACAACCCTGATCTTGCCGTTAACCTCATGGTCCGGATTTATTTTTTGGGCAAGGGTATTAATAAGCTTGATTACCGTTTTGGCGTAGTGGTAACCTGGAGCCGCCTTTCCCCCGAAAATATAAGTGTGGGGATTGAGGGAAAGATTGGGGTTTTCTTTAAGACGGTTGTAAAGGTCCATGATCTTAAACACATTGAGCAGCTGTCTTTTGTAAGCGTGGATTCGCTTGACCTGGACATCAAAAATAGAGGAAGGATCCACCATGATACCCTGTTTTTCCCTGATGTACTCCGCCAGGCGGCATTTGTTGCTGTATTTGACCCGGGCCAGTTCTTCCAGAAAATTAGTATCCTCCCTGTAACCAAGGAGCTGCTCCAGCTTTTCCGGGTCCTCTACCCATTTAGACCCGATAGCCCTGGTAATCAGCCGGGCAAGAGCAGGGTTTGCTTCCAGCAAAAACCTGCGGTGGCTTACTCCATTAGTCTTGTTGTTGAATCTATTGGGAAAAATCCCATAAAAATCTTTGAGCACATATTTTTTGATGATCTCTGTGTGCAGTTTGGAAACGCCGTTTATCGAATTGCTGCCCACCACGGCCAGGTTGGCCATCCAGATATAGCCATCCCGAATAATAGCCGTCTTGTTGATCACTTCACTCCGGCCCGGATACCTGCGGCTCATCTCATCCCGGAACCTGCGGTCTATCTCTTCCACAATCATGTAAATACGGGGAAGGAGGTATTTAAAAAGGTCCACCGGCCATTTTTCCAGTGCTTCCGGCATGATGGTGTGGTTAGTATAGGAAACGGTATTTACGGTAACGTCCCAGGCCTCATCCCAGCCCATTCCTTCTTCGTCCATCAGAATTCTCATGAGCTCTGGAATGCAGAGGGCAGGATGGGTGTCGTTAATATGAACTGCTACCCTGCTGGCAAGCTCCTTTAACGAGTGGTTGTTTTTCTTATAGCGCCGAACTATGGCTGTCAGCCCTGCGGCAACGAAAAAATACTCCTGTTTGAGCCTTAACTCCCTGCCGGCCTGGCTGCTGTCATCGGGATAAAGAATATAGGAAATCGCCTCAACTTCGGATTTATAGCTCACCGCTTCGGAAAAATCCCCGCGGTTGAAAGAATGGAGATCAAATTCCTCCAGCATGGGCTCCGCGCTCCAGAGCCTTAAGTTATTGATGTTTTTAATGTTTTGATAACTTACAACGGGAATGTCATAGGGTACTGCTAGCACCGGTTCGTAGTTTTCGTGATTAAAACTAAGCTTCCCGTTAACCTGCTCAACTCGCACATTTCCCTTAAACCTGACCACAACGGACTTGTCCGGTTTTCGGATTTCCCAGGGATACCCGTTTTTCAGCCAGTTGTCTGGGACCTCGGCCTGAAAACCGTTGACAATTTTCTGTTGAAATAAACCATACTTGTATCTGATGCCGTTGCCATGGCCGGGAATCCCCTGAAAAGCCATGGAATCCAAAAAACAGGCTGCCAGCCTGCCTAAACCCCCGTTGCCCAGTCCGGCATCATTCTCCTGAGCAACCAGGTCCTCCAGGTCCAGCCCCAATTCTGCCAGCCCCTCCTGGACAAGTTCCTTTATTCCAAGATTTGCCAGGTAATAGGACAGCAGTTTTCCGATCAGAAACTCCATGGAAAAATAATAGACCTGTTTTTTCCCCTCCCGGGAATAGGCCCTGTTGGTCTCTGCCCAGTAAAGGCTGATTTTTTCCTTTAATAGCAGGACCAGCGTATGATAATAATCCCAGGCTGTTCCTTCGTCAAAGGTCTTGCCCTCGGATTCGGCAAATTTTTCCACATAAGCCTGTTTAAAACTGTCCTTGTCCTTAAACATTAAGCCACCCCCCAAATGCCCGATATACTTGCGGTCTCAGGCAAGGATCCGCTTGCCTTTTTCTGGAATTTAACCCAAAGGAAAACCGCCCACCGGCAATGGGCTTTAGCCGAAAATCATTTGGAGCTTGCCAGCCTGTGGCGGCAGCCACCTCAAACCCTTGCCACTACAATACAGCCCTGGTATGAATTTTAAGTTTTAGCAGCACAAATGGCTTTATTTACTCCCTTGCAGGCTTGAATAGGACCCCTCCCAGGGGAGGAACCTTTATTTTCATCGAATATTCTCGCTGGTGCCAGTTAATTTTTTCTGCCTTGATTTTCCCGGAATTAACCTGCCCCGAACCACCGAAAGCCTGGCTGTCCGTATTCAAGATTTCTTTGTACATCCCCGGAACCGGCACTCCTACCCGGAAGTCCCGGTAGGTTTCGGGCCGGAAATTCAGCACTACCAGCACAAAATCCTTTTTGTCTTTAGCCCAGCGCAGGAATACCAGAATGCTCTGCCAGGCGTTATCCGCGTCTATCCATTCAAAACCTTCCCAGCCACACTCTTTTTCCCAGAGGCACTTTTCTTTCCAGTACAGCAGGTTAGCCGTCTTTACATAGTCCTGGTATTTCCTGTGCATTTCAAAAGCCAGCAAAAACCACTCCAGTTCAGTATAATATCGCCATTCAATAAACTGGGCGAATTCTCCTCCCATAAACAAAAGTTTTTTGCCCGGATGGCACAGAAAATAACAGTAAAGAGCACGCAGACCGGCAAACTTTTGCCAATAATCACCGGGCATTCGGTTTATTAGAGATTTTTTGCCATGCACCACCTCATCATGGGAGAAGGGCAAGACAAAATTCTCGGAAAAGGCGTATAAGAGGGAAAAGGTTAGCAGCCGGTGGTGCGCAGGGCGTTCTGGAAAGTCCAGTTGCATGTATTTTAAAGTGTCGTTCATCCAGCCCATATTCCATTTAAAATTGCAGCCCAGCCCGTTTACATCTACAGGCCAGCTCACCAGCGGCCAATCTGTAGCTTCCTCGGCAATCATCAGGGCCCAGGGATAATAACTGAAAATTACGGCATTTAGTTTTTGCATAAATGCCACTGCCTCCAGGTTTTCCCTTCCCCCGTAAATATTTGGCTGCCAGCTCCCCACCTCTTTTTCGTAATCAAGGTACAGCATGCTGGATACTCCGTCAATCCTCAGGCCGTCAACATGAAATTTGTCAAACCAGAAGACCGCATTGGATATCAGGAAACTCCACACTTCCGTTCTGCCAAAATTAAATTTGTAAGTCCCCCATTGCTCATGTTCATCCCTTTCGTACAGGTCAGTACCGTCAAAACGCCCCAGGCCGTGGGCATCTTTGCAAAAATGACCGGGAACCCAGTCCAGGATCACTCCGATTCCGGCCCGGTGACAGCAGTCAATAAAGTACATAAGGTCCTGGGGAGTCCCGTACCTGCTTGTTGGCGAATAATACCCCGTAATTTGATATCCCCAGGAGCCGTCAAAGGGATGCTCCATCAAAGGCATCAGCTCAATATGTGTAAACCCCATGCCCTTAACATAACCAGGCAGGAAACCGGCCAGCTCCCTGTAAGTCAAAAAACTGCCGTCTTCTTTGCGCTTCCAGGAACCAAGATGCACCTCATAAATCAAAAGCGGCTGCTCTTGGGGAGGTTTCCTTTTTTTGCTTTTAAACCATTGGTGGTCCTTCCATTGATAGCCCTCCAGAGAATAGACAATGGAAGCGGTGTTGGGCCTGAGTTCTGAATAGAAAGCGAAAGGATCAGCTTTGAGCAGGACCTGCCCTTCTCCGGTATGGATCTCATACTTGTACATCTCCCCCTCCTTAAGGCCGGGCACAAAGAGCACCCAGACCCCGCTCTCTCCTTTTCTTTCCATAGAATGGGCCTTGCCCTGCCAGCTGTTAAAATCGCCCACAACAGACACCTTAGCTGCATTGGGAGCCCAAACGGCAAAATGAACACCCTCCAGGCCATTAAGCTTAGTTTGATGGGCCCCAAATTTTAGATAGCTGTGGTACAATTCCCCTCTGTTGAATAAGTATATTTCTTTTTCCGTTAGATGCCCTGTCCTGCCATTGTTCACTGCTCACGCCCCCAGGCCCCGTCATGGTGGTACCTGGACCGGTAACCCACACCCTTAACGGTTTCAATGTACTTGGGATCAGCAGGTTCCCTTTCGATTTTCTGCCTGAGGTACCGGATGTGCACGTCTACCGTTCTGGTATCAACGGCAAGGTCGTAACCCCATACCCGGTCCAACAGGCAGTCTCTTTTAAGCACCTTGCCGGGGCTCTGCACCAAGTGCCGCAGCAGGTCAAACTCCTTGGGGGTCAGGTCTACCGGCTGCCCCTGCAGAAAAACCTGGAAATGCTCGGGACCCATGACCAGGTCCCCCCCTCTGAGCTTTCCGGCACCCTGTTTGGGGGCTGCCTGAGAGGCACCGGTACACCGCCGGATGCATGCCTTGACCCTAGCCGCCAATTCCCGCGGGCTAAAAGGCTTGGTGACGTAATCATCCGCTCCCAACACCAGTCCCAGCACTTTATCGAATTCCTCTCCCCTGGCGGTAAGCATGATTACGGGAATAGCGGCAATAGCCTCCCGGGAACGCAGCAGCCGGCACACCTCCTGCCCTTCCCGTCCGGGCAGCATTACCTCCAGGATGACCACATCGGCTTGTTCCGCTGCTGCCATCTTCAGGGCCTTGTTCCCGTCAAAGGCCACCAGGACATGGTCCCCTGCTTTCTCCAGGTTAAACTTGACCAGTTCCACGATGGACTCCTCATCATCGACAACCAGGATTCTACCCATCACTCCCTCCCCTTTTAACCCCAATGTACCTGCATAATGTTCATGATCCTGCTAATGGGCACAGTGGCCGCCATCTGCCGGCAACAAATGGCCGGTAACAAAATTTGACACATCCGAGGCCAAAAAAACCGCCCCACCCGCAATGCCGCCAGGCTCGCCCCGCCTGCCCATGGGAATGGTTTTGGCCCTCTTTCTTATCAAGAAACTTTTACTAGTCAGAATCATTTTACACCCATCTCCTTTTTCCTCTTTCCAAAAACAGAATCTTGTCCTCTGTTGGCTGGTTGTCTGAGTTTTTTCTTGAATAAATATGCCCCGTAAGGCGACAGGCAGGCCCCTGAAGGGGCGAACCCTTCCCACCAGTCCGAGCCGTTGGCCGTCTATAGGGCCGCCTTGAGCTCGACGGAAACGAAGTTTCGCCCTTCAAGGCCGCAGGTAACAGGACTGCCCAGAGAAACCAGGTACAGTTCAACGGGCTATTCCACCCGGGCACCCTACGATTGCCTTTTACCTTTAATTAACAGTATGCTTCAAGAAACCCATTTCAAGGCTTCGGCAAAAATACTTAAGCCTTCATCCACAATGACAGTTATGTCATTCCAAACTGGTAATCATCGGCCAATATGGAAGTGTGCAATAAAGTAGAAGGGAGGAGGATGTAGCTTAATTTTTTAAAATAATGTCTTGACAACGGGGGTCACTACATTCCACATCGCAGACAAACTCGGTGATAAAACCCTTAATGTCCATGATGGGAGAAAAGGGAACTGCCTTTTTAAAGAGCCGGAAAAACTTTTCGTTGAGGTGGCCCAAGACCCCGGCCATCACTTCCCGGTAATCCCTGTTGGTCTCGAAGAACTGGTACTGTTTTGGATAATGGTTGTGGAAAAAAGCCTTCAACTGTTTGATATTCATGGGGAGGTGGTCCTGATGAAAATGGTGGGAAGGGATTTTATCCTTCAAGTAAAAAAATTGATATTTAAACTCCCCATCCCTGTACGAGTCAAATGCCACCCCCAGGGAAAATAATGTATTTAAGCACCTTGTGATGGGAATAGCTTTTCTCCAGCCTTTTCCTAAAGGCATGCATTTCCGCTTCAATTTCCTCCAGTGAGGCCTGCGGCCACTGCACGTCCATTGAAGGGTTATGCTCTCGTTTTTTCTTGGGCTCTGTATAGAGAGAAAACTCATCAGCAAAGTCAACATCGTAAAGGGGCAACCCCTCGGACATGTGCTTCTGCAAGCGGGAGGACTGATTTTTTTCAAGCCCAGGTAAAGCTTTAAGGATTTCAACCAGTTTCCCCTTTATATCCCGGTCGGTATTCAGGTAGTACTGCATCCGTTCAACTGAGGCCCTGGTGTAGCTGGCATTTTTTCTGTCGATTTGGGCAATTATCTCATCCAACCGGTCGTAGGTGTCCATTATTTCCGTAATAAACCTGATCACCTGTGAGCTTGCTGCCGAAATGTCACTGTAGTCCCCACGATTTACCGCCGTTTGGGCAATGCTTTTGAGCAGTCCAGGCTCTTGCATCCAGTCCCGCAAGACACCAAGGATCCTGTGTTTAAAGCGGGGGACACTGTCAAAGGTCTTCAACGGATGGTAGACCTTGTCGGAAATCAAGAGCCTGAATTTGTCAAAGTGCTCAGCGAGGATTTCCTTTACCTCCACCTGTTCCTGCAGCCGCTGGTGGTAGATGCGGATATTGTCCAAGAGCTCACGCAGGCTGGACCACAACTGCAATGTGGCCTTGTGGGAATGCTGCAGGGCCTCATACATGTATTCATCCCGGTCCTGGTTGGCTGTTTTCAAGGTGGAATAGGTGGAATAAACAAAGCCGTTATATTCGACAGGTTTTCCATGAAGGATTTCGCTAAACAGGTTAAGCAGTTTGCTAGCATATCCAGGAAAAATATAGCACTCTTCAAAATTAGCGACATCCGGCTCCGGCTCCAGCCAGCCGGTTTCCAGAAACCGCCGCAGCAAAAAATGGGCCCTGCCGGAAAGATTAAGGTCTTCTTCCAGGTCCAACAGCACCCCTTCCTCAGCCCGCAGTTCCAGCATCCTGTTTTCCATATTGGCCACAAGCCGGGAAACCAGTTCCTGTTTCTTCATCCTGGTTTCCTGTTGATAATGCCGGTGCAAAACCAGCAGCGCTTCAACATAAATCTCCTTGTTTGCACTGGCAAATAAAGAAAAGAAGTTAGTCGGGAAAACCTCAAAAAACTTCACAAGAAAACCCTCTTATCCTCGACTTGATTCTGAGGAGATTCGCTTATTACTCTCCAAATCCCTCTTTTTTCTCTGATTATCATCGGGCCGGCCTTTGTCCATTTCCTCTTCCGGTACCGTCAACTATACCCTGAAAAGCAAGTGTTAACTCTCTAATACTACAGCGATCGGTTCCTTGACAACCTCATAAAGGCATCCTCACCCTGGCGTGGTCGTTGCATGTTACTACGATTTTTTAAAAAGAGCTGAACTTTGAAAACATTTCATTCTGGTGGAAACCTTCAGGGCAGGCGTCCCACCAAGCTTAAACCATCCTTCCCGCCGGTTCCAGTCTCCCAGATCGCAACGGATGACAGCATCCCCTGGGAGCGAGTGATCCTGGCGGAGGGGTCACAGGGCCCCATCATCGCCGATGTCAAGGTGCTCCGGGTAATCGAGTGCCGGGACAATCTGCCTGGCAATGATGTCTGGCTCTACATCCGCCGCTTCAGTGACGGAAAGCTCAAGTTCTCCCTCAGCAACGCTCCGGCTGACATACCCAAAGCGGAGCTGCACCGGGCGGCGACCCTGCGCTGGCCAATCGAGCAGTGCTTCCAGGAGTGCATAAGTTACCTCGGGATGGGGCACTGCGAGGCCCGTTCCTGGAAAGCCTGGAAAGCCTGGCACCGCTATATCCTTTTTGTGCTGATTGCCCATCTCTTCATTAAACATAACTTCAGCGCCTATCAATCCCACCGGAAGAGCAGGCTCCAGTTGCTAAAGTGAGGCCGTTATTTAAGGTTGCCAAAGAGCTTTTGTGAAAACTACGCTGTAGTAGTAGTTACAAATTTGTTTCAATTCCTCATAGGTAGGCTACAAACCGAGGACTACAGGAAGGGGTTGGATCCTCAGATTGGGTTTCAATTCCTCATAGTTGGCTACAAACTGAAAAATGCGGTTGTTTTGATCCAGTTATTATTGAGTTTCAATTCCTCATAGGTAGGCTACAAACGTTTATGACCATTGAGGAAGCCCTATACAGCTACCTGGTTTCAATTCCTCATAGGTAGGCTACAAACTCCAGAGTCGGCGCCGTGCCGCTCACCGCCAGGACGTGGTTTCAATTCCTCATAGGTAGGCTACAAACCTTTTCGATTATCTGCTGCATCTGGGGCCGCAGGTCGGTTTCAATTCCTCATAGGTAGGCTACAAACCCGGTGCGGAACGATGGTACCTGGCGGTGCTGGTCCTGTTTCAATTCCTCATAGGTAGGCTACAAACGACCCCGCGCAACCTAACCATATCAGCGTGATCCCCTAGTTTCAATTCCTCATAGGTAGGCTACAAACGGCGAGGAATATACATTTCCGCCGACAAGAGCCCTGAGTTTCAATTCCTCATAGGTAGGCTACAAACGCCCAGGCACCGGGTAAACTCGGCCCACTGCTCCGGCGGTTTCAATTCCTCATAGGTAGGCTACAAACGAAGACGAAGCACGCGATGAAGCTGATACAGGCGGTGTTTCAATTCCTCATAGGTAGGCTACAAACGGTATTATGGTGCTATAGGGAGGTGAGTAGAACTGAGTTTCAATTCCTCATAGGTAGGCTACAAACGGTTTATCCGGGAAAAGCATTCTGAGGTTAGATGGAAGTTTCAATTCCTCATAGGTAGGCTACAAACTACTGCGTGGCGTTTCGCAACTACCTTTAATCTCATTAGTTTCAATTCCTCATAGGTAGGCTACAAACGAGTTGTAGCTATTACTGTGCATGGCATCCCTTGCTCATGTTTCAATTCCTCATAGGTAGGCTACAAACCTGCAAATACCGATAAAATCGGCATCCGCAGGTTGAGTTTCAATTCCTCATAGGTAGGCTACAAACCTGGGTAGCAAAAAAATGCGAATGCCGTAAAAGAGTTTCAATTCCTCATAGGTAGGCTACAAACAAGTCTACCGAATGGGTGCAGACACAATATTACCGCAGTTTCAATTCCTCATAGGTAGGCTACAAACTGCTGTGCGGTGTTCTCGGCGAGTTTGCCCCATGCTTGTTTCAATTCCTCATAGGTAGGCTACAAACGAGGAGGAAAAGCCGGAAGGGAAGGATGTGATAAGTTTCAATTCCTCATAGGTAGGCTACAAACCACCCTGGCTCTGCGGTTTTCTAATGGTTCCTGTTCATGTTTCAATTCCTCATAGGTAGGCTACAAACCTTTGCGCTCAATCGGTTCATACCACGGGCATTTGGAGTTTCAATTCCTCATAGGTAGGCTACAAACGGGCGAGAGCGACCTCGGCTGCTCCGGCGGCAAGTGGTTTCAATTCCTCATAGGTAGGCTACAAACTTTATTGGGATGTAGTTGGTTACTCATCCAAAATCGCGTTTCAATTCCTCATAGGTAGGCTACAAACGGGACGAGAAATGGGATGCCGTGAAAAAATGGGCATGTTTCAATTCCTCATAGGTAGGCTACAAACGTAGCAATGGGAAGCAGCGTCGCCCCATCATCCGCCGAAGTTTCAATTCCTCATAGGTAGGCTACAAACGAAATTGTCCAGATGAAGATGGAGGCCAGGGAGATCCGTTTCAATTCCTCATAGGTAGGCTACAAACGTTCCGTCAGCCCCGATGGTGACCTGGGCGGTTGAAAGTTTCAATTCCTCATAGGTAGGCTACAAACGTTTATCGCGACCATGCCGTTTGAAGGTGGAGTTATGTTTCAATTCCTCATAGGTAGGCTACAAACGGATCACAAGCGGACTAGTTGAAATAACCGTCCCAAAGTTTCAATTCCTCATAGGTAGGCTACAAACCAGAACGGCCTGCTGATAGTGTTCTGCATTGTGAAGGTTTCAATTCCTCATAGGTAGGCTACAAACGGCAAGCTGTAGCCTGTTCCACATATCCATTACCCAGGTTTCAATTCCTCATAGGTAGGCTACAAACTTCTTTGGAACTGTTATCAGCAGTTCACCTTTAAAAAGTTTCAATTCCTCATAGGTAGGCTACAAACCTGGGTAGCAAAAAAATGCGAATGCCGTAAAAGAGTTTAAATTCCTCATAGGTAGGCTACAAACAAGTCTACCGAATGGGTGCAGACACAATATTACCGCAGTTTCAATTCCTCATAGGTAGGCTACAAACCACGCCGTTGACGGTCACGGTCGGGACCTTGGCAACCGGGTTTCAATTCCTCATAGGTAGGCTACAAACCAAATGATCGGCGTCAGCAACAATACTACATCCATCTGAGTTTCAATTCCTCATAGGTAGGCTACAAACCACCCTGGCTCTGCGGTTTTCTAATGGTTCCTGTTCATGTTTCAATTCCTCATAGGTAGGCTACAAACCTTTGCGCTCAATCGGTTCATACCACGGGCATTTGGAGTTTCAATTCCTCATAGGTAGGCTACAAACGGGCGAGAGCGACCTCGGCTGCTCCGGCGGCAAGTGGTTTCAATTCCTCATAGGTAGGCTACAAACTTTATTGGGATGTAGTTGGTTACTCATCCAAAATCGCGTTTCAATTCCTCATAGGTAGGCTACAAACGGGACGAGAAATGGGATGCCGTGAAAAAATGGGCATGTTTCAATTCCTCATAGGTAGGCTACAAACTTGATGGCCCACCTGTCAGTTACCGGCGCCGAGCTATGTTTCAATTCCTCATAGGTAGGCTACAAACGTAGCAATGGGAAGCAGCGTCGCCCCATCATCCGCCGAAGTTTCAATTCCTCATAGGTAGGCTACAAACGCTACTGGCAGTCTGAGACACAGTATGACGATCCCGGTTTCAATTCCTCATAGGTAGGCTACAAACGGCCACGGCGCAGGAAGTATACCGGAGCAATGAGCCGAGTTTCAATTCCTCATAGGTAGGCTACAAACGAGGAGCCGGTGAATAGTGATTAGTGATTAGTGATGTTTCAATTCCTCATAGGTAGGCTACAAACAAAGTTTAAAGTTTATTGTAATATGTTACGACACCATACAGTTTCAATTCCTCATAGGTAGGCTACAAACAATTTACCCAAAAGGAGGATTATGCAAGAAAGGAGAGGTTTCAATTCCTCATAGGTAGGCTACAAACTTTTGTTTTTGATTTGTCATTAAATCATCTCCTTTGAGTTTCAATTCCTCATAGGTAGGCTACAAACTTTTAGGTGTTCGATTTTTGGAAGATTTTTTTGAAGTTTCAATTCCTCATAGGTAGGCTACAAACCCCGAGGGAGGGTATTACCTAAAATATGAGGGAAAGTGTTTCAATTCCTCATAGGTAGGCTACAAACTTAGATGCGTTCCACAATCCCCGATTCCCTGTGGGAGTTTCAATTCCTCATAGGTAGGCTACAAACGTGCCGTCAGCCATGAGCCAGGTTGCCCGCTGGCGGGTTTCAATTCCTCATAGGTAGGCTACAAACGGCTGCCGCCTGTTACTGGCGGTTTTTTCTTTGACGGTTTCAATTCCTCATAGGTAGGCTACAAACGCCGATGTGAAGGAACTTTGTGCCAAATACGATCTTTGTTTCAATTCCTCATAGGTAGGCTACAAACATTCCCGTATCACTCAATTTTGCCCACAGGTCATCAGTTTCAATTCCTCATAGGTAGGCTACAAACGTATTTGCATGCCTAATGTATTTGTCAATCGAAAAGTTTACCACAGTGATCACGAAAAAGTTGACCACCAAAGGAGAAAAAATTTGTCCGTCTGTCAAGGACATTTTAGTGCTGAATTATTATTGTTATTATCACTACCTGC
>JBFLXH010000020.1:0-47126 GCA_040757295.1 Bacillota bacterium | reverse complement strand
GTGACCCCCGCTCGTGCTTAGATTCGACCAGTTCTTGGCTCCGGTTTACCGGAGCTTAGAACTGGTTAATCCCATAGGGGGCCAGTTAATGCAATGGCGTAGCCGCTCTTAAAATGAGCCAGGCCACCAATTATTCCTTGATTAAGTGTGGCCTCAAAGCGAATTTCATGCTCGGCTTCATTGATTTTCCTTTGCCGAGCATTTCCCACCGCTTTAAAGAAGCGTAGGCTTAAGAGCGGGTAGCCATCTGTGATAAATTCTAAGGAAAATTTAGGGAAAATTTAGGGTTTGTCTTAAAAAAGGCTTGATAGTAAACTAAATAATATACTCAGTTGTGAATTCCCCCAGTTATTTTTCTTTTTCTGCAGGAGAAAGGCTATTAACCTAGAATAAAAATTTATATTTGAGTTTTTTCGTGTGCCCTGCTTTGTTACAGATGGTACATGGGTTAGCCAGCTGTAACAAAAACATATTTAAGAAGAGGGGGAGCTTATGGAGCGGTATGAACTTGGTTTAGCCCTGGCTGAATCGAAAAAGTTCGTCGAACACCTGCAAGAAGAGAGCGGTGTCCATGTAAGTGAGTGCTATCAATGCGGCAAATGTTCCGCTGGTTGCCCGGTCGCTTCCGCTATGGATTACACGCCGCGTCAGGTTTTGCGTTTACTGCAGCTAGGGATGCGGGAAGAGGCTTTAAAGTCCCGTACGATTTGGCTGTGTGCCCATTGCCAAACCTGTTATACCCGTTGCCCCAGGGAAATTGACCTGCCCCGAGTATTTGAGGTATTAATGGGCGAAGCCAAAAAAGCTGGTCATGTGCCTGAACGCCATCTAGACCTGTTTAACCAGCTGTTTTTAAATTCCGTTGAAAATTATGGCCGGGTGCACGAAATGGGCTTAATGATGATGTTCAACCTGCGATCCATGCAGCCAATGAAAGACGCCCTGCTGGCCCCTAAGTTGCTGCTCAGCGGGAAGATCAGCCCGTTGCCCCACCGGATCGAAAGGCAGGCCGCCGTTAAGCGTATCTTTGAAAAGGTGAGAGCCATGGGAGGTGAAGCTTAATGAAATATGCGTATTACCCTGGCTGCTCGCTGGACGCTACCGGAGTAGAGTTTAATATGTCTGGCAAGGCGGTGGCCAAGCACTTGGGAGTGGAACTGTGGGAAATCCCTGATTGGAACTGCTGCGGCGCCTCTGCTGCTCACAATACAAATCACCTTCTGGCCCTAGCTTTGCCAGCCCGTAATCTGGCCATGGCGGAAAAAGAGGGCTTGGATGTGGCGGTTCCCTGTGCCGCTTGTTTCAACAGAATGAAACACACAGAGCACGCCGTCCGCGAATCAGCCGAAACCAAGGAGACGGTGCAGGAAATAATCGAAATGGATTACCAAGGGACCAGCCGGGCTTACAACTTGCTGGATGTCCTGGTTAACCGGGTTGGGACAGAGGCTATTAAGGAAAAGGTTGTCAAGCCTCTAACCGGTCTAAAAGTTGCTTGTTATTACGGATGCCTTTTGGTCAGGCCGCCGAAAATTGCTCAGTTTGATGATCCTGAAGATCCTCAAACAATGGATCGACTGGTACAAGCCCTAGGGGGAACGCCGGTCAGCTGGAGTTATAAAACCGAGTGCTGTGGAGTGGGCCATGCGACGGTAAAACCACCGGTAGCTGAACCCCTTTTGCATCGTATTTATCAAAATGCCAGGGATAACGGAGCTGATTGTTTAGCTGTTGCTTGTCCCCTCTGCTTTTTGAACCTGGATATGCGCCAGGCAGATGTAAAGAAGAGAAAGCAGGCGGACTATAACCTGCCCGTGTTTTATTTCACCCAGCTGATGGGCATGGCCATGGGGTACAGTCCAAAGGAAATGGGCATATCCAAACACTTTGTTGACCCGATGCCGCTTTTGCAGAGCAAGGATGTCCTGCGGCATCCCACCACAAGGAGGGAAGAAGCTTGAAACGTATCGGTGTTTTTATTTGTCACTGCGGCACTAACATCGCATCTGCTGTCGATGTGAAAAAAGTTGCTGAGGCTGCCAGACAAATGCAGGAAGTGGTTTTCGCCACCGATTACCAGTTTATGTGCTCAGAGCCCGGCCAATCCCTAATAAAAAACGCCATCAAGGAGCACCAACTTAATCGGGTAGTAGTTGCGGCCTGCACACCTCGCCTGCATGAACCTACTTTCCGCAAAGCCTTGCAGGATGCCGGTTTGAACCCGTTCCTCTTGGAGATTGCCAATATCCGTGAACAATGCGCATGGGTGCATCCAAAGGATATGGAGAGGGCAACAGCCAAAGCGGTGGGGCTGGTGCGTACTGCCGTGGCCAAGGTAAGAAAGAATTATGCCCTGGATATCCCCACCATTCCGGTAACCCATCGGGCTTTAGTAATCGGAGCCGGGATTGCCGGCATGCAGGCTGCCTTGGATATTGCGGATGCTGGCCATCAAGTGGTGTTGGTAGACAGGGAACCCACTATCGGCGGCAACATGGTCAAGCTAGACAAGACATTCCCTACCCTGGACTGCTCTGCCTGAATAAGCACACCTAAGATGGTTGCTGCGGCGCAGCATCCTAATATTAAGATTGTAACCTATGCAGAAGTGGAAGCAGTTGAGGGATATGTAGGCAACTTTGAGGTCACTATCCGGAAAAAAGCCCGCTGTGTGAAAGAAGAATTGTGCACAGGCTGCGGCACCTGTTGGGAGAAATGCCCCAGCAAGGTGACCAGTGAGTTTGACCAGGGCCTGGGCAAGCGGAAATCCATTTATATTCCTTTTCCCCAGGCAGTTCCTGCCGTGCCGGTTATTGATAAGGAAAACTGCCGCCAGTTTACCAAAGGCAAGTGCGGCATCTGCCAAAAACTCTGCCCCAGGGGTGCTGTTGACTATGAGCAGCAGGATGAAATAATTAAAGAAAGTTTTGGCGCCATTGTTATGGCCACAGGTTTTGACCTGTTTGACTGGGGCCAGGCTTACGGGGAATACGGTTATGGCAAGTATCCTGATGTAATTACCGGCTTGCAGTTTGAACGGATGAACAATGCTTCCGGGCCTACCGGGGGGAAAATCATCCGCCCCTCAGACGGTCAAGAGCCGAAAACCGTTGTATTTATCAAATGTGTTGGTTCCCGGGACGATGCCAAAGGCAAGAGTTACTGTTCCAGGGCTTGCTGTATGTATACAGCCAAGCATGCTCATCAAGTAATAGATAAAATCCAAGACTCCCAGGCGATTGTGTTTTATATGGATGTGCGTACTGCCGGCAAGGCCTATGAAGAGTTTTACGCCCGCACGGCTCATGAGGGAGCGGTTTATGTGCGCGGGCGGGTTTCCCGCATCTTTCAGCAAGGAGATAAGCTGGTAGTGCGGGGAGAGGATACCCTGATCGGCAAGCCGGTAGAAGTCCTGGCTGATCTGGTGGTATTGGCCACTGCGATGGTGCCAGCCAAGGCTTCTGAAGAAATTGCCAAGCTGGTCAGCATATCCATGGATAAAGATGGGTGGTTCCAGGAGGCCCATCCGAAACTGCGGCCAGTAGAAACCTTTACAGCGGGTGTATTCCTGGCAGGGGCTTGCCAGGGTCCCAAAGACATTCCGGATACCGTGGCGCAAGCCAGCGGGGCTGCGGTCAAGGTCAACGGCCTGTTCTCCAAGGAAAGAATGACCACTGATCCCATGACCAGCCAGGTTAATGAAGCTACCTGTATTGGTTGCGGGATGTGTGTGGGGGTTTGTCCCTATAAGGCTATAGAGCTGAAGATTATAGGTGAAAGGTATCACGGCAAGGAGAGAAAACGGCAGGTGTCTTCTGTTAACAGCGGTCTTTGCCAGGGTTGCGGCAGTTGTACCGTGGCCTGCCCGTCCGGCTCCATTAATCTGAAGGGCTTCACCAACGAACAGATCTTAGCGGAGGTGGATGCGATATGTCTGTAGAGAACCTGACTAAAGAGGAAACCAGCAATATGGAAGTTGCCTGGGAACCTAAAATAGTAGCCTTTTCCTGTCACTGGTGCGCCTATGCCGGGGCAGACCTGGCTGGTTTAAATCGTCTCCAATACCCGGCTAATGTCCGGGTTCTAAGGGTCCCCTGTTCCAGCCGGGTGAAGCCGGAATTCGTCTTGCGGGCCTTCCAAAAAGGTGCCGATGCAGTTTTGGTGGCTGGCTGACACCCTGGAGACTGCCACTATGGTAGTGGCAATTACTTCACCCGGCGCCGCTATTTAATCCTGCAACGGATGCTGGAGTACTGCGGAATTGATCCAGCCAGGTTTCAGGCCAGGTGGGTTTCTGGCTCTGAAGCACAGCGCTTTACCCAGATTGTCACCCAGCTTACTGACGACATCAAGGCGCTGGGGCCGAACAGGAAGTTGAGGGATGCCAAATGAATGAAATAACACTAAAAATGAGGGAGATTGCCAGGGACCTGTTGGAAAGGGGGGAGGTGCAAAGAGTACTAGGTTGGGAAAAAGGCACTTTTCCTTACCAGTCAACACCGTTTTTTGCTGAAACCCCGGCTGATGCTGACAAGTTAATCTGGGATGAGTATTGTCTCAATAACCTGGCTGTCTACCTCTTAGACTTCCGCTACGGCGAGGAAAAGGTCGCTCTTTTTGTCAAGGGGTGCGATTCCCGGGGAGTAGTGCGTTTGATCCAGGATAAGCAGTTTCCCCGCGAGCGGGTCTACCTGATTGGCATTCCCTGCCCGGGCCTGAAAGACGCTGCCGCTGCAGCCAAACTTCCGGCCGGTGCCGAAGTGCCGCTGGCAGATAAGTGCCGTACCTGTACCCACAAAAACCCGGTCTTGTACGATGTGCTGGTTGGCCCTGAAGAACCGCCGGCAAAAATTGAGGGAGACCTTTTTGCCGGGGTGAAAGAATTAGAGGCCATGGAGCCGGAGGAAAGGTTCGAGTTCTGGCAGTCCCAGTATGAGCGCTGTATCCGCTGCTATGCCTGCCGCAATGTTTGTCCGGCCTGCAATTGCCGTGAATGCATCTTCGATCAGACGGCCAAAGAGTGGCTAAGCAAGGAAGTCAACGGGGCCAATAACCAGTTCTTTGGCATGATCCGGGCCTTCCATGTTGCCGGACGCTGTATTGACTGCGGTGAATGTGAGCGGGTTTGCCCCATGGATATCCCGATTATGAAGCTTAACCGCAAGGTAATCAAAGATATCAACGAGTTATTTGGCGACTATGAAGCCGGTACCGATTTGGAAAAACTACCTCCTCTGGGTCTTTACAGCGCAGATGACCCGGAAGAGTTTATGTAAGTAAAGAGGAGGTGGAATAAGTGATGCAGACCTTTAAAAAGGAAGCGATAGAACAGGTATTGGCCTCTTGGGCTAAAGATGCCGCTGTTTATGTGCCGGTTTCCCGGGCGGGCGTCAAAGAATTTGGCCCTTGGTCGCCGAAAGTAGAACCGGATTTCACCGGCAATACCCGCCTGTCCCCCAAAGGCTTGATGTTTCCTCAAACGGAAACCATGTACAGCTACACGGTAACTGAGGGCGGGATGGGGGTAGTCTTGGAAGAGATTGACCACAAGCCGGCCAGGCGGGTTATTGTGGGTATCCGTCCCTGTGATGTCCGGAGTGTGCAGGTAATGGACGAGGTATTCCTGACCAAAGGTTATGAAGATAAACTTTATAAAGAAAAACGGGATAACACCCTACTTGTTGCTTTAGGTTGTTTGAGTCCCCTTCCAGCCTGTTTTTGCGAATCCATGGGTTTAAACCCAATGGCGGCACCAGGGGCTGATGCGGTTATGTATGACCTGGGAGACAGTTATGGAATAATCGTTCAGGGCGAGGCTGGAGAGGCCTTGGTAGCTGCCTTGGGAGAACTGGTTAAAGATGGTGGTCAAGTGCCCGCAGGAGAACCCTGTACCCTGAAGGTCGATGCAGAGGGCTTAACGGCGAAACTGCAGAAAATGTTTGAACATCCCCTCTGGAACAAAGTCAACCGCAAGTGCCTGGCATGCGGCACCTGCACCTACCTCTGTCCAACCTGTCACTGCTTTGATATTCAAGGCAAGAACAAGGGGGACGAAGGATATAAGTTTCGTTGCTGGGATTCCTGCATGTATCCTGAGTATACCTTAATGGCGGGCGGGCACCAGCCGAGGCCCTCCAAAAAAGAAAGATTGCGCCAGCGTTTCTTGCATAAACTCCAGTACATGCCGGAAAGGTACCATGCTTGGGGCTGTGTAGGCTGTGGCCGCTGCCTGGCCTACTGTCCGGCTCAGGTAGATATCACCCGGTTTATGCAAGACGTAAAGGAGGTAGCCATCGATGGCTAACCACGAATTGGCCCATGCCCCTGGCGTGAATCCTTTGGTGCCGGTAGCGGGGAAGATTATCAAGATTGTGCAGGAAACCCCTGATGTGAAAACCTTTCACGTTACAACTGAAAACGGAAAGCCTTTCACACCTATGCCTGGCCAGCTTGGCATGCTGTCCTTGGTTCCTGTTGGGGAGGCAATGTTTTCGGTTACTTCCCAGGGACCCGACCACCTGGAGTTTGCGATTAAAAAGACCGGCCTTTTGACCGATGCCCTGCATGAAGCCGTTGAGGGGCAGGCAGTCGCGGTCAGGGGCCCTTACGGTAACGGCTTTCCCATTGAAATGTGCAAGGGTAAAGACCTCTTGTTTATTGGCGGCGGTATCGGCTTGGCGCCTGTCCGGTCGCTGATTAACTACTGTGTCCAACACCGGGAAGATTTTGGCCACCTGCAAATTGTTTACGGCGCCAGGTCTCCGGCAGACCTCTGTTTCAAAGAGGACCTTTTTGAATACTGGCCCAAGGTGCCCAACTGCCGGGTTGATGTTACTGTGGATAGGGGAGACGAAAACTGGACCGGACCAGTAGGTTTTGTGCCAGCATTTCTGGAGCAGTTAAACCCCTCGCCGGAGAATAAGATAGCCATCACCTGCGGACCCCCCATCATGATCAAGTTTGTACTGCAGTCCTTGGCTAAGATGAACTATTCGCCAGAGCAAATTATCACCACCCTGGAAATGAGGATGAAGTGCGGCATCGGCAAGTGCGGGCGATGCAACTTGGGTAGCTGCTACGTATGCCTGGACGGCCCTGTTTTTACCCTGGCCCAGCTGAACGTCATGCCAAACGAATACTAGGATAAGACGAATTGCGGGCTTTCTCCTAAAGGGAGAAGGCCTTTTGTTTTGTTCCCTTCTTTTCACTGTATTTAGCGCATAACCATTATCTAGGGAGGATTTTGCGTAAATACGGTTTAAGGGGGGAATTGCATTGCCGCTGCAGTTGGGGATTATTCTCTCCAGCTTAGGAATTCTGCTATTAGGTGCCGAGTTGTTTACCAATGCTGTGGAATGGGTCGGTAAAAGATTTCGGCTGTCGGAAGGCGCTGTCGGAAGTGTGCTGGCTGCTGTAGGAACTGCCTTGCCTGAAACCCTAATCCCGGTAGTTGCTATTCTTTTCCGCCAGGGAGACACCGGGCATGAAATAGGTATTGGGGCAATCCTTGGAGCCCCTTTCATGCTGGCAACCCTGGCCTTTTTTATTATTGGTGTAACATTGCTCTTGTGCCGTCGCAAAGCCGTTTGTGCCAGGCTTGATGTTAATGTTGAGGTCATTGGGCGGGACCTAGCTTTTTTTTTGGCAGTGTATAGCCTTGCCCTGGCAGCGGCCTTGACGGATGCCTACGGATGGAAAAGGTTCTTTGCTGCAGTAATGGTTATGGCTTACTGCCTGTATATCTGGCTGGTTTTCACCAGGGGAGGGCAGTCTGCTGGCGGACTGAAAGTTGACCCGCTATTTTTTTGTCGGGCTAAAATGCCCCCGCCAACTGGTTTGGCGATATCTCAGCTTGTTTTTGCGTTAAGCCTTATCATTTTCGGTGCTTATATCTTTGTGGGGGGTATTGCTGCAGCAGCAAAAATTTTAGGTATCCCAGCCCTGGTAATGGCCCTAATCGTTGCCCCTGTTGCCACTGAATTGCCGGAAAAATTTAACAGCATAATCTGGATTTTTAGAGGCAAGGATACCTTGGCTTTAGGAAATATTACTGGTGCAATGGTTTTTCAAAGTTCCTTAATTCCGGTCCTAGGCATCCTTTTTACACCTTGGAAATTAACAGGAGTGGCTTTATTAAGTGCGGTCTTGGCAATTTTATCCGCAGCCTTGGTATTACGGCAGATTAAATCCCAGAGAGCTTTAACTCCCTTCGTTTTTTTATGGGGAGGGGTCTTTTATAGCGGATTTCTGCTGGCTGTGTACCTGGGCTTATGATAGTTTGCTAACCCCAAAAAGGAGGTAGCAGGTTGTTGTCTTCCTCACTTGACCCCTATCATCAAGGAATGTTTCAGGAAAACCCCTACAAAGCCAAAATGGATGTTATCGGCAGGCTTGTAGTGGTGCTGGACGGTCGCCTGGAAGGCCGAGGCTTGCAGTTGATAAGGCCTATATCCAGGGCCTTATGTCGCCATGAAATCCACGAATTGATTATTACCAACGAAAGGAAAGGTCCCGGGCAGCAGGTGAACAGGATTGCTTATCTGGGCTTTATGGAAATCCTGCAGGGAGGGGTCTTGGTAGCAGGTGACCGGCTGTATGTCGATGGCCGCCTGGTGGGAGAAGTAGTCGGGTTTGATGAGACCCATATGCCCAACCACTGGAATATTGTCTTAAGCGGGACTGAGTTGAGGAGCGGAAAGGAGATGGGATTGTCCCTGGGAGTTGAGGTTAAAGGGGTGCATAATGCAAAGCCTTTAGACCATAATAACTTTTAAAGGAATTTGTGGTAAAAGTTTTCCCTTGCCGGGACTTCCGGTCAGGTGGAAGGAGGAAGCAAATGTCAGCAGAAGAGAAGCTGCAGGAACTAGGTATTGAATTGCCGGAGGCTCCAAAACCGGTGGCCGCTTACGTGCCGGCTGTGAAAATGGGGGATTATGTCTATACCTCTGGCCAAATTCCCTTTGTCAAGGGTGAATTGAAGTTTAAGGGTAAGGTAGGTCATGAGATTTCGGAAAAGGAGGCTTATGAAGCCGCAAAGGTCTGTGCCCTGAACTGCCTCAGCACAGTTAAAGGATTGATCGGAAGCCTGGATAAGATCGAGAAGATAGTTAAATTGACCGGTTTTGTCAACAGCGCGCCCGGGTTCAACCAGCAGCCAAAAGTAATCAACGGTGCATCCGAGTTCCTTGGCGAGATTTTCGGAGAAAAGGGACAGCACGCCAGGTCTGTTGTGGGAGTCAGCGAGCTGCCCATTGATGCGGCTGTGGAAGTGGAAATGATCGTTAAAGTTAAATAATAATTCAGCAAGGGGCGGAGGGATACATTAAGTGGCCAAGCCAAAGTTTAAATTCCAAATGTACAAGCAGTTGCAAGCTAATATACCGAATATCTATGCGGAAGCCCGTCAGGCGGCAGATGAAATCGGTATTCCTAAAGGTCTGCGGGGAAAATTCGGTTTAACCGGCGCTATTTCAGGATGCCCGGCTCCTCTTAGAGACGATATCCTGCATGTGTCGGAAGTCGGGGCCAAGGAAGTAATACCCTTGGCAAAACTGCAGGAGGAAATCCGGGAACTGGTCAAGAGTGTTTACGGTGATGAATACGATGCCTGTCCTGTAACCACCTGTGAAGCAGGGCTATGGGTTACCTTCGATGTCTTGTTTACTCCCCCCATGCAGGGGCGAGGCGATAATTACCGGGCCCGCTATATCGCCCCATATGAAAAACACCTGCACCATCAAGGAAGTTATGGCCGCCCCTTCCCTGGCCGCTTTAAGGACATTTTTGCTGACCGCGGAACAACAGCAGGTGAACTGGGCTTTTACGGCAAGCGGCAGAACAACCTGGACACGGTTATTGTGCCGTTGGAGGGGGCTAGATATGAGGTCCATGGAATTAAATGCCATCCAGTTCCCATGCTGGCTAATGTCGACCCGGAAGCTGCCATTGAAAAACTTGCTCTGCATGCTGAGATTCATGAATCGATGCTCACCGGTTTTACTTCCCTTGGTTACGAAACTCCCGGCTACGGTTACGGTGTAAAGGATGAGGAGGGCACCCCACTGCTACAGAAATATATTGCCGACCTCGCTCATTCCTACGATTTGCCCTATGTCATCGACAATGCTTGGGGATGCCCTTTTATCGGCCACGATATCAGAAAAAGCAATGCCGATATAGTAATTTACAGCATGGACAAGGCTACCGGGGCAGCTACCAGCGGCCTGATTATCGGGAAGGAAGAATATATGGTTCCCATCCGGCGGGCTTTAGGGATGCACGGAGATCGTTGGGGCACGGGAGCTTCATATGGTAAGGCCGCCTATGTCACTTTTGATCCCGGTAAGGAGGCCCTCCTCAGCCAGGTGCAGGCCTTACGGGTATTGAGGGACAACCCCGAGATCCTGACCACGCCGGTGGACGACTTGGAGAAGATCGTGCGGGAAGAATTTGATAAATTGGATAGGCCTTTGAAAGACGGGATCATTATCAGCAAATCCTATAACTCCCGGGCCATTGAGATCAATTATGAGGGAACCTGGAAAGACGGCGAGCTGGGCATCCCTATTTTCTCCATTGAGGATATGTATGCTGGCACTGCCCTGACCCAAACCACTTGTGCCCAAATGGGCATCATTCCGACAGTAGGTTATGACGGAAACATCTATATTTCTCCGGACCTCGGAACAACTGATGAAAAGGGCCAGCTGATTGAGGAGAATGCCCGCTATGCAGTCAAGGGTCTGGTTAGGGCCATTGAAATAATCTGCAAGTATGCAGGTATTATGGAATAAAGGGAGGAAACCCATGCGGGTTGTAGTTGTCGGCGGCGGATGGGCCGGTTGTGCGGCAGCCTTGCAGGCAAAAAAGTCCGGGGCTGAAGAAGGCATTCTCCTGGAGCGTACTGATATGCTTTTAGGCACCGGGCTGGTAGGGGGCATCATGCGCAACAACGGTCGCTTAACAGCTACTGAAGAAATGCTGGCTCTGGGAGGCGGGGAGCTCTTCCAGACGGCTGATGAGGTTTCCCGGCACAAAGGGATTGAGTTTCCCGGTCATAAACATGCCAGTTTTTATGATGTGGCTAAAATCGAGCCTGCCGTCAAAGAACGGCTGAAAAGGGCAGGAGTCGATGTCCGGTTTATGGCTAGAGTCAAGGATGTGGAACAGGACGGCACGAGAGTGAAAGCAGTGATCACCGAGATCGGCGAAACGGTTGCCGGGGAAGTATTCGTGGAAACCACCGGCACCGCGGGACCTCAAGGTAACTGCGCCAAGTACGGCAACGGGTGCGTGATGTGCATTTACCGGTGTCCGACTTTCGGGCCCCGGATTAGCATCGCCGCTAAAATGGGTGTGCAGGAAATGGTAGGCAAGAAGGGTGACGGCACCTTCGGGGCCATGAGCGGTTCTTGCAAACTGCACAAGGATTCCCTCAGCGAGGAGATCCAGCACCAACTAAACACCACCGGTGTGGCTGTCATCCCGATTCCGGAAAAGCTGCAAAAGGGCGATAAATCACTGAGCCAGAAAGCCTGTCAACAATATGCCTTGAAAGAGTTTGCCGAAAATATTATCCTCCTGGATACCGGGCATGCCAAACTGATGAGCGCTTTTTATCCGCTGGAAGACTTGCGGCAAGTGCCCGGATTTGCCAATGCCAGGTACGAAGATCCCTATGCGGGGGGCATTGGCAACTCCATGCGTTATTTGGCCTTATCCCCGCGGGACAATACGCTAAAAGTGGAAGGAGTGGAAAACCTTTTCTGCGGCGGCGAGAAGGCTGGACTTTTGGTAGGCCACACTGAGGCCATCGTGACGGGCACTTTGGCCGGTTATAACGCGGTCCGCTATGGAAGGGGAAAGGACTTGTTGGAACTGCCCACTCAGCTGGCAGTAGGAGACGCTATAGATTATGTCCGGCAGCAAATGCAAACGCCGGAAGGAATCTCCAAGAAATTCACCTTTTCCGGCTCGGTTTACTTCCAGCGGATGCTGGAGTTCGGCCTTTACACCACCAATATTGAGGAGATTAGGCGCCGGGTGGCAGCAACCAATCTTGCTGGCGTCTTTCAGGGCAGCTAAGGAAAAACCACGGCATCTGCCGGGTTTGTCGGCAATCTCTGGGGCAGTAACCTTGTATTCAATCAGTACGGCACAGGCTGCCCTTATATGGATATCGGGCATATCAAGGTTAGTGAAGCATGGGGTGTTGACGGTGTGGTTCACTTTGATCCTTCCTGGGGTGCCCGAACAGAAGGGTTCTTTGACGGTTTCCTCACCCATCAGGAAGACGGAACAGTCATCACCCCGGCCAACAGTAACAGGATCAAAGGGGCGTTAGAGCCATCCACCTTTTGGCAGTTAATGCAGTGGCGTAGCCGCTCTAATACCGCCGCTTCAAAGAAGCGGGGGTATTAGAGCGGGTAGCCATCTGTGATAAAGTCAGGTTCAAAATCAAGTCCGCCGCAATTTTCCCCAGCATCTTTGCCGCTTTTTCCAGCTTCAGCTTCTTCAGCCTCGTTATTCTGCGGATAACAGAAGGGGTTTTTCTCCCATTCCAAGGAATTGGAGGCTTTTTGCGTTTCTTTCATGTTTTTCAAACCTCCTGGAAAGGTTAATAAGAATATTAATCCCCCAGGTCAAAAAATTATTTCTTCTCCGCGAAATTCTGTCTTGAAAGTAAAAGGAGGAATTCTAAATTTAGGGGGAGAATATTTTCCCTATAATAAAGGTTTGATATCCTGGAGGTGGGAGCATGTCCCCGTATGACAAGGCCCATGATCTTGCTAGGATGCTGGGAAAATCAGAGGAGTACAAGAGCTACCAGGAAGCCAAAATAAAGCTGGAACAGGATACCAATAATGTGCGGATGCTGGAGGAGTTTAGGCAATTGCAGTGGGAGATCCAAATGTGCCAAATGACAGGTCAAGAGGTAGACGAAGCCCAGTTGCTGCAGTTGGAAAGAGCTTATGAGCTTCTCAGCATGAGTCCTGTTATTAATCAGTACCTGACAGCAGAATATCGCTTTGCCAGACTAATGGCGGATATTCAAAAAATAGTGACTGATGCTGTGCCTGCTTGGTTCGATTCCCGCGGCAAGCAGGGGATGATTAATTAGCTTTATCACAGATGGCTACCCGCTCTAATACCCCCGCTTCTTTGAAGCGGCGGTATTAGAGCGGCTACGCCACTGCATTAACTGGCCCCCTATGGGATTAACCAGTTCTAAGCTCCGGTAAACCGGAGCCAAGAACTGGTCGAATCTAAGCTTCAGCAGGGGAAAATCCCCGCTGAAGCCAAGACCCAGTTGAACCCTTTCGGAATAAATTACAGCACCATAGCATAAACCCTGGCCGAGAGGTTTAAGCTATTACTGTAAATTTTCCGGAGGGTGGGAAAGCAACAGTGGCCAAAGTGACAGAAATTGCCAGCTGCCAGCGGTGCGGTAAAACCGGGCGAAAGCAGAAATTGCACCAGGTGCACGAGCTATTTGCCACCAGATTGTTATGCAAGGAATGCTATATTAAATATCACCGTTCCCAGTGGGGCTTTTGGTAAGGATAATTCACCGTCCTCTTATTTTCTATAGCCAGGGAGAGTGCCATGGCGCCTTTTGTTTTGATGCCGCCGGTTCAGGAAGCCCGACTGCTGCGCAAGACGAATAGATTTGTCGCAGAGGTTGAAGTTACAGGGGCTATTTACACTGCCCATGTTCCTAACACCGGACGCCTGCAGGAACTGCTATTTCCTGGTAATACAGTTCTAGTGGCTGCAAAGCATCATCCCAGAAGAAAAACAGGCTGGGAGGTATTGATGGCCTATCACCCATCAGGGGTTCTGGTGGCGATAGATACCAGGGTGCCCAACCAGCTTTTTTCCTTAGGAATTAAGGCCAGAACCATAACGGAGTTTTCAGGCTATCATCAAATCTCCGCGGAATACACCTTTGGGACCAGCCGCTTAGACTTTCGGCTAGACGGCCTTGGCCTTCCTCCGTGTCTGGTGGAGGTGAAGTCGGTAACATTGGCGGAAAATGGAATCGGCCAATTTCCGGATGCGCCTACCGGCCGGGGAACAAAACATTTGACTGCCTTAGCAGAAGCAGTACAAAAGGGTTGGCGGGGAGTTATTTTTTTTATGATACAACGGGAGGATGTCACACTGTTTAGGCCCCATGACCTGATGGATCCGGAATTTGCCCGCAGTTTACGTACTGCAAACAAGGCGGGAGTTGAAATCCTTGCCTATAAATGCCTGGTTGAACCAAGGGGCATTACCTTGGATGGACTTGTCCCAATTTGCCTGGAATAAACTTGCTGGTTTTTGTATCTAAAATGGCGGGGGGTACCCTCATTGACAGCAGGATTGGTTGATTACCTGGCAGAGGTGCCTATATTTGAAGGACTGGACCAAAAGGAACTTCAATCTGTTGCTGATATTGCCATAGTCCGCCCATATAAAAAGGGAATGGTAATTTTTGTTGAGGGAGAACCAGGTGATGGAGTTTATCTGGTTAAATCAGGTTTGGTAAAAATTGCCAAGACGCTGGCGGACGGACGGGAAAAAACCCTCCACTACCTGCGGGAGGGGGATATTTTCGCAGAGGTGCTGTTGTTTGATGGAGGCAGTTTTCCTGCAACAGCTGAAGCCTTAGAAGATGCCGAGATTGCTATTTTGCGCCGAGAAAGGATTGAAGATCTGCTTATAGAGAACGGCAGAATTACTCTTAAAATCTTAAAAGTAATGAGCCGCCGTTTGCGCCAGGCCCAGGTGCAGGTACGGGATTTAGCCTATGCCGATGTATATGCCAGAGTGGCATTTAACCTCCTTCAGCTGGCTAAAGACCATGGCCTTCAGGGGAACGAAGGTTTAATTATTGACTTACCCCTGAGCCAGCAGGAGTTAGCCAACCTGGTGGGAACCTCAAGGGAAACCGTTGCCCGGATCATCAGTGAGTGGAAGCGCAAAGGCATCATTGCCGTTAGCCAGCAAAAAATCACTATTCTAAAGCCCGACCGGCTGCAGGGATGGTTAGGTTGAAAACATTAGATTTTACTCCCTACCCGTTGGGGGTACTTTTTTTGCACATCAGCCATGTTTTTTGGTAATTCACCAGGAATCCATGAATGAAGCCCCTTGCCTGAGTTATAATAAAAGCAGTAGCAGAGGTGGGAGGTGTGGGGTATGCTTGAATCCGAAGAAGCCAAAAGACGTCATGAGGGAGTTTTGGAAGAGGATGAAGCAGACAAGTGGGTAGAAAGATTAAGATGGCTGGGAATTAAAGTGGAAAAGCAAACAAAATAATAAAGACTGCCCAAAAGCATTCTTGCTGATGGCAGCCAGGAGAGGGAAAGGCCTCTCTTTTTTATAACGCATAGGAAATTATGGTCGTTTAAAAAATGTGAGATAAATCATAATTTCCGTCATGGGTTTCAACAAAGTCAACCGCCTTAAGTCTTCCGGAGGGGGGTCTCTTCCAAAGGAAGATTTTTGTTCTTGCTTTGGCGCTATGCTATAATAATGTAAGCTTTGCGTGACCGTCATCACAGGCCTGTGTAAGCCAAATCACATTCTTTTTGCGAAAAAAGGCGTAATATGGGAAAAAACAGCTGGGGGAGGAAGATAAATGTTATTTACAATGGACCAACTGCGGCGGGGAATGGAGGCAGAAGGCTACATTTGCGATGACGAAATAGTTATTACCGTGTACCTGGCGCTGCAGCTGGAAAAACCGCTTTTAGTGTGCGGCGCCCCCGGAGTCGGTAAAACTGAAATCGCCAAGGTCTTAAGCCGTGTTTTCAATACAGAGCTGATCCGGCTGCAGTGTTATGAAGGCTTGGATGAGAATAAAGCCCTCTACGAATGGAACTATCAGCGCCAGCTCTTAAAAATTCAAAGCAGCCGGAATAACGGTGAGGAAGATATCTTTTCCTCTGAATACCTCTTGGAACGGCCTTTGCTAAAAGCTTTGCTGGCTGAAAAACGCCCTGTGCTTTTAATTGACGAAATTGATAAGACCGATGAGGAATTTGAGGCCTTCCTGTTTGAAGTCCTTTCTGATTTCCAGGTGTCTATTCCGGAATTGGGGACCATCCGCGCAAGACAAACCCCCATTGTTGTTTTAACCAGCAATGGGGAGCGGGAATTATCAGATGGACTAAAGAGAAGGTGTATCTTCCTCTATATTGATTATCCCAGTGTTGAAAAAGAAGTATCAATTATCAAGACTAAAGTGCCCGAGGCAGGTGAAGTCCTGGCCCAGCAGGTGGCAGCCGCCGTTTACCATATCCGATCTAGCCTAGATCTGAATAAAAAACCTGCAATTGCTGAGACCCTGGACTGGGTCAAGGCCCTGGTTTTGCTGGGCAGCCAGCGGCTAACTCCTGATATGGTCCAAAAAACCTTAAATGTACTCTTGAAAGATAAAGAAGACCATGATTATTTCAAAAAGCAATTAGGGGCGGAGGGCTTGGTGAAAGCGGCTTGTGAATAAGGAGGCGCCAGGATGATAGATGGTTATAGCCAAGTTGAATATAACCTGGTCCGGTTTATCCATGTGTTAAGGCATTTAGGCCTGCCAGTAAGCACTTCTGAGGCTGTGGACGCCATGAAGGCTTTGCAGTTTATTCCCCTGGCTGAAAAAACAAGGTTCAAGTCTGCTTTGCGGGCTACCCTGGTAAAGGACCTGCAAGGAAGCACTGTTTTTGATCAGGCTTTTCATTCCTTCTTCGTAACTATGGAACAATCTCTTGAACGCAGGGCGAAACACGCTAAAGCCAAGGCGGAACTAGAACAACAGGTCCAGCAGGCTGAACAAGAATTAACCTTCCAGGGCCATTCCTTATCTCTATCTGAAGAGGATAAACTTACCTATGCCAACCTTTCCCCAGATTGGAAAAATAAGCTGCAGGAATTCTTACACAAGACATCCCACGGAAAAAACATGGACAAAAAACATGAGCCGATAGTGGCCAAACTGGTAAAAAGCCATCTCGAATATGTGCGGAGGCGAATGGATCTGGCTCAGTGCCCGGATTTTAACTGGCAAACCGGTGATCCGGAAATTGACAGGGTTCTGGAGGAAGCAGGAGCCGAACTGGCCAGACAGCAGGCGGCCTTTATATATGGCAACCTGAAAAACATCAGAGAAGAGGATTATCCGAAAATTGCCCGCCTTATTCGCAGGCTGTCAACAAAGCTGGCAACGGGAATCTCCCGCCGGCACCGCCAAAGCCGCCAGGTTGGCCGCCTGGACATCCGGAGGAGTGTCCGGCTTAATATTAACCGAGGCGGAGCATTGATAAAACTTAAATACAAGCGCAAAAAGCTGTTGAAACCTAAGCTTATGCTCATCTGCGATGTATCGGGTTCAATGGCTAAGTATGCGGCGTTCATGCTTTTGTTCATCTATGGATTGACTTCAGCTATCAAACAAATCGAAACCTTTGTATTTGGGGAAAGACTAGAGCGGGTTACACCTTTTTTGCGTCATTATAAGTCTTACCAAGCAACTGTATCCAGGCTGACAGAAGGAAGCCTTGCGTGGGGAGAAGGCACGGATATGGCCCAGGCCTTGGCCAGCCTCTTAAATAATTATCACCGTTTGTTGACATCCAGCACGGTTGTCATTATTCTTAGCGATACCAAGACCTTGCGACCTGATGAGGCGGCGTTGCTGTTAGAGCGGCTGGGGCGAGAGGTAAAGGACATTATTTGGCTGAACACCCTGCCCAAGGCCGATTGGGAAAGGCATCCTACAGTAGAATTGTTTCAGAAGAACTCACGCATGCATGAGTGCAACAGCCTTTTTCACCTGGAAAGGATTCTGCGCCGCCAACTTTTGGCGCACTGATGCCCGCCATTTAGAATTGACAAGCCTGGATGCTTATAATATTATGTTTCTGATGCGGTTCTAGTGGGTAATGTATATTTAGATTAAGGAGATGGTGCCTGTGTCCATGATGGGTAAAATACGCCGCGCACGGCATAGTTCCCGCTGGCCGATGATTATTCTTGCAGTATTTCTTTGTATCGGTTTGGTTATCCCCCTGACTACTTTGCCTTCCAGCCAAGGAAACCAAGGTCAGCAGCAAGCTGTTGATGTTGACGCACTAAGGGCCAGAATAGATAATCTTAAAGCAGCCATGCAAATCAGCCCGGAAAATGCCGATCTGATTATTCAACTGGGCAACACCCAGTATGATTTGGGGCGGGTTCTGGATAGCAAGGGGTTATTTCAAGAATCGGCGGAACAGTTTTCTCTGGCTGTAAAAACTTATCAAAAGGCCCTGGCTGTTGTGCCTGATAATTTAGATGTGATTGTGGATATGGCAACGGCTGCGTTTTTCTCTGATGACAAGGATACGGCAAAAAGCGCTTTTGAAAAGGCTATCGCCCTGGATCCCCAGCATTTGATTGCCCGGTATAACTACGGTGTATTCCTGCTGCAGGCTATGGGAGATAATAAGGGAGCTGTTGAACAGTGGGAGGCGGCTCTGGCTGCCCAGCCTGATGCTGCTACTGCCCAAATACTTCAGGAATTGATTAATGCCTACCGGGATAAAGAAGGGAATAAATAGAAGAAAAGAATAACTAGCGATTTATTTTCGGAAACGGGCGGTGAGGAGTAATGGCGGTGTGGAAGTGTTCTCAATGCGGCTACGAAAAGGACGCCAGATGTAAGCCTAAAAAGTGCCCGGAATGTGCCGCTAAGGATTCCTTTGCCAAGAAAGAGCAGTAATAAGGGCTTTCAGTAAAAAAGGCTGTTTCTGGCGAAACAGCCTTTTTTACTGAAGCGACCAATGAGGGAGGCCAGATATTAATTGCGCTGGGCAATTGGCATAGATCTCGGCGGTACCAATATCAAGGCGGCGGCGGTAGATGGTTTTGGGCAACCCTTTTGCCAGTTGAGGGTGCCTACCCTAGCTGAGCAGGGTGTGGACCGGGTTGTGGATCAGCTGGGCACCCTTGTTAATGAACTATGTAACCGGGTTCAAGCTGGTCCCCCGGCAGGGATCGGCATAGGAGTGCCGGGAACCGTTGACAGAGTCCTGGGTTTGGTAATCCTAGCCCCCAACCTTAACTGGCAAGCCGTACCTTTGCAGGAATTGCTGGCCAAAAGGTATGACTTGGGGGTAGTGCTGGAAAATGATGCGCAAGCTGCAGCTTTAGGGGAGCACTGGGCTGGCGCCGGGAAGGGCGTTCAACATATGCTCATGGTTACTATCGGCACCGGTATTGGATCAGGCCTTATTTTACACGGGCGGCTCCATCGCGGCCATACTGGCAGGGGGCCTGAACTGGGTCATTCCAAACTGCTTGCTGATCCGGGCTGCTGTTGCGGCTGTGGAAATACGGGTTGCTTGGAAACCCTATCTTCCGGTAGCGCCATAGTAAAAGCTTTGACAGAAGTCAGGCAGGATACGGGCGAAAAAACCTTGAATAAATTAAATGCCCGGGCAGTAATTCAAAAAGCCGCTGCAGGAGATCCTTTGGCCGAAAAAGCAGTTGAACTTGCTATGACCAGCCTGGGTACTGCTATTGCAAATTTATGCCTGATCCTTGACCTGGAGCTGATCCTGGTCGGTGGTGGAGTAGCCGAAGCAGGTGAGTACTTGATGGCTCCCCTGCGGGAAAGGATTACAGGGGCTATGTCCCCCTATCCCCCGCCAAAAGTGGGAAAGGGGGCTTTGGGTAACTGGGCAGGGGCTGTTGGTGCTGCTCGCCTGGCTTTTCTGGAGGATTTAGGGAAAAAGTAATAGCAAGAGGAGCAAATCATATGATCAAAGAGATGATCAAATTTGCCAGGGACCTATATCTGACCGGTCTAGTTACTTCTCATGGCGGAAATATGAGTTTGCGTTTGGGCGACAAAGTAATAATTACGCGGCGGGGAGCCATGCTGGGATACCTGGAATCTGAGGACTTTGTTGAAACTCCCCTAGACGCGGAAGTCCCGCAGCATCCCCTGGCTTCCCGGGAACTAATTGTCCACCGGGCTATCTATCTCAATTCTTCAGCCCAGGCAGTATTGCATGCCCATCCTCCTTATTCTGTCGCAATTTCCTTTTCAACCGATTCAATAATACCCATTGATTCCGAAGGCCAGTACCTGTTGCCATTTACCCCTGTTGTTACAGCTGCTCAAACTGTTGGCTCAAAAGAAGTAGCTGATGCTTTGGCTCTTTTGGTACAGCAGAATAAAATCGCAGTCGTAAGAGGCCACGGTACCTTTGCAGTGGGGAAGACCATGGAAGAGGCCCTGCAGTGGACGTCTATTTTAGAGGCTTCATGCAAAATTATGTATATGGTTCAAAAGAGGCAGTAATGGGATTTAAAGCCTGTGGATGGCCTTATTATTGTTGTGCTATCAAAGGTTGCAGACAGCATCCACCTGATAGGAACAAAACCTTCCTTTGGTAGACTTAATGTGGTTGATTTTGTTGAAACACATTACGGAAATTATGACTTATCCACCTTTTTTTAACGAGCATAATTTCCTATGTGTTATAAAATAAGCCGATATGTTTTGTTGGATTTTGGAGTGTAGGGTGAGGTTAAATATGGATAATTATTGCAGGGGTATCTTGGGCGCGATTGGCCGTACTCCAATGATTGAAATTACCAGGATTGACCCTGATGACCGAGCAGCGATTCTTGCCAAAATTGAGGCCTACAATCCCAGTGGCAGTGTAAAGGACCGCATTGCGGCTTTTATGGTTCGGAAAGCAGAGGAACAAGGACTGCTTCGTCCAGGAGGAACCATGGTAGAGGCGTCCAGCGGCAATACCGGGATCGGCTTGGCTATGGTGGCAGCGGCTTTGGGGTATAAACTGATCTTGGTTATGCCAGATACCATGAGCCAAGAACGACAAGCCCTGCTAAAAGCCTACGGGGCTGAACTGTACTTAACCCCTGGACATGAGGGAATGCAGGGTTCCCTCAATTTGGCGGAAAAACTGTTGGAAGAAAATCCCCATTTCTATATGCCTAGGCAGTTTGAAAACCCGGCTAATCCGGAAATCCACCGGATTACCACTGCCTGGGAAGTGATTGAACAAACCGGGGGAGGCAGGGTGGATGCCTTTGTTGCTGGCATCGGCACCGGCGGAACCATTACGGGTGTCGGAGAGGTCTTGCGCCAGTACAACCCTAAGGTCCTGCTTGTAGGAGTGGAGCCAGCCGGTTCCCCGGTGCTTTCGGGCGGCAAGCCCGGTCTCCATCGCATTCAGGGGATTGGCGCCGGTTTTGTGCCTAAAGTCCTCAACCAGAACCTTTTGGACCGGGTAATTGCCGTTGATGATTTGGAAGCCTTCTACACTGCACAGGAATTAGGCCGGCGGGAAGGTATCTGTATAGGGATCTCTGCCGGAGCTGCTATGTGGGCTGCGCTGCAAATAGCTAAGGAACTGGGGCCAGGAAAATGCGTTGCTACGGTGCTGCCCGATACGGGAGAACGCTATTTAAGCGTTGCCGCGGGCTTTCGTCAAGAACTAAGAAGAAAAGGTATTGAGGGCTAACGAAGGGAAGGTGCCGTAATAGATGGACATAAGACCTGATTTCTTACAGGCTGCTCTGATCATAGCCGAAGAAATAATTGATGTGCGGCGAAAAGTACATCAATATCCTGAACTTGGCTTTGAGGAGAACGAGACAGCCCGGTTGATAGCCGGGAAACTCCAGTCGATGGGTCTGGAAGTAACTCAAGGGGTTGGAAGGACAGGGGTGGTGGGGCTTTTACGGGGAGAACAGCCTGGACCTACCTTGGCCATCAGGGCCGATATGGATGCTTTGCCCATTTTGGAAAAAACTGGATTGCCTTTTGCTTCCTGCCGTCCTGGTCTAATGCATGCCTGCGGTCATGATGCCCATGTAGCTGTTGTGTTGGGCGCTGCCATGATCCTAAATGGCTTCCGGTCTCTATTGAGGGGTAACCTGAAATTTATCTTCCAGCCTTGCGAAGAGACTCCCCCCGGAGGGGCTTTGGAAATGATTGCCATGGGAGTAATGGAAGACCCGAAGGTGGATGCAATTCTGGGGTTACATGTAAATCCGCTGCTGCCTGCTGGCAGTGTCGGAGTAAAGTGTGGGACTGTTATGGCGGCAGCCGACATGTTTAAAATTATTATCAGAGGTAAAGGGGGGCATGGAGCAGCCCCCCATCAGGCAGCAGATGCTATCGTGGCTGCCGCGGCAGTTATCCAATCACTGCAAACCCTGGCCAGCAGGAGGGTGGACCCGGCCCAGCCAGTGGTTGTCACCATTGGAACTATTGCAGGCGGCTACAAGTCCAATGTTATCGCCGACCGGGTGGAAATGAAGGGGACAGTCCGTACCCTCTGCCTGGAATTACGGGCCCGGATGCCGGCTCTAATGGAAGAGATTATCAAAAGCGCTGCTCAGGCTTACAGTACAGAAGCTGAATTGGTCTACGAGTTTGGTTACCCTCCTGTAGAAAACAACCCTGGGATGGTTGATCTGGTTAGAGAAGCGGCAGCTAAAGTCTTGGGCTCCGGAAGGGTTGTCGAAGTGCAGCATTCTTCCATGGGCGGCGAGGACTTTGCATATTTCTTACAGCATTGTCCTGGCGCCTACTTTTACCTGGGAGTCGGGCAAGACAATGCTCCCAATTATCCTTGGCATCATTCCCAATTTGATATCTCGGAAGCGGCCTTGGCTTATGGCGCCGCAACCCTGGCGGGGGCGTCTCTCAGCTACTTGAATTCCCATGGGAATGAATTGGCGGAAGGGTAATATGCTCGGCAAGGAATAAAATTGCATTATCATAATGAAGCCGAGTATGAAATTCGCTTTGAGGCCACGGTAAATCAATGAATAATTAGTGGCCTCGCTCATTATAGAATGAAAGAGGTGAACGTTATGGAGTGGCCGTATACACTTGCTGCCTGTGGAGTGGGAAGCCTACCTTACCAAGAACCTGAACCGGCAATGGAGTTAATCGCACGGTACTTGCCAGAAATACCCCACTGGCCTCAGTTGCCTAAAAGAGGCCATCAGGAGCACTTTGTCAATCAAAACCTATTCCTTTTAAAAAAAATTTCCTTGCTGACCGAGGAAGACGGGCTAGCTCCACGAATGGATACAGAGGCTCCCGGATGGGTTGACGGAATCACCAAATTTTATGACCTCTACCTAGCCGCATCGGAGGGGGACGAAGAGGCTCTGAGTAGCTTTGCTACCCCTTGTGAGGCTGCTGTTGGGTTTCATCATTTTTTAGCCACAATGGCCGCCCGGGAACGGGGAAAGGTATTGATGGTCAAGACCCAGATTGCCGGCCCTCTTTCGGTGAGCTTAAATATTTATGATCCGGAGCGGAGACCGGTTTATTATCATCCCCAATTGCGGGACATTATTTTAAAAACCCTCTCCATGCAGGTCAAATGGCAGGTTTCTGAATTGCAAAAGCTTGGGCTGCCGGTCCTTGTTTTTATAGACGACCCCGCTGTGGCAGCTTATGGCGTATCTACTTTTATTGCCTTGTCCCGGAAACAAATCATAGCTGATTTGAGGGAAATGATACAGGTGATTGGCGCTCTTGATGCCATTCCCGGTGTTCATTGCTGTGCAGGAGCGGATTGGTCAATCTTTGTTGAAGCAGGGTTTCGGGTGATCAGTTTTGATGCGTATAACTATTTCGTTTCTTTGCTGCCATATATAACAGAAATAAATGGCTTTCTAGGACAGGACGGGGTGTTGGCCTGGGGTCTGGTTCCCACCACCGAGCAAGCTCTCCAGGAAACCCCTCAATCCCTTAAAGGGTTCTTCGAGGAAAAAACCGCACTGCTGGTCAAAAAAGGTGTGGACCAATTGCGGTTGTACCGCCAGTCCCTGGTGACTCCCGCATGCGGCCTGGGAACTCTTGACCCTGCGTTGGCTGAACACATCTATCAAGTTAATTTGGAATTATCTCAACTCTTGCGAAAAAATTTCTCAAAGTAATACTTGATACAAAGGGGGGGGTGGTTAAAATCGTCGAGTGGCTGATTGCCGCATTGGCTTTCGTCCCGGTAGGATTAAGGGTTGCTCTTCTGGCAATGCTGCCCATTGCTGAACTAAGGGCTGCTATTCCTTTAGCCTTGGCATGGGGAATGAGTCCGGTGGAGGCTTTTTTAATTGCTGTTCCGGCCAACATGGTTCCTGCATTGCTGCTCTTATTGGCTTTAGGACCCATTACTACCTGGCTGCAGAGATATCCCTTGATCGGTCCTTTAATAAGGACTTTTTTGTCCAGGGCTGCCCGCCAGAGCGATCGGGTAAAGAAATACGGCGCCCTGGGCCTAGCCATTTTCGTAGCCATTCCGGCACCCGTTACAGGAGCTTGGACTGGCAGCGGTGTGGCCTTCTTGCTAGGGATACCGTTTAAATTCGCTTTCCCGGCAATTTTTGCCGGTGTAGTAATTGCCGGGGTTTTAGTAAGCCTGGCAAGCCTTGGCCTGATTTCTCTCTACCTTTACATGGGTCCGGTAATGATTTTCCTATTAGCGCCAGGAGTCCTTTTCTTTGCTTGGCGATTTGCCAGGATATGCCGGAGGAAGTAAACCATGAAGGAATATACGGCTAACCTGCATGTTCACACAAATTACTCTGATGGCAGCGGGTCAGTGAGGGACATCGTTCAGGCAGCCGAGAAGGCCGGTATCGATGTGGTAGGGATTACAGACCATTCAACTTTGACGGCTTGGGAAAGAGGAGAAGAGGGCTGGCACGGCAAAGTGTTTGTACTGGTAGGAGTGGAGATAAACCAGGATATTAACCATTATTTGGCCTTTGGTATTGAGAACTTGGTTCCTGATAATGATGCCTTGCCCCAGAAGGTCATTAATAGGGTACATCAAATGGGCGGCATTGGTTTTATAGCTCATCCCTTTGAAAAGGGCAGCCCGTTGGTAGAAGGCGGTAAGAGTTATCCTTGGACAGATTGGCAGGTTAAGGACTATAACGGGATCTGCATTTGGAATTATACTTCCCAATGGCGAGACAGCATTAGGACAGTGCCAGAAGCTCTTTGGAGGGTGTATATTACCCCCAACAGTTCCTTTAAGTCTGCCTGCCCCAGGGCGCTCTACCGCTGGGACCAGGAGGCCCAGAAGCGGCAGGTGGTGGCTATTGGCGGTTCTGATGCCCATGCTGTCCAGGCCAGATATGGCCCTTTCCAACCGGTGATCTTTCCGTATGAGTTCTTGTTTAAATGCATTAATACCCATATCCTTACTAATAACCCTCTAACGGGCGATTACAGGCAAGACAAGCTCAGCCTTTTGGCGGCATTAGCTCAGGGCCGCTGTTTTGTTTCTTTTGATTATTATTATCCTGCCAGAGGATTCCGCTTTCAGGCTGTAAATCAACAGGAAGTATTAGCGGTCATGGGAGACGCCTGCCCCTTTAGTCCGGGAGCTGCTTTGGAAGTTGACCTGCCAGACCCGGGAGATGTCCGGTTGATAAAAAACGGTCGATTGACCGCAGTGCAAAAAGGCTGTAGGGCGGGGTGGAAGATTGCTGAGCCCGGGGTCTACCGGGTTGAAGTATGGAAAAGAGTCTTTGGCCTAAAACCTATGGCTTGGGTTTATTCCAATCCCATATATTTCCGCTAGGCTGCAGTTGGTTATCAATACCGGCTTAACAGGACGAAGGGGCGAAATTCTTTGCGAAGATCCAAAAATTTTCTTTTGGCCTTAATCATAACCGCTGGTTTTTTGTTCTGTTTGGCAGCCGGCAGCCTGACTTTCGTAAGTTCACCGGAATATCAAAGGATTTCTCCCTCTGAAGCAAAACAGTGGGTGGGAACGGAAAAATCCACAGTGCTTTTGGATGTGAGGACACCGGCGGAACATGATGAAAGGCATATTCCGGGCAGCATTCTAATCCCGGTGGATAACGTGGAGGCGGAAGCCTTAAGGGTTATTCCCGATAAAGAAACGGTTATCATCGTATATTGCCGGAGCGGGCGCCGCAGCGAGGTGGCTGCCAGGACCCTTGTTAGACTGGGGTACAAAAAAGTCTTTGATTTAGGCGGAATTAACGATTGGCCCTATGAGGTTCAACAAAAAAATAACAAAAAGGTCATTAAAGCTGATAACTAAGGGGAGGGGGGATAACCCCTCTTTTTTTGTTACTATTCAGGTATTCAGAATTCAGTAGTCAGACCCCCACGCCGCTTATCGCGGCACCATCAGAGGGATGAAAAAATATGACAAGCTATTTTCAGGGCAGAATTCAAAAATGCCCCGAGACGATAAACCGTTCTTTCATTCTGTCTTCTGACTCCTGAGTACCCAGCAGTAAATTGTTTCTAAATTTTTTTAGGAATTGCAGGAATTTTATGGTGAGGGGCGAATACTTTGTGGGGAAAAGTGGGTTAAAGTGGGTGATTAGGCCTGCTTTGTGGGGTGAATTAGCATGTTTATGGGGGAATTCCAACACTCCATAGATGAAAAAGGGCGGTTGACCTTGCCGGCCAGATTTCGTGACGGCTTGGGCGAGCGCTTTGTGATCACCAAAGGGTTGGATAACTGCCTGTTCGTCTACCCCATGGATGAATGGGCCAACCTGGAACAAAAACTCCGGGCCCTGCCTTTTACTAACGGCGATGCCAGGGCCTTTGTGCGCTTTTTTCTCTCAGGCGCTGCTGAATGTGAGTTCGATCGGCAGGGAAGAATACTACTCCCGGCAAACCTAAGGGAATACGGGCGATTGGAAAAAGATGCTGTGATCATTGGAGTTTCTTCTCGGGTAGAAATCTGGGCTAAAGAGGCATGGGAGGCTTACAGTCAAAAGGCTCAAATCAACTATGAGGGCCTGGCCGAAAAAATTGTTGATTTAGGTATTTAATCGCCCGAGCTTCGCGTTAAGGAGGTGGCAAGGTTGGAGTTTGCCCATACCCCGGTGCTTCTGAGGGAAACCATAGAACATTTGAATATTAATCCAAACGGAGTCTATGTGGATTGCACGGTGGGCGGGGCCGGCCATAGTCTTGCCATTGCAAAGAGACTTAGCCCGGCTGGGGTTTTGGTGGGTATCGACCAGGATCCGGCTGCACTCAGGGCTGCAGGGCAGCAGTTGGCTTCTATCTCTGCAAAAGTCCATTTGGTCCATGCCAATTTTTCTGAGGTATCTGACGTGCTGGATGGCTTAAATATAAAGGAAGCAAACGGTTTTATTTTTGATTTGGGGGTGTCGTCCCATCAGCTGGAGGAGGCAGAACGGGGTTTTGCTTATATGCAGGAGGCTCCCCTAGATATGCGGATGGATCCAGCGCGCCAAACCTTAACAGCAAAGGATTTGGTTAACAGTCTTTCCGAAGTGGAGATTGCCAAACTGTTATGGGAATATGGTGAAGAGAGATGGGCAAAACGGATAGCTGCCTTTATCGTTGAACAGAGGGCCCTATCTCCGGTTGAAACAACCCATGATCTGGTAAGCATTGTAAAAGCAGCCATTCCAAAGGGAGCCAGAAAAGACGGGCCCCATCCTGCAAAACGGACTTTCCAAGCCTTTCGGATCGCCGTTAACCGTGAATTAGAACACCTGGAGATGGCATTGAACCAGATAACTTATTGTCTGGTTCGGGGTGGTCGGTTATGTGTCATTACCTTCCACTCACTGGAAGATAGGATAGTAAAACAAAAAATCAGCGAATTAGCCAGTTCCTGTTCTTGTTCAAGAGAGATACCTTTTTGTGTGTGCAATAAAAAGCCATTGTTAAGACCGGTTTCCAAAAAGCCGATTATCCCCTGTGCCGCAGAAATTGCTGAAAACCCCAGGGCCCGCAGCGCCAAGCTGCGGGTAGCTGAGCGGATATAATTTTTTGTTCTATTTGGTAAGGAGGCAGAATAATTATGGCACTAGCTGATGCCAAGCAAGATTACTCATACCGTTATCAAATTTCACCTCAGATAAAGGACTTAGCGCAAAAAAGCAGAAAAAAAAGCTGCAGTGGGTCATGGCAGGGGTATGTCATAGTATTCGGATGTGTGTTAGTGTGCTTTGCATTGGGGTTGTCCATTGTAGCCCAAACTGCAAGGCTTAATGCCAAGGGCTACCAGCTGTATCAACTGCAAACCGAAGTGCAAAACCTTGGGAGAGAGACAGAGATTCTAAAATTGGAAGTTGCTCAGATGCGTTCCTTGGCAAGGATAGAAAATATTGCTATTGGGCAGTTGGGCATGCAAAAACCGGGGGCCGCAGACTGGGGTATTTTGCCAGAAAAGCAAAAAATCGAGTTTCCCGTCCAAACAGCTGAAAAAGTAATACCGCTGCCCGAAAGCCAGAATCCGGTATTCGGAATGATGAATAAGCTGCTGGCCCGTTGGCTTGGACCGGGGACATACGTTGAGGCTTCTGAATATTAAGGCCAGCTGGGATGAGCGCCCTGGAGATTGAAAGAGCTCGGGCCAAGAGCGGAGGATAATTTGCGGGATGCAAAGCAAGGTTAATATCAGCAAAAGGGTAGCCGTCCTGTTTCTTCTCTTAATTTCAATGTTATTAGCCCTTAATCTGCGGTTGGCGTGGATTCAGCTTGTTAAGGGCAGTGAATACCAGCAGCGGGCGTTGGAAAACAGGTTGCGGGAGGTTCCTGTCGAAGCCAAGCGGGGCAAAATCCTTGACCGCAACGGTAAGGAACTGGCAGTCAGTGTTACTACTCCTTCCATCGGGGCTTTTCCGCCTGAGGTCAGGCGTTCAGGTAAGGCAGACGAAATAGCGGCAAAGTTAGCCCCATTGTTGGATCTATCCCAGGACGAAGTATTGAAAAGGATTACCAGGAAAGAGTACTTCTGGTGGGTAAAGCGCAAAGTGCCTTTTAATGTGGGCGCCAAGATTAAAGAATTGGATCTGCCGGGTATTAGGGTAGTGGAAGAGAGCCAGCGTCATTATCCCAACGGCTCGCTTGCCTCCCATCTAATAGGGATTGCAGGGATAGATAATCAAGGGTTGGAAGGCCTGGAATGGTTTTATGACAAAGAGCTGAGGGGCATCCCCGGCTACCTTGCCATCGAGAAGGATGCCGGCGGGAGAAGTATTCCCCAGGCGAAACACACCTTCATTCCTCCGGTGGATGGAAATACCCTGATTTTAACTATTGATGAAACCATTCAATATATTGTGGAGCGGGAGCTTGACAAATTAGTTAATAGCCCCACAAACCCAAAAAGTGCTGCCATTGTAGTTATGGACCCCAAGACTGGCGACATTTTGGCCTTAGCCAACCGGCCAACTTTTAACCCAAATAATTATGCTGATTTCCCCCCAAAAAACCGTCGCAACATTGCAGTATCCGACGTTTATGAACCTGGTTCGACTTTTAAAATAATCCCCACAGCTGCTGCTCTCGAGGAAGGGGTAGTTAAGGAGCAGGAGCGTTTTTACGATCCGGGTTATATTAAAGTTGGCAAAGAAATTATTAAATGCTGGCGGCACGGTCGGCCTCATGGCAGTCAAACATTTATTGAAGCGGTACAAAACTCCTGCAACCCTGTTTTTGTTACTATTGGACTGCGGCTGGAAGATCGTCGGAAAGGGAGCCTTTACGAATATATTCAGGGCTTTGGCTTCGGGGCTCTGACAGGCTTGGATTTGAACGGAGAGGCAAAGGGCCTGCTCCTCCCGGCAGATAAATTGAAACAAATTAATATCGCTACGATTTCTATCGGTCAAGGCATAGCGGTTACACCCATTCAGCTGGTTTCAGCAACGGCTGCCCTAATGAACGATGGTGTAATAATGAAGCCGCGTTTGGTTAAGGAAATCCGGGACAGCGAGGGAAAGGTAGTAAAAGCCTTTAACCCGGAACCAGTACGGCAGGTAGTGTCCAAAGAGTCAGCCAGGCAAGTGGCGATTATTTTGGAACACGTGGTGAGTAAAGGTACAGGCCATAGGGCCTATATACCCGGTTATCGGGTTGGAGGGAAAACGGGCACTGCCCAAAAGGTAGAGGGCGGTAAGTATGTAGCGGGCAAATATATTGCCTCTTTTCTGGGGGCTGCGCCGGTAAATGACCCCAGGCTTGTTTGCTTGGTGGTAGTTGATGAGCCCCAGGGAGTTTATTATGGCGGTAGTGTTGCTGCTCCGGTTTTTAAAAACGTGGTTGAGGATACCCTGCGGTATTTAAATGTTCCCAGTCAGTACAATCCCCAGTTGGAAGGGCCAAAAAGCGAGCCTCAATCAGTCGAAGTTTCAGTGCCAGATGTCAACGGAATGACCTTGGAAAAAGCTCAAGCTGTAATAAAGGCTGCTGGCTTGCTACCCCAGATTCAAGGCAGCGGACCTATGGTAATCAATCAAGTGCCTAAAGGTGCGGCAAAAGTAAAAGCGGGAACCAAGGTAATCCTTTATGCCGGCTCCGGAGAGACCAGCGCAGGTTCCAGGTTGGTTGTGCCAGATGTAACGGGTCGCCGCATCAGTGAATCCGTACTTCTGCTGGAAGCTATGGGGTTGCGGCTTTTGCCTGAGGGAACCTCCGGAGAGGCTGTTGAACAGCACCCTATTCCTGGCACGATAGTTGAGCAGGGCGCTGTTATCAAGGTAAAATTCCAGGAGCCTCCCAAGGCTGTCGAGACCATCAGCCCGTAAAAGTCTATAAGAAAGACATTTAAGGCGATGAAAATCGCCTTTCTTTTTAAGTAGCATAGCCACATTGCATTGTATTTCCATTGATCAAGGATTAAAATATGGCTGTGTCGTGTATAATTTTATAAGGTGGACATTTTTGGAAGCGTTCGGGGGTGGAGAGATTGGGAATGATCCTGCGGGAGCTGACAAGAGGCTTGCCGGTATTAGCCTATAAAGGGGACTTAGGAGTTTTTGTTCAATCCATCGCTTATGATTCCCGCAAAGCAAGACCCGGCACTCTTTTTGTAGCTGTGAAAGGATTTAAAGTCGATGGTCATTTGTTTGCCGCTGCTGCTGTGGAAGCCGGAGCGGTGGCCTTGGTGGTTCAGGAGCCAATTGAAAACTTTGACTGCGGTGTGCCTGTAATAAGGGTAGCTGATACCCGCAGGGCTTTAGGTCTATTATCAAGTTTTTTCTACCGGTATCCCAGCCGGGAATTCCGGTTGGTTGGCGTAACAGGAACCAATGGCAAGACCACCGTCACCTATCTAATTGATGCAATTGCAGCTTACCATGGTAAGCGGACCGGATTAATTGGTACGGTTGGCAATAAAATCGCAGGCCGCTTGCTGTCATCAACTCATACCACGCCCGAGTCCCTGGAGCTCCAGGACTTATTCCGGAAAATGGCTGATGAGAAAGTCCAGTACGTAACTATGGAGGTTTCGTCCCATGCTCTGGAGTTAAAAAGAGTAGAGGGCTCTGAGTTTGATGCAGCTGTATTTACTAATCTAACCCAAGATCACTTGGACTTTCATCCTGATATGGAAGGCTATTTTGCAGCGAAAGCGAAACTTTTTTCCTCTCTTGGCCAACAAGCTTTTAAGGCTGGACACAAATATGCTGTAATAAATACTGACAGTGAATGGGGGAGGCGGTTAGTCCCAATTTCACCGGTCCCGCTATTCTCCTATGGCATTGAGTCCTCTGCAGATGTTATGGCCAGGAACATTTCCATCAGCCTGCAGGGCGCCTCCTTTGATGTGGTTTGCCGAGAAGGGAGTTTCCCTGTGACATTGAAACTTGCCGGTAAGTTTAGTGTTTACAACGCCCTGGCTGCCTTCACTTGGGGCTTTGGGGAAGGCTTTCCTCCAGAAAGCATTTGCCATGCCCTGGCAGGGGTGGCGGGTGTGCCGGGACGCTTTGAATTGGTAAACTGCGGGCAGCCCTTTGGGGTTGTTGTTGATTATGCTCATACCCCTGATGGTCTGGTGAATATTCTTTCCACAGCTAAAGAAGTTTCTCAGGGGCGGATTATTACAATATTTGGCTGTGGGGGGGACCGGGACCGCAAAAAGCGCCCTCTAATGGGGGAGGCTGCTGCCCGTTTTAGCGATACAGTAATAGTAACCTCTGACAATCCCCGCAGTGAAGATCCATTGGCTATCATTGAAGAGATCCTGCCAGGGATTAAGGCGGTGGGTGGGGAAGATTATCATGTGGTACCTGACCGCTATCAAGCCATCGCGGCCGCAATAGATTTGGCTCAGGCCGGTGATCTGGTGATCATTGCTGGCAAAGGACATGAAAATTATCAAATAATTGGTCAGCAGGTTCTGCCCTTTGATGATAAAGAGGTGGCCTGTCGCCTGTTAAAGGAAAAGGGGTATCAGTGTTGAATATTAAGGAGGTAACAGAAGCGGTTAAAGGCTGCCTCTTAACAGGGGATGGCAGTCAGATTTTTGGCGGTGTAACTACTGACAGCCGTCGGGTTGTTCCTGGTACCCTATTTGTTGCCCTGATAGGGCAGAAACATGACGCTCACCAGTTTGTCGGCGAGGCCTTAGACCGGGGCGCTGCTGGTGCAATAGTATCCCAACAGGTCAACCTGCCTCTTCTTTATAAGGAACGGACGCTGATCCGGGTGGAAAATACCCTAAAAGCCCTACAGGACCTTGCTATTGCGTGGAGAGAACAGTTTCAGGTCCCTGTTGTGGCAGTTACAGGTTCTAATGGCAAAACAACAACTAAGGATATGATTGCTGCTGTACTTGGTTTCAAGCTGCCGACATTAAAAACCGAAGCAAACCTTAACAATGAAATTGGCTTGCCTTTAACCCTCTTGCAATTGAAACCTCACCATAAAGCAGTGGTTGTTGAGATGGGCATGCGGGGCCTAGGGCAGATTAGCCAGCTTTGTGAAATTGCACGGCCGCGCATCGGAGTAATAACCAATATCGGGGTTGCCCATCTGGAACTCTTGGGAACTGTTGAAAACATTGCCAGGGCAAAAGGGGAATTGATAGAGCATATACCTGTTGATGGATATGCTATGCTAAACGGTGATGACCCTTGGTGCCGGAAAATTAGCCAACGGTGCCGCGGAACCACTCTCTTTTATGGCTGGGAGTCTCCAGTACAGGTAAGGGCCAGTGATATTCGTTACCGGGGTCAAGCAGGGATGGAATTCCGGGCTGAGATCGAGGGGCAGAAGGTTTCTGCTTTTTTACCGGCGCCGGGTGAGCACAATGTTAAAAATGCCCTTGCTGCTATCGGTGTGGGGTATTGTCTGGGTCTTACCCTTGAGGAAGCTGTTCAGGGGTTAGCCAACCTATCTTTAAGTTCCATGCGTCTTCAGATACTACCTGGCTGCCATGGGGGCATGGTAATAAATGATGCTTATAATGCAAATCCGGACTCCACTGTCGCATCCCTAAAGGTACTTAGCAATATCAAGGAAAACAGGGCGGTTGCTATATTAGGCGATATGTATGAGCTTGGGAATTTGGTAGAAAGGGGCCATTATCAGGTGGGGGAGGCTGCCAGTCACTTGGGCATCGATATTCTGGTTGCGGTGGGTCCTCTTTCCCGGTATACAGCTGACGGCGCCTCTGCTGGCGGAATGGATGCAAACCGGGTTATTCACTGCTCTACGAAAGAAGAAGCTCTAACATTTTTGACAGGGATTTTACAGGAAGGAGATACAGTTCTAGTAAAGGCATCCAGAGGGATGGCTATGGAAGAAATAGTCCAAGGCTTGACAAAAATGAGGTGATTCAGTTGCACCCGGCAATAACTTCCTTTTTGATGTCCTTAGGCCTTTGTATAGTGAGCGGTCCATTGCTGATACCCCTGTTGCGCCGGCTGAAGTTTGGTCAAAGTGTGCGCAGCGATGGACCCAGGCGCCATTTAGTTAAAGCAGGCACTCCAACCATGGGTGGAATTATGTTTTTAATTTCTACTGCCATTGCAACCCTATATGTGGCATCCCCGGGAGTGCTGGTGGGGACGGTGTTGTTGGTTACTTTGGGCCATGGGCTGATTGGCTTTGCAGATGATTTTATAAAAATCGTCTTACGTCGTCCTTTGGGTTTGAAAGCAAGACATAAATTAGTGGGGCAGGCCCTGTTAGGCATGGTTTTAGCAATATCTGTAGCGACCTATCTGGGACGGGCAACAGAGGTGAGCATCCCCTTTTTTTCGGCAGTTATTTCTTTAGGACTTTTTTTCTACTTTTTTGTTATACTAATGGTCATGGGTTTCTCTAATGCTGTTAACCTAACTGACGGCCTGGATGGCTTGGCAGCAGGGGTGACACTTTTTGCGGCATTAACCTATGCGGTTGGAATGGCTTGGCAGGGACAAAATGAATTAGCTATTTTTGCAGGAGCTTTAGCCGGAGGCTGCCTAGGGTTTTTAGCTTTTAACCGTCACCCCGCCAAGGTTTTTATGGGAGATACCGGATCCTTGGCTCTTGGCGCAGGGTTGGCTTCATTAGCTGTTCTGTCTGGCACTGAGCTGCTCCTGTTTATTGTGGGTGGGGTTTTTGTCATTGAAACCCTATCAGTAATTATTCAGGTGCTTAGTTTTCGCCTAACCGGCAGGCGGGTTTTTCGCATGAGTCCCTTGCACCACCATTTTGAGCTGGCCGGCTGGCCTGAAACTAAAGTTGTAAAGGTTTTTTGGCTTTGGGGAATTGGTTTTGGGCTAGTCGGATTAGCTGCCTATATTTAGCCTTTAAACCACAGATGGCTACCCGCTCTAATACCCCCGCTGCTCCAAGCGGCGAAGCGGCGCCATAAGAGCGGCTACGCCACTGCATTAACTGGCTCTAAGCTTCAGTGGGGGACACAATCACCCACTGAAGCCAAGACCCAGTTGAACAGGAGCGGAGGAATTCTAATGAAGTGGAAAGGACTTAAAGTTGTCATTATCGGGATGGCCCGAAGCGGTGTTGCGGCGGCTAAAGTTTTAGGGCAATTAGGCGCTGTCGTGACAATATGCGATCAAAAACCAAGCCACTCATTAACAGAAATAATTAATGATCTGACCAAGACTGGCATTAACACCGTAACTGGTGGATATCCCCCAATTATTCGGTCAGAGACAGACCTGGTAATCACCAGCCCAGGGGTACCCCCAACCATTCCCCCTTTAGTTCAGGCTGCGGAGGAAGGGATTCCCCTTTGGAGCGAATTGGAGCTTGCTTATCGGTTGGCAAAAGCGCCGATAGTAGCTATCACCGGCACTAACGGAAAAACAACCACAACTGCCTTAATCGGTCAGATGTTTAAAGATGGGGGCCGAGAAGTGAGGGTTGGCGGTAATATCGGGGTGCCTTTATGTCAGCTTGCGGTAGAAGCAGCCCCGTCTGAGATCTTGATAGCTGAAGTAAGCAGCTTTCAACTGGAAGCTACTCACCAATTTAAACCCCGGGTGTCAATCATTTTGAATATAACTCCTGACCATTTAGACCGCCATGGTAATTTTGCCAATTATATGGAAGCCAAGAGCAGGATTTTTCGCCAGCAGTCTGAAGAGGATTATACTGTCCTCAATTATGACGATCCCCATACCCGGGCATTAGGAGAAAGAACTTGCGGCAGGGTGATTTTTTTTAGCAGGCAAGAGGCTTTGAACGAAGGAATTTGTGCAATCGGCGGTGAAGTCAAGGTGCGACTTCAGGGTAGAGAAATAGGAGTTGTCCATATCAAAGACATTGCTATTCCTGGTAACCATAACCTGGAAAATGCCTTGGCAGCTGTAGGGGCAGGGTGGGTGATGGGATTAGATGCGTCATCCCTTGCTCATACCTTGAAGACTTTCTCAGGTGTGCCGCACCGGTTGGAGTTTGCCGGGGAGTATAGGGGGATCAGGTTCATCAATGATTCGAAAGGAACCAACCCTGATGCTGCAATCAAAGCCTTGGAGTCTTACCAACAGCCGATAGTGTTAATTGCCGGCGGCAGAAACAAAGGAGGAGAATTTTCCTCCTTGGCAAGATTAATTAAGCAAAAAGTTAAGGTTCTGGTTCTGGTAGGAGAAGCTGCCGGCCAAATAGAAGAGGCAGTGGTCAACGAGGGATTTGCAAGTTTTTACCGGGCTGCCACTTTTCCCGAGGCTGTACGAAAAGCAGCTGATTTTGCTACCCCTGGAGATGTAGTGCTTCTTTCCCCTGCCTGCGCCAGCTGGGATATGTTTAACAATTTCGAAGAACGGGGAGATGTTTTTAAGAAAGTTGTGCGGGAAATAATCAAGGAGTCGGAAACACAAATTTCCTAAGGTGGGGTAACGGCAAGAGGCTGGAGGTTATGAAGATGCGTTGGAAAAAGGGTTCGCCTGATTACGTGCTAATCCTTACCATTTTGTTGTTGTTAAGTGTGGGGATTGTAATGGTTTTCAGCGCCAGCGCCTATTCGGCCATGCTGGAAAAAGGTGACCGCTTTCATTATCTAAAACGGCAAGTGCTTTGGACCCTGGTAGGTCTCCCGGTGATGGCCTTCGTCATGAATGTCGATTATTTCCGGGTGAAAAGATTTGCCGGCTTATTTTTAGTTTTTTCCTTGGTGCTCCTTCTATTAGTGCCATTTATGGGGATTGCCAAGTATGGAGCTACCCGTAGTCTTGGCTTTGGGGCCGTAACTTTTCAGCCATCTGAGCTGGTTAAACCAATTGTGGTGATGTTTATGGCTAAAAGTTTAAGCGATAACCAGGCTTACTTGCACCAATTATTCAAAGGGCTGGCCCCCCAGTTAGCAGTCTTGGCTATTGTTGCCGGTTTAATAATGGCCCAGCCGGACCTGGGTACGACCGTTGCAGTTGCCGGTACCAGTTTTGTCATGTTTATTGCCGCGGGAGTCAGGCTGGCCCATTTGCTGCCTTTGGGCCTTGTTGGGCTTGGTGGCGCCGCTCTTCTGGTAGTCAGTGAAGAATACCGTATGCGCCGGATTTTGGCTTTTCTGGCCCCTGAAAAAGATCCTACCGGCGCAGGATTTCAGATTATCCAGTCCCTAATAGCGCTTGGTTCAGGCGGTGTTTTTGGCATGGGTCTGGGGGAAGGAAGACAAAAGCTCTTATACATTCCTGAAAGACATACAGATTTTATTTTTGCCATTATCGGCGAAGAACTGGGCTTTATCGGAATTACCGTTGTTATTATTCTGTTTGCCATTTTAGTGTGGCGGGGATTCAGGATTGCGATCAATGCGCCTGATGTTTATGGAAGTTTGCTTGCAGTTGGCTTGACAACTATGGTGGCCCTGCAGGCTGTTATCAATATGGGTGTGGTCAGCGGTTCTTTGCCTATTACGGGGATTACCCTTCCTTTAATAAGTTATGGAGGCTCGTCCCTTTTGTTTACTCTGGTAGGCCTGGGTATGCTGCTCAACATTTCCTGCTATGGGGCGCAACGTTGAACTGTTTGGGGGAGTAACACTTGCGTGTTGTGATTACAGGTGGGGGAACAGGGGGACATATTTATCCCGCCTTGGCCATTGCTAAGGGCTTGTTCTCTCGCTACCCAAAGACAAAGGTATTGTATATCGGGACGCCTGGAGGAATGGAGGCAGAACTTGTTCCCAGAGAGGGAATTGATTTTCATCCGGTGGTTAGTGAGGGCTGGAACAGAAGGCTGTCCTGGCAAATACCCCTTTTAGGAATTCGCCTCTCCCAAGGGATATTGCAGGCATGGTCAGTTTTGGGGAAATTCAAGCCTCATGTGGTCGTAGGCACAGGCGGCTTTGTGTGTGGTCCGGTAGTGCTTGCTGCAGCTCTCAGAGGAATCCCCATTGTGTTGCATGAGCAAAATGCTTGGCCGGGCCTAACCAATAGGTACCTTTCCAGATTAGCCCAGGCGGTTTGCTTGACTTTTCCAGAAGCATCTCAGTATCTTAGCCGGAAGGATCATCTACACACTACCGGGATGCCAGTACGGGAGGAAATAAGCGCCATTCCCCGCCAAGAGGGGGCCAAAAAACTTAATTTAGACCCTGGCTTATTCTCTCTACTGGTAGTGGGAGGGAGCCGGGGGGCAAGGAGCATTAACAAGGCTGTTATTAAACTGGCCAAAGAAATTCAAGGCCGTCCCGGAATTCAGCTTCTCCATGTGACTGGCAAAGCTGGATACGGGGATATGCTGGCGTGGATGGCTGAGGCAGGAATAACCCTGGCGGAAAATGGGAATATTACCATTGTGCCCTATATTTACCAGATGGAAAATGCTCTGGCAGCTGCCGACTTAGTTGTTTCCCGGGCAGGCGCAGCATTTATTTCCGAGCTGTTAATTTGCGGCCGGCCGTCAATTTTGGTGCCGTATCCTCATGCAGCCGAAAATCACCAGGAGTATAATGCCAGAGTGTTGGAAAAGGAAAAGGCGGCTGTCGTCATCCTTGACAAGGAACTGGATGGCAACAGTCTGTGTCGCGAGGTATTTCATTTGATGGAAAGACCGGAACTGCTGCGGGAGATGGGTGATAAAGCCAAAGCCCTAGCCAAGCCCCATGCCTTAAACTCAATTTTGGAGATCATCAAACAAGTTGAGAAAGAGCATCGGGTGAGAAAGTTCCGGCAAGCCTTCAAGATGAACTAAGAATACAGTTTTTCTGGGACAAGCCTCGGCTGGAACACTTTTATCTTCGCCGCATAGTATAAGGATGTGCTTATGCAAGAGTAATAGGGATTCATGCCGCTCAAGAAAAGGGGTGGGGCTAATTGACTGAAGATCGTGAGTGGACACATTTTGTCGGTATCGGGGGCGCCGGAATGAGCGGGCTAGCCAAGATTTTATTGGCTTTGGGCTATCCTGTTTCCGGTTCTGATCTAAAAAAATCCAAAGTTACTGATAGGTTAGAAAGAGCAGGTGCCTTAATTGTTGAGGGGCATTCGCCCCAAAACCTGCGCAGTGAAGTTGATTTGGTGGTTGTTTCAACTGCCATTCCAAAAGAAAATCCAGAAATGATGGAAGCGCAGGCCAAAGGGATCCCTGTCATCCAGCGGGCTGAACTATTGGCCCGGCTGATGAAAAGGCAAAAGGCGATTGCCGTGGCAGGGGCCCATGGAAAAACCACAACCACCTCAATGATTGCCATGGTACTGGACAAAAACGGTTTAGATCCAACTGTGATTGTGGGGGGCGAGTTAAATGATATCGGTGGCAATGCCAGGCTGGGCCATGGTCGATATCTAGTCGCCGAAGCGGATGAAAGCGATAAGTCTTTTCTGAAGCTATGCCCTTACATAGCTGTCATCACCAATATTGAAAACGATCACCTGGATAACTACGGGACCTTTGCCAATATTGTTGGCAGTTTTGAGGAATTCATTGAAAAGGTGCCGGAAGAAGGTTTTGTTGTTGCCTGTACTGATGACCCCGAGTTAAAACGTATTGCGAAGGATGGACGGCGTAAGTTTATCACTTATGGGTTGAACGGCAGTCCAGATTATTCCGCCAAAAAACTAAAAATTAGGGGACTGGGTTCCACGGCAGAAGTATATTACCGCAAAGAGAGGTTAGGGATATTAAAACTTGGCGTTCCCGGAAAACACAATGTCAGCAATGCCTTGGCTGCGGTGGCCGTAGGCCACGAGCTCGGCTTGCCTTTTGACGATATTGCCACTGCTTTAGCCACCTTCCGGGGAGTTGACCGGCGTTTTCAAATCCTGGGCATTTCTGATGGTATTCAGGTGGTAGATGACTACGGGCATCACCCGACAGAGATCCGGGCAACTTTGGCTGCGGCAAAGGCTACCAATCCTCGGCGGCTGATTGTTGCCTTCCAACCCCACAGGTATTCGAGGACTAAATTACTGGCGAAAGAATTTGGTCCGGCCTTCCAGGATGCTGATCTTGCTATTATCACTGATATCTACGCTGCTGGAGAAGCTCCGATTGAGGGGATTTCGGGGGAAACAATAGCAAGAGAAGCAGCAAGCTTTTGCCCTCATGTTGAGTATATTCCGGGTTTGGAAGAAGTAGTACAGTATCTGCTCCGGGTGTGTGAGCCAGGTGATCTAGTGCTGACCATGGGCGCTGGTAATATTTATCAAGCAGGTGAGGTATTAGTAGAACATTTGACTGCCAGAAATGAGATCAGTATCACGTTGCCAGCCAGCAGTATGGCCAGGGGTGGTAAAATTGGTTGAACATCAGGTCCTGCAGGAAATCGCTCATTTGGACGGAGAGATTAGGGTTAATGAACCGATGTCCCGCCATACAACTTGGCACATCGGTGGACCTGCAGATTTCTTGGTGATGCCAAGATCCGTAGCTGCTCTGAAAACCTGTTTGGAGCTGGCAGGAAGACACCAAATGCCGGTTACGGTTATTGGTAATGGGTCAAATGTATTAGTTAGAGACGGTGGAATCAGGGGAATGGTGATTAAAACCTCCCTGTTGACTGCTATGCAGTTAAAAGGAACGACTATAAAGGCGGAGGGGGGAGTCCCCCTTCCTACTCTGGTGCAGGCGGCTGCAAGGGCAGGACTTCAGGGGCTGGAATTTGCAGCCGGAATCCCAGGAACCTTGGGCGGCGCCCTGATCATGAACGCCGGAGCCGGGCAAGGCAGTTTTAGTGATGTTTTAAGGGAAGTTACCGTGATGCAGGGGGATGGAACCATTGAAACCCTTGCACCCAGCCAGGTTTCCTTTGGCTACCGGAGTAGCAGCCTGAAAAAAACAGGCCTCATTATAGTTGCTGCGGTTTTGGGCCTTGTTTCTGGATCTTCCGAAGAGATCCAGGGAAAGATAAAAGCATTGCTGCAAAGCCGCCGGGCGAAACAGCCTTTAAAGTGGCCCAACGCCGGCAGTGTATTCGCTAATCCTGCGGGTTATGCCGCCGGATACTTGATTGAACAGACCGGAGCAAAAGGTTTAACCAGGGGAAGAGCCCAGGTATCTGAGCTTCATGCAAATTTTATCATTAATCTTGGCGGGGCAACTGCCAGTGATGTGGAGGGCTTAATCGAGGAAGTCCGCCGCAGGGTAATGGAAAAATATGGGATTGAACTGCAGCTGGAAATTCAAATCTTTGGTGAATAGCATGCCATGGAACCGGGGGGGAGTGACAACATGGGTAAATTCATCGTATTAGGGGGATCCCGCCTGGAAGGAAAAGTGCGTGTCAGCGGCTCAAAAAATGCCGTTTTGCCCATTTTGGCTGCCAGTTTGCTTAATGGGCAAGCTAGCGTCCTGCACCAGGTGCCTGAGCTGGCAGATGTCTTTACAATGAAAAAGGTTTTGGAGAGCCTGGGCGCAAAAGTCAATTTTGAAGGAAACCGGGCTGAAATTGAGACCAGAAGTGTAACCCGCATGGAGGTGCCGGAGTTGCTGACAAGGCAAATGCGAGCCTCCAACCTGGTCATGGGGCCTTTACTAGGGCGCTTTGGTTATTGCAAAGTGAGCTATCCGGGCGGGTGTGAAATCGGATCCAGGCCAATGGACCTGCATTTAAAAGGGTTTAAGGCCATGGGGGCTGTAATTCAGGAAAAATTCGGCTATGTGGAAGCTGAATGCCATCAATTAAAGGGGGCCGATATCCACCTTGATTTTCCCAGCGTAGGCGCTACCGAAAACCTGATGATGGCAGCGGTATTTGCTTCGGGTCAAACGATTATCCGCAATGCGGCCAAAGAGCCTGAGATCGTTGATCTGCAAAACTATTTGAACCGCATGGGCGCGAAGATTAAGGGCGCCGGATTGGATGTGATCAGGGTTCAGGGGGTATCAACCTTGCATCCTGTGGAACATGCCATTATTCCTGATAGAATAGAGGGCGGAACATTTATGGTTGCGGCTGCCATCTCCAATGGGGATGTAATTGTGGAGAACGTAATACCTGAACATTTAGAGCCCGTCACAGCAAAACTGCGGGAAGCAGGAGCGGAAATAACTAACCTGGGGGATGCGTTGCACATAACTTGCCCTAGAAGGGTCGATGCAGTTGACGTGAAAACCATGCCTTATCCGGGATTCCCTACTGATATGCAGCCCCAAATGGTAGCCTTGCTGACTAAGTCCCAAGGGACCAGCATTATTTCAGAAAGTATTTTTGAAAATCGGTTTAAATATGTAGACGAATTACGGCGAATGGGCGCCCAAATCAAATTGGAAGGGCGTGTAGCTATTGTTACTGGCGTACCCAAACTCACTGGGGCGATAGTGGAAGCTACTGATTTAAGGGCTGGAGCCGCACTTGTCATTGCTGCTTTGGCAGCCCAGGAGGCAACAGTGATTGAAAATGTCGAGCATATTGAGCGTGGCTACGAGAAACTGGAGAAAAAACTCAATAATCTGGGGGCGCGGGTAATGAGGGTTAACGGGGTTCAGTAAGCAGCATTGATGGGCTGCTTTTTTTAGTGTTATCTTGGACAAGGAGGTAAATTCTGATATAATTGCGGTGATTAACCTCCATCCAATGATGGTTATGAAACAGGTGGTACCATGACAAAGCCTGTCAGCATTCATCTCCGCAAGGGTTTAGCGATTCAAGCCGTGCTTTTTGTTTTAATGAGCGCTGCTGGCCTATATGGGTTCATCCATTCCGGTTTTTTTGCATTGACTCACATTGAAGTTTTAGGTGCAGAACAGCTGGAACCAAGCGAAGTGAGAAAATTAGCTGCACTACCCCTAGGGAGCAACCTTTGGCGTATTGATGAAATCCAAGTAATCAAAAACGTCAAAGCCCATCCGAAAATTGGCTGGGTCCAAGTTGCCAGGCAGCTGCCGGGAACCCTAATAATTTCCATCCAAGAAAGGAAGGCGGCTTGTTTCATTCCTACTGACAGGGGATTTGTCGAGTTGGACTCAACCGGGGTGGCCTTGCGAATTCTTGATCAAGTTTCTGGCAACCGACTCCCTTTGATTACTGGCTCAACGGTAAAACAACATCCTTTGCCGGGTGAAAGAGTAGTTGCCGCTAACCTGGAACTAGGTTTAAAAATGCTTAGTTCTATGCCCCAAATTCTGCGCCAATCAACTGCAGAATTAGATGTCTCCAATAAAGAAAGCATTTCTTTATATACCACCGAGGGCACTAGGGTAATAATGGGAGCTCCCCAGCTTTTACAGGAAAAGTACCAGGCCCTGGTTGATGTCTTATCCTTGAAGGATCAGGTGGGACCAAGGAATCCGGTGGACTATATTGATTTAACCCATCCGGAGCGACCTGCTGTAAAATATGCTAAATGATGGAGAGGGTGCTGGATTGTGTGGTTACCTTTGTTGGGCTTAGTGATCGGAATTATTTTAGGTTTGCAGTTTCCCTTACACTTGCCGGTAGCCTATGCTAAATACATGTCAGTGGCAGTATTGGCAGCTTTGGATTCGATTTTCGGGGGTCTCCGGGCTGGTTTGGAGGATAGATTCGATAATGCGGTTTTTATCACCGGGTTTTTCAGCAACACCCTGTTGGCCGGGTTTTTAGCCTATATCGGTGATCAGCTGGGTGTTGAGTTATACTTGGCAGCCGTATTTGCCTTTGGCGTTCGGTTATTTCAGAACCTGGCCATTATTCGACGGTTTTTGTTGAAAAAATAAGGAAAAGGCTTAATACAAAAAAAAGGAAATACAATCCCTGTGTGGAATTTTTTTAACTATTCCTAAACCGGTGCTTCCATAGAGCTGAGTTAGGGCAGGGTCTGGAGGTGCATAAGTTGCCCAAAAAGAACATTGTGGCTGGAGTGGACATAGGGAGCACCAAGGTAGCAGTGCTGGTTGGGGAAATTACTTCTCATGGCTACCTGGAAATTTTGGGGGTTGGGGAATGCCAAGCCTCTGGCTTGCGCAGAGGAGTAATTGTCGATATCGAGCATACAAGTAGGGCCGTTCAGGCGGCCGCGGAACAGGCTGAACGGATGAGTGGCGTCCAACTGCATACCGTTTATGCGGGGCTAACTGGACCCCATATCACCTCTATGGGCAACCGGGGTGTAGTTGCTGTATCAAGCCCCGACAAAGAAATCAGCATTGAAGATGTCAACCGGGTACTGGATGCTTCTAGAGTGATTTCCTTACCGGGAGACAAAAGAATAATTCATGTTCTTTCCAGGGAATTCGTAGTCGATGGCTATGATGGGGTTGTAGATCCGGTAGGGATGTCGGGATCAAGGCTTGAGGTCGAAACCCACATTGTTACAGCTTCTGCTGCAGCTGTGCAAAACCTGTTAAAAAGTATCCAGCGGGCCGGCCTGTCGGTAGCGGAACTGGTCCTGAACCCGTTGGCTTCCGCTGAAGCAGTAATTTTGCCAGCTGAGAAAGAATTAGGGGTGGCTTTGGCCGATATTGGCGGCGGCACAACGGAGATTGCCCTTTTCGATCGGGGGGGTATGTGTTTTACCTCGGTGCTTCCGGTAGGTGGGGAGCATATCACCAGCGATCTGGCGGTAGGCTTAAGGACACCCTTACAGTATGCTGAAAAAATAAAACGGGAAAATGGCTGTGTACTGGCATCCTTGATGCCTGACACTGCTGATATTGATGTAGAGACAATTGGCCTGCAGCAATGGCGTAAGGTCTCCCGCAAAACAGTTGCAAGTATTATTGAACCAAGAGTGCAGGAAATATTTGCGTTAATAAAACATGAAATGAAAAAGTCAGGGCTTAAGGGAATGCTGCCGGGAGGAGTTGTTATTACTGGTGGCACAGCCTTAATGGATGGGTTTGGCAATTTGGCTTACGAGGAACTTAGCCTGCCTGTTCGAGTTGGACAACCGCTTCACCTTGGAGGGCTAGCGGATATGGTAAGCGGTCCCCAATATGCTACAGTGGTTGGATTGCTTCAATACGCCGCCAAAAAGGGGACCGGCGGGGCAGAAGCAGGAGAGGGCCCTCCTTGGGAGAACGTCTGGTTACTAATTCGGAATTGGGTTCGCAACATTCTGGGAGCTTGACTGCCTAGAGAGGGAGGAGGAACGCTTTTGTTTGAATTGGAGGATTATGAATTAGAGCAATTTGCGGCAATTAAGGTCGTTGGAGTCGGAGGCGGAGGCAATAATGCAGTTAATCGCATGATTTATGCTGGCCTGCAAGGGGTAGATTTTATTACAGTAAATACTGATGCACAGGCTTTGCGTTTGTCCCGGGCAGAACAGAAAATACAGATTGGCGTTAAGCTTACCAAGGGTTTGGGCGCTGGCGCAAACCCTGAAACCGGAAAGAAGGCGGCCGAGGAGAACAGAGAAGACCTTGCCAAGACGTTAAAGGGAGCCGATATGGTCTTTGTTACTGCCGGCATGGGTGGAGGAACTGGTACCGGGGCTGCCCCAGTGGTGGCGGAAGTAGCCAAAGAAATTGGCGCTTTAACCGTTGGAGTGGTAACCAGGCCGTTTACCTTTGAGGGACGCAGGAGAGCTGAACAGGCAGAAGCGGGGATCAATGAACTGCGCAGCAAAGTGGACACCCTGATAATTATTCCTAATGACCGCTTGCTGCAGGTAGCGGACAAGCAGACTTCCATCACTGAAGCTTTTCGCATTGCCGATGATGTTTTGCGGCAAGGTGTTCAGGGTATTTCTGACCTGATTGCGGTTCCGGGATTAATTAACCTGGACTTTGCTGATGTAAAAACTATCATGCTCAATACCGGTTCTGCCCTCATGGGTATAGGTCGCGCGTCCGGCGAAAAGCGGGCGTCGGAAGCTGCAAAAATGGCTATTTCCAGTCCGTTGCTGGAAACCTCTATTGAAGGCGCCAAAGGCGTCCTGTTAAACATTACAGGCGGGGCTAACCTGGGATTGTTTGAAGTGAATGAGGCAGCCGAAATTATTGCCTCTGCGGCTGATCCCGATGCTAATATTATTTTCGGAGCAGTAATAGATGAATCCCTACAGGACGAAATAAGAGTTACGGTTATAGCCACAGGCTTTGATCATTACCGGGCTAGCCGGGTTGTGCAGGACAAAATTCCTGAAATAAAGCCTTTTGCCGATGACCTGGACATTCCTGCTTTTCTAAGACGGAAGTAAATGTTTTTTAGGTTTCTCCGCCGTATCAGGGGTTTTTAGGGCCCGCGTTTAGGAGGAAGTGCCTATTCCTAGTTTTAGGGTAGGCTTTTTTATTAGCAGTGCTGGCAAGTCAGGAAATGACAAGTTTTTCCATGGACGTATTGTATAATATAAGAGGTTTTGCTGTCATAGTCAGAAAGATTCTTCATATGTATGGTAATAATTAGTTTAAATCTCTCTTTTTGGGGGATAAGGCATGGGCGAGAGGCCATTCGTTTATCTTGACATCCTTTTTTTGATCAACTTTTTGATGGATTACGTTATCCTTTGGGCCGCCGCCCGCTTTGGCCAATACAGAACCACTTTTCAGCGCTTAACTATTGCCTCATCGATAGGAGCTCTGTACTCTCTCGGTATTTTGCTGCCGGAAGCCGACTACCTATTAACCATCTTAGCCCGCCTGATCATGTCTATAATCATGGTTCTTATTGCTTATGGCAGGCTGCCCCTTAAAAAGACGGCCCAAGCCTTGGGTTACTTTTATTTGATAGCCTTCGTGACTGGCGGAGCGATGCTTGGCACCATCTATTTGTTTAGCCGGGAGATGCAGGCTTCCCCCGTAATGAGCGGGATGTTTTCCTTTTCCGTCAACATAAAATACACCTGGCTTTTGGCTGGCTTAGCAACAGCAATTTTGTTGGGAAAATGGGGATCCGGGTTTATTAAACGCAATATTTTCCGCAGTCTTTTGCGGTTACCCGTTATCCTCTGTTTTGGTGCAGTTCGCATACCGGTCAAGGCATTGATTGATACCGGAAATAACCTAAAAGATCCCCTCACGGGTAGACCGGTAGTGATTATAGAATATGAATTGCTTCGGCCTTTTTTACCCCAAGCTACCAGAAGTCTCTTCGAAAAAAACCAGGAGCCCGATGTGCAGGAATTAATCAATAGCCTGGCTGAATCCTCTTGGGCTCCCAGAGTGCGCATGATCCCCTTCTCAACCATTGGCAAGCAAAAAGGAATGCTATTGGGATTAAGGCCTGATGAAATCATTGTTGTAAACGAAGGAAAACCGGTACGGGTTAGAGATGTGGTTTTGGGAGTTTACCAGAAAAGATTAGCATCGGATCAGGCATACCAAGCTTTGCTGCATCCCGATATCTTGCAGACAGCAATTGGTGTTTGATACTGGCTTTTCTGATGCATCAAGTTGAGAGAGCAGCGGTATGATGTCAAGTGGCTAATTGGAAATTTTTCATGAGAAACCCTGGTAATAAGGGGGTGTTTGCCGGAAAAAGGCAACACTTAACTAACCCCACCTTGTATGCAACACAATAAAT
>JBFLXH010000019.1:0-47828 GCA_040757295.1 Bacillota bacterium | reverse complement strand
CATCCAAAGCGATTATGGGGGCTTTCCGAAAAAGTCAAGCCTTTTTTGTCGAAAATTAGGATCTTTTTTAAAATATTTTTTGAGTTATCATTTTCTATTTATTTCCACCAACTGCATAACTCCTGTTAAATATATTAATATTTTTTTCTTTCCCCGTAACTTGAACGACCTTTTTAGATTCACCTTGCTTTAGAGCGTTCGATTCTGTATTATAAATATATCCTGATCCAACATGTTTTCACCTTTGGATTTCTATTAATATTTTGTTTCGGAGGGGGAGGGCAGGCTTTTGAAAAAGTATGACGCCAGCGATCTGGGCGTTCGGATCCGCGAAGAACGGGAGCGGGTAGGCCTAGGCCTTAATGATTTTGCAAGGCAAATCGGGCTTTCCCCATCCTATCTTTCGGAAGTTGAAAGGGGACAGAGGCCGCAGCCTTCTTTTATTGCCATGAGGGCTGTAGCAGAACGCCTAAACGTTTCCCTTGATTACCTGGCCGGTCTGGTCGAATCGCGGCGATATGCAAAGCTCGTCCATGTAGGAGAGATCTCTCCTGAATATAAACAGGTCTTGCAGGAGCTTGGCGTGGGAATCGGCCCTGACTCTGTGGATATTGACGGAAGCGGCTTTACTACCGAGCAGATCCATGCTATCCTCACTTTTATCCGCCTGGTGAAATCAAACCAGCATAAAATCCTGGCTCAGTCATTAGCTCAGTCTAAAGATTAGGCAAAATAAGCTGTAGGATTTATACCAACAAAAGACCCTGAAGGCATTTTTAAACCTTCCAGGGTTCTTTTTTTAGTTGATTATTCTAAGCCCCCAGGTATTATCCAGGCTTTTTAGGTCATCATCATCGCTTAGCATTAGGACAACCGGCGCTGCGGGTTTTGTGTCTTGCTGGCCTTCTTTCTTCTCGGCCTTTGCTGCCTCCTCTTTAGCCAGAGCCCCTAATGCATTATCAACGCTGTCATGACACTTATCCGGGATCACAGGGGGTCTTGGGGGCCGAGGCGGCTTGCCAACACCGGTTTTTTCCCACTCCAGGTAATCTTCGTACCAGACCAGGATCTTTTTGTAGAACGATGATTTAATACCATCCTGAAGTTTTCCGAACGCTTCCAATCGCCGGACCGCTGCTTCGAAATGAATGACGTCTCTGGGTCCAAACTTAAGACACAATTGCAGTCTCGGCATTTTGCATCGCCCTTAGTCTTAAGCTTCGAACCGCAAGCTTCTCATAACCCAAAGCGTTAGCTAATTGAGCGTCCGGAACCAGTTTTTTCTTCGGCAGGTCCAAAAACGGGAAGGCTACTTCTCCCCCGCCGCCAGCAACTAAAATTCGGTCAATGGTGTCAAGGTCCCACTCTTCGGCTTTTGACAATACTGCTGATTTCGTGTTATTCGCTACTTGCCTAAGGGCCTGTTCCCTTACATTTTTTATGTTGACGTGCTGTCCATCTCCAATATCAAGCAGATCAACTCGGGAAATTGCCTCGATCCGTCCCAGGGGCTCATTGATATTGTATGTGTCTTTCAAGTATTTTTTAATTGCTTCGTGCACAACGCTCATTCCGTCTTCCGTCTGCACAGCACCAGCATCAACGGGTTCGCTTTTGTAAATGGGCAGGCCTATTGAGGTGCGAAAACCGATATCCACTACTCCGCAGCGCTTGCTGAGAAGCTTTTTATCCCGGCCATCTCCTTTTTCATCGAGTATTTCGTGGAGGTAGACGCCAAATCCTTGGGGCAATACGGTTGCTTTTGCAATAGTGATTTTTTTGGTCTGACCTGCCAGCGGGCCTGCATTAAAGGTTACGCTCATTGATGAAGGAAAGGCTTCGCGGTATAGGGTATCGAGTTCCTCATATTCGCCCACAGGCGCCCCCAAAACTGCCAGGTATTCACACTCTTTCCCCTCTGTGATAAGAGCCAGGCCCACGAATATTGCCGCCTTGGCTTGCTCGGTCAGGACTTTGTTTCTGTCGAATATGTAGCTGTGTCTCGGGGCAAAAATTGTCGCCAGCTCGCCAAAGAAGTAGTGGTTAATCCTGCCATCAGCATGGTCTGTTACAATTACATCAAGTTCTTTAACCGCATCCGCCTGGCTTTGGTTATTGCTTACCCGCCTTACCCCTAGCTGCATGGTTCTTTTAATGCCGTTGCCAACTACGGTGTGGAAAGCAACCCGCTTTCCCTGGCTCACTATTTTCATCCACCCGTAACCCGTGTCAACACCAGCCGGCACAATGTTCATAACATGCCCTCCTTCTTTCTTTTTGATTGCGAATGATGAGGTGCAAGGGTTATTTTTCCATCTGTTTACAGATTAAATCCGGAAGTAAATGCAGAAGAAAGTTTTTCCCCTTAGGAGACAAACCCAGAGTATTTAAAAAAAATTGCCGCTAATTAGTAATTAGACCCGGAAGTTACTTGCGGATCAAATTCGACCCCAAGGGCTTGCAAAATCCTTTTTGAGGCTGAAAAATGGGACCATAAGCACTCCTATACACCGGGGGTTGTTGGATTTTGCTTATAATGTTCCAAGTCTCTGTTTTTTAACCCAGAAACTAATATCGTAACAAGGCCACATATTTCCGTAAAACAAAATACAGCCAAGGCCTTTCACCGAACCGCCAATACGCATGTCGTAATTTCACTTGCACAATTTATGACGTTTTGGTAGGATAAGGTTAGATTATTTCCGCCAATGGATTTTGGCTGGATGCAGGAATGATATAGTAGCTGTTTTGCAGTTTTTGATCTGCAAAACAACAAGGGCAGTAATAAGAGCTGTGTTTTCACAGCTTTTTAGTTGCCCTTTTTTCTTTTCCCGCAGCCCCTGAAAAACGAAATACCGTCTCCCTATTAAATGTTGTCCAGGAGGAACTCGAAAGTTTACCGTGATAGAAGCGTCGCCCAGGAGACAATGCCTAATTCTAAAAACTCAAAAAGTGGCCTAATCCAGAAGTCCAAATCAATTTCAAATTCAAGCATTCCTGTAATGTTTTAAATCGGAGTTGATAAAAAAAAGACCTCCTGGTACAAAGGTGTTAGAGAAGCCCAATAAAGTACCGGAGGTTGAGAAACATGAAAAAAAGAAACGAAAACCTGATGAGTATTCACAGTAAGCCAACACTAATCATTGGCGTGGACATCGCGAAAAAAACTCACTGGGCCAGGATGCTGGACGGTCGGACGGGGCTTGAGGTAGGCCACGCTCTTCACTTTCACAATAGCATAGATGGCTTTACCCGTCTACTGGGGAAAATAGGCCGCGTAAAAGAGCAGACAGGGGCGGAAAAAGTTGTTGTGGCCATGGAGCCATCGGGACATTACTGGAAGCCGTTGGCCGCCTATCTAACCAGAATGGGCTTACCGTAATCATTGTAAACCCCCATCATGTCAAAAAGCAAAAAGAGCTGGATGACAATTCTCCCACAAAAAACGACCGGAAAGATGCGTTAATTATAGCGAGCCTGGCTTGGCAAGGACGGTTTTTGAATTGTTATCTTCCTGAAGGCATTTGGGGTGAGTTGCGGGTATATACTCAAACCCGCGTCCAGCAAAAGGGGAAGCTCAATGCCGCTCTAAATAACCTGTCGGCCATTTTGGACGAATACTTTCCCGAATATGGTATGGTCTTTAAAAACCTTCTGGGGAAAGCCTCGCAATACGTATTAAGCAAATGGCCTTTCCCCTCGGATTTAAAGGATCTGCCGGTGGATGCCTTGACAGAAGAACTGAAGCAGGCAAGTCATGGGCGGGTGGGGAAAAAACGTGCGGTGATGTTACGGGATGCCGCCCAAGGATCGATTGGCGTCAGAGAAGGGTTAGCAGCTGCAAGGTTGCGCTTAACTCATTGCCTCAGAGAAATCACCTTTTGGCAGGAACAGTTATCGGAAACGGAAGATGCCATGGCAGAAGCGCTGGAATGTACCGGTTTAGCGGTTTACCTTCTGAGTATCCCTGGCGTCGGTGTTGTCACCGCAGCGAGCTTTTTAGGCGAGGTGGGCGACCTGACCCGCTATCAGGACTGGCGCCAGCTTCGCAAACTTGCGGGGTACAACCTGACCGAAAACAGTTCCGGTGAGCGTAAAGGGCAGACCAAAATTTCCAAGCGGGGCAGGCCCGTTTTAAGAAGTTTGTTGTACCAGGCTTCCTTGACGCTCGTGGCCAAGAATATGCAGTTTAAAGCACTCTATCATCACTTGAAAAAAAGGCGGGAAAACCCTTTAAAAGGGACACGGGCGCTGATCGTGATCGCCTGCAAACTCCTGCGGGTCATGTTTACATTAGCAAAAGAGCGTCGTTTTTACGACCCGGAAAAAGTATTGGGTCATTATCGTCAACAACAATTTAAGTTGGCTGCTTAATGTAAATCCGGCTAAAGAATGCTGACTCAAGTTTAATCTTGGGTGGGGGAAGCTGTAAACCTCCGTTAGGGCATGACCCTGCATACGAGTAACGGCGCCCCACCCGCTCCCATTATGCTGAACGAAGGAATGTTAGGGCAAAGACCCCGGGAGACATGATAGGGTAAGCAGGGAGCGAATCGGTGGGTAAGACCGCCCAAGATGAAAAATATTAATATGGCTGTGGATATGCCGCTCATATGGATTTGATGGATAACTCTTCGAGTTATCCACAAGCTCCACATTCGCTTGGATAACGCTTCGCGTTATCCACATACCCACAGCCACCACCACTGCTGATCTTTTTAAAAAACTAAGGGAAAAGAAAAGATCAGAAGAAAAACATCAAAATATTGAGATAGGAGGTTTATAAGCAATGAAAGAAAACCTGCCCCAAATTATGACCGTGATGGACGTAGCCGCATACCTAAGGATTTCAAGATCAAGCGCCTATGGCCTTCTTTACCGGCCGGATTTCCCTGCTATCAGGATTGACCGGACTGTAAGAATTGCCAGGGAAGTATTTCTTCACTGGCTGCAACAACAGGAAAATAGCCAAGCAAGAGCGAATTATTAAATGCCCTGGCCGGGAAGCGGAAAGGAGGACGAAAAAAGTGCCAGGGAAAGGGAAGACAAGAAACCTGAAAAAACTGGGCAATAACAAGTACCAGATCAGATGGGATCTACCCAGGGAGAGTTCGGCAGGAAAACGCCGCCAGCGCATGAAGATTGTAAACGGGTCCAGGGAAGAAGCAGAGAAGGAACTTCGGCGAATTCTGACTGAAATTGACCAGCACGGATATGTTGAGCCGACCAAAAAAACTGTCGAAGCATACCTTCAAGATTGGCTGGCATGCAACAGGAAAAATCTTTCCGCCAAGACCTTCCAGCGCTATGGGGAACTAATACGCCTTCATGTCCTCCCGCACCTCGGACAGGTAAGACTTGGCGATCTGACGCCTTTACGCATCCAAAATTATTATTCGGACCTACAGGACGACGGGGCACGAATGGATAGTAAAGAAGGTGGATTGGCGCCGGCGACAATTAGAAAAATCCATAACCTCCTCCATAAAGCCTTCCGTGAGGCTGTCTACCCCCACCGGATCCTGGTGTTCAATCCCACTGATGGCGTCCAGCTTCCGAAGCTTAAGGAAACAGATATTCGTCCACTGGACGAGGAACAAGTATCTGTCTTTCTGGATGCAGCCAAAGCGGACAAGCATTATACCCTGTTTTTGGTTGGCATGGGTACCGGATTAAGACGGGGAGAGCTTTTTGGCTTAAAGTGGGGTGATGTCGATCTTGACAAGCAACTCCTTTTTGTTCGGAGAAGCCTGGTTACCGTGGGCGGGAAACCCGTTCTCCAGGAGTCTGTCAAGACTGATTGCTCCAGGCGGACCATAGCCATCTCCAGCGAATTAGTTGTCGGATTGAAACAGCACAGGCTAAAGCAAAATGAGCAGAAGCGAAAAGCAGGCTCCTTGTGGCAGGAAATGGACTTGATATTTTGTTCAGAGATTGGAACTCCGCTAAACCCGGATAACTTTGCTGCACGGCACTTTCTTCCCCTAATAGAAAAGGCTGGGCTGCCTCGACTTAGGTTTCACGATCTGAGGCACACCCACGCCACACTGATGATTAAAAGCGGAGAAGACACAAAAGTTGTGAGTAAAAGGCTGGGGCACAGCGACGTAGCCTTTATTATGCGCGTAATACCGGCATGTGCTCCTAAACGATAACGCTTAAGATGCGAACCGGTTTGACGCTTTCCTAAAAGACAGAAAGAACAAAATCTTCCTTTGGAAGACTTAATGCAGTTTACTATGTTGAAACGCATGACGGAAATTATGATTTATCCACGTTTTTAAACGGCCACAATTTCATATGCGTTATAAATAAAAAAACCGGATATTACTCCGGTTACACTTCCAATACGTCTCTTTTGTTTTTTCACCTATCCATTTGGTTATTTTTCATTAGTATTAAAAAAGCACTGATAATCATAGATTGCCAGGTGGGTAATAATGAGGATTTTGCATCACCACATGCATAATGATTACCTCATAGATAAAAAAGAATACCCACCATAGTGCCAAGCCCAATCGCAACCCCTAAACAAAATGTGCTTGCTAAAAAGCTGAAGCTCCAGCTCTCCTCTTCTTCAGAGTATTTCTTTCTTCCCCTGTCATCGGAAATCAGTGCTCCACTGAATATTGCGGAAAGAAAAACAAAACCCAATGCTAAATATGTTGCACCGATTCGCCATAATTCTCCTTTTCGAAGGAAGGCTAAAAACCCGCACAGCACAAATCCCAGGTATACCCCATTAAAAAACACTCTCATTTTTTCTCGTACTCTCCTAAACCCCTATTTCTGCTTTTTATGAACTATGCGTCTGACTATAGTGATCAGGGTGGCAACCAGAAGAACTAAAAAAACTAGTTCAAGCGGCCCTACATTAAACAATTTTGATACCCCCTCCTTGCAAAACAACCGCCGAGCTTCTTATAACGGCGGTTTTTCATTATTCTCCCTATAGGTCACTGCTGCATAAAGAATAAGTGCTGGGATGGCCAGTTTTGCTAAAATTGAGAGCCACGTTAATAGATGATGGTACCAATACAAAACCTTTAACTCGGCTGGCCACAGGCGGTTAATAAACAGCTGGCCAAACCATATCCCCAAGGCAATAAGGCCATACTTGAAGACCGGGTTGCGCCATTTGTGGTACTGTTTATAACAGTAAAAGAAGATGAGGACATAAAGGCCAAGGATAACCCCGTAAATGCCAAGGCGCAACACCGCCTCAAGGGACAGATTTATATCTCTGAGAGCTTTGCTGTCCGCAATGATTACCGAGATTGGCAGGCCAAATCCTATTAATAATAGAACCGCTTTCATCCCCTTGCTGTCATAATTAAATATGGTAATCACCTCCTTGCAAGTGACGATAATTAATTGCATTGTTGTTATTAATAATGAAACTATTATTTTTTTAAACTGGGTAACGCCCAGCAGTTTAAACTGCTGGGCGTTTTTTTAAATGTGCCTAAAAATTTTTCGCTACACTAACCTTCTTCCTAAAATCTTCCTAAATAATAATATACATCAATTGAGGGGATTTGTGCAATAAGTTTGACTTTTGGCGAAATAGGTTAAGGACACTTAAACCATTCTTGATACTTTTCATTTATTATTTCCAGACTTGCTTGCGCGATTATCTCTTGGTGTTTCATATCCAAATAGCTATTGCGAATTGCCATCTCTTCTTGCGTAAGCTGTTCTAATTCTTTAGTAATGTTTAAATCACTAGCCAGTAATTCATTTAAGGCATTAATGTTTAACATAATATGATTTGAATGTAATTGAACTTTTTCAGCAAATTCTTCAGGAGTCAATCCTGAACCATTTAAAATACTTAATAGCAAAGGATCCTGTCTCTCTAGGCCATCATGAACTTCTTTTATCGAATACTCAAAAGCATCTTCGATTGTTACCCCCACTCCCCTTCTTTGAGCTTCCCCTGCTAGAGCGGCTGCGCGAATGAATTCCGACGCAATCCTGGCTTTATCTATTGGTATGTTTTTTGCTTGATAAAAGTCGCAGGCCATTAATAGGTGTTTTTCAAAAATGGGAAAACCATTAACCAAAACTGCTATGCTCTCGATTTGTTCCTTTTCAGTAACAAATCTGGCCTTAATTAACCCTCCAAGCTCTTTTCCTGCTTCGGAAAGTGCCTCATTCGAGAATGTTATACCAGAACCCCTTAAAGCTAAGAAATCTTTTCCCACAACTTGTGGTAAAAATAAAAGTGTTAATACAAAAATAATGGTTAAACCTAAAACGACCTTTTTATTCATTCGAATACTCTCCTCCCTTAGATTATTAAATATAGTAGTCAGGTAACTGTATATAATGATATCCTATCATCCAGCCGTCCAGAATGAATGTAACCTCAGTCTGAACCCTTACTGGGTTATTATTGTCAACCGTCCAATTCCAGTTAACATATTTATACCTTGCATTTATAGTTAATGTACCCCCAGGCACCAATCTTGAACGTATTAGGCCATTCTGCATATCGATTTGACTCATTGACCTGCTAGTCCCGTATTGCGATAAAGTAATGTAGTCAACGCTTCCTGCTCCATTATCAGGACCCCCTGGAGGATATGGATACTTACTATACATATGACTATCCGCGTTTGATGTTGTTAGCTGACTTCCCGAAACTGAATATTCTACTATTGAATCGCTCACGATTGTGTAAGTCTTCCAACCCCATTGGGGACTCCAATCAGATAGAACAACTTCCCTCTGCCTACCTGCTGTTGCTGCAAAAGCATAATTTATTGTGCATATTGATAATGCTAAAACAAGTATCGTAACTAGAAATCTTTTAATAAACATTTGTCTGTCCTCCTCACAATTAATAGTTTTCATCTCCTAAATAATTAGAAAACGAAAAGTTTTTTTCATTACGACCACTAAAGTTATGAACATGTTTCAGGAATAAAGAATTATCCAATTTTTCAATCCAAGGTAACCACCCCCTCCACTATTCAATAAGCAGTAAATGACCTCATGCCCGCGTTTCTTAAGGCCGCTTTTTGTGCTCCCAAGTCCGTTTACTGCATGAGAATGTTCCCAAATCCCCTCCTTCATCTGTCTATTACTAAGATAAACTAGCCTTACCTCAGGTTCCCCCGACTAGAAAATTTTTCAATTAAATGTTATAATATGGATTAACTTAATAACTGCCAAAGGCAAACCCTGCGAAAGCAGGGGGCGCAAAGCCACGGGTCTACAGCCACGTTTTGGCCATGATCGCCGGGCCGCCAGTGTAAAGCACTGTCACCTGGTGAATGGTGACATTTTTTGTGCCGTAAAAAGGAGGGAGAAGCATTGTTATGGAAAAAGGATAAGCATAAAGACCACTCCCGCCAAGAAAAAGAAAATATCTATGAGGCATATTTCAACCGGATTTTTCAACTGGGTCTTGGCTTCAGAGGGGGATTGTGACCCCCGCTGAAGCTTAGATTCGACCAGTTCTTGGCTCCGGTTTACCGGAGCTTAGAACTGGTTAATCCCATAGGGGGCCAGTTAATGCAGGGGCGGAGCCGCTCTTATCCCGCCGCTTTAAAGAAGCGGGGGTATTAGAGCGGGTAGCCATATGTGATAAAATTGCCCTGGCAGTCACCCGCGATCCCTTGACGGCCGAAGAAATCTGCCAGGAAACATTTGCAATTGCTTTTGAGAAGCTCCACCAATTAAGGGATCCAGATAAAACCGGCGCGTGGTTAAGCGCCATTTTATTAAATATTGCCCGGGGCGCATATAACCAGAAAAAAAGGCTATTACCCATGGAATCGGGATTACTTGCAATACAAGGCCTCCAGCATGATCCATGGTTAGAAATGTCATTTGATAGTCTGGTGGCAGTGCTTGACCTCCAAAATGCAATGAAAACCTTACCCATGGAGTTTCTTGAAATAATAATTCTGAAGTACTATGAGGATATGGAAGTGGAAGAAATTGCTACGCAGCTTAATATTCCGGAAGGCACAGTAAAATCGCGGTTAAGCAGGGCCAGGGGAAAGCTTAGGAGAATACTTGAGGGCACAGAACAAAGTGATAAAGGGGGTGTAGGCAGTGCTAACTGACCGGGAACTGGACATGCTTATTAAGGAAGCCGTCAGGCAAGACATTGACAGCCAGGAAGTACCTCCTGATGCCAAGGAAAGAGTCCGGGAAAGACTTGGCTTAACAAAAAAGAAAAAGCCCTCAGGCTTGGGGAAAACTGCTCTGGTTGCTTCTGTCATACTGGTTCTATTTGCCTGTGCTTATGTTGTTTTGCCAGGCCAGGCCACTGCTTTTAGTGTTGGCCTGATTAAAAGGTTAGAAATCTTCCTCCATGAGAGCCTTTATAATATCTCGGAACGGTACGGCAGTTCAAAGCAAAAATTTGAACAACCCCCGCCGCAGGCTCCGGAGATAGCACAAGAAACCGAGGTCTCCCTTGATGAAGCTAGGTTGCGCTTGCCGTTTAATTTGATGCTGCCAAAATACCTGCCTGAAGGGTTTCAGCTAAGAAGCATACGGCTCTACGGCAAGAAGCCAGTTGTCGAAGTTACGCTAAGGTATATAGGCCCCAATGGATTATTGGTGATTAAGCAAAAGGGTATTACTGACAACACGGCTTCAGGTTTTGGCTATGATGTGGATGATACAAAGGTCAAAAGAATAGATATTCATGGGGTTCAAGCAACCTTGCTTGAAAATGAAAGCGGTCAATCTACCATAGTATGGCATCACCAGGGGGTAAACTTCAAAGTTGAGGGGATGCTCTCCCCGGAAGAGATAATAAGAATTGCAAAAAGCTTAACTCCATAGGGAACCTGATACTACCCATTCCTATCTAAGTTACGGTGGAAAACACCGAAATTAAGCTTGGGAGGAATGGATTAATGAGGACCAGAATTTTCGTTCTCCGGGTGATTGCCGTTTTTTTCTTGCTTATCTTTATGGGAGGGATAGGTAATGCAGCAGTTGCAGGTGCTAAACCCCCTGAAGATGATCCCACAGAGATAGGGATCGAAGCCCTCCAGCTGATTGCATTTTGGGGTTGTTCAATCAGCCAATTGCCAGGCGAAGCTAAAGTGGCGGTAGATGGATATACCTCCGCTAAGGCTAGTGTCGACTACATTGCTGTTCGAGTTGTCCTACAGAGATGGAACGGATCAGCGTGGGCAGATGTGGTCTCTCACGCGTTTGAGAAGTATAACACCAGCTATGTAGACGGATTGTATTATTCAGCGACGTAGCATTTACAATGCGCGTATACCGGCATGTGCTCTCAAACGAGGACGTTGAAGCTATGAACCGGTTTGACGATAGCTTGATAGGAAAAAATAAAAAAACCGGATATTAGTCCGGTTTTTGTTGTGCAAAGGATGGAGCCCATAACCGGGATTGAACCGGTGACCTCCGCCTTACCAAGGCGACGCTCTACCTACTGAGCTATATGGGCATGGTTGCGGGGGATGGATTCGAACCAACGACCTTCGGGTTATGAGCCCGACGAGCTGCCAACTGCTCCACCCCGCATCAGGATGCATGAAGCAAGATGCATGACGCAGGATTTTTTCGGAATTCGCTGCTTGAATTCTTTCAACTTCTTGCCTCTGGCCTCTTGCTTCATGCCTCTTGCTTCATGAATGGTGGAGAGGGCTGGATTTGAACCAGCGAAGGCTGTGCCAACAGATTTACAGTCTGCCCCCTTTGGCCGCTCGGGAACCTCTCCACAGCGTCAGTCTCAACTGACAAAGGTTATTATAACACCGGCCGGCTTTGGCGTCAAGAATAATCCGCCGAAAACAACCCGCCAATTATTGGGTATTTACTTAGCCGTGCAAAAAAGTTTGAGCCGGCATTATGCCGGCATGACTGGTTTGGGTCTGTTAGACTAGTTGCCTCGCTTCTCCAGGTACCGCTCCAACTTGCGCTTTACCCTTTGCAGGGCGTTGTCAATGGACTTGACATGGCGCTTGAGTTCAATGGCTATTTCGTGATAGGATTTACCTTCCAAGTAAGACATTAACACCTGCCACTCCAAAGAACTGAGGATTTCCCCCATTTTCTCCTCAATGTCATCAAACTCTTCCCGGCTGATGATCAGCTCTTCCGGGTCAGTCACTTTAGAGCCGGAGATAACATCCAGCAAAGTGCGATCCGAGTCTTCATCATAGATGGGCTTATTTAATGAAACGTAAGAATTAAGCGGGATGTGTTTTTGTCTGGTGGCTGTCTTAATGGCTGTGATAATCTGCCTGGTAATGCATAACTCGGCAAAAGCCCTGAAAGAAGACAGCTTATCTCCCCGGAAGTCTCTAATTGCCTTATAAAGGCCAATCATGCCTTCCTGGATAATATCCTCCCGGTCTGCCCCGATCAAAAAATAAGATCTGGCCTTTGCCCGAACAAAATTCTTATATTTATTAATTAGAAATTCCTGCGCAATGTCGTCACCGTCTTGGGCCAGTTCGACGATGTCCTCATCAATCATCACTTCGAAGGCATCGCAGGTTTCCCGCTGGGCATTAATGCTCATCGAATCGCCTCCATACAAGAGATTAATTTGATGTAGCTAAAATATTTTGACACGCGCATCTCAAGCGCCGATATAATTCTATGGAGGCAAGTACCAAGTTAGACCGTTTGTCCAGTTCAATAATTAAATTATACAGGAAACCTTGTCCGTAGGCAAGGACTACTTACCCCGGCGCCACGTTTCCAGGATCCTTTGTAATGTCTCCGGCAGGCGTTCGTCCAAGGCCCGGCGGCCAGGAACTTCCTTGTTAAGGTGTTCTTTTCTCAATTGATGCATGGACTCATTTACCTTCTGGCAAAGTTCTCGAGCAGATACCCTGATTGCGCCTTTTCCCAAGACCAGCCGCTGCTCAACCCAGTCAGATGTGGCAACAGCTACTAACTGATTTGGCGGCCAAAGACTCACCAGGCGCTCAATCACCATGTCGGCAGTTTCTCCCTCCTTGGAGAATACTACATCTACGCCGCCGACAGAATTCCTGCTGCCACTGGAGCCTCTGACATAACGTCCGTCGAAGACCACGATAACGTGGATTCCGGTATAAGCCTTATAGTTGGCCATATACTCCACCAGCTTGTCCCTGGCATGCTCCAGGCTCTGGGACTTAAGCATTGCCAGTTCGGACCATCCGCTCAGCACATTATAACCATCTACGATTAAGCAGTCTTCCAAGAAGCTGTTCACCCTTTCAGTATGCGCTGGCGCACCACTTCAAAAAGCAGGATGGACGCCGCAACGGCGGCATTTAGAGAATTAAGCTTGCCCTGCATGGGGATCCGGACCAGAAAATCACATTTTTCTTTAATTAGCCGACCAAGGCCTTTGCCTTCGCCTCCGATAACCAGGGCCAGGGGCCCGGAAAAGTCCTCTTCGTAATGGGGCTTAACGGCCTCCATGGTCGCTCCGGCTACCCAAATACCCTTGCCCTTTAGATAATCGATGGTTTGGGCCATATTACCCACCCTGGCAACTGGGACATATTCCACCGCCCCGGCAGAGGCCTTGGCCACCGCACCGGTCAAAGGGGCCCCATGACGCCTTGGAATAACAACTCCATGGGCTCCGGCTGCATCAGCGCTGCGCAAGATAGAACCCAGGTTATGGGGGTCCTCCAGGTCATCCAAAAGCACCAACAAGGGGGGACGGGGAGACAGGGCAGCCGCTGCCAGGATATCTTCAAGGTCTACATAGGCTTTTGGTGAAGCCTGGGCAATTACTCCCTGATGGCTCTGGGATCGGGCCAGGGCATCCAGTTTTTTCCGGTCCACCAGCTGGACCGGAACGCCCTGTTCCCGGGCCAACCGGTATATTTCCTGCATCCCCCTGGGGTTGACCCCTTCCGCCACCAGGACTTTGTTAATCGGCCGGTTGGCTCTTAAGGCCTCCAGCACTGCATTTTTCCCTTCTACCAGGTCATTCACGTTTGACTTCGCTCCTGCAATTTTTTTTCTATAACCTGCATCATTAGCCCCAATACGGCCTCTAACCGGGGTTGATTGCCTTGCAAGTAAAGATAACCAATTAAGGCTTCCAGGCCGGTGCTGTAGCGGTATTCCATTACATTGGCGCTCTTGGGACCATGCCCGGATTTGGCGTTTCGCCCACGGCGAATCAGGTCCTTTTCCTCATCGGTTAAAGAAGAAGCCAGTTGCTGCACAAGCATTGCTTGAGTGGTTGCCCTGACATATTCCACTGCCTTTCGATGCAATTGGGGCAGAGGAATCAGTCCTTTTTGCACCAAATGCTTTCGCACGTGAAGCTCATAAACCGCGTCTCCGATGTAGGCCAGAATCAGAGGGGGTAAACTCGCGGGGGAGGCCCCTTCAGGCAAAAAGCCGTCATTTTTTATCGTGCATCTCTCCCAATCTTTGTCACCATTTTCCCTCATCTTTAAGCTCTTTTCCAGCGCACGCCCCGCGGGGTATCCTCCAGGACGATGCCCAGTTCTTTCAGCCGGTCCCTAATGGCGTCTGACATCTCCCAGTCTTTCCGCTGCCTGCATTGCTGGCGCACCTGAATAATCAGGTCCATTAGCCCCTCAACCAGTCCTTGATCTGGCTGGCCTTTGTCCTCGCCTGGGCCCATCAGGACCCCCAAGACCTGGCCGCCAAGCTGGCTGAACAAGCCTCTAACCTCTGCCAGTGCCTGAGCTGAGGTCTGGGACAAACTAAAGCGGCTGTCATTGATAAAACTGTTAACCTCCCGGCTCAAGTCAAACAGGGCAGCGATGGCCAAAGAGGTGTTAAAGTCATCATTCATGGCCTGTTCGAAAGCATCCCTGGCCGTCTGCAAAGCCTTTTTCAGTTCAGGGGCAGATGGAGGAGGCGGTGTTTTTTCCACGGGATTTTTTAATATTTCTTCAATTAGACTGATGGTGACTTTTAGACGGCCGAGGGCTTTTTTGCTCATTTCCAGTTTTTGATCATCAAAATCTAGGGGACTGCGGTAATGGGTTGACAATAGGTAGAACCTGACTACATCTCCGGGAAATTTTTGCAAGATATCCCGCAGCAAGAAAAAATTGCCCAGGGATTTGGACATTTTCTCCTGGTTAACGGTGATAAACCCGTTGTGCAGCCAGTACCTGGCGAAGGGCCTGCCAGAAGCTGCCTCTGATTGGGCGATCTCATTTTCGTGGTGAGGGAAAATCAAATCGCAGCCGCCCCCATGGATATCAAATTCCCAACCCAGGTATTTTTGGGACATGGCCGAACACTCGATATGCCACCCGGGACGGCCTAAACCCCATGGGCTTGGCCAGGAAGGTTCACCTGGCTTGGCGCTCTTCCATAGGGCAAAGTCCATGGGATCCTGTTTACGCGGGTCTACATCCACCCTGGCGCCGGCCTGCAGCTCATCCAGAGACCGGCCAGACAGCTTGCCATAGGGTGCAAAGGACCTGACGGCAAAATACACGTCCTGATCTACCTGATAGGCATGACCACTGTCAATCAGCTTTTGGATCAGCTTAATAATTTCCGGCATGTGCTGGCTTACCCTGGGATGTGCGTCTGCCCGCCTGACCCCTAGCTGATCGGCATCTTTAAAGTACTCAAGAATATATTTTTCCGCCAGGGCCATGGGATCCATTCCTTCTTCCCTGGCCCGGTTAATAATTTTGTCATCTACGTCAGTGAAGTTTTGAATGTAGGTAACCTGATACCCCGCATACTCCAGGTACCGGCGGATAGTGTCAAAGACCACCAAGGGGCGGGCATTTCCCAGGTGGATGTAGTTGTACGTAGTAGGACCGCACACATACATGCGCACCCTGCCTTCTTCGGCAGTAATAAGATTTTCCTTTTTATTGGTCAGAGTGTTGAATACCTGAATGGCCATGCTGCACCTCCAATTCCAATATCCGCTGTTCCATTTGTTCAATCTTCTTCTGCAGGCAAAGGATCATTTCCGATACCGGGTCTGGCAGCTGGTTGTGCTGCAGATCGATGGCTTGCAGGCTCAAGTCAGATACTTGGCGTCCGTTCCGCTTAACCACCTTGCCCGGCACCCCAACTACCGTGCAGTTGGGGGGTACGTCTTTTAAAACCACGGAACCAGCCCCTATTTTCACATTATCCCCTACTGTAATGGATCCCAATACCTTGGCGCCAGTACTGATCACCACATTATCCCCTATAGTCGGATGCCGTTTTCCTTTCTCTTTGCCGGTTCCACCCAGAGTTACTCCCTGATATAAAGTAACATTATTTCCGATCTCTGAGGTTTCCCCGATGACTACTCCCATGCCGTGATCGATAAACAAGCCCTCACCGATTTTGGCTCCCGGGTGAATTTCAATACCGGTCAGCCAGCGGGAAAACTGGGAAATAAACCTGGCCAACAGGAACCACCTTTTTAAATACAAGCGATGGGCCAAGCGGTGCAACAAAACGGCATGAAAGCCAGGATAACATAAGACAACTTCAAGGGCGCTCCTGGCCGCCGGGTCTCTGTCGAATATAACCTGAATATCCTTCTTAATTCGCTGCCACATTTTTTTTTGCCCTCCGTCATGCAAAAATTAAAAAATCCCTTCACCCTGCACTTAATGTACAGAGGCGAAAGGATTCGCGGTTCCACTCTGTTTGGGCATCATCTACCCATCTCAATGAACTACCCGTAATAAAGGGGAGTTCCGGCTGTAACGGCGCCACCGTCTTGGGCCTACTGGGTTTCGGCCCTGCCGCTCCCGGGCGCACTTGGGTACAGTCTTGACCGGGCGCCGCTTGCAGCCGGTGGCGGCACCTCTCTGCCGGAAGCCTGTACTTACTCTTCCCGTTCTTTGCGTTTAGGTTCTTATTAGTCTTACCAGCAATTATAAAATGGGGGTTAGGGCTATGTCAATAGCCGCGGCGCCCTCCGAAGCATTTGTCACTCCGTTGGCAGGATTAAGGCAAAGGGTTTGCAAAAACATTGCTTGACCAGCGCTGCTTTAGTGGTAGCAGATCCCACATCCAAGCCCAGGATATATTCGTCTCCAGGTGTGCCCTGACTCCGGGGCCGTTCCTTGTAAGTCCGGAGGAGGCTTCCTGTACTATTTTGGCCTTTATTGCAGTCCTTTTTGAAATTATGATATAATTTTTGCAGTCTGGTGGCCGAACCGTGGAAAGGTTTTCATTGACTTGGAGCAAAGGGCGGTAGCGATATGATTCTGATGATCGACAATTACGATTCCTTCACCTACAACCTGGTGCAGTACCTCGCCGAAATGGCTGAAGAAGTGCAGACCTATCGCAATAATGAGTTAAGTCTCAGTGATATTTATGAGCTGTCGCCGGAAATGCTGGTTATTTCACCCGGGCCCTGTACTCCCAACGAGGCAGGGATTTCTTTGGCGGTGATCCGGGAATTCCACGGCAAAATCCCCCTTTTGGGAGTCTGCCTCGGGCACCAGGCCATCGGACAAATCTTCGGGGCAGAGGTAATCCGCGCCAAAAAACCCGTCCACGGGAAAACTTCCCTGATCACCCATGATGGAAAAACCATTTTTCGTGAATTGAAGAATCCCCTTACTGTCTGCCGGTACCACTCCTTGAGCCTCGATCCGGCAACAATTCCGGCTTGCCTGGAAGTAAGCGCCTGGACTGCAGACGGAGAAATCATGGGTATCAGGCACCGGCACCATCTAGTTGAGGGCGTTCAATTCCACCCCGAAGCCATCCTCACTGAGGGCGGCAAACAACTGCTGAAAAACTTTCTCCTGATTGCCAGGGCAGCGCATCCAAAAAAGCTGGGGGAGAAACATGAGTAAAGCTAACAACGCCATCATTGAGCCTATTAGAACCTCTCTCAACGCTTTTGAAATCTTCCTGCTCTTTAAAGACGAGCCCTACTGCTTTTTTCTGGACAGCGGGATGCGCCAGCAAAAATTAGGGCTGTATTCCTTTATCGGCGGCAGGCCCTTTCTCCTTTTCAAGAGCAAAAGGCAGCAAGTACAGGTTTTTCAAGGAACAAGGCGAACAGATCTGAGGGGGAACCCGCTGGACCTGCTCCGGGAGTACCTTCGGCGCTACCAGGTGATGAACCCTTCCTCCCTGCCCTTTGTTGGCGGAGCAGTTGGGTATTTCGGTTATGACCTGAACCAGCAAATTGAGCGCCTGCCCTCCATCAGCCAGGACGATGTGGGAATTCCCGACTGTTGTTTGGGTTTTTACGACTGGGTCATCGTTTACGACCACCGAGAAAACAGGGTCTATGCTGCGTCAACAGGGCTGCCAGAAACCAATGAGGCGAAAGCACGGGAAAAAGCCGTTGAAAAAATTAATGAGCTAAGACTCATCATTGAAAGCGCCTCCAAAGAAGTGAAACTACCAGCGCCACCCTCAAGTGAAACGCTGCTTAGGTCCAACTTCACCAAGGAAGGATTCTGCCGGGCCGTCCAGCGGGCGATTGACTACATCTATGCCGGGGATATCTACCAGGTCAATCTCTCACAACGATTTGCCGGTGAATTTGCGGGGGATCCCGTCGGTCTTTACCGGCATTTGCGCGACATCAACCCGGCACCCTTTGCCGCTTATCTTGACTTCGGTGAGGCGGTGGTTGTCAGCAGTTCCCCGGAAAGGTTCCTCAAGGTAACTAACGGTGTGGCGGAAACCAGGCCCATCAAGGGAACGCGGCCTCGCGGCAAGACCCCTGAGGAGGACCGGACTTTGCGTGAAGAACTGGTCAACAGTGTGAAGGACCGGGCCGAGCTGGTAATGATCGTTGACCTGGAAAGAAACGATTTGGGGCGCGTCTGCAAACCCGGCAGTGTAGAGGTAACAGAACTGTTTGCCCTGGAGGAATATGCCACCGTCTACCATTTGGTGGCAACAGTGCAGGGCAAGCTTGAGGAAAATAAAGATGTAATCGACCTGCTAAAAGCATCTTTCCCCGGCGGCTCGATTACCGGAGCGCCGAAGATCCGTTCGATGGAGATCATCGAGGAGTTAGAACCCACCAAGCGTAACATTTATACTGGTTCTATCGGTTACCTTGGCTTTGACGGAAACGCGGACCTGAACATCGCCATCAGGACAATAACCATTAAAGATAATCAGGCTTACCTCCAGGTCGGAGGGGGCATTGTTGCCGATTCGGTTCCCGAAAAAGAGTATCAGGAAACGATGGATAAAGCGCGGGCCCTGATTAAAGCCTTGAAAGGAAAGATTTTATGGTGACAATATCATAGAAATATACTCGGCAAGGGTAAAATTGCATTATCATAATGAAGCCGAGCATGAAATTCGCTTTGAGGCCACGGCAAATCAATGAATAATTAGTGGCCTTGCTCATTATAACATTGTTTGGTAATACTGTGTTGACATGTTAAAGGAGGTAATATAAAATAATTGTTAACCGTTCGTGTAGTTAAGGTTAACAATGGAGGTGCGTAGAATTGGAATATCAGGGCTACTTTATAACGGGTACTGATACTGGCGTTGGCAAAACCGTAATCACTGCCGGATTATTGGGAGCCTTGCGGGGCCGAAACATCGACGCTGTAGCTATCAAACCTATCCAAAGCGGTGGTTCAATGGATGCAGCCTTTTATTGCGCGGTAAATGCCTTGCCGTACAGTCCGGAAGAGTTAACCCCTGTTTGTTTGGATCCAGCCCTCGCTCCGGCAGTGGCAGCAATGGAAACCGGATTCACGATTGATTTGGCTAAAGTAATGGAACATTTTTACCAAATGACTGGTAAACATAAGATGATTTTGGTGGAGGGAGCAGGTGGGCTGCTAGTACCTTTAGTGGGGACTCAGGTAACGGTGGCAGACCTTGCTAAAGACATGGGCCTGCCTTTGTTAATTGTGGCAAGACCTTCCTTGGGTACTATTAATCATACCTGTTTAACGGTAGCCTTTGCCAGGTCTAGGGGATTGGCTGTAGCCGGGATTATTATTAACGGCTACCCATACGAAAATCCAGGGTTGGCAGAACGCACCAACCCGCAAATTATTGAAAAGATGACTGGAGTACCAATCTTGGGACTGGTCCCCATTGTTAAAGGATTGAAAAACGAGGGTGCAGAACAGGAACCGGGTGAACTGATTTCGGTAATTGAAAAATTTGTAGATATGGATAAATTGCTGGGGAAATAAACTGATTTTCACAGGAGAAAGAAGGTGTAAAATGGTTGTTAATTACCAGCAATTAGCCCAATGGGATAAGGAGTACGTATGGCATCCTTTTACCCAGATGCAAATGTGGAACGCTGCTGATCCGGTTATTATTGAGAGGGGAGAAGGCCCTTACTTGATTGATGTTGAAGGTAAAAAATACCTTGATGGCATATCTTCCCTGTGGGTTACTGTTCATGGACACTGTCATCCTGTTATAAACGAGGCAATTAAACAGCAGTTAGATAAAATTGCCCATTCCACCTTGCTTGGCTTGGCCAATGTGCCATCTATTCAGTTGGCAAAGAGACTGGTAGATATAGCTCCTCCCGGGTTAACCAAGGTTTTTTATTCCGATGCTGGCGCTACCGCTGTAGAGATAGCTTTGAAAATGGCTTTTCAATACTGGCAGCAGCAGGATAATCCCGAGTTACGGAGGAAGAAAAAATTCTTATCACTGGGAGCAGCCTATCATGGCGATACTGTCGGGGCTGTCAGCGTAGGTGGCATAGATTTATTCCATGGCATCTACCGGGATTTGCTTTTTGTGGGTTATCAAGCGCCGTCTCCCTATTGTTACCGGTGTCCTTTGGGCCTTGAACTAGACAAGTGTGATTTGGCTTGTGTGGGGGTTGTGGAGGCCATCATGGCAGAACACCACGGTGAAATTGCCGCCATGATTGTGGAGCCTTTGGTCCAAGGCGCTGCCGGTATGATTACCGCACCCAGAGGATATTTACGCCGGATCCGGGACTTATGTACCAAATACAATATTCTTTTTATCGCCGATGAAGTTGCTGTAGGTTTTGGCCGGACAGGGACCATGTTTGCTTGTGAACAGGAGGAAGTCTGTCCGGACTTGATGTGTGTGGCCAAAGGTTTGACAGGAGGTTATTTGCCCTTGGCAGCTACTTTGACTACCGACAGGATTTATGAAGCCTTTATGGGCGAGCATAAGGATTTGAAAACTTTTTTTCATGGCCACACCTATACGGGAAATCCCCTCTGCTGTGTTGCAGCTTTAGCCAACCTGGATTTATTTGAACAAAATAACCTCTTGAACCATGTGCAAGATCTGGCAAGGGTAATGGCCAGGGAACTGAAGAATTTTTACGGGTTAGAGCATGTTGGAGACATCAGGCAACGGGGACTGATGGTAGGGATTGAACTGGTACGTAATAAGGAAACAAAAGAAGCCTATCCATGGGAAGAAAATATTGGCCATCAGGTAATTTTGGCAGCCCGCAAACATGGTTTGATTATTCGTCCTTTGGGCCCGGTAATTGTTTTGATGCCAATTTTAAGCATGACAGAATCTCAATTACTGGAAATTGTGGATATTACCTATAAGGCGATAAAAATGGTAACAGAAAAGAATTAGAGGAGAAACATGAAAGAGATGAACAGCCAACTAATTAACGATTTGGAGTACAAGGTTCTGTCAGGTGAAGACATTATAATGGAAGAGGCCAAAAGGCTGGCGGAGTTGCAGGGGCTTGATCTCTATCAGCTTTTTGCTGCTGCCAGCCGGATTCGGGATGTGCGAGCGGGGAAAAAAGTGGAGCTGTGTTCCATCATCAATGCCAAATCGGGTAATTGCACCGAAGATTGTAAATACTGTGCCCAATCTGGTTACCACCAAACCCAGGTGGAGACTTACGAACTATTGGACGAAGAGACAATTTTGGATCGGGCCCGCCTGATGAAGGCTCAAGGGGCTCAACGTTTTTCTCTGGTCACCAGCGGTCGGAGCATTGGTCGGGAAGACTTTACCAAAGTATTAGCCATTTACCGGCGGTTGGCTGCTGAAACCAACCTGAAGCTTTGTGCTTCTTTGGGGATTATTACCCAAGAGATGGCCGAACAATTACGTGGGGTAGGGGTAACCATGTACCATCATAACCTTGAAACGGCTGAAAGTTATTTCCCTAAAATTTGCACTACCCACACATATCAAGAACGCGTTGCTACTATAAAGGCGGCCCAAGCTGCAGGTTTGGAGGTTTGCAGTGGAGGCATTATTTCCATGGGGGAATCAATGGAACAAAGGTTGGAGATGGCCTTTGCCTTGAAGGAGTTGGGCATTAACTCGGTTCCCATTAACATATTAAATCCGATTAAAGGAACTGGCTTAGAAGGCCAGGCCGTCTTGCTGCCTCTAGAGATTTTAAAGACCATTGCTGTCTTCAGGTTTATTTTGCCGGAGGCTAAACTTCGCTTCGCCGGCGGTAGAGAAAATGCCTTGCGGGATCTGCAGGCCATGGGTTACTTGGCAGGGATTAATGCTTCTCTGGTGGGTAGTTACTTGACCACTTCCGGCCGGTCTGTGGCAGAAGATGTGCAAATGATCAAAGATTTTGGGTTGGAAGTTTAAATATTGGAAGCGGTGAGGTGGAGCTGTGCTAGGATTTTACCAGGAATTAGCCCGGGATTTAGAAGAACTGCAGGATAGACATTTATACAGGGAATTGAAAACTGTCACAGGGGCCCCTGCTGAATGGGTGGAGATGGCAGGAAAAAGATTGCTTAATTTAAGCAGCAATAACTATCTGGGAATTTCCGGCCATCCTCTCCTGAGGAAAGGAGCAAAGGAAGCTGTTGAAAAGCTTGGGTGCGGGGCTACTGCTTCCCGGCTGATAGTAGGAAATTATGAACTTTATGAGCAAGTGGAGAGAGAGTTGGCCAGTTTTAAAAATACTGAAGCTGCCTTGGTTTTTAATTCTGGTTATGTCGCTAATGTGGGAATTATTACCTCGCTGGTAACCAGGGGAGATATCGTAATCAGCGATAAGCTTAACCATGCCAGTATCATTGACGGAATTTTGCTCAGCCAGGCAGACTTTATTCGCTACAAACACCGGAACTTGGCCAGCTTGGAAAAAGCATTGGCTAAGGCAAAAGGTTATAACCGCAAATTAATAGTGACTGATACGGTATTCAGTATGGATGGGGATCTGGCTCCTTTGCCGGAAATAGTGGAATTAAAGGAGCACTACGGTGCCATCTTGATGATTGATGAAGCCCATGGGGGTGGCATTTTCGGTAACAATGGCCGGGGTGTGGCTGAATTTTACAACGTCTCGGACAAGGTTGAGGTTAACATGGGCACCTTGGGCAAAGCCTTTGGCTGTGCCGGCGCCTATGTGGCAGGTAAAAAAGTTCTCATAGATTACTTGCGGAATAAGGCTCGGAGTTTTATCTACACTACCGGGGCACCCCCCGGAGTATTGGGAAGTATCCAAGCTGCCCTGCAGGTTGTGAAAACGGAAAGGTGGAGAAGGGAACAGGTTTTGGTTAAAGCATCCTGGATGCGAGAAAGGTTGCGGGCAACCGGTTTTAATCTCTTGGACAGTCAAAGTCAAATTATTCCTATTGTGCTCGGAGATAATGAAACTACTTTGGAATTCAGTCACCGTCTCTCTGAAGCCAATATTCTGGCGGTGGGTGTACGGCCTCCCACAGTTCCTGCCAATTCAGCCAGGTTGCGGTTGACTGTAATGGCTACCCACAGTGAACGGGATTTGGAGTGGGCAGTAGAAACAATTACAAAAATTGGCCGGGAGCTACAGGTGGTCTGAGGAGAGAACAGGATGACAAACCAAGATTTTATCTTAATTCACGGGTGGGCCAGCGATGAAACTATCTGGCTTGAGACGCGAGAGTATTTACAGAAAAAACATCGGGTATTTGCCTTAAATTTACCTCATTCAATCAATTTAGATACCTATTGGCAAGCAGTTCTTCAATTAATGAAAAATCAGGATTTAAAACAAGTGATTTTAATGGGCTGGTCAATGGGTGCACTGGTTGCTCTACAAGTAGCTAAAAGATTTCCGGAAAATATCAAGGGCTTGGTTTTGGTAAGTGGTACCAGTAAATTTGTATCTGAAACCCCTAGAAAAGATTCTCGCCAGGATTACCCCGGCGGGATACCGGCAGTTTTGGTGTATAGAATGGAAAAACGCTTAGCAAAAAACCGGTTGCAAACTTTTCAAGATTTTTATCGGCTGATGTTTTCGCCCCAGGAAAGAGCAAAAGGATTGGATCTGGAGATTATGGAAAAATATTTGCTTCAGGGACGACGGTGGTCTACTGAAGAAGCTTTGGCTGGCTTGAAGTTTCTCTTGGAATGTGATACCCGGGCAGATTTGGAGGCCATTACTTGTCCTGTTTTGCTAATCCATGGTGAGGACGATGAAATTTGCCCTCTGGCTGGAGCTGCTTTTATAACAACCAAACTCAAGGGGCAGATGGTTGTTTTTCCGGGCAGCGGACATATGCCTTTTTTGACCAACAGTAATGATTTTTACAAATGCTTAATGGAATGGGTAGATGAGCAATGGCAGTAAATAAGCGACAGGTAGAAACAAATTTTCGCCGTAGCGCCGCCACCTATGATGAGTATGCTGTTTTTCAAAGACAAACAGCTTTTGAATTAATGCAACAAATTAAAAATAGTGGAAGAAAGTTCAAACAGATTTTGGAGATTGGTTGTGGGACAGGTTTTTTGACTGAAATGCTGGCAGAGGAATATCCCCAAGCACTGATCCTAGCTACTGACATAGCTCCGGAAATGATTGAAGTGGCCAAGGCCAAACTAGGCCGATTTAAAAATGTAGTCTACAGCATTGCTGATGGGGAAAATCCAGGAATGGTAGAAAACAACTCCTTTGATTTAGTGGCTTCTAACATGGTTTTTCAGTGGTTTAATGATTATGTCTTACCATTCTCCCAGTATTACCAGGCCTTGACCAACGGAGGCTGTTTGATTTTTAGCACTTTAGGTGTTGGGACATTTGATGAGCTGTACTCATGTTTAAATCAAATAAAAGCCCTCGATAGAGGCAGAGAAGCTTTAGATAAGCGAAAACCATTCATTAGCAAAGAAGAGCTGGGCCGGATTATGAAACAGGTGGGATTTGCTGAAGTGGAAATTACTGAGGCTACCAGGCAAGAATTTTTTGCTTCCTGCCGGGATTTTCTCAGGTCGCTAAAAAAGACAGGAGCTTATAGCTACTTGACAGGCGACTTGGAAAAAACGCAGGGGATTGGTCCGGAAATATTTAAATTAATAAAGGAATACGACTTAAGATTTAGAAGTCATCAGGGAGTTGTTGTTAGTTATCGCTGTTTATTCGGTTCCGGAATGAAATGAGTATGTATAGAACGGGATCTCGAGCACATGAGAAAGCGCGGGCCCTGATTAACGCCTTGAAAGGAAGGATTGTTCCGTCGTGACCAAGGATTTGTTTGCCGGAAGGATAGTTGACGGGAAACTGGTCTTGGAAAAAGAATCCCGGTTATCATGTTGGGACTGGGGCGTACTCTACGGGTACGGTTTGTTCGAAACCATGCGGGTGTACTCCGACGGGAGAATCTTTGCCCTGCAGAGACACCTTGCGCGCCTCTTTTCTTCCTGCAGTCACTTGGAAATAGATCCCGGTCTAACGCCGGAAGCGCTAGCCGATGCAGCCAGGGAATACGTTGTCCAAACCGGACTTGCTCAGGGAGCCTTGCGTCTTACCGTAACCAGAGGCGATGCCCACCGGGGTATCCGCCCGGCCGTCTTCTTTTTTTCCCGGCAGGTAACCTACTCTCCCCTGGATTATGAACGGGGCTACACGGCCGTGTTCTCCCCTCTAAGAAGAAATCAAACCTCCCCGCTGGTTTACCATAAGACCTTGAATTACATGGAAAACCTGCTGGCCCTGGAGGAGGCCCGCCGGGCGGGCGCCCGAGAAGTGCTTTTCCTCAACACTAATCTCCATTTAACAGAAGGAGCGGTCAGCAACCTCTTTTTTGTACAGGGCAGGATTCTCCATACGCCCGCTGTCACCTGCGGTTTGCTGGCGGGTATCGCGCGGCAAACGGTAATCGACCTGGCTTCTGCCAGGGGGTACCCGGTAATGTTGGGAGAGTATGTCCTGGAGAACCTCCTGGCTGCCGACGAGGCTTTCTTGACCAATTCCTTAATGGAAGTGATGCCGCTCGTCAAAGTGAACGAAACACTCATCAACCACGGTAAACCCGGACCAGTGGCAAGGGAGTTGCTGGGGCACTACAGAACACTTACGGGAGAAAATCCTGAAAGCAGCTAATCTTGACGAACCCCGGCATGGGTTGCTTTTCGCTTCAAGCCTTGATCAGGGACAGAGCCTCGGCCCGCAAGGCCTCATCATCGTGCAGGACACCCCGGACAGCGGAAGTAATAGTATAGGAACCGGGCTTGTTGACACCGCGCATGGTCATACACATATGTTCCGCCTCCACCACAACGATCACCCCCAGCGCCTTGACGTGCTGCATAATGGCATCAGCAATCTGTTTGGTTAAACGCTCCTGCAGTTGTGGACGCTTGGCCAGAGTTTCTATTCCCCGGGCCAGTTTGCTTAACCCCACTACCTTACCCTTGCGGGGAATATACCCCACGTGGACCTTGCCAAAAAACGGCAGCAGGTGGTGTTCACACATGGAATAAAAAGGGACATCCTTAATCAGGACCAGTTCTTCGTGCTCTTCCGAATACAGGACAGTAAAGTCATCGGCAGGATCCCTTTCCAGCCCGCCCAGGACCTCCTGATACATCTTGGCTACTCTTTTCGGGGTATCTACCAACCCTTCCCTGGCGGGATTTTCTCCGATTGCTTCCAGGATCATTGTCACGGCTTGTTCAATCTTCTTGACGTCAAACATCTTTCTTTTTCCTCTCGCCATTGAATATCATGCTTATATGCGGAGTGCACCGTAATACTCAACTACTTCTTGCTGCCCTAATTCGGCAAGCAGTTCACGGGCGGTTTTCCCGCGAAAAATTGGCTCCTCGCCGGTGAGCTCGGCCAACGGCACCAGGACAAAGGCCCTTTGGAAACTCCTTGGGTGAGGGACCACCAGTTCCGGCAGGTTGATATCTTCTTCTCCATAGAGCAGAAGATCAATATCAATGGTGCGGGGCCCCCAGCGCACTGTCCGCTCCCGCATCAGCCGCGCTTCGATCTTCTTGGTCTCCTGCAGTAATTCCAGTGGACCCAGCTCCGTATCACAGGAGACCACCGCGTTCAAAAACCAGTCCTGTTCCTTGTAACCCACTGGCTCGGTAAGGTAAAGCGATGAGCAGCTGTGGAAAGTAATGCGGGAGTGGTTTTTTAACAGTTGGACCGCCTGGCGGATGTGCTCTTCTTTAGGCTCGATGTTGGAACCGAGCCCCAAATAAGCAATGGTCATCCTGCCCGCCTCCTTGTCACTTCTACCGCCACACCGGCCAACATCCCGGGGATCGGGGCCTCCGGCTTGGTGACAACGGCTGTTACTTGGTCAATTTGGGGAAAGCCCTGCAAGACAGCACTAGCGATCCGCTCGGCCAGGGTTTCGATCAGGTTGAACCGCGTACCTTCGACCAGTCCCTTCACGATGCGGTAGATTTCCGTATAATCAACGCCTGCCTGGAGGCTGTCAGCCGCAGCGGCCTGCCGGAGGTCGAGCCAAATCGTGACATCAACCAGAAACCGCTGGCCCAGGGACTTTTCCTCCGGCAGCACCCCGTGGTAGCCGTAAAAAGCCATGCTTTTCAGGGATATTCTGTCCATTATGTCTTCCTCCACCTGACGATAGCGTCGGTCATCTGTGCCACCCGTTTCATTGCCCTGACATCATGCACCCTGACCAGATCGGCGCCGTTAGCGATGCTCATGGCCACCGTGGCAGCGGTGCCTTCCAGCCTTTCTGCCAGCGGCAGGGCCAAAACCTTGCCAATGAAAGATTTCCTGGATGTTCCGGTTAAAATGGGCTGTCCCAGGGCTTTAAATTCCCCCAAACGGTGTAGTATTTCTAAGTTATGATCGGTGGTTTTGCCAAATCCGATCCCGGGGTCGATGATCACCTTTTCTTTTTGCACCCCGGCCCGGAGGGCGATGTCAATAGAGCCGTGCAGGTATTCCATCACTTCACCCACGACATCCTCGTAAGTGGGGTTTTCCTGCATGTTTTTGGGGGTTCCTTTGATATGCATCACCACCACCGGGCAGCCGAATTCTGCCACAACTTCCGCCATCCGGGGGTCTGCCCGCAACCCGCTGATATCGTTGATGATCGTGGCTTTCCGCTCCAGGGCCAGCCTGGCCACCTCACTTTTGTAGGTATCGACGGAAATGGGGACGTTTACTTCTTCTACCAACCGCTCCAGGACGGGGATGATACGGGCAATTTCCTCTTCCATCGGGACAGGATCAGCGAAGGGCCGGGTGGATTCACCGCCAATATCAATGATGTCGGCTCCTTCTGCGACCATTTCCTTAGCCCTTGCCACCGCCCGGTCCAGGGTATGATAAAGACCGCCGTCGAAAAATGAGTCAGCAGTAATGTTGAGGATGCCCATAACATAGGTTTTCCGGCCAAACCCAAAGCTATAGCCATTGTAGCAAAAACTTTTCAAGGAACCGTCCCCTCCAAATTGCTGCCGGCAACCAACAACCGTCACTCCTCTTTGATCTTTCTTCTTAGCTAAATTCATGCCCTTATCGTAGCTGATTAGCCGGCCGGTGTCAAATTCCTCTATACTGCATCTCCCCTCAAAAACAAAAACCGTGCGGAACCGCGGTTATGGTAGCTTTGGCCCAGGACTCACCCGGGCAACCCGGGTATAAGCCTGAAGGCCCTGTTTCATCTATTCGTCTGCCATGGCCTTGCCGTTTTTTACCCGCCAAACCGGGCCAACCGGCTAAAGACCCGCTCCCGCCCAATGATGGGAATAATGTCGTGCAGTTCCGGCCCGTGGACCTGGCCGGTAACCGCCGCCCGGACCGGCAGGAACACCTGGCGGCCGCCCAGCTTCAACTCTTTGGTAATGGACTTTAAGATACCTTTTACAACCTCTGGGGTAAGCTCTGGGGCCTCGTTAAGCTTTCTAGTTAAAAGATCGACTACTGCCGGGACCTGTGCTTCTGCCAATACCTCTTGGGCCTCCGGGCTTTGGTCTACTGTGTCGGCGAAAAATAAGGGAGCATAATCTACTACCTGTGAGAGGCAGGTTAAATAAGACTGCAGTACCCGAAAAATGCGGCAAGCCAGGTCTTCTTCCGCGGTTGTAAGGGTTTGAGGGAGGTAGCCCGCCTTTTGTAAGTACGGCGTCCCCAGCTGGGTCAAACGCTCGACGGGGGTATGCCGGATATAGTGGCCGTTGATCCAGTGCAGCTTGTCCATGTCAAACACCGCCGGGTTTTTAGCAACCCGGTCAAGGGAGAACTCCTGAATCAGCTCCTCCAGAGAAAAGATCTCCTGCTCCCCTTCCGGGGCCCATCCCAAGAGGGCTAAAAAGTTGACCAGGGCTTCGGGTAAGTAGCCCATCTCCCGGTACTGCATAACAGAGGTGGCCCCATGGCGCTTGGACATTTTGCTGCGGTCCTTGCCGAGAATGAGGGAAATATGAGCAAACTGCGGCAAGGGCGCTCCCAAGGCCTGATAAACCAGAATCTGGCGGGGAGTGTTGGACAGGTGTTCCTCTGCCCGGATAATATGGGTAATCCCCATTGTCAGGTCATCGATTACCACGGCAAAATTATAGGTTGGGATGCTGTCAGACTTCACCACCACGAAATCACCGATGCCGTCGCTCTCAAAAAGAACCTGCCCTCGCACCAGGTCATCAACAACCACGGTTTGTCCCGGGGGCACCCGGAACCTGACTACAGGCTGCCGGCCAAGAGCCCGCAGCCTTGCCTGTTCCTCCGGGGTAAGGCTGCGGCACTTACCCAGGTAGCGGGGTAGTTCGCCCTTGGCCATTAGCTCCTGACGCTCCTGTTCCAGTTCCTCCTCTGAGCAAAAGCAGTAGTAACAGTGTCCAGTTTTCATCATGCGGTTGACGTAAGACTGGTAAGACTCCAGCCGCTCGGTCTGCCGGTAAGGGGCATATGGGCCGCCTACATCCGGCCCCTCATCCCACTCGATACCCAGCCAGCGCAAGGAATCAAGAATATTTTTTTCGGATGCGCAACTGGACCGCTCCAAGTCGGTGTCTTCTATTCGCAAGATAAACTGACCACCCAGTTTTTTAGCAAACAAATAATTAAACAGCGCCGAACGGGCTCCCCCAATGTGCAAGGGGCCTGTTGGGCTCGGAGCAAAGCGAACCCGTACCTTTTCCACAGTTTCCCTCCTAACTCAATCTGCCAACATTTGCATGTGGCATTATATCATACAGCCAATATATTGCTCAAGGCATGGGCCTGGTAGGTATTAGCATGACCACCGCCTGGGCCGCAATACCTTCCCCCCGGCCGGTAAACCCCAGATGTTCCGTTGTCGTGGCTTTTACCCCCATTGCCGAAGGGTCAATCTCCAGGGCTTTAGCCAGGTTTTGCCTCATTTCCGCCATATAAGGAGCCAGCTTGGGACGCTGGGCAATTACCACCAAATCGGCATTGCCAACCCGGTAGCCCTGGGACTTTACCAAGTCCATCACCCGCTTCAGCAAAAGAAAGCTGTCAATCCCGGCATATTGGGAATCGTTATCGGGAAAATGCTGCCCAATATCCCCGAGAGCCAGGGCCCCTAGCAAGGCATCCATTAAGGCATGGACCAAGACATCTGCATCGGAATGGCCAGCCAAGCCCAATTCATAGGGTATTTCTACTCCCCCCAGGATCAAGCGCCGGCCCGCAACCAGCCTGTGTACATCAAAGCCTAGCCCTACCCGCAAGTTTCCCCCTCCTCTCTAAAATGGTCTCCGCCAGAGCCAAGTCTTCAGGGGTAGTGATTTTTAGGTTTTGGTAATCTCCCATTACCAGCTTAACCGGAAAGCCAGCCCCCTCCAACAGGGAGGCGTCATCGGTTGCTTCCTCACTGCTATTGGCCATCAGCCGGAAGGCCTCCTTAATGACCTTTAGGCGGAACACTTGGGGAGTTTGGGCAGCCCAAAGGGTTTCTCGCCTGGGAGTGGAAACCACCAATCCTCTATCATCACTTACCTTAATCGTGTCTTTGACCGGCACCGCGGCAATCGCCCCGCCCCAGACCAAGGCCTCTCTGGCCGTAGCCATTAAGAGCTCGGACGTAAAAAATGGCCGCGCACCGTCATGCACAGCCACCAGTTCATGCTTTCCTGATAAAGCATCTAAACCGTTCCGGACTGAATCCACCCGGCGGGCGCCGCCCGCTACAATTTTCCTTACCTTAGCAAATTTTCCGGGCTGGCCAACAGTAGACTGGTATAAATCTTCTTCACCGGGGGCTACCACCACGACCACTTCCTCCACTGAGGGACACCCTTCCAGGGTATCCAGGGAGTAGGCCAAGACCGGGCGGCCGCCTAGTGGCAAATAAACTTTATTAATCCCTGCCCCCATGCGCTTTCCCATCCCGGCAGCCACAACCATAACTGCTAGGTTATCCACTGATAATCACCTCGATCAACCTGCTGGTGATGCCCGCTCCCCTGCCTTTTGTTATCATGGTGGTTCTTTGGTTTGGCAAAAATCATCCGGCCAGCCGCTGTCTGCAAAACACTCGTAACCAAGACGACAATGTTTTGCCCAATAAAGCGCCGGCCGTTTTCCACTACAATCATTGTGCCGTCATCCAGGTAAGCCACCCCCTGGCCTGCTTCCTTGCCATCCTTGATCACCTGAACCTGCATTTCTTCTCCGGGCAGCACAACCGGTTTGACGGCATTGGCCAGTTCATTGATATTCAGCACCCGGATGCCCTGCAGCTCAGCCACTTTATTAAGATTGTAGTCGTTAGTGATCACCTGGGCGCCCATCTCTTTAGCCAAACGCACCAACTTGCTGTCAACTTCCACCAGATCATCAAAGTCTTTTTCATGAATCCTGACCATTACATCAAGTTCTTTACGGATCCTATTCAGGATGTCCAGTCCCCGCCGGCCCCGGTTACGCTTAAGCAAATCGGAAGAATCGGCAATATGGCGTAATTCCTCCAAGACAAAGCTGGGAATAATCAAGGTGCCGTCAATAAAGCCGCTTTTGCAGATATCGGCGATCCTTCCATCGATAATCACACTGGTGTCGAGAATTTTGTACTGGTTTTTGGACTCAACCTTGCTAGCCTTATCCTTACTGCCTGAACGCTGAAAAAATGAGAAGGGAGACAGCAATTCCTCCCGTTTTTTGGTCCCAAAGCTCCATCCCAGATACCCTAAGATTAAGCTTCCCCCGATCGGCAAGTAGGTACCTACATAGGGCAACCGCTGGAAGGAAGCCCCAAATAAATTAGCTATAATAAGTCCGAGTATTAAACCAATAACCCCACCAATAATATCCTGGGTAGGCATTTTATGAATGCGGGTTTCCAGCCATTTAGTGGTTTGCACTACAAAAGAAATCACCCTTGGCGCACCAGCATACCCGGCCAAGGCCCCAATAATAGAGGTCAGACCTACGATGGTCCACTTAATCTGTACCGGCATATCAGGATACCATACATTTGTTAATGCGTTGACTACCGTTAAGCCGATACCTCCCGCAGAAAGAGCGATAAATATTTTTACAATCTTGTAAATCATTACTTCACCTCCTTTCATAGTCTTGCAGATTACTCTTACCATTATACAGTCAGCTGGAAAATACTGCAACCGTCCCTGACAAACAAAATCTTTCTTTAAAAGACTCTTTAATTATGGTTGATTTTGTTGAAACACATTACGGAAATTATGACTTATCCACATTTTTTAAACGAGCATAATTTCCTATGTGTTATAATGAGCGAGGCCACTAATTATTCATTGATTTACCGTGGCCTCAAAGCGAATTTCATACTCGGCTTCATTATGATAATGCAATTTTATCCCTTGCCGAGTATATAAAAAGAAAAAGGAACCGCGGTTCCTTTTTCTTCAAGCTAACACCCCTTCGATCAGGAGTTGCACCTGTTCTTCCCTAGCATTTTTTGCCAATACCAGCTCGCTGATTAAAATCTGGCGGGCATTCTCAAGCATCTTTTTCTCTCCGGTTGAGAGACCTTTTTCTTTATCCCGCAGGACAAGGTTGCGGACTACTTCCGCCACCTCAAAGATGTCACCGCTTTTGATTTTTTCCATATTAGCCCGGTACCGTCTATTCCAACTGGCCTGCATGGTGCTTTTCTTTTCCTGCAGGATGCTTAAGACCTGCTGAATGCCTTCTTCATCAATTACTTCTCTCAAGCCAACCTCGTTGACATTATCCAGCGGGATCATGACTTTCATATCCCCAATGGGAAGCCGCATAATATAATATTGCCGAAGTTGCCCCAGCACCTCTTTTTCTTCTATCGCCTCGATTACTCCGGCACCGTGCATCGGGTATACAACCTTGTCTCCGATTTTGAACATGGGCGTACCCCCTTAGCTCCATCTATGGAATCATTATACCAGAGTTGATACCTCTTGTCAAACAGAAGCAATATTATATCACAGGGCATTTTTGCATGTCAATGTCCTTTTTGGGACCTGGTAGGTTGCTCCCTATCCTGCCAGAGCAGCCTCAACCGCTTCTTCTACTGTTCGAACCAAAAGGATCATCTTACCGCATGGATCCTGCAACCCGTTATTCTTTGGCACAATGCAGCGCTTAAAGCCTAATTTTGCCGCCTCTTTAACCCGCATCTCAAGGCTACTTACCGAGCGCACTTCTCCCGTCAGTCCAACCTCCCCCATTGCTACAATGTCCTCAGGAACAGGCCGGTTTTTCAGGCTGGAAGCTAGGGCCAGGCAGATACCCAGGTCGGCAGCCGGCTCTTCAATGTGCACCCCCCCTGCCACATTGACGAAGACATCAAAAGCCCCCAAGTTATACCCTAACCTTTTATCCATTACCGCAATCATCAAAAGAACCCGATTCCAGTCCAGCCCGGTCACTAACCTGCGGGGATTAGGGTAGCTGTTACCGGTAACCAAAGCCTGCACTTCCAATAAGACCGGCCGGGACCCCTCCAGACTGGCTACCACAACGGAACCAGGAGCCGAAACAGATTTTTGGCTTAAGAATACTTCCGAGGGGTTGATCACCTCCCGTAATCCAAGGCCAGTCATTTCAAATACCCCAATCTCATTTGTCGAGCCAAAACGGTTTTTGACAGCTCTGAGGATGCGAAAAGCGTGATGCCGTTCACCCTCAAAGTAGAGCACCGTATCCACCATATGCTCCAAGACCCGGGGACCCGCCAAATTCCCATCTTTAGTTACATGGCCCACCAGTACCATGGGGATGTGCAGGGTTTTGCCAACAGTCATCAAACGGGCCGCGCTTTCCCGCACCTGAGCGACGCTGCCGGGCGCAGAAGCCAATTCCCCGGAGAACATGGTCTGAATAGAATCAATAATTACCAAACCCGGCCGCATAGTTGAGATCACCTTGATTACCTCTTCAAGGCTGCTTTCGGCCAGTACCAACAAACCGGAACCTACAGCGCGCAGCCTTTCTGCCCGATACCGGATCTGTTCCCGGGATTCCTCCCCGGTCACGTACAATACCGAGTTTCCAGCCTCGGATACCCGGCAAGCTGCCTGCAAAAGCAGGGTCGATTTGCCGATACCCGGGTCTCCCCCGACTAACACCAAGGCGCCGGGAATAACCCCGCCCCCCAGCACTCTATCCAGCTCGCCAATACCGGTAGAAAACCGCTGAACAGCATCGGGGACCACGTCAGCAAGCAGCACCGGTTGAACGGTCTCCCTGCCTTCAATCCTTTGTTCCCTGGGGCGGCATTGCTCCTCTGCCAGGGAATTCCACTCCCCGCATCCGGGACATTTCCCCAACCACTTGGGGGAGTCGTGCCCACACTGCTGGCAAACAAATCTGGTTTTTGATTTCACCAAAGCCAATCCTCTCCCGGGCATTGCTTCCCTTTTTGCCATACCTCTTTATTTTTAAATTCTAGCAATTTTTGCTCAGTCCTCCAATGTTTGAGGTTTTTTAAGAGTCATTGGCTTCGTTCGCAACAAGACTGGTTACGCAGGGGACTCGCATGCTCTGTTGGCTTTGCTTGAGCACCCTCGTTGCCTCCGACTGTTTGCGAGATCAAACGCTCGTACCACCGGAAGTGGCGCCGTTTGACATAATCTAAATCTACTTTTCCCGTAAAGATTGAAACAACTAATGAACGATTATCTTTGAGCAGAAAAGCTGCCAGGTGGGCTATGATTCCAAAAATGATTAATCCCGTGCCCAAGTTATGCAAAAAAGTGGCCAGCTTGATGATATTGTCCGGAAGCCAAATGCCAGGCAGATTTTTTATTACCTTAACCCCACCTGTAATTATTATCAACACCAGCGTCGACACGATATAAGCATAAGCCAACCTTTGCTCCGCCAAGAACTTATCATTTTCGGGCTCTTTGCCAAAACCGAACATGGCTTTAATAATTAACAGGGATTCCTTAAAATCTCCCCGCCGGGGGAAAATATCAAAGTCCTTTGCCAGCAAAGTATAGACCAGATGATAAAAGGCGGCGAAAATTAATATAAAGGCAGCGGCATAGTGCATAACCAACGTAATGGAATAATCTGAAGACCAAGCCAGACCTGGGAGCTGATCAATCATATAACGGCGGTACATTGGCATCTGGCCGAAGCCAGAGAAAAGCAATACCAGGGTAGACAGGGCAATCAGCCAGTGTACCAAGCGGACAGAAATGTTGTGACGGAGGACTTTATTTTCGCTCAAGAGAATTTTTTCCTTCATGATTAATTTTCCCCTTTCATGGTTTTTACAGCTGCCCATCCTGCTGCAAATACTCCGGCTATTGGCGCAACCAAGAACCCTTTTGCCATACCATTAGCTGTATCCATAAAGTTCTCTACCTCAGGGTTCATACCTGGCTTGGCTTCCTGGGCTGTTAGCGCCTGGTTAATCTTATCAAAAGGAACAGGAGAGATATATAAAGTGGAAGTTCCCCCATTTTGCCTATCACCGTAAATATAACCACCTATCTCTTCAGCCCGCTGGCGGGCAAACTGACCTAAGTCAGTCTTTCCTCCAAAAACAATCGCTTTTTGCGGGCAGGCCTCGACACATGCCGGCTGCTTCCCGGCCCTGACCAAGTCATAACAAAGGTCACACTTATACATGACACCCCCACCTATATATTTGGGCGCTAACTTGAGATACACACCGACGCCGGCCTGTCTTTGAGGTATTTTCCACGGGCAAACATCCCTGCACTTTGCCCCGCCAAAGCAACCATTTTCATCGATAACAACCGGCCCCTCAGGCTTTTTTTCCTGCGCACTAAAGGGACATAATCTCGCGCAAGGCGGGTTATCGCAATGCATACAACGCCTGGGTATGAAAAGCTGGTAGGTCTTCCCCTGATGCTCCACAGAAACCCTTTGGACAAAAGTCCAATTATAGGGGGTTAGCCGGTCTGTTAAGTGTTTCTTATCTGACCAATCCTCATGCTTTTTATGAGGCCAATAGTCTTGAATATTCTCTACTGGTTTGGGATACCTGTCCCGGTTCTTGGTCCGGCAGGCCTCTACGCATAATGGAACTTGACTTTTTGGGCACCCGTCACAACGGGTCAAATCAATTACTGTACCCTTTTGTTCTGTAGCGCCATTCGCCATAGGCAGTTTACCTGCACCTGAAATAACAACCCCCGCCGCAACGCCTGAGGCGATGCTTCTTTTGAGGAAACTTCTCCTTGATATATCTGCCACTTTTCCTTCCCCCTTACATCTTTTATATACCCATACCCGTATAAGGTTTAATTAAATCTTAAGGCTATAACGGTTTGGTGTCAACAGGCAAAATGTCATTTTCCTCTAAACTCGTTTTTTCGCCATTTTTTCTGCCATTATACGTCCGGTAGTATTGTCAAGGGGCAAGGCAATATGGCAAAAAAAAGAACCCCTAAGGGTTCTATACTCGGCAAGGGGATAAAATTGCATTATCATAATGAAGCCGAGTATGAAATTCGCTTTGAGGCCACGGTAAATCAATGAATAATTAGTGGCCTTGCTCATTATAAGGTTGATTTTTTTGTTAACCTTCTTTTTTAATAAGTTTGATTTTGTCTTCTTTTACATCGGCTAATACGGTATCTCCCGGAGCGAAAGCCCCTTCCAAAAGCCCTTCTGACATCTGGTCTTCAATAATGTTCTGGATAGCCCTCCTTAAGGGCCGGGCGCCGTAGACTTCGTCAAACCCTTCTTTTGCCAACAGGGTCCTGGCAGCATCGGTGACTTCCACCTGCAAGTTCTGGTCCTTCAGCCGCTTGTTCAACTGGGCGATCATCAGGTCTACAATCTGACGGATATGGTCCTGATGCAAGGCGTGGAAGACAATCATGTCATCCACCCGGTTTAAGAATTCGGGCCGGAAGGTTCGCTTCAATTCTTCCATCACCCGGTTTTTCATTGCTTCGTAGGAATCCATCGCCTGATCCCCGCCGGGCTTGAATCCCATCCTGGCTTCTTTTCTAATGGTTCCTGCTCCAACATTAGAAGTCATGATTAAGACTGTATTCCTAAAATCCACTGTCCGGCCCTTGCCATCGGTCAAACGGCCGTCTTCCAGAACCTGCAGCAGAATGTTAAATACTTCCGGGTGAGCCTTTTCAATTTCGTCAAACAGCACTACTGAATAGGGTTTGCGCCGCACCGCTTCGGTCAGCTGTCCCGCTTCTTCATACCCCACATAGCCTGGCGGAGCGCCAATCAGCCTGGAAACAGTATGTTTTTCCATGTACTCGGACATGTCTACCCGCACCATGGCATCCTCATCGCCAAACAGGGCTTCCGCCAGGGCCCGGGCCAGTTCGGTCTTGCCTACTCCGGTCGGTCCCAGGAAAATGAAGGAGCCTACAGGCCGTTTAGGATCTTTTAAGCCAGCCCGCGCCCGCCTAACCGCTTTAGCAACGGCCCTGACCGCTTCGTCCTGCCCAATTACCCGCTGGTGGAGGATGGATTCCAGTTTCATCAAGCGGGCCGTTTCTTCTTCCGCCAGCTTGACCACCGGAATGCCGGTCCAACTGGATACGATTTGGGCAATATCTTCTTCAGTAACTACGCTTTTTTCTAAGCCCCGCTCCCGATGCCATTCCGCCTTCCGCTCCTCCAGCTCTTTTTTGAGCTGGTGCTCTTGGTCTCTTAACTTGGCGGCCTTTTCAAATTCCTGACCGTTAATAGCAGCCTCTTTTTCCCGCTTGGCTTCTTCCAGCTTATCCTCTAGTTCCTTTAAGTTGGGAGGAGCGGTATGGGTACGCAGCCGTACTCTGGAGGCGGCCTCGTCAACTAAGTCAATGGCCTTATCCGGCAGGAAACGGTCGGTAATGTAGCGATCGGATAGCCGAACGGCAGCTTCCAAGGCTTGATCGGCAATTTTCACCCGGTGATGGGCTTCATAACGGTCCCGCAGGCCTTTCAGGATTTCCAGGGCCTCTTCGAGGCTGGGCTCTCCCACATTAATGGGTTGGAAGCGCCGTTCCAAGGCAGCATCCTTTTCGATATGCTTACGGTACTCATCCAGGGTGGTTGCTCCGATGCACTGGAGTTCGCCTCTAGCCAAAGCCGGCTTTAAGATGTTGGCTGCGTCAATAGCCCCCTCTGCTGCTCCAGCGCCGATTAAGGTGTGCAGCTCATCAATAAAAAGGATAATATTGGCCGAGTTGCGAATTTCATTGGTTACTTTCTTTAAGCGCTCCTCAAACTCTCCCCTGTATTTAGTACCTGCTACCATTCCGGAAAGGTCAAGAGCCACCACGCGCTTGCCCACCAGGGTTTCCGGCACTTGGTTCTGAATAATCCGCTGAGCCAGACCTTCGGCAATGGCCGTCTTACCTACCCCCGGTTCACCAATCAAAACGGGGTTGTTTTTCGTACGGCGGCTTAAAACCTGGATTACTCGCTCAATTTCTTTTTCCCGTCCAACCACGGGATCCAATTTTTCTTCCCGGGCCATGGCTGTCAGGTCCCGGCTGTATTCATCCAGCGTCGGAGTAGCAGATTTACTACCAGGGGCAGTCCCACACTGGCCGTTGGGACATGCCGCTGCGCTGTTCTGGGAGAGGGGACCTGGCAGGCCACCCAATAGCCCGGCCACCTGCTGCCTAACCGCATTAGCGCTGATGTTCATGGCAGCCAATAGTTTAGCAGCTACCCCTTCACCTTCCCGGATCAAACCCAATAAGAGGTGTTCGGTGCCAATATAGCCGACACCTTGCCGCCGGGCTTCATCATTTGCCAGCTCCAGCACGGTCTTGGCCCTGGGAGTAAGGCCAATCTGGGTTACTTCCAAAGGCTCTCCCTTGCCAATCATTTTTGTTATTTCCTGTCTCACTTTTTCCAGGTTAATACCTAAATTGATCAAGGCCTTAGCTGCTACCCCTTCACCTTCCCGGATCAGCCCCAAGAGAAGGTGTTCGGTGCCCACGGCCTGATGGCCGAAGCTTATAGCCTCTTCCGCTGAAAGATTTAGAACTTTTTGTGCTCTCTCAGTAAAACGTGCCATTATGGCTCACCCCCATAGATTAATTTTTTATTAGTTATCCCTGACTTCTTTGCTCCCCAAGGCTATGCCTGATCAAAGCAGCTCTTTTAACATCCCGGTTTCCGGCTTCCAACTGGGCCCCGGCAGCCTTCTGCAGATAGGCTGGCTGGATAGTTAGCAGTAATTCGTTAAATATCCTGGCATCTAACCCCTTGATCAGCTTCAAATCTATCCCCAGCCGGGTTTCTGACATCAGGGCAAGAGCTTCCTGGGAACTGATGATGCGGGCATTTGACAGGATGCCATAAGCCCGATAAACCCTGTCTTCCAACTGCAGCCTGCTGTCCCGCAGCAAGATCTCCCTTGCGCCCCGCTCTTGGTCAATTATTTGTTTTGCAACTGCAGACAAGTTATGAATTATCTCTTCTTCAGTCTGCCCTAAGGTTATCTGGTTAGATATTTGAAAGATGTTCCCAATGGCTTCGGTACCTTCGCCATACAAGCCACGCACGGCCAAACCGACCTGAGATAAAGCGCTCAACACCCTGCCAGCCTGCTTGGTCATTACCAAGGCCGGCAGGTGAACCATAACCGAAGCGCGCAAACCAGTGCCAACATTAGTTGGGCATGTTGTCAAATACCCCATGGTTTCACTGAAGGCATAGGAAAGGTGTTGTTCAAGGGCATTATCCAACTCATTGGTCAAACGCCACGCCTCATGCAGCTGCAGCGCCGGCAATAAGCACTGGATGCGCAGGTGATCCTCTTCATTGACCATAATACTAAGGGTTTCGTCCTGGTTCAGCAGCACCGCCTTATGGCCGCCGGATTGGGCATGCTGCGGGCTGATCAGGTGTTTTTCTACTAGTATTTGCCGATCCACCGTGCCCAATTCCCCCAGCCTAACCAGGCGCAATTGGCTAAGAAGCGGTTCCCGGGGGCTCTCCAGCAGGGCTTTATTAACAGCATCCACCGCTTGTTGCTGGGCTTCCTCACTCATATGGGGAAAAGGAAGATCAGCCAAGTTACGGGCTAGTCTGATTCTGCTGGATATTACAATATCCGAATGGGGACCCGACCCTTCCATCCATTTACTAAAGCCTTTACCTTCCATATCCCGTCCTCGCATCCCAATTCACTCCCTTAATCTTCATGAAGCTCTCGTTCCAGTTCGCGAATGCGATCCCGGACCTTAGCAGCTTGTTCATATTCCTCCCGGGCAATGTGCTGCTGCAGTTCCACCCGCAGCCTAGCCAACTCTTGTTTGTGACGGATTTTTCCTCCGGTCCGCTGAGGGACCTTACCTAAATGATCAACCCCACCATGAACCTTCCTTAACAACGGCTGCAGCATAGGTGCAAAAAAGCGGTAACACTCGTCACAACCCATTTTCCCAACCTGTTGAAACTGGTGATAGGTCATGCCGCAGGCCTCACACTGGCCTGGCCGCCTAGCCCCCAGCTCTTTTCGGTCTTCCACCCCGGGTTCATAATCCAGAAGGCCCGCCAAAAACTTATGAATAGAAAAGGGCTCGAGCCCAAAGGCCCATTGGGGCTGGTATCTTACAGCACATTCCTCACAAAGGTGCAGCTGCTCCTTTTTGTTGTTGACAACCTTGGTGATATGCACCGATGCCGCCCGCTGCTTGCACTCTTGACACATCATTATTATCACCCTCCCAATTGATTGCGTGATCCTTTCGCCGCCCAAAACAGTCTTTTTGCTAACTGTCCATACCCTGCCATAAAGCCAGGATCATTGCTCGCAGCAAGTTTGCTCTGATCAGATCCCTGTGGGGCAGATCCAAGGCCAGGGTTTCCCGCCTGATCGCAGCCCGCATGATTTGGCTTTCCCGGTCAGTCAGATGGCCTTCCTCAAATAAACGCTGGATAACTCCTTCTCCGGCCTGTTGGGAAAGGCTTTCCCCCAGGGTGATTTCCAGGAGCTTTCGCAGCTGCTCCTCGTTGTGAACATTGATGGGCAGGCGCACAATCCGGACATATCCGCCACCTCCCCTGCGGCTTTCCACCAGGTATCCCTGCTCAATTGAAAACCTGGTAGTTAGAACATAATTGATCTGGGAAGGGGCACAGCTAAACATCTGGGCCAGCCAACTGCGCTGTATTTCGATTAGGCCTTCCCCGCTGCCAGCCAGCATCTGCTTCAAATAGCTTTCGATTTGATCAGTTAGCGTTCCCACTCGTTTTCACCTCTCTTAAGCCCAGCATCCCCCTTGACCTTATGCGACCTTTTGACCTTGTTTGACCTTTAATTTTATTATGCACGATTTTCCTATATTTGCAAGGGGTCCGGCAAACTTTTTTTCATAGTTTTGCCGAAAAAAAATTGAATAATCCTTGTTTTTCGTTAAAAAGGCCGCCGGTGCCAGTCCCCTTAAATAACGCCCGAAAAGGCTGGGAAACCCGCAAATTTGCCTTAATGGTTTTTTGCGGCTTTAGAGCATTAAATTACACGCCCATGCCGGGCGGTCACAAAAAAAGGCCCCCGCGAACGAGGGCCTGACAACAACCAGGCTATTTTATATTTATTAAGAAGATAAAGGTTTAATTTTCCCGAGACTACCCAAAGCCTGCTCACTTCCACGCCAATAGCGGGCCAAGATTAAAGTTACAATTACAGCTAATCCCAAGCGGACAATAAACATGATCAAGGCATGGGCGCCTATTGCAGCAAAAACAGCGGTATCTTCAAAAATTGCGTGGCACACTACCAAAAAGGCATTTAAGAGGTACAAGTCCTTTTTGGTCATTTTGCCTTCTCGGGCAGCCTGGATAATTAAACCCGCCCCGTATGTAAGGCCAAATATTAACCCCACCATCAAGGGCATGGAGGCTTCTTTGCTCATGCCAAGTACCCTGGCAAAAGGCGCCGTGATGTCCGCTAGACGGTCAATTAAGTTTGCCTCTTTTAAAAATTCCATCAATACCATCAGAGGGATGACAAATACGGCTATTTTCCAAATGGTAGAAAGGCTGCCTTTTAGGGCTTCAACCAGGATTTCCAAAAATGGCATCAGATTGTCCCTCCCGCTAGATTATCAGGTTGAGCCCGATTCCGCACAAAAAGGCCAGACCCATTCGCATTGCCAACAAGGGAATGGCAGCAACCCCAGTCTTTTTACTGACTGCTGTTTCCACCGGTAGACTATGGGCAATCAAGAGCACTGAGCCAATCACTGTCATTTGTTTTGCAGTAAGATCCAGGGAGACGATGGCGCCCAAACCGGCATAGAAACTAACACCCATGCCAAAAACCAGGGCAAGAGATGCTTCTCCAGGGAGCCCCATTAATCCCATCAAGGGCTCTACCAATCGGGCCAGCCAGGGCAATACCGGAGTATGTTTTAAAAAAGTAACAAAGATGAATACCGGCACAATGGTCTTGGCCAAATCCAGAGTCATATCAAAGCCTTTGCGGCAGCCTCTAATAATCAATGCTTGATACCCTATGTTCAGCACCACCCTTTAAGCAAACGCTTTGAAAAAAATAAATGAAATAAATGCAAAGAAACAAAACAACCTCCGGAGGAACCGGAAGTCTTGATTGTATAATTGGCTCCCCGGGCAGGACTCGAACCTGCAACCACCCGGTTAACAGCCGGGTGCTCTACCATTGAGCTACCGAGGAATATAATTTTTTTCACCGACAACATTTATTATAGCAGGCCAGACAAGTTTGTCAATTAGCATCTGGCTGGGAATTTTTTGGCTGAATAACCTATTTGCCAGGAAAACGGCCTAAACTGGCGAATTAGAAATTAGGAAGCGAACAGCATAAATAAACTAATACCTGCAGCAAGGAGGCGGCTGGAATTTGATTTTGGATGATTTTAAACTTGAGGGGAAGGTGGCTATCGTCACCGGAGCCAGCACTGGTTTAGGCCAAGCCATGGCAGTGGGATTAGCGGAAGCCGGTGCAGATGTTGCCATAACAGGCAATTCTCATGCCCTGGATGAAACAGTAGCTGCCATTGAGGCCGTTGGACGGAGGTCTTTGGCCCTCAAAGTTGACCTGACCAACCAATCAAGTGCAGTCAGGATCATTAACCAGACTGTAGACCATTTTGGCAGGCTGGATATCCTGGTGAATAATGCCGGCAGCATCAGGCGCACCCCTGCAATTGATTTCACTGAACAAGACTGGGATGATATCCTTAATCTTAATGCTAAAACCGTGTTTTTTTTAAGCCAAGCAGCAGCCAGACAGATGCTTAGGCAAGGCGAAGGGGGAAAAATCATTAATACTGCTTCTCTTCTCTCTTTCCAGGGAGGCATTCTGGTTCCTTCCTATGCCGCCAGCAAAGGAGCCGTAGCCTCCTTAACAAAAGCATTGGCAAACGAGTGGGCCCCATTAGGCATTAATGTCAATGCCATAGCGCCTGGCTATTTTGTAACAAACGTTACTGAGGGCATCCGGGTAGACGAAAAGAGAAATAAGAGCATCCTGGAAAGAATACCAGCCGGCCGATGGGGTGACCCGAAGGACCTAAAAGGGGCAGTGGTATTTCTGGCCTCCAAAGCTTCCAACTATATGCACGGTAGTATTCTCCTGGTGGACGGGGGTTGGATGGGAAGATAAAAATTATTCCTTTTTTCCGGGATTTCATGCAAGAAAACCCTGGCCAGAAGCGTATTTGGTAGTAGAAAGTTTTTTAAGGGGTTGAGGCATGATGTCCGGCAACACTCTTTTTTCAAGAGATATTTTCTTTTCGGTTCTGGCATTGCTCAGCCTGACATGGGGATTAATTGTAACTGCCCAAGACCTCCTACGGTTTTGACCTAATAAGAAACCGCCGATAATAAACCATTCATGGCTCTTTGAGCCGCAGGCTATCATAAAAACTTTACCCAATGGCACCTGGTACCCAAGTAATTTAATTATGGTGTATTTCTAAAAAATCCCTCCCTCCGAAATGGAGGAAGAGGGATTTTTGTTTATCAAGTCTCCCGCACGGGGCAGCAGCCCCTAGCAGACAAGAAAGGCGTTTCAGCTAATCGCGGAAGGCGATAGTAACGCCTTTCTTGGGCGGGGTACAAGCTCAACTACATGAATGGAGTAGCTTTACCTTGCTCCCTGTCAATCTCAATTTCCAGCAATTCATATATCTTCGGCCCAATTGTACCATCGGGGTACAGCTTATGTTTCTTTTGCAGCTTCACCACCGCATTAAGGGTAGCAGGGCCAAAATAGCCATCAGGGGAACCGCTCAAAAAGCCTTTCTCGATTAGTTTCTGCTGGACAATTGCCACATCATAACCCCGGTCGCCTTTCAACAGGATGCGGCCAGGCGGCAAGCCTGTTATTTCCACCGGAGTACCCACCTTAATCCATTTATATAGGGTGGCCACATGCTCGTTGAACATGCGCAAGCAGCCCTCTGAAGCAGCCTCGCCGATTGTCCATGGATGGTTGGTACCGTGAATGCCGTATTTCCCCCAGGAAACATTAAAGCCCAACCAGTACCCGCCAAACTGGCCCCGCCACTTTCCTTTGTCAATAACCCGGAAGTTGCCTACGGGTGTTGGTGTTCTAGGTGTCCCTACGGAAACAGGAAAAGTATAATATTCTTGGCCATCGGCATATACGGCCAGGGTCCTGGTATTGATATCAATTTTTATGGTTAGCTTTCCTTGGGGCGGTTTTGCCGGTGGCTTCCACTGGGGAGCACAACCTTCACCCAGCTTTTTCAGTGTGGCGATATCCACTACACCTGTTGGGGCCAAACCACTTTCCGCCTGAAAGCGTTTAACACTGGCAACAGTCCTTGGCCCATACACCCCATCTATTTCCCCAACCGAAAACCCCAAGTCCCGCAGTCTTTTTTGCACCTCTTCCACATCGGGTCCGGCCATTGGTGGTCTGGTGAACTCCAGCACCCGCTCGTGGATGAAGCTGTCCGTATGGGGACCACAGGTTTCATCCTTAAAAACTGCGCTAGGATGAGAAATCCTTGGCCAGCTTGCCGTGGCCAATACAAAAAATCCAACTGCAATTAATATAAGAAAAAGCCATTTCCGTCTCAAAAGCAACTCTACGCATCCTCCTGCTTTTTGCTTAATTCCTGTAAGTTATATATGCATGTTACCATGAGAAAAGAAATGGAATAGACGGGGATAAATTAAATTAAGTTATTTCTTGGCCTCCGGGTTCAAGCAGTTGGGGGGCAGTTCCCCCCGCATGGCCGCCAGGACATTTTCCACTGCAATGATACCCATTTTTGTCCTGGTTTCGAAAGTGGCGCTGGCAATATGGGGTAACAGGATTACATTATCCAATTCCAATAGGTCTGGTGTTATTTCTGGTTCCCATTCATACACATCCAGCCCGGCTGCCCAGATCTCGCCCTCCTTCAATGCTTTAACTAGGGCAATTTCGTCCACCACCGGCCCCCGGGATGTGTTGACCAGGACAGCAGTATTTTTCATCATTTTAAAATCTTTTTCGCTGATCAGGTGGTGGGTCTCCGGAGTAAGGGGCACGTGCAGGGCAACAAAATCCGCTTCCCTTAACAGAGTCTCTTTATCAACAAATAAAGCCCCTGTTTCAGCCTCCATCGCCGGGTTTGGCTGGATATCGGTATAAATAATCCGCATTCGGAACCCCTTAGCCCTCAAGGCAAACTCGCTGCCAATCCGGCCACCCCCGATAATCCCCAAGGTCTTGCCGGTAACCTCCTGCCCTAATAGCATCATAGGCCCCCATCCTTTAAACCTGCCTGCCCTGGTGAACTTATCCCCTTCCACCACCCGACGGGCAGCTGCCATCAGGAGGGCCCAGGCCATGTCGGCGGTTGCATCAGTTAGTACCCCAGGGGTGTTGCTCACCAGGATACCCCGGGCAGTTGCCGCCGGAATATCGATATTATTGAAGCCAACGGCGTAGTTGGCAAAAATCTTGGCTCCTTTTGCCACATCCAACACCTCAGCATCAATGGTATCTGTCAACAGAGGGATTACGGCATCCCTGCCCCGCACCTTTTCCAATAGTTCCTCTCTGGTTAGTACCCGATCTTCAGGATTTACTTCAATTTCACAGTGCTGGGCTAACAGGTCCATGGCTGGCTGGGGCAATAGCCGGGTGACATAAACATTCCATCTTTTCATTGCGCCAAACCTCCTGAAATTGATGAGCTTAATATGCCAGGTTAACGGAAAGATATGCAAACCGCTGGGGTGGTTGAAAGTTGGGGCAGATGGGCAAGGCGGCTCTACCGAGACCTTTAATACTGTCCCGTCGGTGGGCGCTACTAAGGTAGCCGCCTGGAGGTCCTCCCGGGCTAGAGCTAAGGCTAATTCAACCTGACGCAGGCGAGCTTCTAACACTTGAATGGTTTCAGCTCTTTCGCCACCCTCCAGCAAGGCTAAGTCTTCTTGCAAGATTTTCAGGTGGGCTTTTTTGCCGGCCAATTCCAGGCGGGCAGCTTCCAGGTCCTGCAGCGGGGCAACGGCTTCTTCAACCAGATGTTCAATTCGGTCAACCTTATCCTGGGCGCTGTCCACTGCCGCTTCGGCCTGCTTGTTAAAGAATTAAAGCCTTTAATTAACGCAGCCAGTACCAACAAATCGCGGTTTCATAAAAACCTCCGATGCATGGAAACCCGTTACCTTGTGATGTCTGCTTGAGGGCAGCTTTTCCTGAGCAGATCCAGAAAAACGTCCTCATTAATCGGGGAAATCCAGATAAGGTTATTATACTTCCCGTATCGGATCTCCAACCGGTCCAACGAGAGGGCGGCAGAGGAGACAAGGTTGCGTGTCCTTCTTATTTTACGGATCTTTCCAAGCGGAATAACCCACAAAAACGGACCGCACTGAACTCGTAATTCTGACTCGGTAACGGTATAACCTGTTCTGAACCATAGCCAACCTGTAAAGGTAACGACAGGAATCATGATCAGTACTGCAAACCATATAGACTTCCAAAGGAATACTACAAGAGGCCCGGTGGTACTAAACCAAACCACAAAGCCCAACCAAGCATCTCGCTTCGAGGGGAAATACATCACGACCTTTCCTTTCTGAAAAAAAATAGGGCTGATTTACCAAACACCTCTTACAGACCTATTCGGCTTGGTTTGGCTTTATCCTGCATAACAAAACACCCCAAGGACAACTCCTTGAGGTGTTAAAAACATTTTCTGGCAGCGTCCTACTCTCCCAGGCGAAGCCTAGTACCATCGGCGCAGAAGGGCTTAACTTCCGTGTTCGGGATGGGAACGGGTGTGACCCCTTCGCCATTGCCACCAGAAATTTGGATATC
>JBFLXH010000018.1:37946-50204 GCA_040757295.1 Bacillota bacterium | reverse complement strand
CCTGCATTAACTGGCCCCCTATGGGATTAACCAGTTCTAAGCTCCGGTAAACCGGAGCCAAGAACTGGTCGAATCTAAGCACGAGCGGGGGTCACAATCCCCCTCTGAAGCCAAGACCCAGTTGAAAATTATTGGGGTTGGAGTTGGATATATACTCGGCAAGGGTAAAATTGCATTATCTAATGAAGCCGAGTATGAAATTCGCTTTGAGGCCACGGTAAATAAATGAATAATTAGTGGCCTTGCTCATTATAATAACCCGTGTCCTGTAAAATTGACTGCATTTTTCCACGCGGGGAGGTAAAAAGTTATGGAAAAAAAAATGATCTGGGAGGCCTTAGGAATTATGTTGTTTATCATTGTCGGTATCGGCGCCTTATACTGCTTGGCAAAAAAAGAACTTCTTTAACTTATTAACTGCCTCTTTCTGTTAACCTCCAAATATTCCACTAGGGGTGAGGAAAATGCCAGTTGCAGCATCAATGCTTGAAGTATTTATGCAAACCGTTTTGGCCTTCACTGCCATCCTTGTTTATGCCCGCATCTTAGGTAAACAGCAAATTGGCCAGCTGACCTTTTTTGAGTATATTACGGGGATTACCTTTGGCAGTATTGCAGCTACCTTGGCGACCGACATCGGGCCCACCAGGACGGCAATGCATTTTTTGGGCTTAACGGTTTTTGCTGCTCTGACCTATTTGCTGGGCCTGATTTCATTAAACAACAGACCGGCCCGTAAAGTTATCGGGGGAGAGCCAACAGTAGTTGTCCATAACGGGAAAGTATTGGAGAGTAATATGCGAAAAATGCGTTATAACCTGGATGAATTGCAAATGCAATTACGGGAAAAAGGTTTCTTTCGCATGAGCGATGTGGAATTTGCCCTGTTGGAACCGAACGGAAGCCTATCAGTACTGCCCAAGTCACAACTAAGGCCTGTCACCCCCAAAGACCTGCAGATCTCTACTGAATATGAGGGGTTAAGCACAGAAATGGTAATCGACGGAAAAATTATCCATCAAAACCTTGACCAGCTAGGCTTAAACAAGGAATGGTTAATGCAGCAGTTATCCCAAATGGGGGTTACAGACATAAAGCAGGTAGCTTATGCCAGTCTGGGGACAAATGGCAAGCTGTACATTGACTTGGTCAAGGATGACCTGCAAACCCCCGTGGATATTTCCGACTGGCCTAAACCCCCCAAGTAAACCATCGCCGAGTTGACGGCAAACACTGTTGGTGTTACAATGAGGCGGAAATAAATGCCACCAGGTTCCCCCAGAAGGGACTGGAAATACTCTGTATTCGCCAAAGGATGTAAAGCTTCAATGGAGCAGGTTAAGTTTTTGGGGGTATTGAGAGGAGGAACGTCATGCCATCAATTTCATTCGGCACGGATGGGTGGAGGTCAATTATGGCGGAAGATTTTACCTTTCCCAACGTGCGTTCGGTGAGTCAAGCTATAGCCAACCACATCATTGCTGCAGGGCGCAGGGACCAGGGGGTAGTGGTGGGATATGACCGCCGGTTTTTATCAGACAAGTTCGGCCAAGCTGTAGCAGAGGTCCTGGCGGCTAACGGGATACCTGTGCTCCTGACCAAAAAGGATACCCCTACACCTGTTACTGCCTTTGCGGTTGTGCGGCATAAGGCTGCGGGAGCCGTTATGATCACTGCCAGTCACAACCCGCCGGAGTATAACGGGATCAAGTTTATTCCCCATTATGGCGGCCCTGCTTTGCCGGAAATTACGAAGGATATTGAAGCGCAGTTGGAAAAAGTCCTTGCTACAGGAGGCGTCCAGCGGATTGACCCCTGCCGGGTCGAGGGAGTGAACCTGGTGCGCGTGATCGATCCTTTTCAGGACTACTTGAATCACCTGGGGGGATTAATTAACGGGGAGAAAATCAGGGCGGCAGGATCTAGGGTAATCATTGATCCCATGTATTCCTGCGGCACCGGTTATTTGGAGACTCTTTTGGGGGATTTCGGGTGCCAGGTAGAGGCTATCCACCAGGAGCACAATCCCCTTTTTGGCGGGCGGCTGCCCGAACCCAACGCGGTAAACCTGCCGGAACTAATTGAAAGGGTAAAACAAAGAGGGGCTCATCTAGGGCTGGCCTTGGACGGGGACGCCGACAGGTTTGGCATCGTAGACAGGGACGGGAGTTTCTTGACGGCCAATCAGGTGCTGGTACTGACTATGTACCACTTGTTAGAAAACCGCCGTTGGGAGGGAACCCGGGTGGCCCGAACAGTAGCAACTACTCATATGCTGGACCGTATTGGGGAGAACTACGGGGTGCATGTGGTGGAAACACCGGTCGGCTTTAAATATATTGGCAAGGCCCTGCAGGACCCCGGCACCCTGATGGGTGGCGAGGAAAGCGGGGGCATGAGTATCCGTGGCCACCTGCCGGAAAAAGACGGGATTTTGGCCGCCGCTCTAATGGTCGAATTAGTGGCAACTACCGGCAAGCCTCTTTTAACCATTTTACGAGAAATCGAAGAGCGCTTTGGGGCTTCTGTCAGCCAGCGCCTGGACATTCATGTGGACATCTGTACTAAGGAAACCATTATGGAAAAAATGGCTGGACTGAACCCGGTGAAAGTGGCCGGGCTGCCTGTTGTGGAAAGACATACGGTAGACGGGGTGAAAATAGTGTTGGGTGATGGAAGCTGGGCCTTGGTACGGGCATCCGGCACAGAGCCCTTGTTCCGCCTCTATGTGGAAGCAAAAGATCAAGAGCAGTTAAAACGAATCCAGCAGGAGATTCGTTCCGAAGTGGGGTTCTAAAAAATTCAGGCATTCAGAATTCGGTAGTCGGAATTCAGAATGGTTCTAGACGACAAACCGTTTTTTCATTCTGACTCCTGCCTCCTGTTGAAAAACATAGTAACAAAAACTTAAAGGACCCTGGCCGAGGGTCTCCGGTAGTTAGGGTTACCCTCGGCCTAACTCCTTGGCTTTTTCTACCCAAAGTAGAGACAATGCTCCTCCCATGTAAGATTCCGGTAGCATTCCGGGCATAATTCACCCTTTCCGGATACCGGCACCGGATCCGTCTCCAAAACACTTTCTAGTAATCCCAAGGGATGACCGCATTTTATGCATCCATCCGTTTCTTTCGCCATCAGTTTGCCCCCTTAGCTTTTGTTCGAAAAACCCTGTCTTTAGTATTGGTTAAAATAAAAAAGTCATACCGCCGGCAAATTGCAGCTAAAAAGTGGCAAGGCCCTTGACGCCCACATATGATGGGGTACCGGAAACTGCCGCGAAGGAGGGCTGCCAGTGGAGATAGACGGGCTTAGTTTGGTTCTGGCGTTGCTGGTCCTGGGCACAGTATTATGGACTTGGGCTGGAGGACTGATGGGGGTATTCCAGTCGAAGACCGGCGGAAGGATTGTCCTGCGGGTGAGAAACTGCGAGGCCTGCATCGAAGGGGTGGTTAGAAACCTCTTACCTCAAATGCAGGCTGAAGGCTGGCAGGTGACAGTAGTTGATTTTGGATCTGATGATGACACGCCGATAATTTTGCACCGGTTAAACAGGGCTTTGCCGGGGCTGGAGGTCATTCCGCCTGGGAGCATGCCGGAGGAGCCTTTGGTGGAAGTGGATTTATCCCATTTGAGCGACAGCCGGGAAGGCTGCCGCCTGGTACGGAAGGAATTGGCCGCAAGAGAGGGCAGGCTCTCCTGGCTTTAGGGTTTAATCAAGACAGTTTCCAGGTTGGCAACACAGGCGTCTACCAGTTCAGTTACGGCCAGGTTCTTTTCACTGGCATAAACCTTGTCCATCCGGGGACGGATTGAAGGATGCCGGGGGACAAACAGGGTACAGCAGTCCTCATACGGCCGGGTAGAAATGTCAAAGGTTCTGATCTGCCGCGCCAATTCGATGATTTCAGTTTTGTCCATGGTAATCAGGGGGCGCAGGACAGGCAAATCTACTGCCTCATTAATAGCATGCATGCTGTAGAGAGTCTGGCTGGCTACCTGGCCAAGGCTTTCTCCAGTCAGCAATGCGAGAATCTGATCCTTTTCGGCAATTTTTTTGGCGATTCTGAACATCATCCGGCGCATTATTGTTACGTAAAGCTCCTCATGGCAGCGCTGGCGGATGTTTTTTTGAATGTCGGTGAAGGGGGCAATGTACAGCTTGATTTCCCCCCCGTAAAGGGCCAGAACTTTGCACAGATCCAGCACTTTTTCCTTTGAACGTTCTCCCGTAAAAGGATAGCTGTAGAAATGCAGGGCTACGATTTTCAACCCTCTCTTCATCCCCAGCCATCCGGCCACCGGGCTGTCAATGCCCCCGGACAGGAGCAAAAGGCCCTGACCGGTAACCCCTACCGGCAGTCCGCCTGGTCCCTTGAAGACCTCGCCAAAAACATAGACATCATGTTCCCTGACCTCAATGTTGATGACCCTGTCGGGTTGGTGAACATCTACCGCTAAACCTGGGTTGTGCATTAATAGGTAATGGCCGACTTCCCTGCTGATTTCAGGGGATTGCAAGGGAAATTTCTTATTGGGGCGCCTTGTTTCGACTTTGAAGGTCAAAACGGCTGGGCCGTTTTGCATGACTTTGAGGGCAGCCTCCTGAATTGACCCCAGGTCCAGGGGAGCCACTACCGCCGGACTCATTGACACCAGACCAAAAACCCGCTGCAGTCTTTCGACAACAGCCTCCGTATCCCCTAGTAGCTGAACATAGATGCGACCGAAACTGTGGCTGATTTTTCTAGGGGGCAAGTCGGCTACAGCCTGGCGGATGTTTTTCACCAGCCTCTGCTCGAAAGTGGACCGGTTGCTTCCCTTTAATCCAATTTCTCCATACCGCAAAAGCAGCAATTCGTACAAGCGGGTTTCCTCCTCTTAAAAACTTCTCAATTCCGCCACTGCCTCTGCAACAGTCTCAGCAGCCAAAGATATTTCGGCTTCGGTGTTGAGGAGCGAAAAGCTAAAGCGGAGAGCCCCTTCCAGGTGTTTTTTCCGCAAACCCAGGGCGGAAAGGACATGGCTGGCTCTATTGCGCCTGGAATGACAGGCCGAACCGGTGGAGACAAAAATCCCCCGGTCCTGCAGCATCCGTAAAAGGACTTCTGCTTTAATCCCCTCGAAAGAAAGGTTTAGGATATGAGGGGCCCCTAAACTATCCATGGGGCTATTAACCTTTACTCTGTCCAGCCGGGCCAGAATTTTTGCTTTAAAACTATTTCTTAGTTCCCCAACTACCTTGGAAAAATCAGCCATGTGTCTTCCGGCAATGGCAGCTGCTGTGCCGAGACCAGCAATTCCCGGCACGTTTTCCGTGCCGGCCCGCAGGTTGCCCTCTTGCTCTCCGCCCCACAAGAGGGGGGTGAGGCGGGTCCCCGCCCGCACGTAAAGGGCGCCAATCCCCTTGGGACCGTGAATTTTGTGGCCGCTCACGCTGAACAGGTGTACGCCAGACCGGTGAATATCAAGGGGGAGTTTGCCAAAACTCTGGACGCCGTCCACATGAAAAACCACATTGGGATGTTGGCGCAGGATTTCACCCACCTCGGGGATCGGCTGGATGGCTCCGGTTTCGTTATTGACATGCATTAGTGACACCAGAACCGTGTCCGGAGTGATTGCCTTTTCAACGTCTCCCGGGTCGACAATCCCCATCGGGTTTACCGGCAGGAAAGTAACCTGGTACCCTTGCTGCTCCAACACTTGACAGGTTTTTAGCACCGAAGGGTGCTCAACCTGGCTGGTAATAATATGGCTGGGTTTGGACCGCCTCTGCCTGATTGTGCCCTGGATGGCCCAGTTATTGGCTTCAGTGCCACCTGAGCAAAAAAAGATTTCTTCCGGTTTGGCCCCAATTATTTCAGCAACAGACTGCCGGGCCTGCCGGACAACCTGCTCTGCCGCCAGCCCCATTCTATGCGGAGAAGAGGGGTTGCCGTAATTTTTTGTCATCATTTCGGTTACTGTTTCAAGAACCTCAGGCAAGGCCTTAGTAGTGGCGCTGTTATCCAGATATATTTCTTTTTCCATGTCGAGGGAGCCTCCCTGGCTGAAAATCTATACTCGGCAAGGGATAAAATTGCATTATCATAATGAAGCCGAGTATGAAATTCGCTTTGAGGCCACGGTAAATCAATGAATAATTAGTGGCCTCGCTCATTATATTTTCCAGCCTTCTGTTGCCTTTTCTTTGTATATCAGATAATATCCCCTTTTGGCAAGAGGTTTTGCACATAATTTGATAAAATTCCCTGAAATAAGAAACCTGGCTCATTAGGGGGCAGGAAACTTTTAACTTTATGTAGAAGAAATGGTTATTTCATGAAAATGGGGTGAGGTTTGTGTCCTGCCTCAAAACCTGCGTCTTTTTGGCATGGAATCCGGTCGAATACCGGCTGGAAGTGTCGCACCATCCCTTGCTGGATCTGAAATACCTTGGCCATAAATCCAACTACCGCCGGATGGCTTTGCTGACACCCTTTCTGCCTTTAGGCCTTGCCCTCCATCTCTTGGAATCCGTCTCATCCCCCGGGGAACGACAGGGGCAGGCCTTTGCCGGCCTGCCGAGTCATCACCTGCTGACCCGGATCGCTAACGGGTTGGGCAAGCACCTTTTGGCAGGTGAAGGGTTAGCCAAGGCAAAGCACCGGGAGTTGGTGCGGGCAGGACGAAAATTAGGCTTGGCTGAATGGCCTATAGGAGATATTTTGACCTGGGAACAGGCTGCCAATACGGCCCTGCCCCTGGAGCCAGAGTTAGATAGGCTGCGGGCAGTAATAAAGGGCAGAAGCTATTTTCTGCCTGAGCTGGAGATTGCCTTGCGGGAACAGGGATTTTCCTCCAGGATACCCCTGGAAGACAGCCTGCAGATCATGCATTTGAGAGGGGAATGCTTTCGCTTGCCAGGGCTCTCCCTTCATTCCGGGGAAAGGGCCAGGTGTAACCGCTGCGGAGAGGAAAACCACTTTGAAATTGGCCAGTGCCTGGACTGCAAAACCCCCCTTTGCGGCTACTGCGTCTCCTGTGCAGGGATGGGAGAGGCCAAGTTATGCCGCCCCTTGTATGTCATGGCAGGTTTGGCTGAGGAGAAGAGCCGGCAGCAGCCGGTAGAGTTTTTCTCGGCGACTGCCTGCAACCCTGCCCAGAAAGATGCAGCGGGGGAATTCCGCCGTTTTGCCAGGGAACAGGGGGCAGGCCAATGCCTCGTGTGGTCAGCGAGGGGAACAGATCCTTTGCAAGCGCTGTTTCATGGGATAGCAGAAAGGCTGGATTTAGGTGGACAGGTCCTTTTCGCAACTCCCCGGCGGGATCAAGTTATGGAACTGGCTCAGCGAATTAAGGGAGTTTTCCCTACTGTGGACGTGCTGCCCGGAAGGCCTGCCAATACATCTGAACCGGGGCAGGCAGGTGTGGTTGTTGCTGCAGTCCCCCAAGTAATCAGTTTTTACCGGAAATTCTCCCTGGTAATTGTGGAAGAGTCAGAGACGCTTCTGTCTAGCGGCAACAACTTGCTGCAACGGGTGGCGGAACGGGCTGCCGCTCAGGACGGCAAGACGGTGTTTGTTACTACCGCTCCTGGGCCCGACCTTTTAGGCAGGGTGAAAAAAGGCCTTGCTCACCTAATTTGCCTGCCGGTGGGTGTCCATGGGTATCCATTGCCGGAACCTCAGCTGATTATCGAAAAGTCCCTGATCATGGATGGGTTGGATCAAATGGAACTGCCGGAAAGCGTAGCCCAGATCCTGCATCGAAGCTTAGAAGGGGACTTATCCCAGGTATTTATTTTTGTTCCTTTTGCCTTTTTAGCTCAGAGGGCAGGAGAGGTCCTCCGGCGGGCGGTGGCCTTGCCGCCCTTTAACCATTACCAGGGGGACTGGGTTTTTTGCAGCCATGCCAGGGATGTTGAGCGGGAGGAAAAAAAAGCCCGGTTCGCCAGGGGTGAATTTCCCATATTTGTCACTACTCCAGTGGCGGAGAAGCCGGTGAAACTGCCTAAAGCCAATGTTATTGTCCTGTTTGCCGAAGCAGAAGACGTATATAACGAGGGAACCTTGATTCAGCTGGCGGGTTGTGCAGGGGACGGGTGGCCTCCGGCAAAGGTATGGTATGTAGGTAACCGGGTCACCAAAGCCATGAACGGAGCCGTCCAAAAGATCCGTCATCTGAACCAGGAGGCTTTTCGCCGGGGGTACCTGCACCCCGACTTCTACCTAACCATGAAAGCGGAGGGATAGAACATTGAACTGGGAAAGCCTCTTTGAACTGTTGTTCCCCACCCGGCCGGTCTGCCACCTGTGCGGCAGTCCGGGGTTGGCTGAACCCCATATCTGCCTCTCTTGCCTCACCCAGATCAGGAACTGGCAAGATAGTCAAGCCTTTTGCCGGCATTGCGGCCGGTGGATGCCCTACCGGGGTGTGTGTGAAGAGTGCCGGGAAGCTCCGCCTCTCTTTCGGATAGCCAGAGCCTTAGGCCCCTATCAGGACCCGCTAAAAAGAGCGGTCTTGGCCTTAAAATACCAGCGGCGGCAGAGGTTAGCCAGAACCTTAGGCCGGCTGATAGGGGAACAAATGTTGCGTGAGGATTTAATCAAAGGCTTGCCGGTGGTGATACCAGTCCCCATGTCGTACCGGCGGAGGAAAGAGAGAGGATATAACCAGGCTGAGCTGCTGGCGCGGGCTTTAGCCAACTGCCTCAAACTGCCTATGGCCAATTGCCTGAAAAAAACACGGGAAACTCCTGCCCAAGCCGGCTTGGATCGCCAGGAACGACTGCAAAACCTTTTCGGCGCTTTCACTGTGACTGTCGGGGGTATGATCAGGGGAAAAGAGGTCCTCTTGGTGGATGATGTTTTGACCACTGGGGCAACAGCAGGAGAATGCGCCAGAGTCCTCTTATCGGCAGGAGCTGCCGGGGTTTCGGTAGCGGCGGTCGCTGCCAGTTTCACCCGTCCTTTGGATTAACTGAGAAGATGCCCCCTTCTTCGACACTGTCAAGCCCAAAAAATGGATATTATGACAGGTTTCTTCCAAGGTCAAGGCAAAATCCACAGATGAAACCCTTGCAGGACAACTTATAAACAGCTTTATCCACATTATCCACAGCTTCAGCCTTCATGACTGGGATTGTAAGACCCGGTTTTCGACAAACGGGAAAAAGGCGATTGCTGAAGAAAGATCACCAATAGCCATCAGGGATAGCCTGAAAAGGGGGCTATTTAGGGAGAAAAAATAGGTAGTTGTAGGATTGAGGAAGGACTTGTATAATTTTATAGGAAGCTGGGGCCAAATTTTGCAAGGAGGTATTCAGGATTATGACAAAACGATCTCTGTTTATGTTGCTTTGTCTGGTGCTGGTGGCAGTTCTGCTGGTCACCGTGGGCTGCGGCGGCGGAAAAAAAGAACCTGCTCCCACTACCGGAGGCGGCTCTGCCGGGCCGGCCAAAACGGTGTTGAAGGTAGGTACCGAGGCTGCCTACGCGCCCTTTGAATATGAAGAAGGAGGTAAAATAACCGGCTTCGACATCGAACTGATCCAGGCCATTGCGGAAGCAGCGGGCATGGAAGCCAAGGTTTCCCACGTGGAATGGGACGGGCTGTTCCCGGCATTGGACGCGGGGACCATTGATGTGGTGATTTCCGCCATGACCATTACCGAGGACCGGCTGAAGGAAGTGGACTTTTCCGACCCTTATTTCGAAGCCAGGCAGATCATCGTGGTTAAGCAGGGCTCGACAATCAGCGGCATCAAGGACCTGGTAGGGAAGAAGGTGGGCGTGCAGATGAACACCACCGGTCACTATGCGGTGGAAGCTATCCCCGGTATGGATGAAAAGCACATCATTCCTTATCCTACCACTCCGGACGCCCTCATGAACCTGATCAACGGCTCTGTGGAGGCAGTGGTGGCGGATGAGCCGGTGGCATTGAACTTCATCAAGCACAACCCGGAAATGAAGCTGGCGACGGTGACCGACGATTTCGAGAAGGAATACTACGGGATAGCCATGAAAAAGAACAGCCCGCTGTTGGAACAGATCAACCAAGGTCTAAAGAAGGTTAAAGAAAGTGGGAAATACCAGGAGATCTACAACAAGTACTTTGGAAAATAGCGAAAATATTCCAGGTAGACAAGGAAATATGACAAATAATATAATTAATGCGTAATACGGTAGCCCGTATGCGCATTCTTTTTATTTTAGGGAGAGATTCGCGTGGAATTTCAGTTCAGGTGGGATTTTGTCATCGATATCCTGCCCCGGCTGGTGAAGGCTGCCGGCGTTACCATCCAGCTTACCGTCATCAGTATTACCCTGGGCATTGCCATCGGCCTGGTCATCAGCCTGATGCGCATGTCCGGCCGGCGGCCGCTGAAATGGTTTGCCGTGGCCTATGTGGAGTTTTTGCGAGGGACCCCCCTCCTGGTGCAGATCATGATCATCCATACGGCTATCCCAGTTATGCTGGGCTATTCCCCCATCGCCTTTATTTCCGCCATCATCGCCTTGGGGGTCAACAGCGGTGCCTACGTGGCGGAGATTTTTCGGGCCGGGATCCAGGCTGTGGACAGGGGCCAGATGGAGGCGGCCCGTTCCCTGGGTATGACCTGGGGCCAGGCCATGCAGTACGTCGTTTTGCCCCAGGCTTTTAAGATCTCCATTCCACCCTTGGGCAACGAGTTCATCGCCCTGTTGAAGGACTCTTCCCTGGTGTTGATTATCGGAGTGCTGGAACTGATGGGCCAGGGGCGGCTGATCATCGGCGCCAGGCCCCGCCCGGTGGAAACCTGGTTTGCGGTTGCCCTGCTGTACCTTGTGATGACCCGCAGCATTTCCATGCTGGTGAACTATGCCGAAAGGAGGCTGAAGACCGGTGATCGAAGTGAAAGGCCTGTATAAAAATTTCGGCAAGCTGGAAGTTTTAAAGGGGATTGACTGCCGTATCAATGAAGGTGAAGTAGTGGTGATAATCGGTCCCAGCGGCTCCGGCAAAAGCACCTTTTTACGATGCCTCAATCACCTGGAGGCTGCAACAGCCGGGGAAATCATTATCAACAACATCCCCTTAACCCATAAAGAAACAGACATCAACAAGGTGCGGGCAGAAGTGGGGATGGTTTTTCAGCGCTTTAACCTGTTTCCTCATATGACTGCCCTTGACAATGTAATTCTTGCTCCTATCAAAGTCAAAAAAGTAAGTATCGAGGAAGCTACCGCCTTGGGCAGGGAATTACTGGGTAAAGTCGGGCTCAGTGAAAAGGAGAAAGCCTACCCTGACCAGCTGTCAGGAGGCCAGCAGCAGCGGGTGGCTATTGCCCGGGCCTTGGCCATGCGGCCTAAGGTGATGCTTTTTGATGAACCCACTTCGTCCCTTGATCCTGAGATGGTGGGGGAAGTGCTGGCGGTGATGAAAGACCTGGCTAAAGAAGGGATGACTATGGTAGTGGTATCTCATGAAATGGGCTTTGCCCGCGAGGTGGGAGACCGGGTGATCTTTATGGACGAGGGCAGACTGGTGGAAGAGGGTCCGCCCCAGCAGCTGTTCTTGAACCCCCAGCACCAGCGCACCAGAACTTTTTTGAGCAAGATTTTATAGGGAATGTCCTGTTGGAAGCTGCGGGGTCAATTTGACAAATATCCCCTGCTGGTGTTATAATGAGTTCGCTTGTTGCCAATTGGCTGGCAAAGGTAGTTTTTTTTTTGGGGAGGAATAATTTAGAATGCAAGGTCGCGTGAAGTGGTTCAATCAGGAAAAGGGTTATGGGTTTATCGAAAGGGAAGATGGTAGAGATGTCTTTGTTCATTACTCTGCAATCCAAGAACAAGGGTTTAAGACCCTTGCAGAAGGGCAGCAGGTAAAATTTGATATAGTGGACGGTCCCCGCGGGCCTCAGGCCGCCAATGTGGTAAAAGCTTAGTAATAGTTTTTTCTCTTGCGGTAACAATAACCCTGCTGGAACTCCATCAGGGTTATTTTTCCCCTAATTAATTTTTTCCCCCATTCGCGGGCGGGCAGGATTTTTTTTCATTCAGGGGAATAATAATACTAAGCAAACGTCCAGGAGGAATGGGGACACACCGCTTACAAATTGCTCTTTGCCGGCAGAATGTATTTAAACTAAGGCAACGGGAATAAACCCGCTTAAGTGCAACGGAACGCGGAATGTCCCCAATATAAAGGAATGGGGACACACCGCTTACAAATTGCTCTTTGCCGGCAGAATGTATTTAAACTAAGGCAACGGGAATAAACCCGCTTAAG
>JBFLXH010000018.1:0-37846 GCA_040757295.1 Bacillota bacterium | reverse complement strand
GTCCCCAATATAAAGGAATGGGGACACACCGCTTACAAATTGCTCTTTGCCGGCAGAATGTATTTAAACTAAGGCAACGGGAATAAACCCGCTTAAGTGCAACGGAACGCGGAATGTCCCCAATATAAAGGAGGATGGCTTGATGAACTTGATTGTAAGGGGCAAGAACATCCCAATTACAGACTCGCTTAGAGACTACGTGGAAAAGCGGATCTTCAAGATGGAAAGATTCCTGGGAGAAATTGAGGAAGCCCAGGCAACCCTGTCTGTGGAAAAGGACCGGCACCGGGTAGAGGTGACTATTCCCCTGAACGGCTTTTTGCTCAGAGGTGAAGAAGAAACAGGTGACATGTATTCCTCCGTTGACCTGGTGATGGATAAACTGGAAAAGCAGGTTGAAAAATATAAGACTAAGCTGTCCAAAAAGGTCAAAGGCCGGAACCTGGCTGAAACCGTGGTATCTCCTGTTATTTACGGTGAAGAAGAGGAGCCCCAGATTATCAGGACAAAACGCTTTGCGATTAAGCCGATGACCGTTGAGGAAGCCGTAATGCAAATGAATTTAATTGGACACAGCTTTTTCGTTTTTTCCAATGCGGAAAGCGAAGAAGTCAATGTGGTTTACCGCCGCAAGGATGGACACTATGGATTAATCGAACCGGAGTTTTAATTCCCGAAGAAGATGAAATTTGATCATCGCTATATCCTCTTAGGAAAAAGAGATGGAAGAAGTTTGGCCGCCTGGAATAGGCGGCCTTTTTTGCTTAAATTTAGAAATTAATGGCATCTTTAGGATGCTTTCTTATAATGAGCAAGGCCACTAATTATTCATTGATTTACCGTGGCCTCAAAGCGAATTTCATACTCGGCTTCATTATGATAATGCAATTTTATCCCCTTGCCGAGTATATAACGCATAGGAAATTATGCTCGTTAAAAAAATGTGGATAAGTCATAATTTCCGTAATGTGTTTCAACAAAATCAACCAGATTAAGTCTTCCGAAGGAAGATTTCTTCCAAAGGAAGATTTTGTTCAAAAATTGACAATAAAAAAGGAAAAACACCCCTAGAAGTCGAATATTATTGGCCTGACAGAGGTTTGAAGAGGGTGATGGCTTGAACGGCAAGGATAAAGCAGCGGAAAGCGAACAGGTTATCCAGCAGGTTAAAGGGGTCTTATCGGTTCGGGTCATTATGGGAAAAGAAGGGATTGACGAAGTCCACATTGTCTCTGATGGTACCCGGCCCCCTAAACAACTGGTGCGGGATATCGAATCCGCCTTGCTGGTTCAATTAGGGATTAACCTGGACCATAAAAAAATCAGTGTGGTTCAGTTTGCCGAGAAAGAAACAGTCCCTTCCAGTTTGCCTGCCCGGTTGCGGTTGAATAGCGTTAGGCTGGCTACCGAAGGGAGGACCGCGGAGGCTGTCGTCTCCATTGCTGCAGGCGCTAACTGCCTTAGTGGAACTGCTTCAGGGCCCAACACGACTAAAAACAGGCTGAGATTGGTAGCTTTAGCGACTCTGGATGCAATTGAGGCATATCGGGGAGCTGAAAAATTTTGCCTGGAAGATATCCAAAAGGCAGGGGTTGCGGGCCGAGAAGCGTTAATGGTAGCGGTCAGCCTGGTGACGGAAAAGGGAGAAGAGGGTTTAATCGGTGCTGCCTTCCTGAGTGGAGATGACCGGGAGGCAGCTGCTAAAGCTACCCTTGATGCCATTAACCGCCGGCTGGCGGCCATGGAAAAGTAACGGAAGTTACCGGGGCCGGATAAGTTCATAAGCGGAGCGGCGCGAGCGGATTGCCTGCTTGTTAGCGGCCAGGCAGAGCTTACTTAAAGGGGGTTAATCAATGAAACTCTTTAAGGTGCTGATGGCCTTAGCTACCTTGGTTCTTGCGGGCGGCGCCGGTTTTAAGTGGACATCCTAATTAGTTAGAAGTTTCCGGCCCCGTTAACCTATTTTGGGAAGTGGAAAAGTGCTAACACAATCCCTAAGGTCAAATCTATATTTTTTTACTGTAATTGTTGGCAGCATGTTATTTTTGCTGCAAGTAATCCTTTATGCTCCCTTAGGCCAGGTGGAGTGGGTTTCCTTTTTCTTGTTTGCATTATTAGCCGTTTTGGCCGAGTGGTTACCCGTCAGGCTTCCCCGGGGAGGGACTGTTTCCGTGGGGTTTGCCGTTTGGTGCGCCGCTATTTTTCTATTTGATCCACTTATTGCAGTAATTGTGGCTGTTGTGGGAGATTTAGGCAGTGACCGGAGGGGCGCGAAAAACTGGTTGATGGAGATAGCCTTTAACTCCAGCCAAATGATAATTGCGATTGGCACGGCCGGGTTACTCTTCCATTATTTAAAAAGCATGCTGCCAGAGAAGGCTTTTTATACTGGCATCGCTGCCTTTGGCTCTTGGTTTATGTTGTTAATCCTGAATGTGGCCCTGGTGACCTTGGCTTTGGCTTTCACCAGGAGCCTCTCCTTTATCGCGGTTTGGATCAGCAATATGCGCTGGGCAATGCCAAACAGTCTGGCTTTAATGCCTCTTGGTTATTTAATAGCGCAGATTCACCTGCATGCCGGGGTCTGGGGCGTTGTCCTGTTTTTTATACCACTGCTCATCGCCCGCTATTCTTTTCAAGCCTATATCGACCTGCGGGAGAATTTCCTGGACACCATCCGCAGCCTTACTGCGGCTTTAGATGCCAAAGACCCTTACACCCGGGGCCACTCCGACCGGGTGGCCGGCTATGCGGTTGACATTGCCAGGCGGTTAAGGATGCCTGAAGATCAAGTGGAAGATTTAAAGTATATCGCTTTATTGCACGATGCCGGGAAGATCGGCACCAGTGAACAAATCCTGAACAAGCCGGGGCGGTTAAATGACGATGAATTCCAGCAGATGCAGTGCCATTCGGCAATAGGCGCCGATATCGTAAGAAACGTGAAAATGCTGGCAAAAGGGGCGGAGATCATCCGCCATCACCATGAACGGTGGGACGGCTGCGGGTACCCTGATGGCCTAAAAGGGGACGAAATCCCCATAGGTTCCCGGATTATTGCGGTGGCCGATGCCTTTGATGCCATGACCAGTGACCGGCCTTACCGGGCGGCAATGACGCCGGAGGCTGCGTTGCAGGAAATCCTTCGCTGCGCAGGTACGCAACTGGACCCGCAGATCGTGCAGGCCTTTGTTGATATTTACCCCTCCTTGCCCCAAACGGCGAAGGGTTTTGCGGTTGGGCCGGGAATTGGGGCAGTGGCGTCTAGGAAAGATAATCAAATCCCGCCGGGCAGTTATTACCAGCAGGAAAATTATACAACAATCGGGCAGTTATTACCAGCAGGAAAATTATACAACAATTTAAGGCAGGTGGCGGGATTTGCTTCTTGAGGCGGCAGTATTGGGGATCCTGATTGGATGGTTGAGAGGCGGGCGGCTTAAAAATCTGGGGAACCAGCATATTAGGCTAATCCTGTTAGCAGTTTTGGCTTATCTTTTACAGGTCGGATTAAATTACGCTGCTAGCCGGGAAATGGTTTTTATCACCAGGCATGTGATGCCTTTTCACCTGTTCTCATACTTTTTGGTATTCATTTTTATTATTGCCAACCGCGGGCTGCCGGGGATGGTCATTATGGGTATGGGCTTATTCCTTAACTTCGTCGTAATTGCGGCCAACGGCGGGGTAATGCCGGTTTCGGCCCAGAACATTAGCCCAAGCCTGATCGAACTGCAGCCTAGCGCAAGCTGGGCCCTCCACTCACTGATGACCGGGGAGACCAAACTGGCCTTTTTAGCTGACATTATTTCGCTACCCTTTGATCCCCTGCGCAAGATCAGCATCGGCGACGTGATCCTTTCCTTGGGGCTGTTTTACTTTCTGCAGCGGGGTATGCAGCCCCGCCGGAATTATAAACTTACCTACTTCCGCCACAGGATTTAACAGGTTATTAGCCGGTCCCCCGGCTTTATTTTTTTAAGCGGCCAACCTGAGGGTGGCTTTTTGGGTTTCAGATTACAAAATTGTATCCCGGGTTGGGTTTTTTGGTGTATGATATTAAATAGCATAGCGGACATGGGGGTGGCGGTGGATATGGAGAACTATGTGAGCGATTTGAGAGAAATTGTAGGCCCGGAAAACGTGCTGACAAGCCTTGAAGATAGAATGGCCTACAGCTTTGACGGTACTATGGAAACAGGCCTGCCGGGGGTTGTAGTCTTCCCGGGGTCAACCGGGGAAGTTGCCGCAGTAATTAAACTGGCAAACCAAGGAGGTATCCCCGTTTTCCCCAGGGGAGCGGGTACGGGTTTAAGCGGCGGGGCAGTGCCGGCCGGCGGCATTGCCTTGGTAATGACCAGAATGGATCAAATTTTGGAAATAGATACGGAAAACCTCCTGGTAGTGACAGAACCAGGCGTAGTCTTAGAGCGACTTCAGCGGGAAGTGGAGAAAGTTGGGCTGTTTTATCCGCCTGACCCGGCCAGCCTAAAAGTCTGCACTGTAGGGGGCACCATTGCCGAGTGTGCCGGCGGGCCCAGGGCTTTTCGCTATGGGGTTACCAGAGACTATGTATTGGGCTTGGAGGTGGTTACCCCCACCGGAGAAATCCTGAGAACAGGCGGGAAAACTGTGAAGAATGTGACTGGTTATGATTTATCCAGGCTAATTACCGGCTCTGAAGGCACCTTGGGGGTCATCACCAAAGCTACCTTGCGGCTGATTCCCAAGCCCAAGGCGATGCACACGGCGATGGCGGTATTCCCAACCGTAGAAACCGCGGCGGAAGCTGTTTCCGGGATTATCCGCCAGGGGATCATGCCTACCACTCTGGAGATCATGGATGATGTAACCATCAGGTGTGTGGAAAACTACCTGCACCTTGGCCTCCCCCTGGATGCCGGCGCCATTCTCTTGATCGAAGTTGACGGGTTCCCCCTGGAAGTGGATGCGGCCATGGAAACCGTGAGCCAGGTCTGCCGCCAGATGGGGGCTACGGAGGTTAAGGTGGCGGGGACGGCAGCCGAACGGGAAGATCTATGGAAAGCCCGGCGGGCAGTCTCGGCCGCCATCGTGCAGTTAAAGCCAACGAAAATAGCGGAGGATGCCACCGTACCCCGCAGCCAGCTGCCGGAAATGGTGCGGCGGCTGAAAACCATAGCGGCTAAGCATAATGTGATCATGGCTATTTTTGGCCATGCCGGAGACGGTAATCTTCATGCCAATATCCTGACAGATAAAAAAGACTTGGAGGAAATGGAGCGGGTAGGGAAGGCCATCGGCGAACTGTTCCAGGCAGCTCTTGATTTGGGTGGAACCCTGTCCGGGGAACACGGTATCGGCTTAATGAAGGCGCCTTACCTTGTTATGGAAGCGGGAGAAGTGGGTATCCAGGTGATGCGCAGCATAAAAAAAGCCTTGGACCCCAACCATATTATGAACCCGAACAAGATGCTCTGGGGGTAAAAAAATGAAACAGCTTGAAGGAGTACAGTCCCATATTGATAGATGCAGCAAGTGTGGAACCTGCCAGGCAGTCTGTCCCCTTTTCGGAGAGGAAAAACGGGAGACCCTTGTTGCCAGGGGTAAAATTTTTCTCTTGGACGCACTGGAGGAGGGAAAGCTGGAATGGTCCCCTAGGATGGCCGAAGTGGTTTCCACCTGCCTCTTGTGCCGTTCCTGTGAAGCTTCCTGCCCAAACGGGGTGCGTACAGACCTGATCGTCTTAGCTTACCGGGAGAGGCTGGCTAAGGCCAAGGGCCTGTCATTTTGGAAAAAGACAGCCTTTCAGTACCTGATTAACAGCAGGGGCCGGTTAACCCTTGCTGCCAAACTCCTATACCTTTACCAGCACTCGGGCTTGCAGAGGCTGGTCCGGAGTTCCGGACTTTTGCCAAAACTGCCGTGGAGCCTCCGGGAAAAAGAAAGCCTCCTGCCGGCCATTAGCCGCCGCTCCTTCCACCGGCAGGCGGCAGAAGAGGTTCCGGCTCAGGGGAAGCAGAAATGGCGGGTAGGTTATTTTTACGGCTGCATGACTAATTTTGCCTTTCCGGAAACAGGACAGGCTATGGTAAAATTACTGACGGCCCATGGCGCCCAGGTTGTGCTGCCGAAACAGGTCTGCTGCGGGCTGCCGGCTTTGGTACACGGCGACTTTAAGACTGCTGCCAGTATTGCAGCCAAGAATCTGGAATTTTTCAGGGCTGCCGGAGCTGACCGGATTCTGGTGGACTGTGCCAGCTGCGGCACCTTTTTAAAGGAATATGGCGATTTGTTAGCTGCTCATGAGGCCAGGGAGTTTTCGGCCAAAGTACGGGACTGGTCGGAGTATTTCACCCGGGATGAAGAATACAAACCGGGTCTAACCCCTGTGGAAAAAAGGGTTACCTACCATGATCCCTGTCATTTAAAGCGCCACCAGGGGGTGTCTGACCCCCCCAGGCGGCTTCTCCGGCAGGTGCCGGGGCTAAGTTTGCTGGAGATGGAAGGGGCTGACCGGTGCTGCGGTGCTGCCGGTTCCTTCAACATGACCCATTACCGGCTTTCCGAAAAGGTCAGCAAATCGAAAATAGACAGTATTCTGGCCACCGGCGCAGACTTGGTGACTACCGGGTGTCCTGCCTGCCGCATGCAGCTGGCTAGGGGCCTCAAAGCAAGAGGCAGTGAAATGCCAGCGCTTCATCCGGTGGAGTTGCTGGCTGCCTCACTGCAGAGTGATACCGCACCATCAGGCAAACCGGCAAAAGGCAAAAGGCAAACCTTCCCAGCTTGAACCATTAGCCGATTAGTGATACAATAAACTAATGCCGACCATTTGCTGCAGTGATATGCCTATTAGCCTTTTTGCTGTTTAAAGCCTGTCCCCACAGGGGCATTCGGGACAAAGGACCGTCCCCAAGCTTATTTAGATAGGAGGTGGTCCCATGCTGGGAATGCTGCGCAACCTTTTAGACGATAATGCCAAAGAAATAAAGCGGATGAGCAAGAAAGTCCAGGCTATTAACGCACTGGAGCCCGTGATGCAAGGTTTAAGCGACAGCCAGCTGCGGGCCAAAACGGAGGAATTTAAGGACCGCCTGGCCAAGGGCCAAACCCTGGAGGATCTCTTGCCGGAAGCCTTTGCCGCAGTGCGGGAAGCCTCCCGCCGGGTCTTGGGTTTAAGGCACTTCGATGTGCAGTTGATGGGGGGAATGGTCCTGCACCAGGGCCGGATTTCGGAGATGAAAACCGGGGAAGGTAAAACCCTGGTGGCTACCTTGCCCGCCTATCTTAACGCTCTGATGGGCAAGGGAGTTCATATCGTCACGGTAAACGACTACCTGGCCCGCCGGGACAGTGAGTGGATGGGGCGGATTTACAAGTTTCTGGGCCTTTCCGTTGGCTTAATCGTCCATGGCCTGGAAGCCGGGGAACGCCGGAAATCCTACCAGGCGGATATCACTTACGGCACCAATAACGAGTTTGGCTTTGATTACCTGCGGGACAATATGGCTTGGGAGGCCGACCAGCGGGTGCAGCGGGAACTCAATTATGCCATAGTGGACGAAGTTGACAGCATTTTGATTGATGAGGCCAGGACTCCCCTGATCATTTCCGGCCAGGCCGACAAGCCAACCCAGATGTATTATACTGTGGCCAAAATCATTCCCCGTTTGCGGGCGGGGGAAGATTACACAGTTGATGAAAAGGCCCATACCGCTGCCCTTACCGAAAGCGGAGTGGCCAAGGTGGAACGCATGCTGGGGGTGGAGAACCTCTTTGATGATACCCGCACCGAACTGGCCCACCATGTTAACCAGGCCTTGAAGGCCCATGCCCTGATGAAGCGGGACCGGGATTACGTGGTGAAAGACGGCCAGGTGATTATTGTTGATGAGTTTACCGGCCGCCTCATGTTCGGCCGCCGGTACAGCGAGGGACTGCACCAGGCAATTGAGGCCAAGGAAGGGGTAAAAATTGAGCGGGAATCCCAAACCTTGGCTACCATTACCTTCCAGAACTACTTCCGGATGTACAAAAAACTGGCTGGAATGACCGGCACGGCGGTAACGGAAGAAGAGGAGTTCAAGAAAATTTACAACCTGGATGTAGTGGTGATCCCCACCAACATGCCCATGATCCGCCAAGATCACCCTGATGTGGTTTACCGTACCGAAAAGGGCAAATTTCAATCGGTGGTCGAGGAGATTGCTGAGAAGCAAAAAACCGGGCAGCCGGTCCTGGTAGGCACCATCTCCATTGAAAAATCCGAGATGCTGAGTGAGATGCTCAAAAGAAGGGGCATCCCCCACCAGGTGTTAAATGCCAAATACCATGAGCAGGAAGCCAGGATCGTTGCCCAGGCTGGCCGGCTGGGCGCTGTAACCATTGCCACCAATATGGCCGGCCGGGGTACTGACATTATCCTGGGCGGGAACCCTGAATTTCTGGCTAAGGAGGAACTCCAAGCCCGAGGATTAGACCCGGCGGAGGTCGACCCGGTTACCTACCGGGAGATCCTATCAGCTATGAAAGCCAAGTGTGAAGTCGAGCACCAGCAGGTAGTGGCTTTAGGCGGGCTCCATATTATTGGCACCGAGCGCCATGAGAGCCGGCGGATTGATAACCAGTTGCGGGGCCGGGCCGGTCGCCAGGGAGACCCGGGTTCCAGCCGCTTCTATATTTCCATGGAAGATGACCTGATGCGGCTTTTTGGTTCAGATAACATTGCCGGTATTATGGACCGGCTGGGGATGGATGATTCCACTCCCATTGATCACCCTCTCATTTCCAAATCGATTGAAACAGCCCAAAAAAGAGTTGAAGCCCGGAACTTTGACATCCGTAAACACGTTTTAGAATATGACGATGTGATGAACAAGCAGCGGGAAGTCATCTATGCCCAGCGCTTAAAGGTCTTAACCGGGGAGAACTTGAAGGAAAGTATCGAGGAAATGATTGGGACGGTGATCGACCGCGCCATTACTAGTTTTGCCGGCGAGAGCCGTTTTCCCGAGGAATGGAACCTGGAAGGCCTCCTGGCTTATGCCGATGAGCTGTTCCTGCCCGGGCACCGGATTACCCCGGAAGACCTGTTGCAGCTGGAGAAGGACGAGATCCGGGACCTGTTCCTGAAGGAGGCCCTGGCCCTTTACAGCTTCAGGGAGGAGGAAATGGGCTCTGAAGCCATGCGCCAGCTGGAGCGGATGGTTATGTTAAGGGTGGTGGACCAGAAGTGGATGGACCACCTGGATGCCATGGATCAACTGCGCCAGGGAATTGGCCTCAGGGCCTATGGCGGCCGGGATCCTCTGATTGAATACAAGTTTGAAGGCTACGCCATGTTTAACGACATGGTTGCTTCCATCCAGGAAGACATTGTGCGCTATATCTTCCGGGTCCGGCTGGTAACGGAAGAACCCCGGGAACGGGTTAAGAATGTGGTTGAGAACAGGTATGCCGAAGAGGGACCCAAACAACCGGTCCGCCGGGAAAAGAAAGTAGGCCGGAACGACCCCTGTCCCTGCGGCAGTGGCAAAAAATATAAGAAGTGCTGCGGCGAATAAATTTCTAATTCCTCCTTGAATTTCCAAGGAGGAATTTTTTTGCCTTTAAGGAACTATTTAAAGATTATTTCGTCTGGTAATTGTCATAGATAGCTACCCGCTCTAACGCCCCGCTTCTTCGTAGCGGCGGCCTAAGAGCGGCTACGCTGCTATATTAACTGGCCCCCTATGGGATTAACCAGTTCTAAGCTCCGGTAAACCGGAGCCAAGAACTGGTCGAATCTAAGCTTCAGCCTTCTGCTGAAGCCAAGACCCAGTTGAACAGAAAATCAGAGGGTTGGTTTAGGCAGGCAGTGCCTGACCCCTGGCAGAAAGGAGGCTGGTTCCTTGGCCTTGCTTGAACTCCATGGTATCACGCGCCAGTATAAAATGGGGAAGGTCCGGGTCAATGCCTTGGCCGGGATCAACTTGACGGTAGAGGAAGGAGACTTTGTTTCCATCATGGGGCCCTCCGGCTCGGGCAAGTCTACCCTCCTTAACATTATTGGCTGTCTTGATCGCCCCACCTCGGGGACCTACCGCTTGGCCGGCCAGCAGGTAGAGAGGTTTGGCGACGGCAGGCTGGCAGATATCCGTAACCGGTTGATCGGATTCGTCTTTCAAAGTTTTCACTTGCTCCCGGATCTGGATGCTCAGGCCAATGTGGAACTGCCTCTCATCTACCGGGGGATGGGCAGCCGGGAACGCAGCCGCCGGGCAGTTTCGGCCCTGGAAGCGGTAGGGCTGGCAGAGCGGCGGCGCCACCGCCCTTCTGAGTTGTCCGGCGGGGAGCAGCAGCGGGTGGCCATTGCCCGGGCTTTGGCTGGCGAACCGGCCATTATTTTGGCTGATGAGCCCACCGGCGCCCTGGATTCCCGTTCCGGCCGCAATATTATGGCCATTTTCCAGCAGCTTAACCGGGAACGGGGATTGACTATCGTCCAGGTTACCCACGAGGAAAACATTGCCCGCCACGGACGCCGGGTAGTACACCTCTTGGACGGAGGGGTTGAGCGGGAGCACGTCCTTGACCAACCCCTGGAGGCATGGCAGAGCGAGGTCGCGGTAACAGGCGGCGCTGATCAAACTTCAACACCGGGGGTGCAGAGTTTATGATTCAAAGGCTGATGATGATTTGCTTTATCCTGGCAGTCGTCCTGGGGGGCGGCTACTATGCTTACCAGCAGCTGGTTCCTCCTCCGGAAGAAACCGCCGAGGGGCCGGTTTATTCCACTCATAAGGTTGCCAGGGGTGACATTTCCGTGGGAGTTGAAGCCAGCGGCTCCCTAAACCCATCTCGGGGCGGTGGCCTGGAGGTTCCCCATGGGCGTACGCCCGGGGGGATGTCCAGCTATGTGGTCGACAAAGTATTGGTAGAGGAAGGACAACCGGTTGTCCAGGGCCAGGTAGTGGTATTGCTGTATGCTCCTGAGTTGGGGCCAAGGATTAAGAATATTGAAGATCAGCTTCGTTCCCATCGGGAGTCTCTGGCCAAACTGCTGGACATTCCGGTAGAACAGGTCAGCAGCATTGACCCGTCCCGGGGTATTACCCTGCGGTCTCCTATCGATGGCCGGGTTGTCGGTCTGACAGCCAAGGAAGGGGTTGAACTGAAACAGGGGCAGATTGTGGCCCGGGTGGTGGATGATTCCCACTTCCGGCTGACTGCCAAGCTTGTCCCGTCTGAGTTCAACGAGGCCCGGGGCGGCGGTATGGTGGTCTTGCGGTTCCCCCAGTTTGACGGGGTGGTTCCGGCTATGATTAAGGATATTAACCCTAACCCGGTACCTGAGGACAGCAGAGAACTTGACCTCTCCCGCGGTGGTTTAGGCCAGGAGGAAGGTACTGAGTTTGTCCATTGGACGGTAATCGAAGGAAAAAACCCGGGTTTAATCCGTTCGGGTATGATCGCTCAGATTGGGCTGGTGCCTCCAGGACAGGCTGCCGACGGGTTTTATGCCAAGTGGCTGCGTTACCCGGCCAGGGTTGAAGGATACGTCAATGAGGAAGTGGTGCTGAACAGGGTAGATGCTATTCCTTCCCGGATCCATGTGCGGGAGATGTCCCCGGTGAAAATGGGAGATCCGCTGGTAACCCTGGCCGGCAAGGATGCCCAGAAAACCATTGAAGAAAAGCTTGCCAAAATACGGGAACTGGAGTTTGATTTGCTGCAGCTGCGCTCCCAAATGGGCATGCTTGAAGTAAAGGCGCCCATGGATGGTGTTATTGCCCACCTGGAAAAACAACCTGGGCAAACGGTGCACCCCGGGGAATGGTTCGGCAGTGTCTACAATACCTCTGACATGCAGATGTGGGTTCAGGTGGATGATGTAGATATTCTCCTGGTGCAACAGGGATCCCCTGTTGAGGTAACCCTGGACGCCCTGCCTGGCAGGGTTCTGGAAGGCACAGTTGAATTTATTGAAGCCATGGGCAAGGAGCGGGGCGGCATTGCCAGGTTCGGTGTCCACATCAAGGTGAAGGGGATTCCTGAACTGCGCCCCGGCATGCAGGCCAAGGCCCGCATTAATGCCAGCACAGCCCGGGATGTCCTCTTGGTACCTTTGGAAGCAATTTTTGACGACGGCGGGCAGCCTAAAGTGGAAATCCTGCAGCCTGATGGCCGTCCTAAAGTGGTTGCCGTCCAGTTAGGCCTGATGGATCATCGCTGGGCTGAAGTTAAAAGCGGGTTGGAAGAGGGGGATTTGGTAATTACCGGCAGCACGGCGGACCTCTTGCCCAGCCAGCGGATCCAGTCTAAGAACAATTTATTGCCAGGATCGCCGGGAGAGAGCCCGGGACAAAGCAGGTCCGGCGGCGGGTCCACTTCATCGGGTACCAAATAAGGGGGAGATAATACCATGGTATTTTTGCGGTGGGTTTATTCCCAGTGGATCCGGTTTTGGTTCACCGTCCAGATGGCAGGGCACGGTGTCCTATCCAAACCCCTCCGTTCTTCCTTGACCATCCTTGGGGTTGCTATTGGGGTTGCTTCGGTGGTCAGCTTGATGGGCATTGGCGAGGGAGCGCGCCAAGCGGTGGTGCGGCAGTTTGAGAGTCTGGGTTCCAATGTGATTGTCATCAAGGCCCATGACCCCTCTGTGGAGTTCGAGCCGGAAGAGGTTAAGGAACTTATAGACCGGGTTCCGGCCTTAAAGCTGGCTACTCCGGTAGTACAGGCCGAAGCTCCCATGCGGTGGCGCCGGTCCAGGGGAACAGCCTCCATCCTGGGGGTTAATGAACAGTTTCCCCAGGTAAGGGACCATGCCTTGATTGCCGGACACTTTTTTACCAAGTGGCATGTCGACCAGCGTTCACCGGTGGCCGTTCTGGGATACAATTTGGGGGTGGGCCTTTTGGGCGGCCGTAACCCGGTGGGGGAAACCTTTACCCTCGGGGGCAACACTTACACCATCATCGGCGTGCTGGCGCCTAAAGGTGCCGGTCAGGCCGAGGACATAGATGACAAGTTGTTGATTCCCTATACTACAGCCCAGAAGATAGCTGAGAAAAAGACGGTAGAAGAGATCTGGGGGAAGGCCGGTTCGTCCCAGGAAGTTGACCTGGCTGTGGTGCAGCTGGGCCGGATCTTCCGCCGCAAACTCGGCCTGGATCAGTCTGCCCCAACGCCGGTGCCCCCTGGCGGCGATTCCGGTCCGGGCATGAAACCGGGCGGACCCTACTTTGAAGGCCCAGCTAGGGCCATGCCGATCGGAGGCCCCCAGGGACAGGATCAGGTCCCGGCTTTAGGCGGGAAAGACATGATCACCATTACCAGCCTGAATCAGCTGGTTAACCAGGCAGATAAGGCTAACCGGGTAATGACCCTCCTGTTGGGCGGCATTGCCGCTGTTTCCCTGCTGGTGGGAGGGTTAGGGATTATGAACATCATGCTGGTGGCCGTAACTGAAAGGACTTCGGAGATCGGTGTCCGGCGGGCCCTAGGGGCCAAGCAGACGGACCTCCTGATTCAGTTCTTGCTGGAAGCCCTTTATTTAAGCGCCATTGGAGCGATTGCCGGGGTGGCGGCAGGTATTTGGGGGGTTCAGATGTTTGCCCAATACGGGTTTGAAACCACCATCAGTATGCAGGCCATTAAGATTGCCTGTGGTGTGGCCCTTGGAGCAGGCCTCTTATTCGGCGTCTATCCTGCCTTTTCAGCGTCCTCTGTTCCCCCGGTGGAAGCCCTCCGCCGCTAGCAAGCAGGGACGGTTCTCCCTTGCTACCCACTTGCCGCAAGTCAAATCGCGGTAGGAACGCCCGTTACCGGGCGCCCCCCGCACAGATCCGTACGTGAGGAATTACCTCATACGGCTCCTACCTCGGGTTTATGACGCAAAGCCTCTGGGATGGGTATGGGTGCAGTATTTTCGCCGTGCTCTGCCCAATTATCCTTAGCATTGACAAGTCTGCCAAAATATGCTATAGTTTAACCAACAACTAAACACGATGTACACTCCGTTCTTACGGGGTGTTTCGTCTTTTTTCTGGCCTTTGCCATTAAATGTCATATTGCTGGAAGGAGGTTATAGCCCTGACCAAACCTAGAGTATCCAAGGCCGTTTTTGACTCTCTTGTGGGCCATCTGGTTGATCTTGAGGAGGACTGGAGCAAACACCTGAGCGAATTCTTGCCTGAAATTCATGCTGATTCCAAGATTGCGCAGGAAAGAAGGGAAATGGAAAGTCTATTTCGCCAGTATATCAAGAATTTGGACCGGCTAGTTACTTCTGTAGAAGTAAAAGACGAAAGTGGTAACGCCTTACCTTTTGTAACTATCGGCAGTTTAGTGCATTTACGAGCTTTCCAAATCGCCCGTTTATGCTATTGGTGACCTGGTGATTAATTTTGCCCAACGAAGGGTGTTCATCAGCGGTAAAGAAGTATGCCTTACGGCTACTGAATATCAAGTCCTATACTATTTGGCCCGAAATGCCGGGAAGGTAATTCTCCACGAGGAGCTGTTGTCCTGGGTCTGGGGGCCTGAATATCGAAATGAGGTACAATACCTCAGAAGTTATATTGGAAGTTTGCGCAAAAAAGTCGAAGCTGACCCTTCCAATCCCAAGTATATTCTGGCAAAACATGGCGTCGGGTATTACATGGCAACTGAAGTAGATGCCTAAAAAATCCTCTCTGGGCAAAGTAGTTTTCGCCTGTAGTCACGTTCCTTTGATTTCAAGCTGTGTTCAGCTAACCTGAAGCCTATCTTCGAAGATAGGCTTTTTATGTTTTTTTTATTTTTGGACGATTTTTTTTATGACTTATTAATGGTCTTTCCGGTAAAATCAAAGCACAAACGACCGGGGGGCCCACCGGTACAGAGAGAGGAGGACACCGCAGTGCAAGCAGAAAATCCGGCAGTAGATCCGGTTCCGGACGAGGAGAATTTGCTGGTCAACGTAAAAAAGTATTTCGCTGATGCCATCCGGCACCTCCGGCTGGACAAAGGAATCAGCAGTGTGTTGGAACAGGCTGAAAGAGAGGTGGAGGTAAATTTTCCCGTCACCATGGATGACAAGACGGTAAGAATTTTTACCGGTTACCGGGTGCAGCATTCCAGTGCCAGGGGGCCGTGCAAGGGGGGCATTCGTTATCACCCTTCGGTGACCCTGGAAGAAACACGAGCCTTGGCAGCGTTGATGACCTGGAAGTGTGCTTTGGTAGATATTCCTTACGGTGGCGCCAAAGGAGGTGTTGTCTGTGATACCAGGGCCTTGTCTCAGGGCGAGTTAGAGAGACTGACCCGGGGATATACGGAGGCCATTTTCGAGTTCATCGGTCCCAGGAAAGACATCCCGGCCCCCGATGTTAATACAGGAGAGCTAATCATGGGGTGGATGCTGGATGAGTTTTGCCGGCACAGTAGAAGCGCTGACCTGGGAGTGGTTACGGGAAAGCCGTTTTGTGTCGGTGGAAGCCTTGGACGGCGGGAATCCACCGGCTTTGGCGTGGCAAAGATTACCGTCGAAATGTTGTCAGAGTTAGGCGTCGCCCCGGATACCGCAACTGTTGCGTTACAGGGTTTCGGTAAAGTCGGTTCGTGGGCGGCTCACAGGCTGGCTAAGGCCGGATGTAAGGTGGTGTCAGTTGCAGATATTTCCGGAGCCTACTACAAACCGGACGGCTTATCAGTTGAACAGCTCCAGTCTTATCTTGATTCTACGCCTGGCGGGACGCTGGCCGGTTACCATGAAAGAGGATGCACCAGGATCACTTGTGATGATTTGCTGGGGCTGGATGTGACTGTGTTAATTCCTGCGGCCATGGAAAACCAGATAAATAGCCAAAACGCTTCCCAGGTGAAAGCCAAGTTGGTGGTCGAGGGTGCCAATGGGCCGGTTACGCCTGTGGCGGATATGATCCTGCGGGACAAAGGCGTGGAGGTGGTTCCTGATATCCTGGCCAATGCCGGAGGAGTGGTGGTATCTTACCTGGAATGGACGCAAAACTTGCAGGGCCAACGCTTCACCCGCGAAGAAGTGCTGCGCGGGTTGGATCTCAAGATGCAGGATAGCCTGAAAAACCTGCTTCAGGTCAAGAAAGAACTTGGATTAAGTTTGAGGACTGCAGGCTATGTTTTAGCCGTAAAGAGTGTTGCTGATATGTTGTCAATGCGAGGGAGGATCCTTGGTAATACCTTGCTGTCGGTGGTTTAATCACATATGGCTACCCGCTCTTAAGCCTACGCTTCTTTAAAGCGGGGGGAAATGCTCGGCAAAGGAAAATCAATGAAGCCGAGCATGAAATTCGCTTTCAGGCCACGTTAAATTAATGTATAACTTGTGGCCTGGCTCATTAAATGCCCGGCAAGGAATAAAATTTGATTACAGCCAATGAAGCCGGGCATGAAATTCGCTTGCAGGCCACATTTTAATTAGTGGCCTCGCTCATTATAAGAGCGGCTACGCCATTGCATTAACTGGCCCCCTATGGGATTAACCAGTTCTAAGCTCCGGTAAACCGGAGCCAAGAACTGGTCGAATCTAAGCACGAGCGGGGGTCACAATCCCCCTCTGAAGCCAAGACCCAGTTGAAAAGAACTGATAAAAGGAGGAGGCAATATGTGGGCAGGAATCAATCCCAATGTGACCGAGAGCCCAAGCGAAATAATAATGAGTTACGGAGTAAATTATACGAGGGAAAAACTTGGACTGGATACGGTTGAAGAGACAGTAGGGGCTTTGTGCCGGCTGCACCCGTCAGCCCATAATTATTTCCGGTATGCTGTGGCAAAAAAGACCATGGAATTTCTGCATCGGGTTGATTTATTTGTTGAAGCTGGTTACTTAGTTGGGGAAAGCGACGAGAAGGAGATTCCCCATCAGGACCCGTTAACTATTGTGGTCGCAGTAAAAAGAAAAACAGCGGCCTTGAATTCGTTGGTCGATGAACTTAGCGCAGGCCTGCTGGCGGAATACAAAAGGTTGGTAGGCGATGCCGCTGCGGATCTGCAAGTTTTCGTCCTGTTTGAACTTATGGACTGGCAGGATTTACAGCTACGGCAAAGGCTGTTGTTTGATGCCCACTTGCTGATAGCCGGCAATTAAAACAAGTTGAGGCCTTGGCGGTTTTTGATCCGCCTTTGGAATCCTCCCGCATGCCTGACCAACAGTCGCCGGAGGTTCATGGGGAAGGAATGCCAGGTGGATAACAAGGTGCCCCAAGACCGCGCGGAAAGTCCGCAACAGCAAGCCCCTCCGGCAAAGACCGGAAGGGCTTGTTGAGTCATCATTCCATGTAGGCGCCTTTCATGGGGGACACGGCCCGGCGGCTGAAACTGCAATAATTAGCATACACAAGGCCTTTGCCTTTACTAGAATCTAACCAGGTGATACAATGAGGTAGAGAAATTCAGGCAATCTTTTCCGCTGAGTCTTTCTGTTAATTAATAATGGGCATGGAGAATAACGTTCATGGTTATAACTGATTTTTTTTGGGGGGAAACGCGTGCTAAAAGACCTTAAACCTGTCTTAAAAGAGGCCCGGGAATTGCTAGAGGAACTGAGGGTCTCTCTTTGACATTGCTGGAAAACAAAAAAGAATGACGGAATTAGAGGAATTTATTACCCAACCCGGATTCTGGAACAATCCGGGAGAGGCCCAGGTGACCCTGCAGGAACTGGCTGCAATCCGCCAGCGGGTGGAGGAGTATTCTCTGCTGGTTCAGCGGCAGGAAGACCTGGACTTGATGTGGGAAATGGCCTTGGAGGAAGAGGACGAAGAGCATGGAGCTGAAGTGGAGGAGGGGCTCAATAACCTTTTGGCTTCTCTGGAACAGCTGAAGTTGGAAGTGCTGTTAAGCGGGAAATACGATAATCACAATGCCTTTTTAACCCTGCATGCCGGAGCTGGGGGTACCGAGTCCCAGGACTGGGTGGAAATGCTCATGCGGATGTATACCCGGTGGGCTGAGGGCCACGGGTACCAGGTTGAGGTGATGGATTCCCTACCTGGGGATGAAGCAGGGATTAAGTCTGCTACCATTCTCGTCAAGGGCCACAATGCTTATGGTTATTTAAAGGCGGAAAAAGGAGTTCACCGCCTAGTGCGGATCTCCCCTTTTGACGCTGCCAACCGGCGCCATACCTCCTTCGCTTCGGTGGATGTGATGCCGGAAGTTATTTCCGATGACGAAGTAGAGGTTAAACCCGAAGACATCAAGGTTGATACCTTCCGGGCAGGGGGGGCCGGGGGCCAGCATGTAAACAAGACGGATTCGGCAGTACGGATTACCCACTTGCCAACGGGTATTGTGGTCCAGTGCCAAAACGAGCGCTCCCAACATGCCAACAGGACGGCGGCCATGAAAATATTGATGGCCAAACTCTTGGAACTGAAACAGCGCCAGGAAGAGGAAGAATTATCGGCTTTACGGGGTGTACAGCAGGAAATTGCCTGGGGCAGCCAAATCCGGTCCTATGTATTTCACCCCTATTCCCTGGTCAAAGACCACCGGACAAATGCGGAAGTTGGCAAAGTCCAGGCTGTGATGGATGGACATTTGGACCCGTTTATTTCGGCCTATTTGCATCAGCAGGCCCAAAAAAACCGGAAGGATAACCGGTAGTCGACCGGTTTGGGGGGAGGAAAAAGTGAGTTGGAGGAAAGTGGGTTCCTGGTTCCTCAGCTTAGCTTTGCTGTTATTGGTAATGAGTATTGCCCTGCAGTTGTTATTGCCTACCGCTGCTGCCCGGGCCGTGGAAGAGGCCCTGTATGAAGGTTTGGGACGCCCTGAAAAGCTGGCGGTCAAAGTAGAGGCCTTCCCTGCTGTTGAGATGCTGGCCGGCCGGATTGATGGCCTGGAAATTAGGGCTAGCGGCGGCGGAACTTCAGGCTTTAACTGGAGCAGACTGGAAATGTCCGCCCGGAACCTGCGGGTGGATTTGCCGAGCCTGATTGCTGGCAGGCAGATAAATGTTGTTATCCTTGGTCAGGCCATGGCCTCTCTCTCCCTGACTGAGCAGGAACTGTTCAAATGGCTGACAGGCCAGGTGGGTGGAGGAGTACAGGTTACCGGGTTACGCCTCTTGGACCGGTTAGCCCGTTTTGACTGCAAGGTCAGATTGTTGGGCAGGACCATCGATTTCTCTGTCACCGGCAGCTTCTCGGTAGAGGATCATCGGCTGGTGTTTTCACCGGCCAAGCTGGAAGTAGAGGGAGAAGAGCTTGGAAGGCCTTTGGCTTCCCGGATCCTGGACCTGTTCGATCTGACCTTCCCAGTGCCCCAGCTGCCTGCTGGGTTAGTCCTGGTGGAAGCGGAAATAATGGATTCCCGCCTGGAACTGACCGCCCGCAACAGACCCCGACCATAGCTGGGTGCGACAAATTCATTTTAATGGGACTATGCTAATAACTGAAAAAAAGGGTTATTTGCCTAGATATGCAAGAAAGGTAAGTAACCCATATTTATTTCCGGAGCCTGAAATGCGACAGATGGAGAAGCGTCCCCTGTCGCATTTTCATGAACGGCCAGCCTGCGGCTTAACTAGCTTCCGTTCGGGCCGCTTTTAAGACAATTCAAACAAAATACTTGCACTTTTATTATTCTCCGGGCATAAAACAAGATATAGAGACAGAAGCTAACCCTGACCAGTTGAAGGGGGGAATGGAAGAGTGCCCTACAGAATAACTGACGAATGTATAGCTTGTGGGGCTTGCGCCGTGGTTTGCTCGGCAGATGCCATCCAGGACGGATATACCTACCATACGCTGGGAGATCTAACTTCAACCACCGATGTGGTGCAAGACGGGGCCATGGAACAAGGGCCTGGAGACAGGGAAAAAGCCAGCCGGTTTTACCGGATTGATGAAAAGTGCAATGAGTGCGGCGCCTGCCTGGAGGTCTGCCCAACCCAGGCCATCAATTCAACTGGGTCTTGACTTCAGCGGGGGATTGTTACCCCCGCTGCCGAGCATTTCCCGCCGCTTTAAAGAAGCGTAGGCTTAAGAGCGGGTAGCCATCTGTGATAAAAATGCCAATAAGGATCTGAGGGGGTGCCAAGACGGGCATCCCCTCAGTCGTTTCTGTTAATCATTAGAAATCGAACAGGAACAGAATAAGCAGGAATATCAGCAGGAGACGTTCGATGGGGTAGGGATAACCAGGGCCATAGTAGCCGGGAGATTGGACTTCTGGCATGCAAAACCCTCCTTGCCATATTAATTACCGAACCATGGTTCCAGTACATTATATTAGGCCTCGGCAAATGTTGTTACTTTTTGGGCTAGATCAGAAAGCCTTAAAAGGGGTGCCGGCGGCACCCCTGATAGGGTAATACAAGGATGCCATCGGCACCCCATTAAGCAGAGGCTTACTTGAAATCAAATAGGAAAAGGATCAGTAAGAAGATCAGAAGCATCCTATTGCCGCCCAAAAGCCCGCCAAGGCCACCAGATTGAATTTCCGGCATTCTTAATTTCCTCCTTTATTATCTCTTCGCAACCGGGGAACTACATTTACAGTATATTAACTTGGGAGCTAAAAGGTTACAGTGCAAGAACTCATTTCCAAGACCAAATGCAGGAAGCTGTTTTTTTTGTGTAAAAAAGGGAAAAGGGCGAAAAATGCCGAAAGAAATCCGCTGGTTATTTATCTCTAGGGGAGGCAAACTATGGCTGAAAAAGGTCTCTGGGAGTGAAGGCAATGATTAGGCAGCCGGGGTACGCTAAACACCTGTGGGACTACTTAATGGTGGCCTTTGGCAGTGTTGTGCTGGCCATTGGGTTAGCTGTTTTCTTGATACCGAACAAAATCGCGCCTGGAGGAGTAAGCGGGCTGGCGACCATCATTTTTTATGTGGCGGGCTTGCCCGTAGGCCTAACCATGCTGGCTTTGAATATCCCTCTGTTCATTACCGGCTTTCGGCAGTTGGGATGGGCATTTGCTGCCAAGTCCCTTTTTGGGACAATCATATTATCGATCTCTATCGACCTCTTGGAACCCGTGGTTACGGTCCCTACCAAGGATCCCCTTTTGGCATCTATCTATGGCGGTATCCTGGTCGGTGCAGGTCTCGGGGTAGTTTTTCGGGCCGGTGGGACTACCGGGGGTACTGACTTGGCGGCTCAGATCGCTCGCCACTGGGTAAAACTGAGTTCGGGCTTTGCTTTGATGCTAATTGACGGTCTGGTGATCGCTTTGGCCGGACTTGTTTTCACCCTGGAACTGGCCTTGTACGCTTTGCTTTCCCTTTTTGTTACTGCCCGGGTAATTGACCTGGTGCAGGAAGGTGTGGGCTATTTCAAGGCGGCCTTGATTATTTCCGACCGCAATTTGGAAATTGGCCAAGCCATCCTGCGGGATCTGGATCGAGGTGCGACTGGCTTGCAGGGAAGAGGTGTTTACACCGGCACTAAGCGAGAAGTCCTTTTATGTGTGGTCAGCCGTCCCGAAGTCACCAAACTGAAGGAGCTGGTAGCCCGCATTGACCCCCGGGCGTTTATGATTGTTACTAATGTGCATGAAGCCTTGGGAGAAGGATTTAAAGAAATACGGGGGGACTAAATGGTTATCTTGGACAATTATATCAAGTTGGAAGTTGGGCAAGGAGGAGTATGTTATGGACAATAACCTGATTAAAAATTTAGAGGAACAGGCAAAAATAGTCCGCCGCCGGATATTGGAAATGCTGGCCCAGGCCGGATCAGGCCATACCGGTGGGTCCCTGTCCGGGGTGGAGTTTGCCACGGCCCTTTACTGGCATGAAATGCGCCACGACCCGAAAAACCCAGCCTGGCCGGAGCGGGACCGGTTTATTTTATCCAAGGGCCATGCGGCGCCCCTCTTATATGCGGTTTTAGCGGAAAGGGGTTATTTTCCGGTGGAAGAACTGCAGGGGCTGCGCAAGTTGGGTAGTATGCTGCAAGGGCATCCGGATATGAAAAAAACCCCCGGGGTAGAGATATCCACCGGTTCTTTGGGCCAGGGGCTGGCGGTGGCTAACGGGGTGGCCCTGGCGGGCAGGCTGAATCAACAGGATTACCGGGTTTATGTGATGCTGGGCGATGGCGAGGTGCAGGAGGGAATGGTTTGGGAAGCGGCCATGGCTTCTGCCCATTACAAGCTGGACCGGGTGACCGCCTTTTTGGACCATAACGGGCTGCAAATTGACGGGCCGGTGGCCGAGGTGATGAACCCGGAGCCCCTGGCAGATAAGTGGCGGGCTTTCGGTTGGCATGTGATCAGTATTGATGGTCACGACCTCAGGCAGATCCTTTCTGCTTTGGAGGAGGCGAAGAAAACAAAGGGCAAACCCACAATAATCATTGGCAAGACGGTCAAGGGCAAAGGCGTTTCGTTTATGGAGAACCAGGTGGGCTGGCACGGAGTGGCTCCCACCAGGGATGAACTGCAGCGCGCATTGGCTGAACTGTAAGGAATGACGGGAGGAGTGCCAAATGAAAAAGATTGCCACCAGGGATGTCTATGGGCGCACTCTGGTAGAATTGGGCCGGGAAAACCAGGACATTGTAGTGTTGGACGCGGATCTGGCCAAGTCCACCAAAACCATTGAGTTTGGCAAAGAATTTCCCCACCGGTTTTTCGACATGGGGATTGCCGAGCAAAATCTGATGGGAACAGCAGCGGGCCTGGCCGTGGCAGGCAAAATTCCCTTTGTCAGCACCTTTGCCATTTTTGCTACTGGCAGGGCTTTTGAGCAAGTGCGAAATACGGTGGTCTATCCTGGGTTATCTGTTAAAATTGCTGCTACCCATGCCGGGATCACCGTAGGAGAAGACGGCGGTTCCCACCAATCCATAGAGGATATTGCCCTGATGCGGGTACTCCCTGGTATGAGGGTCGTGGTCCCGGCCGATGCCGAGGAAACTGCCCAGGCCATCCGGACGGCGGCAGCCAGCCCGGGTCCCTTCTATATCCGGCTGGGGCGGGCAGGTGTTCCGCAAATATATGACTCCAGCTACCGTTTTGAACTGGGCAAAGCCAGTGTTTTGCGCCAGGGAGAGGATGCGGCCGTTCTTGCCTGCGGGGTACTGGTGGCCCCGGCCTTGCAGGCGGCAGAAATCCTGTTTAATCAAGGAGTGCGGGTTACTGTGATAAACATTTCCACCATCAAGCCCTTGGATGTAAAAGCAGTGGTGGAGGCTGCCCGGCAAACCAGGGCAATGGTCACCGCAGAGGAACACAGCGTGATTGGGGGCTTGGGCAGCGCTGTGGCTGAAGTGCTGGGGGAACACTATCCGGTTCCCCTGGAGCGGTTGGGAGTGGCCGACACCTTTGGAGAATCCGGTTCGCCGGAAGAACTGCTGGAGAAATACGGGTTAACAGTGGCGGGCATCATAGCCAAAGTGGAAAGAGTAATAGCCCGGAAGAAAACCATGTTTTTTAAGCAGAGCTAGCGTTAGTTTAAAGTTTGCCAAATACCGGCTGGATAGCCGGTTTTTCCATTAAATGGAGTAAAAACTTAGGAATGAAAACGTAACAGTCGTTAGTTTGGAATCATAAGATAGATTGAAACCGGGCGGTAAACGCCTTAATTAAGCAACAGGGGGATGGGACAAATGGTAGAACAGCAAAGCTATTATCCGGGTTACAGCAGAATTCTCCTAATCTTCTTGCTGATTCTGTTCCTGTTTGATTTCAAATACTAAATGGCAGTTTTAATCAGGTGCAGGTGAAGAAGAGGGGCGATCCCCTCTTTTTCATAACGCATAGGAAATTATGGTCGTTTAAAAAATGTGGATAAATCATAATTTCCGTCATGGGTTTCAACAAAGTCAACCGCATTAAGTCTTCCGAAGGAAGATTTCTTCCCAAGGAAGACTTTGTTCCTTTCATTGGCAACCAAGCCATCCATCCCCTGCGATGGCTTACATAAAATGTCTGTTTCAGGGAGGATTCCGGGATTTTCTGTCGAAAATCCTTGTAAAACGACAATTCTGCAACCCCGTTCGATTTATCACAGATGGCTACCCGCTCTTAAGCCTACGCTTCTTTGAAGCGGCGGGAAATGCTCGGCAAAGGAAAAATATTAAAATCAATGAAGCCGAGCATGAAATTCGCTTTCAGGCCACGTTAAATTAATGTATAATTTGTGGCCTGGCTCATTTTAAGAGCGGCTACGCCTCTGTATTAACTGGCTCTAAGCTTCAGCGGGGGAAACAATCCCCCGCAAAAAGCCAAGACCCAGTTGAATCTAACAAGGGTTCGCATGGGGGGACTCGGCTTGATTCAGATGTTTAACGTCAGCAAGGCATACGGGGATAGTGCTTACGCCCTGAAAGATATAAGTCTGTCCATTGAAAAAGGAGAGTTTGTTTTCCTGGTGGGGCCAAGCGGAGCAGGAAAATCGACTTTCCTGAAGCTTTTGTTCCGGGAAGAACTGCCTACCAGGGGACAGATCATGGTTTCAGGCCGCAGCATCTTGCGGCTGAAAAAGTCAGAGGTCTGTCTCTTACGGCGAAATATGGGGGTAGTTTTTCAAGATTTCCGCCTGCTGCCTGACCGTACTGCTTTCGAAAACGTTGCTTTTGCCATGGAAGTCTTGGAGTGCTCCGGTAAGGAGATTGCCCAGCGAGTACCGCAAATCCTTCAGTTGGTAGGTTTGGAAGGAAAGGAAAAGGCATTTCCTCACCAGCTTTCAGGCGGGGAACAGCAACGGGTAGCTATTGCCAGGGCTATTGTCAATAACCCGCGGATTTTGGTAGCGGACGAGCCTACTGGTAACCTGGACCCGGAGACTTCCTGGCAAATCATGCAGTTGATCAACGATATCCATAAAAGAGGGACCACAGTAGTTGTAGCAACCCATAACCGCCAGATTGTAAATTCCATGCGGAAAAGGGTTATCGCCTTGGAAAACGGCCGGCTGGCCAGGGATGAGCGGAAAGGGGGATACCGCCTTGAAGCTTAGAACCGTTGGCTATTTCCTGCGCCAGGCAGCCATATCAACCCGCCGTAACGGGTGGATGAGCCTGGCTTCCGCTGCCACCGTAGCCATCGCCTTATTTGTTCTAGGGGCCTTCCTGCTGGTGATCATGAATACTAATTACATCGCTCAAGAACTGGAATCAAGCATTGAAATAGCCGTTTATTTGGAAGTTGATACTCCCCGGGAAAAATCATTTAATTTGAAAGACGAGATAGCCCGGCTGCCCCAAGTGGCCGAGGTGGTTTTGGTAACCAAGGAGGAGGCTCTGGACCAGTTAAGCAAACGCTGGGGGGATAACAAAGACCTTTTGGCTGCTGTCGGCGGGATCAATCCTTTACCTGACTATTTCCGGGTAAAGGCTGTTAACCCTAGCCAGGTGCCGGAGCTGGCGCAATTGATGGCTGGGATGGATCTCGTAGAGAAGGTGGACTACGGGGAAGGGGCGGTTACCCGTTTATTCAGCCTGTTGGCCTGGATCCGGATGGTTGGGTTAGTGACCATGGCCCTGGTCTCTTTGGCGGCGATATTCCTCATTGCGATTACTGTCCGTCTGACGGTTTTTGCCCGCCGCCGGGAAATAGCCATTGCGAAATGGGTTGGGGCAAGTGATTGGTTTGTGCGCTGGCCCTTCTTCCTGGAAGGGGTTTTGCTGGGGCTGGCGGGAGCGCTGGTTTCCATGCTGGCCTTATATGGGGCTTACACCTTGCTGGTGGACAGTGTGACCCAAATTGTGCCCTTTTTACCGGTGGTTACCGACATCCAATTGGTCAGCAAGATGCTCTTTTGGCTGTTGGCCGCCGGAGTTACTGTAGGAGCAGTGGGCAGCGCTGTTTCCGTTCATCGCTTCCTGCGGGCATAACAGATTTTGGGGGAGGGAAAAGGGTTTTGGGCTGGATACGTTATGCCAAAAGATGTTGGTCGGTAGCCATGCTGCTGGGTTTTGTGCTGAGCGCAGTGGTGTGGCCGGTTTATGGTTCTGAACTGGACAAGCTGCGTCAGGAGCAAACCAGGATCCAACGGGCAATTGAGCAAAACCGCCAGTTAATCCGCCAGACAGACCGGCAGATCTCCACCATTTCCGGCCAGCTAAGGGTGTTGGAAGAGAATATCGACAAAACAGAAAAGGACATTAAGTACCTGCAAACCCAGCTGAAGAATGCTCAGTCCCGGGTAGTCCAGGCGGAAAAGGAACTGCGGGAAGCAGAAGATGCCCTGGAAGATCGGACCCAGGTATTCCGGCATCGACTAAAAGAAATATATATTAACGGCAAGGTGGATTACCTGGAGGTCCTGGTCCAGTCTACCAGCATGACTGACTTTCTGGTTCGCTTTGACTTATTAAAAAAGATTGCCGAGCAGGACATTGCCCTGTTAAACGCAATTGAATCCAAAAGGCAGGATGTGGAAAACAAAAAGGCCAACCTGGAGGCTCGCCGGGATGATATAGCTGAGCTGAAAAAGAAGACGGAACAGCAGTTAGCCCGCCTGGAAAGCCAAAAACAGGAGCGGGAAAAGCTTGTCAATAAACTGAAGACCGACAAGGCTGCAGCCGAGAGGGCCCTGGCCGAAGAAGAAGAATCCTTTGCTAAACTGGCTGCCCGCATCCGGGAACTAGCTTCAAAGAGCGGACAATACATAGGGGGAAAAATGGCCTGGCCGATCCCCGGACACACCAGGATTACCTCCCAGTATGGGTGGCGGGTTCACCCGGTGCTGAAGACCCGCCGGTTCCACCAGGGTATTGATATTGCGGCGCCAAACGGCGCCAAGGTGGCAGCCGCCGAAGCGGGCCAGGTGATCTTAGCCGACTGGTTTGGGGCTTATGGCAAGGCAGTAGTAATTGACCACGGGGGCGGAGTAACCACAACTTATGGTCACCTGTCGGTAATTGAAGTTAATAATGGGCAGAAGGTGACGCGGGGACAAGCTATTGGAAAGGTAGGAAGCACCGGCGTGAGCACCGGGCCCCACCTGCACTTTGAGGTGAGGGAAAAAGGCGAGCATGTTGATCCCTGGAAATACTTGCGGTAATGGGTGAGGTGCCGGGCACTTAAGTTATGAGGTTATTTTGGCCCCATTTAGGTACCAAAAGATGGGAGAGATATCCCGGGCAATAATAATTCTAATGTATGCCGTGCTGTACGGCTTTTTTCTTAGCGGGCAGGATAATCAAATAAAATGTGGAAAATAAATGGACAGAACACATACAACATGTGGAAAATACATACAATCAAAAGAGATAGCATTATTTGCCTTCTATAGGTTTTTGAAGAAACGGCAGGTGTATCTGTTTTGAAGAAAAAAATTTTAGGGTGGCTGACCAATTTCCTGGTAGTGATTGGGCTAGTTTCTACCCTGCTGTTGGGGGTTTTGGCCGTTACCAGCCGGCAAGAAATGATGCACGCTATCAGGACTGTCATTTTGATAAAAACCCAGGCTTTGCAGCCGGTAACCACGCCTAATCTGATTACCGGGGCAGTCAAAGGGATGGTGGCCTCCCTGGAAGACCCCTATTCCGCATTCCTGGAGCCGGCGGAATACCGGAACATTGAACAGCATATCAGCGGCAGTTACGGCGGCGTGGGTCTCTTAATTGGTCTTGATGAGGAGAAGCGGTTGATTGTAGTTTCTCCTTTTAAAGGCACCCCTGCTCACCGGGCAGGTATTCAGGCCGGAGACATTATCCTCCGAATTGATCAGCAGGATACTGCCGGGATGGACTTGGAGAAAGCAGCCAGTCTGATGCAGGGCAAACCGGGAACCAAGGTTAACCTTTCTGTTGGTCGTAAAGAGGAAAAAGAAAAACGGGAATACACCATCACCCGGGAGATTATAGAGATCCCGACAGTAGAGGGCAAGATGCTGGAAGACTTCCCTGGGGTCGGGTATATTAACCTGACTACCTTCAATGAACATACCGGCCGGGACGTAGGCCTGTTGCTGGATGAAATGAAGCAGGCCGGCCTCAAGGGAGTTATTTTAGACTTGCGCAACAACCCTGGCGGCTATTTGGGGGCAGCGGTCCAGGTAGCCGACTACTTTGTAGCTAGTGGTCCCATTGTGCATATTGTGGGTAGGTTCCGCTCCCAACAGTATAAAGCTGATGGTAAGGCCTTGGGATTGCCCTTGGTTGTCCTAATAAATGGCGGCAGCGCCAGCGCGTCGGAAATCCTGGCCGGCGCCATCAAAGACAGCGGCGCCGGGGTAATTGTGGGAGAAAAGACCTTCGGCAAAGGCCTGGTTCAGACCCTGTTTAGGATGGAGGCCGGAGCGGCAGTAAAACTTACTACGGACAAATACCTGACTCCTGCCAAGCATGACATCAACAAAAAGGGAATAGAGCCTGATATTGTGGTCCCTCTGGAAGGGGAAAAGGCTTCCCAAATCCTGATGAATGCACCGGATCCCGTTAAAGATCCCCAGTTAAAAAGGGGGATTGAAATTTTGAGGACAAAAATAAAACCTTGATTGAATTTCGGGAGATTAGATGATGTATCTACACCGCTTTGGGCGGTGTAAGTTTTTTTTGATAAAATTCGGACAGGGGTGAATTCATGCTGCCAGCGGACTTTTTCAGCTTGGTACTCAAAACCTTCGTCAGGGCTGTAACCGATCCTATCTTCTTTGTGCTGCTCCTTTTAATCGGGTTGCAATACCGCCGGGCGGCAAATTTGAAAAGCCAGCTCTATAAAGTTCCGCCTGAGTCTCACTGGCTGCCCCTCTTCCGGGCTGCTCTCCTGGGAGCAGCCGGAGGCCTTTTAGGGGGTTTCATTATGGCTTTAGTCGGCATTTCCTTGAGCGGCATCGGAGTAATCTACCTCTGGGGCTTAGCCATCCTTTTTATGTTAGTCAGCCCCAGGCTGGTCTGTTTTTCTTACGCGGGAGGGACTATTGCCCTCTGCAGCCTAATCTTCGGGTTCCCCAAGGTAGATGTGCCGTCTCTGATGGGGCTTGTGGCTGTCCTGCATTTGGTAGAAAGCCTCTTGATCCTCGCCAATGGCCACGAGGGAGCAGTCCCGGTTTATACCCGCAACAGGCAAGGCAGGGTGGTTGGGGCTTTTTATATGCAAAAATTTTGGCCCATCCCGGTAGTGGCCCTGCAGGTGGTGCTGGTCAGTCAAAACCTTTCGGCTGGCGATCTGATACCGATGCCTGACTGGTGGCCGCTGCTTCGTTCTGCTTTACCACCGGAAGCTCCGGGCATGCGGCGAATCCTGGTCCTTGTCCCTGTGCTGGCCGCCTTGGGATACAGTGATTTGGCCATGACATCCACCCCGCGGAAAAAATGTCGCTGGTCAGCCTTCCACCTGGGGTTGTACAGCTTAGCCCTGCTGCTTCTGGCTGTTCTTGCTTCCTATACCAGCGGTATTGCCTGGGCTGCAGCTCTTTTTGCACCTCTGGGGCATGAACTGCTCCTCCGCTATGGTCAGAAAAAGGAACAGGCTGGAACACCACTATTCGTGCCCAACAGGAAGGGACTGCTGGTGCTGGATGTGCTGCCGGGCTATCCGGCTCAGGCCCTGGGGTTGCAAACCGGCGATCTAATCCTGGGGGTTAACGGCTTTCCGGTCCACCAGCGGGACAGCCTGCGGCAGGCGCTGGAGGCCAGTCCCGGATGGGTAGAAGTAGAGTATCTTTCAGGAAACAGATGGCGCCGCGGCTTAGTTCCTTTGGCGGGGGAGGAACTTGGCCTGATTCCGGTCCCCGAGGCAGACTGTTACCCCCATGTGACAACCCAAAAGGGAGGGATGCTTTCCCATTGGTGGAAAAGCTGGAGTCATAAAAGGGAATGGAAGTAGTTTACCGGGGAAACCGCCCTGGCAGAAGGAGGAATCTGGAGAGCGGCTGACGAATTAGAAAAGTGAACTTTGTGAAAATGGAAATTATCTCTAAGGTGGTGATAATTGGCGAAAGGCTGCTGCCTGGATTTTATATCCCACTAGTTTTTTGAAGGGAGATGTGAGTGTTGGTACCCAGCAGGGAGATTTACTGGAATATTGACGGACACCTGTTAATGTACCTGGTCTTTGCGGTAGCCCTGTTCTTCTTTGCCAAAGGGATGCAGCGCCATTATAAAATGTGGAGAATTGGCAAGGCGGAGCTGAGGTTCGACCGTCCAGCTGAGCGGTTCAAGTTGATGTTGGACCAGACCTTTACCCACCGCCGGTTGCTCAGAGACCCTTTCCCCGGTTTGATGCACTTTTTTATTTTTTGGGGTTTTGTTGTGATGACCTTCGGTACCTTCCTGGTATTCCTGGAGGCCGATTTTGGCATTGTCACCCTCCGCGGGACTTTCTACCTGTGGTTTTCCCTGGCCATGGATATTGCTGGAGCCCTGGTGTTAGTTGGCATCCTGATGGCCTGGTACCGCCGCTATATTGTACGGCCTGAGCGGCTTGACAACAAACCTGAAGATGCTTATGTCCTCTTGTTCATTTTTGTGATTGTATGTACCGGCTTTTTGTTGGAGGGCCTGCGCATGGCCTCTGCGGGAGACCCCTGGGCCCTGTGGTCCCCTGTTGGTCTCCTGGTGGCTAACCTCCTGGGAGGGGTTGGCTCGGGAGGATTGGCAGGGGTGCACCGGCTGGTTTGGTGGTTCCACATGATCCTGGCCATGGGCTTTATCGCTTATATTCCTTACTCCAAGCTTGTGCACCTGGTACTGGTTCCTGCCAACCAGTATCTAAGTGATCTTTCCCCCAAGGGAACCATTAAGCCCATTAATTTCGATGATGAGACCCAGGAGTCTTTCGGAGTGGCCAACATAGAGGAGTTTACCTGGAAACAGCTGTTGGACCCGGACGCCTGTATCCGCTGCGGGCGGTGCCAGGATAACTGTCCGGCCCACTTAAGCGGAAAATCCTTAAGTCCCAAGAAAATGACCCAAGACTTGAAGGAACACTGGCAGGCCAAGGTGCCCTTGTTGTTGGCTCAGGCTGCCAAAGCCAAGGCGGCCCAGGGGTCGGAAGGCCAGAAGGAGGCGGCGGCAGCCAGCGAAGCGGATCAGGCCTTGCTGGAGCGCCTGTTAATAGGAGACGTTATAGCAGATGAGCAGATTTGGGCCTGTACCACCTGCCGCGCCTGTCAGGAACAGTGTCCTGCCTACGTGGAGCATATTGATAAAACCATTGAATTGAGACGGAACCTGGTCTTGATGGAAAGCAGGTTCCCCTCGGAAATGCAGCTGGCTTTCCGCAACATGGAAAACAACGGCAACCCCTGGGGTGTTGGCTGGGCTAACAGGGCTAACTGGGCGGAGGGCCTGGGAGTGAAAACCCTGGCTCAAGAGAACGAAGTAGAGATCTTGTACTGGCCGGGTTGTGCCGGCGCCTTTGATGACCGGAATAAGAAAGTTGCCACGGCTTTTGTTAAGCTCTTGCAGAAGGCCGGTGTCAATTTTGCCATTCTGGGGAATGAAGAGAAGTGCTGCGGCGATTCAGCCCGCCGCCTGGGGAACGAGTACCTCTTCCAATCCTTGGCTCAGGAAAACATTGAAACAATGAACAATTATGGGGTTAAGACCATTGTCACCCAGTGTCCGCACTGTTTGAACGCCTTGTCCAAGGATTACCCCCAGTTTGGCGGGAACTACAGGGTGATGCACCACAGCCAGTTCTTGCTTGACCTAGTAAAACAGGGCAAACTTAAACCGGGGGCTGTAAGCGGCAAGAAGGTAGTCTATCACGACTCCTGTTACCTCGGCCGCTATAACGATCTTTACCAGGCCCCGCGCCAGGTTTTTCAGGCTGTCCCGGGTCTTAAACTGGGCGAAATGGACCGCCGCCTGGATAAGAGCTTCTGCTGTGGGGCCGGCGGTGGCCGCATGTGGCTGGAAGAGACCGAAGGCAATAAAATTTATATTATGCGGACTGAACAGGCCCTGGAGGGCAAACCTGACCTAATCGGCACTGCTTGTCCCTTCTGCCTCACCATGATGGAAGACGGAGTTAAATTCAAAGAGGTGGAAGAACAGGTTAAGGTGGTAGACCTGGCCGAAGTCCTTTGGGAGTCGGTGAAACAGCAGGAGGAATAATAGTTTTTGAAGGGAGTCCCATCGGGGTGGGCCTCCCTTTTTGCTTGAGTGTTAAAATGAGCCAGGCCACAAATTATACATTAATTTACCGTGGCCTGAAAGCGAATTTCATGCTCGGCTTCATTGAGCAATCAAATTTTATTCCTTGCCGAGCATACCAAAATTACCTTGCCAGGCTCATAGTAAAATAGAGTTTGGCCGAGGGTTTATCCCTTCGACCAAAATTAACCCCATCAGGCCTTCCCTTCTTTGCAGGTGAATAGGGAGCGTCTTCAGGGGTTAAATTTTTTGGAAATAATACTCAATTAAAGAGGATATTGTCGGATATTAACGAAATATCCATTACCATTTGTCGAGCCAAAGGAGCGGGACGAAATACTCGATGTATTGCCAGGAGGTGAATAGCGAAAATGGATAAGAGCAGAAAGGTGCTGGTGATTGACGATTCCAGCCTGGTCCGCCTGGAAGTCAGGCGGACCCTGGAAAAATATGGGGTGGAAGTGCTTGAATTAAATAATGCCGAAGATCTATTCCGGTATCCTTGGCGTTACCAGGGGTTAAACCTCCTAATACTAGACATCACTCTCCCCGGAATGGATGGCATCAGTGCGTTAGAAAAAATACATATCACTGGAACATGGCCCTACCTGCCAGTGATAATGTTGACTGGCCGTGCGGACCGGGCTGTTGTTACCAGGGCCTTGCAAGCCGGAGCGGTTGACTATATTCGCAAGCCTTTTGCCAGGGAAGAGTTGTTGGAACGGGTAGAGGGGGTGCTGGGGCCGCTGGTCCCTCCCCCGGAAAATTATCAGGCTGATAGCGGGGCCAACTTGGAAGCCCGGGTGCGCTCCGAGATCAGTCGGGCCAAACGAGGAGATACCCCCTTATCTTTGTTGGAGATAAATTTGCCGAGTGAATTAAGGCGGCTTTCCCGTTTGAAAGAACTGGTGGAATTACGGGAACAACTCCAGGGCCTTTTGCGGGAGATAGATTCCGTATTCCTTAGTAAAGACCGTAACCTGGTAGTAATCCTGCCCCTAACCGGATCGGAGGGAGCGGCAGTAGTAGCTGAACGGATTCGAGCAAAAACTGCCGTATTCGAAAACCAGGAAGCAGCCTTATCTGTGGCAACTTTCCCAGAAGATGGCGGTGACGAAAAAGAGCTTTTGCAATGCCTAAATAATCGTCTGCCTGCAAATAGTGTAAAGTAAGGGTTAGACTTGCCACTATTGTTTTTATACTCGGCAAGGGATAAAATTGCATTATCATAATGAAGCCGAGTATGAAATTCGCTTTGAGGCCACGGTAAATCAATGAATAATTAGTGGCCTCGCTCATTATAGTTACCGAACCTCTGCGCATAGAGGGGCCTGGCAGGGAAACAGGGAGTTTTGTTGAATATCTGTCAAGGTTAAGCCGGGGACTAGCAGCTTCTGCCAGGGGAAAAGCTAGTTCCCGGGAACGTTTTTACGCTATGGAGCAATTAGGAGGGGAAATCTGTGGCTTTATCCTGTGGGATCATCGGTCTGCCCATGGTTGGCAAAACTACCTTTTTCAACCTGCTGACCCGGGCTCAGAAAGAGACCAGCAGTTTTTTTTCCGGCAAGACCGCGACTAATGTGGATTCCGCCATTGTGCCTGACCGCCGGCTGGACTATTTGGCCCGTCTTTATCACCCTCGCAAGTATACCCCGGCGGTTTTAGAAGTAATTGATGTGCCAGGTTTGGTTCAAGGGGCCAGTCAGGGTCAGGGAGCGGGCAATCAATTCCTGTCCGCGGTCAGGGAGGCAGATGCCCTCATCCATGTGGTACGGGCCTTTAATAATGACCAGGTCTTGCATGTTGATGGTTCCGTTAATCTTATCCGGGACTTGGAAACGGTAATTATGGAGCTCCTTTTTGCGGACCTGCAGCTGATCGAAAACAGGATTCAACGCATCCTCGGAGGAAAGAAACGCACCAAAGAGCACGAAATCGAATTGGCGGCCTTAGAAAAATGCAAGGGGCTTTTGGAAGATGAAAAAAACCTCGCCCAGGCCGAATTGAAGGATGAGGAACGGGCAGTTTTGCGCCATGTTACTTTTTTGACCGGCAAACCCATGGTCTTGGTGGTCAATGTGGATGAGGAACAACTAAGCCTTAAAGATTATCCCCAGCGGGACGAGGTTATGGCCTATGCTGCGGCCCGGGACTTGCCCGTAATGGAAATATGCGCCAAGATCGAGATGGAAATCGGGCAAATGAGCCAGGCGGACCGGGAGATTTTCATGATCGAACTGGGAATACAAGAGCCAGGGATAGAAAAACTGGCCAACGCTATGTACCGGCGGCTGGGTTTGATCTCCTTCCTGACTGCGGGAGAGGACGAAGTCCGGGCCTGGACCATCCGCCAGGGTACTAACGCCAGGAGTGCAGCGGGCAAAATTCACTCAGACATAGAGCGAGGCTTTATTCGCGCAGAAGTGGTCCGTTTTGAGGATTTGGAAAAATTGGGCTCCATGACCAAGGTTAAGGAGAAGGGCCTGATGCGGTTAGAAGGCAAGGAATACATTGTGCATGACGGGGATATTATCAATTTCCGGTTTAATGTTTAAACTGCCCCTAAAAAACATTTTTCTGCCAGCAGGCAGGAAAAAATTAGTTAATATGGAATGTTATTGCCAAAGAAACTTTAGGGGTCGTTAATACTATGGTGAATCCCAAAAGTTTTGGCTTGGTTGTTGGGTGGAGTTCCCTCTTCCTGGCATATGGCGCACTGCTTGTATTCTGCCCTTATTACCCTTTTGTGCGGGGCTTGTCTCTGGTACTCGTGGCAGCCCTTGCTTGGAAGGGACAAGTTGTTGGCGGCATAATAGCAGGTTTCGTGATGGCTACTCTGTTCCTTGTCGACTACTTCGTCAGGTTCAGCTATCATGGAAGTAACTTGCAGGAAGTTATTGTATCTTATCTGATTTGCCCTGCGGTTGGCTATCTTATAGGTCGTTTGCGTTACCGGGAGATCCAGCTGCAATTGATGCTCCGTAGGCTGCAGGCAGCCTACCGTGCCACTGCCGTAATGCACAGCCAAACAGAACTGGATGACATCCTGCAAAGCATCACCAGGATTGCCGCTGAAGAACTTGATTATGGCAATGCCGCTATCTTTATGAAAGACCACCAGGGCAATTTCAACCTCTTTTCTTCAACCGGGTACCTGGCTGACTTGCCGTCCGGCTATGTGATCAAGGCTGGGGAAGGGGTTGTAGGCTGGGCGGCGGAACGCCGCGAGCCAATAGTTGTAAGTGACGTTTCTAAAGAGCTCCGCTATATTCCTGGGGCGAAGGGGGCCAGGTCGCAGATTACCCTTCCGTTATTGGTTGCAGGGGAAGTTCAAGGTGTATTGAATATTGAAAGTGAAAAACTGGCGGCCTTTTCTATCGAAGATCAGAAAGCCCTGTTGGCCCTGGCGGGGCAGGCGGCAGTAGCCATTGAAAAGGCTAAGGTTTTGGCCAAAACCAGGCATTTAGCCATTACCGATGATTTAACAGGGCTCTATAACTACCGCTTCTTCAAGCAAAAGCTGCGGGAAGAGATTGCCAGGTCTCGCCGCTTTGGCAGCGAATTAACCCTTTTAATGCTGGATATGGATGATTTCAAAAAAATCAATGATGCACTCGGCCACCCCACCGGTGACCGGGTTTTGCAGGAGGTTGGCGGGATAATCAGGAATATTATTCGGGAAACAGACACTCCCTTCCGGTACGGTGGTGAAGAGTTCGCCATCCTGCTGCCCCAGACCGGCAGCCAGGGCGCAATGGAGGTTGCCGAACGCCTGCGCCAGGCCATTCAGGCCGTTCCTTTTTTGGGCCCTACTGGCGCAGTTATCCAGGCAACGGTAAGTATCGGCATAGCTACCTATCCCGTTGATGCCAGGAGCTGGGGCGATCTGGTGAGTATTGCGGACAGCGCCATGTACAGGGCTAAACATGAAGGCAAAAACACCACCTGCAGGGAAGAAAGGGTGCCGGTTGAGGGAGCGGGATAAAACCCCTTGACATTATTTTTTAAGGAGAGTAAACTTAAATCACAATTTGATAATTGCGGCAAGTAGGTGCCCAAACGGGTAAAAGGGAATCGGGTGCAATTCCCGAGCGGTCCCGCCACTGTAACCGGGGAGAACCCTGCATTTTTAATCACAGCTGGCTACCCGCTCTTAAGCCTACTCTTCTTTAAAGCGGCGGGATAAAAGAGCGGCTACGCCACTGTATTAACTGGCCCCCTATGGGATTAACCAGTTCTAAGCTCCGGTAAACCGGAGCCAAGAACTGGTCGAATCTAAGCACGAGCGGGGGTAACAATCTCCCACTGAAGCCAAGACCCAGTTGAACCACTGCCTCTTTTTAGGGAGGTGGGAAGGAGCGGGGAACGGAGAACCGGAGCCAGGAAACCTGCCTACTGGTAGCCAAAAGGCCCCTGCGAAGAGAGGGAGTGCTGGAGGGTGATGGTAAAATCCTCAGTCTATTTTAGGCTGGGGATTTTTTGTTTCCATGGATTCCCCCATGGGCCTATTTGGCCGCAAAAACTAACAGGGGAGGAATTAAAAGAATGAAGAAACTGCAAGAAACCATTGCCAAGATTGGACCCCTGGACCTAGAAACAATGGCCCAAACCCAGGCCAGGCTGGACAATCTGACAAAACCCCCGGGTAGCCTGGGAGTATTGGAAGACTTGGCCAGGCAGGTAGCGGGCATTACCAAGGAGGTCTGTCCCCAGCTGCCTAATAAGGTGAGTGTCCTGATGGCAGGAGATCATGGAGTGGTAGCTGAAGGCGTGAGCGCCTTTCCGGCGGAAGTGACACCTCAAATGGTGCTCAATTTTGCCCGGGGAGGGGCGGCAATGAATGTCCTTTCCCGGCATGTGGGGGCTGAACTGGTCTTGGTGGACATCGGAGTGGCTGCAGACCTGCCGGATATCCCGGGTCTTTTGCATAAAAAGGTGGCTTATGGTACGGCCAATATGGCTAAAGGTCCGGCAATGACAATGGATGAAGCAACTCGGGCTTTGGAGATCGGTATAGAAATTGCTGAAGAATTGGTGGCAAAAGGGGCGGGGCTTCTGGGCACAGGGGAAATGGGTATTGGCAACACCACCCCTAGTACGGCGGTTGTCGCTGCCTTTAGCGGGCTGGAAGTCGAGGAAGTGGTCGGCAGGGGTACCGGAGTTGATGACCGCCGCCTGCAGCTGAAGATTCAGGCAATCAAAAGGGCTTTGGAAGTCAACCGGCCTGATCCGGGGGATCCCCTGGATGTCCTGGTCAAAGTGGGAGGGCTGGAAATTGCCGGGTTGGCGGGAGTAATGATTGGAGGAGCGGCCTGCCGGGTGCCTGTAATGATTGATGGTTTTATCAGCGGAGCAGCTGCTTTAGTGGCAACAAGGCTGGCTCCTGCTGTTAAAGACTACCTGATTGGTTCCCACCTGTCAGAAGAACCGGGGCATCGGGTAATGATGGAGATGATCGGAATTAAGCCAATGCTCAATATGCAAATGCGCCTAGGAGAAGGAACCGGGGCGGCTTTAGCTATGAGCCTGGTGGATGCTGCCCTAAAGATTCTCAATGAAATGGCTACCTTTGCCGATGCTGGCGTATCCGGCGCCCTTTAAGAAGGCCTGCGTACTCAGGAGTCAGGATTCAGGAGTCAGAAGAACAGTTTATCACAGATGGCTACCCGCTCTTAAGCCTACGCTTCTTTGAAGCGGCGGGAAATGCTCGGCAAAGGAAAAATATTAAAATCAATGAAGCCGGGCATGAAATTCGCTTTCAGGCCACATTTTAATTAGCGGCCTCGCTCATTAAATGCCCGGCAAGGAATAAAATTTGATTACAGCCAATGAAGCCGGGCATGAAATTCGCTTTCAGG
>JBFLXH010000017.1:0-51501 GCA_040757295.1 Bacillota bacterium | reverse complement strand
TATTTATTGTGTTGCATACAAGGTGGGGTTAGTTAAGTGTTGCCTTTTTCCGGCAAACACCCCCTTATTACCAGGGTTTCTCATGAAAAATTTCCAATTAGCCACTTGACATCATACCGCTGCTCTATCTTTATGCCTTAACATCCAGCAGGTTGTCTAAGGCAATAGGAGGAGATCTGCCCATATTAAAAAAACTGTGTAATGGAGTAATTACATATGGTATAATCATAGCGAAAAAGCATGCTCCTTTGGTTTGTTTTATTTAGTCGATTAAACAATACCACAAAAGGCGCATGCTTTTTCTTTTTTTATTTAATTCTTTTATTAGTGGACCCTTAAAGCCATCGCGAAGCGATTTCGTTCTTCTGTTGACATGCAGTTCAATGGCAAAATATAACAGGGTGCTGTTACCGCCCACATTATTTGACGGCCCCTTGGCAACCGCCACTGACGGTGATTAGTAGGTGACAAATAATGTTGCCAGCCTAATTGGTTTTTCCGCCATTGGCGGTGGTCCTTCAGGTGCTAAACAAACTTGCCAGTACGATGAGTTTTCCGCCACTGGCGGAAGTCACGGCGGTGTCAGATGGACTTACCACCATATCAGTCAATTTCGCCACTGGCGGTTGCCGTTTTTTAAAGGTACCGGAAAGCCCACCGTCGCTGCCGTATAACATCTGGTGGATCAAGTCCTCACCATATCCATCAGGTTTTCTTCCAGCAATGGCTTAACATCCAGATACTCTCTCCATGTTCTTTCCATAAATTCAAAGAGTTCTTCCTCGTCTCTCGTCAAAAAAACCCTTCCTCTTGTCGTGCGCTGAAGCATGCCTGTGCAAAGATCCCATCGGGGGGCTTCCTCCCAGTTTGACGCAAGGGTGGGACTTATTCAAGGCTAATGGATAGATAATTATCATTTTCAAGTTTGAATACTTTGTTAAACACAGGCCGTAACATCCCATGCGCTGCTACGGCCTTACTCTTACTCGACTGAAATTTGCTGGTCCTACTTTTTCCCGGCTTTACCCGTCATCAAGTAGCCGGCCCCGAAGACGGCGGCCAGCATGACGGCTCCCAGAATCGCCCAAAAGGTGACCCCGATGGGACCGGCCCCGGAAGTGGCCCCCGGGCTGGTTACCTGCACCTCGTAGGCCCGGGGCTGGGCTGTTGGCTCGCTTTCACCGGGCTTTTTCTCCCCGGCCTCTCCGGTGCTGGGGGCGGCCGGCTGGAACTTAGTGGTGGCGGCTAGGGCTGTCTTGGGTCTACTGGTCGGCGGGACCTGCACTGTCTGCTGACCAGGGGCGTTCAGCGGTTCCACCGTCACCACCGGGATGGGCAGGTTCAGATCCTTCCGGGTAGCCTTTTGGAAGATGTCTTTGAATTTGACCATATCGCTACCGGGCAGGGTGGCATAGCGGGCCAGCCACTCGTTAAAGACGATGTTGGCGCAGGTATGGTGGCAGCAGACCACCCCGTACTCCAGCACGCTCTGCACGTAGGTATCGGCCAACCGGCTGATGGTCTGTTCCTCCGCCTGCCACATCTGGCGGCGGGCGGCCTCCAGCCCCCAGCCGGCGATGGCCTGTACCGCATAGGGTGTCAGGCGGTCCCGCACTTCCGGGTCCAGCACGATGGTTTCCATTACCTGCTGCCAGGACCAGTCATCCACCGCATCCAAGGTGGCGTCCACCCCGAAGAGGTGACCTACGTGCTTGCCGATGGTGGTGGCTCCCGAGTAGCCCTCCTGCAGCATGCCTTGAATCCAGGCGGGGTTCAACACCCTGGTGCGCAGCTCGGTGCCCAGAAAACGGGCGAAGGATTGGACCTGCGGGTTTTGCGCCTGCCGGGTGTTGGCGATGTAGACGGCTACCTCTCTGCCGGAAACCTGCCGGGCGGCTAGGGTAAGGCCCCCCAGGTACTGGTAGACATCGTCGTTATCCAGCACCCCCCACAGGGAATCCCGCACCTGGGTGGCCACTTCAAGGTTACTTAAGGCGCGGCGGAAGGCGCTTTCCGCCTCCTGCCCGTAAACCCCTTTCCCGTAAATATGCCCCATGCGGGTGAGGTAGGTGCGGGCCAGGTCCTCCTGCTTCTCCCAGGCGCTGGTGGCCTCCACCATCTCAGCTACCCCTGTGCCGTAGGCCCCGGGCGGGTCGCCGAAAATCCTGGCTGCCGCGAGGAGTTCAGCTTCTTTTTCCGGGCGGCCTTCAGCCTGGTATGCCTGTAGGTCTTCCTGATAATGCTTTTTCACCTTATTATCCTCCGGCTTTTCCTCCAGGCGGGCCACCTGTCCCAGCGCCCCGTCCAGCAGTTCCACCATATAGGCAAAGGTATCACGGAACAGGCCGGAGATGGTTACCAGCACGTCCACCCGCGGGCGGCCCAGTTGGGATACCGGCGTGACATTAATGCCGGTCACCCGCCCGCTCTTGTCCCATTTGGGTTCAGCCCCCACCAAGCGTAAAATCATGGCTACCGTTTCCCCCTGGGTGCGCATGGTCTCGATGGCCCACAGCACCACCCCCACCCTTTCCGGGTAGCGGCCATGCTCCGCCAGGTACTGGGCCAGCAGCCGGTCGGCGGCCTTCTTCCCGGTCTCCCAGGCGGCCTTGTCGGGCACCATGCGGGGGTCGAAGGAGTAGAAGTTGGCCCCGGTGGGGAGGGTGTCCGGGATGCGCACCGGATCCCGCGCCAGGCCGGGGGCAATGTATTCGCCCCGCAAGGCCCGCAAGAGGTTATCCATTTCCCGGGTACTGAGGGACAGTTTTTCCCGGTAGTCCGCCTCACTCCCGCTCCGGGCAGCCGGGTCGTAGGCCGCCATGGCGGCGGCCATTCTTTCCAGCATTTCACCTTCAGGTGGCCGGCCAAAGGTATGCAGGCCGTAAGGCATCAGTTCGGCCACCATTTCCGCCAGGTAGCCGTCTACCTGGGCCAAAACCCAGTCAAAACTGTCCTGGTCCAGGTTGAGTTTTAGTGTCCCGTCCAGGTTGTTGACCTTGATTTTTTCCAGGATCTCTTTTTGCAGGGCGGCCAACCGCTCGCTGTTTCCTCTGGCTTCCTCCACTTCATAGTTGCTCAACAACTCCTGCAGCGCCGCCAGATCGCCGTAGAGTTCGGGCTTCACCATGGGGGGCGTCAGGTGACTGAGGATGACGGCATACCCGCGGCGCTTGGCCTGGGTACCCTCCCCGGGGTTGTTGACAATGTAGGGGTAGATGTTGGGGAGGTCGCCCAGCACCGCATCCGGCCAGTCGTCCGCCCCCAGGCCCACGCTCCTCCCCGGCAGCCACTCCAGGGTACCGTGGGTACCCAAGTGGATAGCCGCGTCAGCCCCGAACTGGTGCCGCAGCCAGAAGTAAAAGGCCAGGTACTGGTGGGTGGGCGGCAGGGTGGGCGAGTGGTTGATCTTCTGGGGGTCGTCCGCCCACCCCCGCATGGGCTGCGGCCCCACGAACACGTTCCCCAGCATGATCCCCGGGATGACCAGTTGCCCCTGATGCACCATCACCCGGCCCGGGGCGGGCCCCCACTCCCGTTCCACCGCTTCCTGCAGGCCCTGGGGCAGTTCCCGGAACCACCGCAGGTACTCTGCCACGGGTAACGTCATCGCCCCGGCCTGCACCATGGCCTCCAGTTCTCCCGGCGCCCAGCTCCCTACGTTACGCCCGTGGGCCAGCATCAACTCCAGGAGTTCCTTGCCGGGGAGGGTTCCTTCCACCAGGTAGCCGTCTTGTTTTAGTGCCTCCAGGAGGGCGGCCATACTCTCCGGTACATTCAGGTAGGATGCGCTGATGCCGTCCTTACCCCCGCTGTAGTTATAATAGATGAGGGCCACCTTTTTGTCCCCGTTGGGTTTGTGCCGTAACTTCGCCCAGTTCAGGGCCCTTTGGGCGACCCTTTCCATGCGGTCGGGAACCGGGAGCTTTTTAACGATCTCCACCCCGGTGGCGGCGTCCACCCCCACCGTCCGGGTGCCGCCCAGTATCACCGGCTCCACGCGCCCGTCCAGCTCGGGGTAGGCGATCTGCCAATACACCTCGCCGGCCAGGCCCGCCGGGTCCTGTCCCCACTTATCCAGGTCTTGCGCGTAAACCGGGGCTAACACCGGTACATTTAGCTCCTGGAAAAGCTTAACCCCCTCCTCCGGCTTGCCGAAGACGAAGTTAAAACCGGTAGCGGCCACCAGCACGTCGATGCGGCCCTGGCCTCCTTCCATGAAAAAGTCCCGTACCGCCCCTACCCGGTCCCTGGCAAAGGAGAGGATCACATTGGCTCCCAGGTTTTCCAGCTGAACCAACAGGGCGGTGTACATGTCGATGTCATCGTTTTTGAAGAAACTGTCATAGGTGATGATGCCCACCCAGGGGGCCCCTGGTTTCAGCTTCCCCGCAGCCCGGTACCAGTCCAGGTAGTCCTGCCGGGTGTTGAAGGTTTGACCCGCCTCCGGGTGATGGATGAAACGGCTGGGGACGGGCACCGGCGCCAGTTCCTCCCGGGTGGCCACCCCGCCATGCCGGGAAGCCAGGTAGAGGAGCAGCCGCCGCATGTTTTCCACTCCCCCCTGGTCGAAATAGGCCTTTAGGGCGGCGTCCTCTCCCGCGTCGATCCGGGGGAGATCGGGGAACTCGGAACTTCTGGTACTGAGGATTTTCGCGGCAGACGGCGCTTCCGCCAGGACCGGCTGTAGCGCCTTGATGGTGCTCACGCCGATCATCTCCAGCAACACCACCCGGGCATCCCGCAGTTCTACCCGCAAGCGCTCCACTTCGGCGCTTTTGGCTAGACTTGCACCGCTAAAAATTTTCAGTTGCAGGGGGTACCCATGGTCTGCCAGCTTCCGGTAGGCCGAACCCAGGGAGGGGAAGTAGCTCTCGCTATTGGCGATGATCACTATCTTAACCGGGGTGGACTCAGTCCCGGTCACTGCCATCATGGGCAGGAAACTGCTGCCCAGCAGGGCGCAGATCAGCAGGATGCCGGTAAGCCGCCAAAGCTTTTTATGCCGACGCAAAAACTGTAATAACATGTAAATCACTCCTATCGGTTCTCGATCATGATCAGTTTGCCGGTCCCGGGGTCCCGGTAGACGGTGCCTAGTTCCTGGTAACCAGAGCCGGCCCCGCTGCCCACGTCGGGCACTTGGTCCAGTTCCTTTCCCTGTTCCAGGGAGACCACCTGCCGGATGGCCTGGAGGAGGCGCTGCCGCTCTTTTTGGCTTTTGTCCTGCAAGAATACCGACTGCAGGTTCCACGAGAGCACCAGCGCCGCCATCAGGCCGCAGGCGAAGACCAGCATTACGTCTACCATATTGGCCAGCCCTGTCAGCGGGTTAAGGTCTTCTTCCGCCAAAAACCACCTTCTTCGGTTCCGCCGCAGCATTGGTCTCACCTCCCAGGCAGAGATCCAGCAGCGCTTCTACGCTGTTCAGGTGCTCTGCATACCACCTTCGCCGCACCTTGGAGACCAGGTAGGCGATGCCGCCGGCGGCTACCCCGGCCACGGTGGTGTCGAAAGCCACCACCACCGCCTGGGCCAGGGCATTGATGTCCCCCTGCCCCAGGGCGGCTAACCCAGGTCCCAGGGGGATGAGGGTACCCATCAGTCCCAGGATGGGCCCCAATTTGACAATGAGGTCCGTCTTTTCCAGGACCTTGGCGGCCCACAGTTCTTCCTGGGCCAGCAGGTTTTCTGCCAACACCCGCCGGGCGGGGTAAGGCAGATGGCCTTGCCCGGTGAAATTCGACAAAACTTCCCGCAAGCGAGGCGGGAGGTTAAGCGCCATCACGGCTTCCGGCAGGCGCGGGCCTTCCGGCAAGGCGTTGAGGAGTTCTCCCAGAGGGATACTGCGTTCCCGCCGGCGCTGCTGGTGTTCTGCCGCCAGGCCCCCCAGGTGCAGAAAGGCCTGGACCAGCATGATGATGAGCCCGATAATACACGGGATCAAGAGGCTCTGGGCGATGACGTGCAGGGTTTTACTCAGGTACTCTGAGCCGGGAATAAGCATGCTTACCTCACCTCATTTTGGTTTTTTGACCGGAGTTGATTGGTGCGGCAAAAGTAGCCCCATAAGGTAACCCCTAATAAACCGGCTGCGGTGAAACCAAACCAGTGGGGCGATTCGATGGTCACTGGCCGAAAGGGGGTCTGCATGGCCTGGACGATGTTAGGGATGGTAAAGGCCAGCACCAGCGTCCCCACGCCGGTCAATAAGAGCACCTGGTTGAAAAGCCGGTGGGGGTCGTAAGCGGTCAGGCGGGCCAGGCGCCTGACCCCCAGGCTGACCCCCAGCACCATCAGCCCGAACAGGGCCGCTACATTTCTACCCAACAGCAAGGTGCTCACCCCTGCCAGGGGGGCCAGCAGGGTCACCGATAGGCCAAGGGCCAGCAGGCAGAAGGGGCAGGGGAGCAGGCCAAAGAAGTAGGCCCGCCAGGAGGGGTTTTTCTGCCGGCCGGCCGATGATTCCCAGCCGGGCTGCTGGAGCCCCAGGTAGATGAGGGCCAGGGCCATCAGGACCGTTCCGGCGAAGGTGTAATCATCCAGCCACTGCACCAGTACCTGCTGGTAGCTGCCGAGGGCTGCCGCCAGGACCAATACGGCAGAAGCCAGCACGGCGGAAAACAGCATCAGGAAGCGGGTGCTGAACCAGGAAGTCCCCAGGAGCAGACCTGTCTTTAAGCTCAGCACCAGGGTAGCCGTTACCAAACCGGCGTGCCACAGCAACAATGATTATCCACCTCTTTTCGTAAAAAAATAAAACCCTTAACCTACGCTAAGGGTTCAGCTTTGCCCCGGGCAACTATGCCGGCGGCAGCAATTCGGCTTACCTCCCATCGCTCGTAGGGGTATGCGGCGGTACGGGCATGGGCAGGTTTCCTGGCTCGGGGTCATGGCCGACTTTACGCCTTCCCAGGCCTTTGAGGCCCAGTGGCATCATGTAAAGCGGCTCTCCCTCACAGTGGCGGGACCGCGCCGGACTTATACCGGCTTCCCTTTTAACTTGCGTCGGCAAGCACCCATTCCTGATAAGTTTCTTAGATAACAAAAAAACCCAGCCCCGGCTAAGGAGGGCTGAGGTACCTGAACACAGCCATGAAGCACTCCCCTTTCCACCGAAGGTTAAGTAGTGCGCTGTCCGGGCAGGTTTCCTGACTTGCGGGTCATTACCCCCTTTTTGCCTTCCCAAGCGAAAAAGCTCAGTGGCCTACTAGAAAGGGGCTACCCGTTTACAGTGGCGGGACCGCTCAGGATTTACACCTGATTCCCTATTATCCCTTGCCCTGAGGCAAAGGCACCCGGACAGGGTAATCTTGGATTAATCTTATTCACCACAAGGAAGCTAATTCCTGCTCATGGGGTTATCTTTTTCCGTCCGGGGCAGAGCCGGTCCTCGAATGCCTGCTACGGATAACGGGCCGAACTGACCATAGACGAGGAATAACCGAAAAAAGGCAACAATTTCCACGAACCATGATGCTTTAACCTCAACAGATAATAGGGTTTACCTTAACGGACACCGTCCAAGTAAAACGGAACCTAAACCGCTGCGAGAGATATGCCGAGGAAGTTCCAGTACGTTTATCTCTTTCGAAAAAATATGGACGTGGAGTGGGAACTGTGATAGGATAAAAATGCTAATGCATAAATGAAAACTTAATAGGAACCAGAATGAGTGGTCCTGTCTCATGACAGGACAAAAGGGAAGCCAGTGAGAGTCTGGCGCGGTCCCGCCACTGTGATTGGGTAGCTGCTCCACAATAAGCCACTGGGTGTCATAAACTCTGCCGTCATGTAGGGGATGAGACTCTGGGAAGGCGTGGGGAAAAAGCGATGACCCTCAGCCAGGAAACCTGCTCGTTCTCATGTATTTGCTATACCTACGCGGATAGGGAGGTGGATGCCATGCCTGGCGCAAATTACCTTACAGGCGGTTAACCCTCTGCTCGGTCCGAGCGGAGGGTTTTTAGCTTTCGGTTGCATAAGCCTGAGACAAGCGTATTGAAAAGTGAAGCAGAAAATATGCCCACGAGAGGGGTGATTTCCGGTGACCAAAAGGACGTGTGCCGTACTGGTCGCCTCTTACTTGCTGCTGGGTTTTCTGGTCTTGCCCCGGAGCGCTTTGGCCATGCACATCATGGAAGGGTTTTTGCCCTTTAGCTGGGCCGGGTTGTGGACCCTGATCACCCTGCCTTTCCTGGTAATCGGCATCCTTTCCATCCAGAAATCGGTCAGATGTAACCCTTCCTTAAAGATGTTACTGGGGCTGGCGGGGGCTTTCGCTTTCGTCCTATCAGCCTTGAAACTCCCATCGGTAACGGGGAGCACTTCGCACCCGACGGGCGTAGGGCTGGGCGCCATCCTGTTCGGCCCTGCGGCCATGACGGTTATAGGCGCCATTGTCCTGATCTTTCAGGCTATCCTTCTGGCCCACGGCGGCATCACCACCCTGGGGGCCAACACCTTTTCCATGGCCGTAGTAGGCCCCCTGGTAGCCTATGGAGTTTACAAGCTGACCCAAAGGCTTGGTTCCCCGCTCTGGTTGTCAGTTTTCCTGGCCAGCGCCCTGGGAAACCTGTTAACCTATGTGACAACCAGCTTCCAGTTGGCCCTGGCTTTTCCGACCGCTGTCGGCGGTGTAGCCGCTTCCTTTGCCAAGTTTATGGGGGTGTTTGCCGTCACCCAGGTACCCTTGGCCATCAGCGAAGGCCTGTTGACAGTTTTGGTTTTCAACGTCCTCAGCGTGTACCACAAGCAGGAATTACAGGAACTCTCAGTCCTGCCGGAGGAGGTAAAGGCATGAGTTTAGCCAGGACAAACCTGATGCTTACATTTCTGGTTCTGCTCTTAATGGTAACCCCGCTGGTCATTAAACAGGGGGCTGAGTTTGGCGGTGCCGACGGACAGGCGGAAGAAATCATTGCCGAAATTCAGCCCGGCTACCAGCCCTGGTTTGAAGCCCTATGGGAACCACCCAGCGGTGAAATCGAGAGCCTGCTTTTTACCCTGCAGGCTGCCATGGGCAGCGGGTTTATCGGCTATTACCTCGGGTATGCCAGGGGCAAGCGAACCCGGGACCATGCCAAAGGAGAAGAACCGCACCATGCTGCTCATTGACCAGTACGCCTATGCCAACCGGTTGTTGCATGTCCATCCGGCGGAGAAGTTTCTCTTTGCCGTCGCTACCATGGCAGTTTGCCTCTTTTCCCGCTCCCCGGTCACCTTTCTGGCCGTTATTGTGTTGATGGCCGGGGTGACGACCCTGGGCGCCGGGATACCCGGGCGCTTTTTCGCCAATCTGATGCTGGTGCCGGCCACCTTTTTGGTGGCCGGCGTGGCGACCATTGTCATTTCCCTTGACAAAAACCCCGTTGGTTTCATATACGCTATAACATTGGGGGAGCATGTCGTCGGTGTGCGGTCCCAGGACCTCATGATAGCTACTAACCTTTTTTTCAAATCCCTGGGGGCGGTCTCTTGCCTTTATTTTCTTTCCTTAACCACTCCCATGGTGGAGATTATTGCTCTCCTCAGGCGGCTTAAGGTTCCGGCCCTCTTTGTCGAGCTGATGACCCTGATTTATCGGTTCATTTTTGTGCTGATGGAAACGGCGGAAAGGACCCACATCTCCCAGGCCTCCCGTCTGGGGTACTCTTCCTTAAAAAATTCCTATGTTTCGTTGAGTCGGCTTTCTTCAACCCTTTTCCTCAGGTCCTACCACCGCTCCCACGCCATGTTCACCGCCCTGTTGAGCAGGCGCTACGACGGCCAACTCAATGTGCTGGAGTCAACATATTCTCTTTCCAAGAAAAACCTGGCCTTCATTGCGGTGGCTGAACTTTTGCTGATCGCGCTGGCCTGGTACACAGGAGGTGGTTTTTCGTGGCGGAACTGATCCTTGAGACCATAGACGTAGAATTTACTTATCCTGATGGGACCAGGGCGATTAAGGGTTTGTGCATGGCTATTGAAAAGGGGAAAAAGGTGGCTGTTTTGGGCCCCAATGGAGCGGGGAAATCCACCCTGTTCCTCCATTTTAACGGCATTTTACGGCCGGGCAGGGGAAAAATCCGTTTTGCCGGGAGAGATGTCTCTTACGGCCACGCTGCTCTGATGGAACTACGCAAGCACGTGGGTATCGTCTTCCAGGATCCCGACACCCAGTTGTTCTCCGCCAGCGTCTTGCAGGAGGTCTCCTTTGGGCCGTTAAACCTCGGTTTAAGCAGGGAGGAGGCGCTGCGGCGGGTTGAACGGGCGCTGGAGGATACGGGAGTTGCGGAACTCAGGAACAAGCCGACCCACCTTTTGAGTTTCGGCCAGAAGAAGCTGGTGGCCATTGCCGGCATTTTGGCCATGGAACCATCGGTATTGGTTTTCGACGAGCCGACAGCCTGGCTGGACCCCAAGCATTCCGTGATGATCTTTAAACTTATGGAAAGGATTAGCCGCAACGGGAAAACGGTGGTTCTGTCCACCCATGATGCGGACCTGGCCTTCTCGTGGGCAGATTATATCTATGTGCTAAAAGACGGAGTTCTGGCGGGAGAAGGAACACCGGAGATGGTTTTTCAAGACGATGCCCTTTTACAACAGGCACACCTGGAAAAACCGTGGGTACTGGAGGTTTACAACCAGCTCAAGGGACATGGGCTGCTTTCACCCGGCATACCGGTCCCCAGGACAAAAGCGCAACTCTTTGGCTGCATTGGGGATTGTTTAGGAAAGGGCCGCGCGAAAATTTGCCATTTCTCTTGACACTGCCATAATGGTAGCCTATGATGGTGCGGCGAAGGGGTTTTGTAAATTCACGGCAGGCTAACCATCTGCTCTATACGGGCAGAGGGTTTTTTGGTGTAGAAATCACAACCAGGAGAGACGGTGCTGATGTTGAAGAAAATCTTTAAAAGAGATGGCAGGGTAGTGGACTTTGACCAGGAAAGGATCATCAACGCCATCTTCAAGGCGGGTAAGGCCGTCGGCTGCGAGGACAGGCGACTGGCCTGCGAATTGTCCAATGAGGTGGTTCAGATACTGGCCCGCGAGTTTATGGACAGGATACCTTCTGTAGAAGACGTGCAGGATGTGGTGGAGCGGGTCCTGATCATGCGCGGACATGCCAAAGAAGCCAAGGCGTATATTCTTTACCGCAAACAGCATGAGGAACTGCGGGATTTCCGCCACCTCCTCGTGAATGCCCAGAACATGATCGAAGAGTACGTCAGCGGTCGGGACTGGCGGGTGAACGAAAACAGCAACATGAACTACTCTTTGCAGGGACTTAATAACCACCTGATCTCGGCGGTTACTTCCAGGTACTGGCTGGAGAAGGTTTATCCCGCCGGGGTGCGGGAGGCCCATGAAAACGGGGATTTCCATATCCATGACCTGGGCCTTTTGGCTCCTTACTGTTGCGGCTGGAACCTGGCCGACCTTTTGTTGCAGGGGTTCGGCGGGGTGTCCCAGAAGATCGAGAGCTCTCCGGCCAGGCATTTTCGTACCGCCCTGGGGCAGGCAGTTAATTTCTTCTATACCCTGCAGGGTGAGGCCGCCGGTGCCCAGGCCTTTACCAACTTCGACACCTACCTGGCTCCTTTTATAGCCAGCGACGGGCTGAGCTACCGGGAGGTCAAGCAGGCCTTGCAGGAGTTTGTTTTCAATCTTAATGTCCCTACCCGGGTGGGTTTCCAGACCCCCTTTGTCAACATCACCATGGACGTAGTGGTGCCGAAGATGCTGGCGGAGGAGCCTGTGATCATTGGGGGTAAGTTGCAGAAGGCCCGCTACGGCGAGTTCCAAAAAGAGATGGACATGTTAAACACCGCCTTTTGCGAGGTGATGATGGCAGGAGATGCGCGGGGGCGCATCTTCAGCTTCCCCATCCCCACCTACAATGTTTCACCGGACTTCCAGTGGGACAGCCAGGTAGTGGCAAGGATTATGGAGATGACGGCCAGGTACGGTATCCCCTATTTTGCCAACTTCATCAACTCCGACCTGTCTCCTGAAGACGTCCGCAGCATGTGCTGCCGGCTGCGTATCGACAACCGGGAACTACAAAAGCGCGGCGGCGGCCTGTTTGGGGCCAACCCGCTCACGGGGTCCACCGGGGTGGTCACCCTGAACATGCCGCGTATCGGCTACCTATCCAAATCCAGGGAAGACTTTTTCAGGCAGGTACACGGCCTAATGGACCTGGCCAAGGAGAGCCTAATTATCAAGCGAAATGTCCTGGAACGGCTGACGGAAACAGGGCTGTACCCCTATTCCCGGCACTACCTGCGGGCAGTCAAAGAGCGTTTTGGCAGCTACTGGCACAACCACTTCAACACCATCGGCCTGGTGGGCATGAATGAAGCCCTGCTCAATTTTATGGGACGTGACATTACCACAACGGAAGGCCACGGTTTCGCCCTGGAGGTGCTGGACTTCATGCGCCAGGTCCTGGTTGCCTATCAGGAGGAGACGGGGCAGATGTTCAACCTGGAGGCCACCCCGGCAGAGGGGACCACCTACCGGTTGGCCCGGCTGGACCGGCAGGCCTACCCCGGCATCATCACCGCAGGCCGGGAAGAGCCCTATTACACCAACTCTACCCACCTACCGGTGGGTTTCACCCAAGACCTTTTTGCCGCCCTGGACCTGCAGGAGGAACTGCAAGTCAGGTACACCGGCGGCACGGTGTTCCACGGGTTTATCGGCGAACGGCTGGATGACGTGGCTGCCGTTGCCAGGTTGCTCCGGCGGGTGATGGAAAACTACCGGGTACCGTACTTTACTCTCACCCCCACCTTCAGCGTCTGTCCGGACCACGGCTACCTTGCGGGCGAGCATTACGCCTGCCCCGTATGCGGCCGTGAGACAGAAGTGTGGAGCAGGGTAGTGGGCTTTTACCGGCCCATCCAGAACTGGAACAGGGGGAAGCGCAGCGAATTTACTGACCGGAAAGAATACCTGGCGGGATAGCGGGGCGCAGCCGATGGTCATCAGGGGGATACACAAGGTAAGCCTGGTGGACTTTCCGGGAAACATCTGCGCTACCGTATTCGTGAGCGGGTGCAACATGCGGTGCCCTTACTGCCACAACAGGGACTTGGTACTGGAGCCGGAGGGCCTTCCCGCTATTGCCGGAGAGGAAGTCCTGGAATTTATGGTAAAAAGAAAGGGTCTGCTGGACGGGGTCTGCATCACCGGGGGTGAGCCGACCTTACAGAAAGACATCAGTATCTTCACGGGTCGGGTTAAGGAAATGGGATTTAAAGTTAAGCTGGATACTAACGGCAGCAATCCACGGGTTCTGGGCCAATTGCTCAAAAGCGGCCTGCTGGATTACGTGGCCATGGACATCAAGGCGCCACCTGACAGGTACCGGGAGGTCACCCGCTCCAGGGTTAATCCTGAGGATATCCAGGCTTCGGTTTACCTGCTGATGACAGGTAACATCGATTACGAGTTCCGCACCACGGTAGTGCCAGGGCTTATCACGGAAGAATACCTGTTGTCAATAGCCGGGTGGCTGGCGGGAGCCAGAAAGTATGTGCTTCAGCAGTACAAGCCCGGCGCTGCTCTGGAAGCGGCCTTTGCTGTTAGACACCCGTACGACGCCTGCAGGTTGAAAGCCATGGCGGAGAGGGTGGAGGGTTATTTCACCAAGGTTGAGGTGCGGGGCGCAAGTGGGGACGGTTCTTGACTTGCCACTTGGGACGGCTCAGACTGACTTTATGATAAAATCTCTTCATTTGCTTTTCCCCGCTTTTTATGAACAGAATAAAATCAATCTACAACTAGAGATGGAGCGCTACTGCGGTTTTGGGGAAACCAGGGAGACAGCAGCGCAGGAGACGTAACTCAACACGCATGTTTCGATACCTATCCCCCCTCCCCCTTGTTTTTCAACAACTTGGGCTCAGGAAATATGGTAGTACCCCAATACTTTGCGCGTCCAAAAGATTGAATCCTGTTCACATTATTATTGACCGGTCGGCGGGCTGCTGTTACAATCATTATAGAAATGAATGCCATTCAGAGCATGCGTTTAAGGAGAAAGTGCATGGCATACCAGCGTTCCGATAAAGTAAAGGCAAAACTTGCCGAGAAACAAAAGGCCATTATCAAGGCTGCCAAGGAGGTTTTCACCGAGTGCGGCTACCAGGGCGCTTCCATTAAAGAGGTGGCCCGGCGGGCAGGTGTGGCTACCGGCACCGTGTATCTCTATCTCCGTAACAAGGAAGCCCTTTTCAAGGCCATTGTGGATGAGGTATACGAAACGGTAATCCAGGAAATTGTCCAGGAGCGGCTGAAGGTACATACCCGTCAAGATAAGCTGAAGGCTTCCATGTCCGCCTCCCTTTCTACCCTGGGGAAACACCGGGATTTGGCCCGCCTGGTGATGGCCAGGTCCCCCGAAATGGCGCCCAACCTGGGAGGCTATCTGGCCGAACTGACAGCCAAACTGGTGCAATTGGTGGAGGTAGACCTGGCCGAGGCGGTGGAGGCAGGGGAAATACCCGCCCAGGACATCCACCTGTCGGCAGTGGCTTTTGTGGGTACCTTTTACCATGCCTTTACCGACTGGCTTTGCCAGGACCCCCCCCTTCCGTTGAACCATCTGGTGGAGGCTCTGGCCGCCTATAACCTGCGCGGTCTGGGCTTTGCCGGGAAATAGAGGTGATAACCCTGACAACGCCCCGCAATTTACAGGCTGACATTGCATTCATCGGCGGTTCGGGAACTTTCAGCATCCGCTTTCCCGAAGACTTGAACACACCCGGGATTGACGTGATAGCCGACGGCCTGGTTGTTGACACTCCTTTCGGCCCCAGCCCCCAATTAAAGATTTTTGCCCTGCCCGGATCGCCCGCCCGGCGGGTAATAACCTGCAAGATGCACGGCCGCCAACCGGGGGTGCCGTGGGGACAAGCATCCCAACGGCTGTTCTGGGCTTTCCGGGCTGCCGGCGTGCGGCAGATTATCGCCGAAGGCGGGGTAGGCAGCATTAACCACCTGCTGGATCCTAAGGACATCGTTGTGGTTAATGACTACATCGACCAGTCGCTGCGTAAGGATGTCAGCCTAGGTGAAGGATACCTCCTTATGATGCGCCAGGCTATCTGCCCGGATCTGCATCATGCCCTGGTACAGACCGCCCGCCAACACTGGCAGCCTTCCTTTACCCAGGGCGCAGGCCGGGTCTTTGACCGGGGTATATACCTGGTCACCGAAGGGCGCCACTTTGAAAGCCCTGCGGAAATCGCCGCCTTCCGGATGATGGGGGCAGACGTGGTGGGCCAGACTCTTTGCCCGGAAGTTTATCTGGCCAGGGAACTGGGGGCCTGTTTCGCGGGTATTTACCTGGTGGTCAACTATGGTGAAGGAGTGGTTAAACCCTGGGATCATCAAGTGTTAAAAGACCTGTTCTTTGAGGAGGCTTATCCTTTTGCCCGCCTCATCCTGGCCGCCCTGGAACAGCTTCCAGTCCCAGGCCAGTGCGGGTGCCAGGATTTGCGCAAACCCACCATGCTCAAACCGGAAAATATCGGCGCCGGTACCGTTCCGGCTACAGTGAAGGAGGCTTCCCCCGTTGAAAACTGATGCCGGTTGGCTGACCAATGCCCTGGCCACAAGCGAACTAAGAGACATTGCTGATAAGGTACTGCACGGAGAGCGTCTCAGCCGGGAGGACGGCATCCGCCTATGGGAATCGCCCGACCTCTTGGCCATCGGCATGATGGCCGATGTGGTACGCCAGCGCAAGGTGGGCGACCGGGTTTACTTTATTAACAATGCTCACATCAACCCTACTAATGTATGTAAAAACTTGTGCCAATTGTGTGCCTTTGGGAAAAAACCCGAAGACGCCAAGGCCTATACCCTTACCATGGAACAAATCGCCCAACGGGCCAGGGAAGCGGCCGGTTACGGCGTAACCGAAGTACATATCGTCGGCGGGCTTAATGACGCCCTGCCCTACAGTTATTATGTGGATGTGCTGCGCACTGTACGGGAAATCCTGCCGGAAGCCCATTTACAGGCCTATGACGCGGTAGAGATGGATTTCCTAAGCGAGCTTGCCGGTAAACCGGTTGAGGATGTGCTGTTGGAGTTAAAGGAGGCCGGCCTGGGCTCCCTGCCCGGCGGTGGGGCGGAAATATTTAATCCCACCGTCCGCCAGCGGATCTGTGACAAGAAGATCAGCGGCGAGCGCTGGCTCAAGGTCCATGAGATCGCCCATCAGCTGGGGTTTCGCAGTAATGCCACCATGCTGTACGGCCATGTGGAATCAATCGCCGACCGGATTGACCACCTGATCAAATTACGGGAGCTACAGGACCGTACCGGCGGCTTCCTGACCTTTATTCCCCTCCCCTTCCACCCCCACAATACCGCTCTGGCGGCAGACATGACCGGCATGTCCCGTACCACCGGCTTTGCCGACCTTAAGGCTTTGGCTATCGCCCGGTTGATGCTGGACAACTTTGACCACATTAAGGCTTTCTGGATCATGGTTACCCCCAAGGTGGCCCAGATCGCCTTAAACTTCGGCGTAGACGATTTAGACGGCACCGTGCGGGAAGAGCGGATAGCCCACGATGCCGGCGCCCAGACCGCCCAATACCAGCCGCCCGAGGAGTTTTTGCGGATGATCCGCGAAGCGGGCCGGATCCCGGTGGAGCGGGACACCCTGTACCGGGTGGTCCGGGAATATGCGTAGAATGAACCTGGTGCCCCCTGGCCGGGGCAAGTCCGCCCATGGTCAGGGAATATGCGGAGGAGGTGGGCCGGGTGAATACCCCGCGCTTGGGGCGAATATCCTTTATTAACTGTATTCCCGTATACCAAGGCATAGAAAGCGGTATAATCCGGACGGCTGCGGCAATCAAACCTCACCCCCCCAGCCAACTGAACCGCCTGTTGGCGGCTGGGGAACTGGATATCACTCCCGTTTCCTCCATCGCCTATGCCCGCCACAGGGACGTATGCATTGCCCTCCCCGATCTTTCCATTTCCGCAGACGGCCAAGTGATGAGCGTTTTGTTGATCAGCAAGGTACCCATCCACCAGCTGGACGGACAAACCGTTTCCTTGACCCCCTTTTCCGATACTAGTGTTGTGCTGCTTAGGATTTTGCTGGAGAAATTTCTGGGGCTGAAAGGAGAATACCAGGTACGGTCCGCTGACCAGGATCCCCTAGAGGGGTCCCAGGCCGGCCTGGTCATTGGGGATGAAGCCCTGTTATACCGGAAGCAGCCCGGTCTGTATGTCTACGACCTGGCGGCGGAATGGCAGAAACATACCGGCCAGGCCATGGTTTTTGCCCTGTGGGTTGTCCGGCGGGAATTTGCCCATTCCCACCACGCCCAGGTACTTTCCCTCTGGTCCGACCTGCTGGCCTCCCGCGCCTGGGGTGAAGCCCATAGGGCGCAGTTGGTGCGCAGAGCCCAGCAGGAAACAGGTCTGGACTCTGGTCTCCTCAAACATTACTTTGAGGTACTGCAGTTTTCCCTAACTCCGCGGCACCAGGCAGGCCTTTTGCACTTTTACCGTTGTGCCTGGGAGATAGGCCTCTTGTCCGAACAGGTAAATCTGGAAATCTGGAGGGAAACGGGTGTACCATGCCATCTTGAACAGAGTATTGGCCGGCGAGCGGCTAACTAGCGCCGAAGCCCTTACCCTGGCGCAAAAGGCGTCGCTGCTGGAATTGGGTTGGGCCGCTGACCAGGTACGTCGGCGCCTCCACCCTCAGCAGGTGTTAACCTTTGTTATTGATCGGAACATCAACTATACCAATGTATGTGTGACCGGGTGCAAGTTCTGCGCCTTCTTCCGGCCGCCCGGCCACCCGGATAGCTACGTACTGAGTCGGGTTGAAATCTGGCAAAAAATCAGGGAAACTTTGGCGCAAGGCGGTACCCAGATCCTGATGCAGGGTGGCCTGCACCCCGAGCTGGGCCTTGACTGGTTTGAAGATCTGTTCCGGGCTATTAAACAGGACTTTCCGATCATCCTGCACAGCCTGTCACCGGTGGAAATCCATTACCTGGCCCGCCGGGAAAACTTGCCTACAGGCGATGTGATCAAAAGGCTGGCCGCAGCCGGGCTGGATTCCATTGCCGGCGGTGGGGCCGAAATCCTGGTGGACCGGGTCCGGCAGCACATCAGCCCCCATAAGGTATCCGCCCAACAATGGCTTGCCATCATGGCCGAGGCCCACCGCCAAGGCCTACGTTCTTCGGCTACTATGATGTTTGGCCATGCGGAAACGATGGCTGACCGGATCGCCCACCTGGAAGCCCTCCGCCAGGTTCAGGACGAAACCGGGGGCTTTACCGCCTTTATCCCCTGGAGTTTTCAACCGGGTAACACCGCCCTGGGCGGCACCCCCGCTTCTGCCCAAGATTACCTGCACACCCTAGCCCTTTCCCGCCTTTACCTGGACAATATACCCAATCTTCAGGCTTCCTGGGTGACCCAGGGCACAAAAATAGCCCAGATCGCCTTAGCCTTTGGGGCCAACGATCTGGGCAGCACCATGCTGGAAGAAAACGTGGTGCGGGCCGCCGGCACCACCTACCATACTACCATGGCGGAAATGCTTGCCGCCATTCGTGACGCAGGTTACATTCCGGTGCAGCGGGACAATCTTTACCGAACTGTAAAAGTATTCGCATGACCACAGCAGGGGACAGCCCACCGCACCACCTCACAGTTTAATCTCGTGGTAACGGGTTTTCAGACCTTCTACCGCCACCCCCTTTTCCACCAACTGCTCGATATGGGCCAGAAGCCTGGGCAGACAGGCTGCCCCCAGCCGTATTAAGCACTTGGGCCCGCTCACCGGTTTCGCCCCCCAATGGATGCCGGCTACCTGTGTCAGGTTGGGGATCCTGTCCCACAACGGTAACCCCTGACCCGGCAAGGAGCTCCTGCCTGGCGGCGGTGACATCCTGGTTTGTAACCACCTGCCTGCCACACTGGCGCCCATATTCTTCAATCTGTTGTTTCACTTTTTTGCGGATCAAAAAAGGTACCCTTTCCAACCTGGCCCGGGCTTCCATTTCCCATTCGATGGTTAACTTATGATGACTATTCTTGAGATTGCATCTGCCGGTTGTTTCAGCACAGACTGGCCATCATTGTTAAGGGTTAGCCCAGCCAGGAGACATGATTATCATTTCACCAAACAGCACATTCCTGTCATTTGTCGAAGTGTTGGCAAAGTGATTGGAACTGGCGTGAAGAAACAATGCACCAGTTAATTATTTAAACAAACGGGATGAAATCCTATTGACTCTATAGTTACGATAGACTTTATACTAAATAAAGACAGAATATTTAAACGCACTGGGCGCTGAAGAATTCCGATTCTGTCACACTGGACCAGTGTTTCAGAACGCTAGGGTACAAAAAGGGATTTTTGTGCCTGCCGTTGTGCAAAGGGGTTCATCCGCAGAGAAACAGCGACTTTCTCGGGGTGAGCTTTTTTTCTGTGATTTTTTGGTAAAGGGTGTAAAGGGAAGGTGAAATGGTGGAAAAGCTTCGCATCGGTCAAATGGCCGCTTTGAACTTCGTCTCGGTCCAGACACTGCGCCATTATGAGCAGATCGGTCTCTTGCGTCCGGAGTATGTGAACGAAGAGACCGGGTACCGTTACTACGACATCCGTCAAAGTGCAAAGCTGGACATGATTCAGTATCTGAAAAGCATGGGCATGTCACTGGAACAAATCAAAGAACAATTTGACAAACAGGATATTCAGGTGATTAAAGAGCTGCTCATGGAACACCGGGAGTCGCTGGAGCATCAAATTAAAGAGTTTCAGCTTATGCACCAGGCAGTGAACCGATGCATACATAATTTTGACCGCTACACCCGTGCATCGACGAACCTGCGTAAAAATTTACAACAACTGCCGGAACGAAAAATCTTCTGCCATGACAGCGGTATCGATATTTATCAGCATAATCTGGCTACTTATGAATCCATTTTGAGGGAACTGAAAAAACAGGTGATTCTCAAACATGTCCCCATGGTTTATTTCTGCAATGTTGGCTCCATTGTCCGGTATGCGGATTTAATGGCAGACCGGTTTGTGTCCACGGAAATCTTTGTGTTTATTGACGATAATCATTTAACGGAAGAACATCTGGAAATAATTCCTGCAGGACTTTATTACTGTGCGTACTGCGAACGGTTCGATAGTGAAATTGCCTGTGCCCGGCAGCTGTTTCACGACATCGAGAAAAATGGGTATATCATTGCCGGCGATTACATTTGTGAAGTGGTGACGGAGTTTCCCATTTTTCCCCATCATGAACGGAATATGTTCATTAAGCTGCAGGTGCCGGTGAAAAAGCAGGAGGAGTTATAAGGGTTTTGATTCCCGTCAAATAACGCAGTAATTCTGCGCTGATCAGTATGGGGATTGAACATAGCGGCTGGTAAATAACCAAGACAGGAAGGGAGGTGTTCCCCGGATTGTTAAGCGACAGTACCGGGGAGGAAAATGGCCAAAAAAGTATTGGCGGTCAAGGAAAAATGTGTTGGATGCAGGATGTGTGAATTGGCTTGTTCGATGAACCTGGAAAACGTTTTCAATCCAAAGCGTTCACGGGTACAGGTGGAGCGTGGAATGCAGGCACTGGACTTACCTCACATTTGTTACCAGTGTGATGATGCGCCCTGTGCAGAAACTTGCCCGGTGGATGCCATCACGATTGATGCATCTACAGGCGTCTGGCACCTAGATCAGGAAACCTGTATCGGATGTGAGCAGTGCATTGATGCGTGCCCTTATGGCGCCATCTTTATGGAGCCGGGTAAAGCATATGTATTGAAATGCGAAGTCTGTGAAGGAGTGTATTGCAAGGAAATCTGCCCGACAAATGCACTGGAATTGCAGGAAGCTTGATCAGAACCGGAAGAGTAAAATCATCTGGAAGGAGTGTTGAGAATGCTTGGTGGATATACTGGAAAATACCTGGATATCAACCTGGAAACAGGCACGATTGATAAAAAAAACCTGGATGAAAACATGACGAAACAGTTCATCGGCGGCGGCGGTTTCATTGCCCGGATTTTGTGGGAAGAATTGTCGTCAGACACAGATCCCCTGGGCCCCGAAAACCTACTGATACTGATGACTGGCCCCATGACAGGGACACTGGCTCCTACCGGTAACAGCTGGTATGTCGGATTTCGTTCCCCCACCACCGGGATCTATGGGGAAGGCCGCGGTGGCGGTTACTGGGGACCTGAACTGAAATATGCCGGCTACGACTACGTGATTCTGCGGGGAAAATCACCTAAGCCGGTTTATCTGTGGATCAACAACGAGGAAGTCACGCTCAAAGATGCAGAGCACCTGTGGGGAAAGGACTTTTTTGACACTACCCATCAGCTGGAGGCTGATCACCCGGGTGCCAAAGTGCTGGGCATTGGCCCGGCGGGTGAGAACCTGGTAAAGTGTGCCAGTATCATGAGTGACCTGTACCGATCAGCCGGTCGCGGCGGCGCTGGAGCGGTCATGGGGTCCAAGAACCTGAAAGCGGTAGCGGTCTATGGCAGTCAGGACATCAAAATCGCTGACCCCGAAGGGTTCAAAGAAATTCTGGCAGAGGCGAACAAGCTGATTTATGAGCATCCAGCCACTGCAACCCTGTTGCCGGATTATGGGACCGCATCCCTGGTGAACGGCATGAACGCTTTTGGTGCACTGCCCACCCGTAACTTCCAGAGCGGCGTGTTTGAAGGTGCCGAAAACATCAGTGGCGAAAAAATGGCGGAGACCATCCTGACCAAGACACGTAGCTGTTTTGCCTGTAATATCCGATGTACGCGTTATACCATGATCAGTGAAGGGGAATATGCCGGCGTTGAAAGTGAAGGGCCGGAATATGAAACGGTAGATGCCTTCGGCGCCCGTTGCGGCGTTGACAATATGGAAGCCATCGCCATGGCTAACATGAACGCCAACCGGCTGGGCATGGATACCATTTCGGCAGGCACCCTGATATCCTTTGCTATGGAACTGCATGAAAAAGGCATACTGACGAAAGAAGAATGCAATGACCTTGACCTGAACTTCGGCAACCACAAGGCTATGAACACGCTGCTGCAGGACATCGCCTACCGAAAAGGCCTGGGTGACACCCTGGCAGAAGGCGTGCGTGAGGCGGCAAACCGTATCGGCAAAGGAGCAGAAAAATATGCCATGCATGTTAAAGGACTTGAACTGACAGCAACAGAGCCTCGGGCTGCCCAGGATTCTGGTCTGGGGCATGCCATTGCCAACCGCGGTGGTGACCATCTGCGTCCCTGGTCACCGGCTTTCACCCTGTTTGGTTTTGGTAACGAAGAAATGGGCCTCACCGGAACAGCAGACCCGATCATTCCCGGCGACAAGGCGCGTGTTGTGGACGCTATGGAAAAAACAGCCGTCTTTACAGACCTGAACGGCATGTGCAAATTCACGGTTCTGTGCAATACCCTGGCGCCCAGCCATCTTGCAAAACTTTACAGCACCATTACCGGTCTTCCCTTCGCAACGGACGACCTGGTGAAGAGCGTCGACAGGACCCTGACATTGCAGCGGGCACTGAACCTGTACAAGTTCGGGATGAAACCCGAGCAGGACACCCTGCCGGAGCGTCTTCTCAAAGAACCGGCACCCAATGGTCCGGCCAAAGGAAAAGTGGTGGAACTGGCTCCTATGCTGAAAGAATACTATGAACATAAAGGATGGGATGAAGCGGGGTACCCAAAAGCCGAGCGTTACGATGAACTGGGACTGGGTTTTGTAAAGGATCAGATGTAACATGATGACGATTACGGTGAAGGTGATGGGGCCACTGATTAAAATTGTCGGTAAAAGCACCATCACAGTCAGTCTCCCGTCGGAAGCAACACTGCGAATGCTATTGGATCATCTCTTTGAATGTTACGGCGACGAACTTAAAAACGAAGTGCTGAATGAGGACCGGACGGACCTTGCCCCTTATTACAAACTGTTGGTGGATGGCCGCAACAGCAAGCTGATGGCTTATCTGGACACAAAGCTTCAGGAAGGGCAACTGGTTCATGTCATGCCGCCTATCGCGGGCGGATAGTCAAAAGATTAAAAATGGTCAGCCAATCTGCGTACACGTGCTGTCGGCAGGTTGGCTGATTCCAACTGAACTTTGTTGCATTGGATTGGCTGGCTCAGGCTTGTAACCCATATTCCTAACAAGGGAGAACAGCTCGTCAGGTATTATGGCTATTACTCAAATAAGTCACGAGGCCTCCGCAAAAAATCAGCTGCCGATGAACAAATCCCTGCCTTGAACCACCCATACCCATGGACATCCCCCCCCATTATTGGCATTAATTGCATCTGTTTCTTCACATTAGCGCAAATCCCTTGTCTCATATATCCAGAACATTAAGTATTTTTCTAGAGAAATATGAGAAAACAACCCTGGTTGGCCCAGATTTCCGTCAAGAGATCCTAATAAATGAGCTAGTAGCCCGGGGCCCCTGGCCAGTCTGTTTACGAGAGATACACTGTTCATTCTTTCACCTCCAATCCGGTTTAGAAGTCATAACAGTCAATAGAGTTGCATGCTTGTTCTCTACCTCCTAGCCATTGTTAGGGTTCTACGCCAACATAAAAACCCTTCACCTTTTACTTTTAAGTGAAGGGCGCTTAGTGTAGAAGTTGCCACTTTGTGCATGATAGCCTACACTATTCATTTGGCTAGGCATCATTAGAGGACCACCTAAATGTTTCTCTGGGCACTGTTCCTGGGCAGGTGGGAATTTGTCTTGTTTCAAGAAAAGAATAAACCCCCTGCTAAAGGAGGTTTTGTTTTAGCTATTGGTGGACGTGACGGGACTCGAACCCGTGACCCCCTGAATGCCATTCAGGTACTCTCCCAGACTGAGCTACACGCCCGACATAGGATATTATACTTTTTTTCATAAGTTGGTGTCAAGCAACCTTGTTAAAGGCAATAATAAGCAATTCCTCGATAATGTTCGCGGATGTGTTTCTAACGCATTCGCTCTCCCAGACTGAGCTATGGCCCCACGCGCAAATGTAATTATGCCATAAGCAACGAGAAAATGCAAGGCCAATTCTGCAAAAAACCCTAGGTTATTCTTAGCTGTTTAGGGGGTTTGTTCCATGACCAGCGGCCAAGCGCTCCCACCGGCAGCTAGTTGAAATCCTTCTTTAGTTTCTTTAATAAAGTTATGGAGCTGCCACCAGGCATGGCGGGAAAACTTGGTGTCAAGCCCGTGGAACAAGGAAAGATACGGGACATCCGCCTTTAATACCACTTTCCCGGCGGGCATGGGTATCTGCCGCCCATCTTTCAGGTTCAAGGTGATGCCGCTTTCCTTAACCTCAACTTCCCGGACAACAAAAGGCACGTCCTCCACAACTACCGGATGGCATTGGCCGTCCATGACCACCCGGTAGCCGCCCTGGGCATCCTGGACCATGTGCTTTGCAAACATTAGTACAATGTCTAACCTGGTCATCTCCTGGCCTTCCCAGTACCAGGTTCCTTCCTGATCGATGCGTAATTCTTGATTAACCACGTTATCTCCAACCTTTTTCCTGTTTGGTTTTATAATGAGCAAGGCCACTAATTATTCATTGATTTACCGTGGCCTCAAAGCGAATTTCATACTCGGCTTCATTATGATAATGCAATTTTATCCCTTGCCGAGTATATAATCCCCCATCAAGTGGACTTTAGCCATTCCTAAACCAAAAGACGGAAAAAGACCACGGCAGCCATCCCGGCTGCTACCGGCAAAAGCAAATTCCGGGCCCAAAACGCAACCGCAAAGGTAGGCACCGCAGCCAGTAGGTAATGGTTTTCGAAAGAAAAATGCCATTGGCCTTGTTTTAACAAGAGTTCCGGCACTAACAGGGCAGCCAGCACCGCAGGAGGGACATACCTTAGCCAGCGCAAGACCAGTTCGGGCATTTTTATTTTGCTTAACACCACCATAGGCAGCATCCGGGGCAAATAGGTCACCAAACCCATTCCAGCGAACAAAAGTATTAGTTTTTCATCCATTTTTCACTCCACACTCCCACGGAAGCCGCCACCAGTGTGGCGATAATTATGTTCCAGTTTCCCGGCAGCGACCTGGACAGAAACACCGAGGCCACCCCGCCAACAATAGCAGCCAGGTAGGCTGACCTGTTGCCCAACTGGATTACCAAAAGGGCTATGTACATGGCCGGCAGCGCAAAGTCCAGGATAAACCGGGCGGATTCCGGCAAGAGGCTGCCGGCCGTTGCTCCCAAGACTGACGCGGTAAACCACGCCGTATAGGAGGTCAGGTTCAGTCCCAGCTGAAAAGCTGGGTGGGCCGCATGTTTGGCATAATGAGCGCTGGCTACGGCAAAGGTCTCATCCGTAACCCCATAAGCCAGTACTGCCAGGTAAGGGGATTTGACATCTTTAAAAAACGGCGCCAGGGAAGCGCACATCAAAAGGTGGCGCAGGTTGACTAGAAATGTTGTCAATATGATTGTTAAGAACGGGGCATTTATTGCCAGGAGTCCTACGGCGATAAACTGGCTGGAACCGGCATAGACCATTAGGGACATCAAGCCTGTCTCCCAGGTGGTAAGCCCTGCCCCCTTAGCCAAAACACCGTAAGCAAAGCCGATGGGCAGGTACCCCATGACAATGGGTGTAGCGCTTGCCATGCCAGCCAAATATTGCTGTCTCATGCTGTTAGTGTTGCACCTCTTCCTATCCGCACATAATAGCATATTTTCGCCGCCAGGGGAAGAATTCCTGCCCTTCTTTTCTCGCAATTAAAAAGCCCCTGATGGGGCTTAGGGTTGAGTTCACTATAGGTTTTGTTTTATCATTCCTGTGATTTCCATGTCGTTGGGAAAACGGCCAGTTTTACTTTTGGAAAAAATGACTTTCCCGTCCATTATAATATCGAATACTCCTCCACCAGACGGAACGCATTCAACGGTTACCTCAGGGAAGGCGCCGCGGATTTCTCCTGCCACACTGGCGGCCTGCGGCTCGAAGCCTCATGCATGGCAGTAGAAAATATCAATTTTTCTCACGTCTTCACCCTCTATCATTATTTATTTCGTTTATTTCGGTTCAGGCCACCCCTTAAGATTATGACTACGCTGGCTACCTGGCGATTCTCGGGAAGACCGGAAATACCCAACTCCCTTAATCTTTTTGGCAGGCTTTGCTGGCCAGCATCTGTTTGATGTGCTCGCAGGTTAAGCCGCTATTTTTGTATTCTTGCAGTTTATCCGTGTCTTGCTTGAACTGGTCTATTTTTTCCAGTTCGCTTATGATTAACTCCCGGACCAGGGGATGCTCATTTAAGACGGCCTGGTTTATCCGGTAAAATACCCACTGGGCTCTCTTCTCATTGGCAATAATGTTGGCGTTCCAGAGTTTGTTTAAATGCCTTGAAGCGTTGGACTGGTTCAGGTCTAAAAGGTATTCCATTTCGCAGACGCATAACGCTTCCTGCCGTAAAAGGTTCAACATTCTTAGCCTTGTTTCATCTGCCAGGGCTTTAATAATCCTTATTAGCTCCATCAGTTCACTTCCTTTGGCGCCAGGGGCTGTCTCTTTAATATAGGAATTGGCCCACTTGTTTCAGTTCGCCGCTTCCTGCTTAGCCATCCATTTAGGCATGCCGTCAGGGGTAAAGTATTTTTTGGAAAAGCCTAAAGCAACATTGACCAGGGCGATCAATACTGGCACCTCAATCAGGGGGCCGATAACCGCAGCGAAGGCCATACCGGAGTTGATGCCAAAAACAGCGATGGCCACAGCTATGGCTAGTTCAAAGTTATTGCTGGCCGCTGTAAAGGACAGGCTGGCTGTCTGCTTATAGTTGACCCCTAGTTTCATGCTAAGGAAAAAGGAAATAAGGAACATCAGCACAAAGTAGATTAAGAGCGGGATAGCAATTCTGATTACATCCAGCGGGAGCCTTACGATATACCCGCCTTTGTAAGAAAACATAATGATAATGGTAAACAAGAGGGCAATCAAAGCCAGGGGGCTGATCTTGGGAATGAAGACCTTTTCATACCATTCCTTACCCTTAGCAGGTTCCAGGAAATAGCGGGTAAAAAATCCGGCTGCAAAAGGAATGCCCAAGTAAATTAATACACTGGTGGCTACCTCGCCCATGGTAATGTCAACCTGCATTCCCTGCAGGCCAAACCAGCCAGGCAAAATAGTGATAAAGATATAGGCGTAGAACGAGTAGGTAATGATCTGAAAGATGGAATTAAAGGCCACCAAGGCGGCCGCATACTCCGTATCACCCTTGGCCAAGGCATTCCAGACGATAACCATTGCGATGCAACGGGCAATGCCGATCAGGATTAAACCGATCATGTATTCGGGGTAATTACGCAGGAATATTATTGCTAAGGCAAACATAAGGATGGGCCCGATCAGCCAGTTTTGAACCAAGGATAGGGTCAATACCTTTTTGTTTTGAAAAACCTTGCCAAGCTCCTTGTAATTGACTTTTGCCAAAGGCGGGTACATCATTACGATCAGGCCAACGGCAATAGGGATGGATGTAGTTCCAACGGATAACCTGTCAAGTAACGCAGGTAAGCCGGGAAACACAAAGCCGGCCCCTACCCCGGCAAACATGGCCAGGAATATCCAGAGGGTTAAAAATCTGTCCAGCAAGGACAGTTTTGCGGTAGCTCCATTGCCCATTTAATTACCTCCTGAATTATGTGTTAGAAACTTTTTGCATATTCCACCTGAAACCCCGGTAGTTACTCCTCCTTTCTTAATATTTTTAAATTGAAATATGATTATATGAACCTTTGCTCATATAATACTCAAAAAGAATTCCCCTTGTCAAGAAGTCACAGCTTAATATACTCGGCAAGGGTAAAATTGCATTATCATAATGAAGCCGAGTATGAAATTCGCTTTGAGGCCACGGTAAATCAATGAATAATTAGTGGCCTTGCTCATTATAAATCAGCAACCTTTTTCCTTAAAGCCGGGCTCCAGGTAACCAGCAGCGAATAAAGCATCCGCCGCCCCCTGGTAATCCTCCGGGGCTACCAAAATCACCGGGCCGGTGCAGCCCATGCCGCTTTCAGCATAAATACCCCGCTTCCACACCGCCCGCAAGGCATCTTCCAGCTCCAGGATGTCGATGCCGGGTATTTCCCTGGTTGTTGCCTTAGCCGGTGGAGGCAATACTTCCTCCGGTTTCACCCCAACTGCTTTTTCAGGCTGGATAACACCCTTCAGCCCTGCCCGCTCTGCCAGGCGGAATTCTTCCCGGGCTACTTCCATTAAATTTCCCCGGGCAACCTCAGCCGCATACCTGATGGCATTGGCCACCACCGGCGCCCCGGAGGCCCGGGAAAGAATAAAAACCATGCGCCGGTAATCTTCTCCCACTCCCGGTCCATAACCAAAACCCAAGCTCTCGTAATCGCCCCCGGTGGTGTAGGCGGAAAAAACCTTCATTAATACGTTCCCTGTCAGGGAATCTACTACCATCACGTCCGGGGTCCCCCGCAGGAGGTCATTGCCTCGCATCAGAATCCCCCCGTCAGCCCGAATACTGGACGTTAACCGCAGGGGATAACCCTTTTCCCGTAATGCCAGGAGGGCCCTTTCCGCTGTCCGGGCCTGGTCCAGGTTCAATATCCCCACCGACGGCTCCGGGATGCCGCAGGCCTTAGCCACAGCAACCCCCGCCACAGCGCTTTTCACCATGGCCAAGACCCGGTCAGTATCCATGGCGCCGGTGGTTGTGGCGATAAACATTTCCCGCCCCCGGCCAGGGGTGATCACCCTACCTACAGTCGCCACTCCGATGGGGAAATTGTAGTGCATAGTCACTGCCGCCTGCAATTCCCCACTGTCCAAGAGTCGTTCCATCACCTGGTGTTGCTCCTGTTCGCTCTCCGCCGGGTAGTGCAGGAGATCTGTCGCCGCGGGCCCGATGGACGCCACCTCAATCCAGGGGTTCCTTTGTTGAGCCAGTTCAGCCCCCCTGATAATCTCCTCTATTCCCAGTTCGCTGCCCAAAAGGGTGATACCCACCTTAACCCGGCCAGCCACCCCTGTTTCCAATCCCTCAGCCATCAGGTGAAACAAACGGGCCACCTGCTGGCTGGCATTATGTCCGGCCATGAGGCCACCTCCCGCCTTCCTCTTCGATACTTTGTGCCACCTGGCGCAAAGCTCCTGCCAGAAGCTGGCGCAAAGCCGCCTCTCCCCCAGCCGGTTCCGCCGCCCCTTGGCCCGGATTAGCCTCCATCAAGAAGGATACCCCGTCAAACAGACTAGTCATCCTGGCTAAAAACAGGCTGCCCTTGCCAATGATCATGGCCCGCTTGATTTGCCCTTCCAGGATCATATCCCTGGCCGGGCCGATCACCGGCACACCGGAGGGGATATGGCCTTGAGTGGGGGCAAAACCAGGCAGTCCGTGGCCAGCCGGAAAATGATTGATGGCCTCCCGCTCCATTTCCTGGCGCTTAACCCCCAGGGCCGCGATCATTTTGTAATTGGCCAGGGGTACATCTCCCGCACCGGCCGGGACAGTGATTTCAGGGTTTTGCATTTCTACTGCGTAGAGGTCTACATCCCCAATCTTCAACCCGGCCCGGTCCAGGGGATCGGTGACAATAGCCTGCATGACAGCTTGGGGCGACCCTCCGGCGCCGATGGTATGCCGACCGATGACATCCGTCCGGATGATAGGGTTAACTCCGTCATTTTGGCTGACCAGCACCCCAAATCCCCCCAGGACATCCTCCAATATAGGCAGCCCTTTTGCATGATGGTCCTTGCCGTTCATGCCCAGCTTGGCGGTAGCGCCGCCAGCCACAACCATAACGTTCCGGAAGACCCCGGCTTGCACCAGGGCAGCTGCCTCAATGAGGGCATGGACCGGAGCAGCGCAAAAACCCCGGGTATCTGAACCCGTAGCGCCGAGGCAACCAGCCACTTCCCCAATGGCCTTGGCAAAATTGCCGCCCCCCCGCTGGTTCATATCCCCGCATGCCTCTTCCGAGCACTCCAGGATGTAATCCACCTCTTTGGGGTCAAGACCGGTTACCTTTAAAAGGTGAAGTAGGGCAAGGACGCCTGAGGCCTTGGCAGCCAGGTTTTCATAAATAATGCCCGCCTTTAAGGCTGGGTCGGTTTCATGAGCCCGGCGGACGCACCCGACCAGACTTTCTCCCGCCATCAAAGCCTCGGCATGCTGTCCCGTGATGATTCTTTCAATTTCTTCCCGGCTATTTCCCTTCAGTTTCTCAAAGGACAGCCGGGAAAGGAGCGGGTGCCGGGCCAGTTTCCCCTTAACTTCCATGGCGAAGGCTTCCTCTAAAAGCACCAGTTCAAAGGCATCACATATTTTCATCAAGCCGTAGAATTCATCTTGGGGCATGATTTCCCCATATTTTGCATAGCGGTCAGCCCCAGGAACCGGATGCCGGTATAACGGCTTGTCCCAGTCGCCCAATTGAGCGGGATGGATACCCCCGATATAGGCCTGATTGGGAGGATAGGCAACTACCTCTGGAAACCCCCGCAGCCGGTTAGGCAGATTTTTCAAATAATCCGACTCGGGATTTTTAGCCCGCTCCATGGTTTGGGTCGTGCCATGGCCGACCAGCATATCCGGGCCATGGATTAACACATACGCTGCCCCTTTAATAACCGCCTGGCTCATAATGGACACCACCCCCTTAGTTGACACCGGCTTTTTCTTTTTCAAAGACAGTCTGGCCGTGGACCTCCGTCTCCAGAGCCTTCAGAGCCTCTGCCAGGAGCCCTTTTCGCATTTTTTTCTCTTCCGCAAAAGACAAGGATGGGTCGCCCAGCGGGTGAGGAATAGCCACGGTGGGAACTATCCGGTTAGCCCCAACTGTCAGGGAAATGGGCACCACTGTGCACATATGGACTACCGGCAGTCCGGCCCGCTCTATTTCTTTCACCATCGTTGCACCGCAACGAGTACAGGTGCCTCAGGTGGAGGTCAGGATGACAGCCTCTACCCCATCCTGGACCAACTCCCTGGCAATCTCCCTGGCATACTGGGCCGCGTTGGCCACAGATGTACCGTTACCCACGGTGACATAGTAATAGTTATGCAGCTGACCGACCTTGCCCTCTTGTTCCAGTTCCCGCATCGCGTCAACCGGCAGGACCCGGTCCGGATCCTGGTTGGCGTAAACCGGGTCATACCCCCCATGGGCGGTCTGGTAGGCTGCCGGGGTAAGGTCTGTTACCCCTCTAAGATCATACCTGCAATACTTGCTGGCGCTGGAAGACTCAAGATGGTCGGGGTTCCCGCGGGGGACAATCCCCCCTGAAGTAACAAGGGCGATTTTGGCCTTCTTGATATCGGCGACCGGCGGTTGGGGGGCCACCCTGTCGAATTCCGGCATCGGGTACTCAGTCTTGAACTCCCGTCCGGCCAGTTTCTCCACCAGCATGGCCACTGCCCGCCGGGCCCCCCGCTCCCCGGCAAAATAATTCTGCCTGATGCCCCGAGCTAGGTATCCGTCTTCCTCCGGCATGCCCACTCGGCCCTGACCAGCCTTGATAGCCAACCGGGCCATGAGCAGCAGGGCTTTCCGCATACCCGCGGCGCTGTCTCCGGTCTCCACGATATAGGCATAGCGGCGGAACATGTCCACCCCCGGGTTTTCCGGGTACATGCCGCTAATCACCGGTACTTTTAATCCTTCCGCCACAGCCTTGGCTACAGCGCCGCAGGCCACCCCATACCGCCCAGCGTTGAAAGCCGGTCCGGCAACAACCACATCCGGTTTGTACTTTTCAATCAGGTTGAGAACATGGGCCGCTGCCTCTTCCATGTTTTCGTTAAAATAGCTGTCTCCACAGATGACCGTTCCCACCACTTCTGCTTCCTGGCCCAAAGACTCCTGCAGGGCCATTCCCGGCCCCACAAACCCATCCCTGGCCTCCGGCCGGTGACCGGCCTTATCCTCACCGCCAATCTGGCCGAAGAACTGGTTAAGGTAATGGACTACCCGCAGTTTTTTATCCATCTGCCAACCGCCTTTACCGCTTTGTAGGGTTAATGATGATACTTGGTATGCTGCTCCCTGATGGTTTTAACTTCCTTCACTATCGCGTCCACATCCAGCACCATTTCCATCATGCCAACCTGCTCGTCATACACTTTGGCATCCACTTCTTCTTTGATCTCCGGTTCAAAAACGTGGTAAACATCGAGTCCCAACCGGACTCCTGCCAAGGGACCTGCATAAGTCGGATCACCGGCGGTAACCGTTTCTGCCGTCAGTCCCGCTGCTTCCGCCTCGCCTCCGCCCAGGATTACTATCAAGTTCTCCGGGCCGTACTTTTCGGCCAGCTCTTTAATCCGCCGCTGGTTCTCCAGGTCCATGGCTCCGGCAGCCGTTCAGACAAAGCACTCCGTAGTGGAAAAAATGATCTCGGCGCCGGAAGTTTTCAGGCACTCCTCGATTGCCGGCCCTGGCACCCCATCCCGGTCGCCCAGGACAGCTACCTTTTTATCCTGTAGCATGAACATACCTCCTTTGGGTTAAACTTCTCTAGCGGTTAAAAAGGAAAAGCCCAGTTCATTTGTTGCTCCGATCACAGCCTGGATCTCAATCTCAATTCCCCCGTCTGCCTGCCGGCTGCCGGCCCACCCGCCGGCAACCATCTCAGCTGAACCTAAACAACCTAAGACCCTCTCCATTGGTGGCAAAGTGATTACCTGATTGGCATTCCCGGCCGAAACCACCGCATTTGCCAGATCATGGGCATCGGCCAGGGACTGGGAAGCCCCATCCCGCCCGGCGAACTCATCGGTTATTAGGACCGCTTTTATTCCCCGCTGTTCCAGCTTAACGCAGTTCATCATCAAGTCAGCATCCGGGTTGCCGAAACCCTCCTTGGATATGATAACTCCGTCTACCCCCAACCATTCCACCAGTTTGGCGGTGAAATCGGAGGAACGCTGCTTATCAGCTAAGGTCACGTTTTCATTGGTGACTACCACCCCGATGAAGTTTAAATCCCTGCCGTGACGGTCCAAAAGCTCATGGATAACGGGGTTGTTCTGGTGGTGGAAAGTGGTGTTCTTATCACAGGCTGACACGCAATTGCCGCTTATAATCGCACCGTCCATCACCTCTGTGGGGTATAGAAAGGTGGGCAACAGTTTTTTAGCATCCATCCCGTAAACATAGGTATCATGCAAAAGGCCTTGGCTCTGCAGCATGTAGACATAGGCCACCCGGGGCAAGCCCGGATACCCTTTTAAAGCATTGGGGAGTGGCGAACAGTCCCACACCTCCACTTGGTCAGGTGTAAGGCTCTGGGCAGCTTCCCCCAGGTAGGCTGCCGCTTTTAGGCCAAGGAGCCGCACTGCCGCTTCGTGTTCATGCTGAGGCAATCCCTCTGCTGCTTCCGAAATCAGAACAAGGTTGCAGGTTTTCGAGAAAGGGGAATAACAAGCCCCGGGTCCCTGCATGTCAATAATCCCTTCCTGAAAACCCACAATCCGGCCGGTGGTCACCACGGCTGCTCCTGCCAGGACATGGGTCCGGCCTTCCCCAACGGTTTCCGCCTTGCTGACGAAACCGGGAAAAATTCCCCCCGGGCCCTTGACCTTAACCCTTGGTTCGATCACGTCTTTCACCGGCATGATCCGGACAGATTCCCCGGGCCGGGCCAGTTCGGCCTCAATTTTGGCCAACCGCTCATCCCGCAAGCGGCTCAGCAACTCCTCTTTGTTAATCAACAGGCATCCGCTATCCACCATCGTCCGGGGCCCGAACTGCACATCATTAATCTTGATTTTCCCTAACTCCAAACGCATGCTGTTTCTCTCTCCTCACATCAGCTCCGTAATTTTGGCTTCAACAGCTTCAGGAGTAACCTCGTCCTGGGTCAATTCAGCTACCTTATCACCCTTGCGGTAGAAACTGATGGTTGGCAGGCCTAAAACCTTCTGGCTGATTGCCAAGCGGCGGTTTCCGGTGGTATCCAGCTTGCAAAACTTGACCCGGTCCCCATACTTGGCAGCCAGCCCCTCGATTTCCGGCATCAGGGCTAGGCAATTTTCGCACTTGGGCCCCCAGAAATCTACCAGGACTAACCCATCGGCCTCCAAAACCTCACTGTTAAAGTTGTCCTTGTGGACTTCAATCATGTACTCACCCCCTTGGCAATTTCCGCTAGTTTTTCTTGCAACACTTCCTCTTGCACCTGGGAGCCGGCTAAACGCAACACGATTTCTCCATTAATAAAGACCAAAACGGTGGGCAGCTCTGTTACTCCATAGCGGCGGGCTACCCGCTGGTTCCGGTAGGTATCCACCTTCCAAAGCTTGAACTCCGGAAAGGCTCCTGCTGCCCGCTCGATGCCGGAAATGCGTTCAATACACTCCTGGTTCATGGGGGTCCAAAAAACCACCGCTACCGGCCGCACTTCCTCCAAAACCGAGGAGCGGAACCCTTCTTCCTCAAAGATGTATTTTTCTGCCGCTACTGCTGCAATTGCCCCGTCCGCTGCCGCTGTAATCACCTGGCGCAGGTATTTGGACCTGGCATCTCCGGCGGCAAATATCCCTGCAGCCGAAGTCTCCATCTGATCGTTGGTGATGATATATCCCCTTTCATCAACCTCTACTAAGCCCTTTAAAAAGCCGGTTTGCGGCACGGTGCCAACATAAATGAACACCCCGTTGGTTGAGAGGGTTGTCAGCTCACCGGTTTTTAAATTTTTGACGATTACCCTTTCCACAATCCCGTCGCCGCTGATCTCTTCCACTACCGACTTCCACAACCACTCTATCCGGGGGTTTTTTAAAGCCCTCTCCTGCAGCATGGGGGCAGCATCCAAGACCCCTTCATCGTGGATGACGACAATAGTCACCTTAGCCGCAAACCTTGTCAGGTAATTGGCTTCTTCTATTGCCGCATCCCCGTTGCCCACTACCACAACATCCAGATCGGTAAAAAAATCGGCATCACAGGTGGCACAGTAAGATACGCCTTTGCCCCGCAAAGCCAGCTCCCCTTTAACCCCGAGAGTGCGCGGCTGAGCGCCGGGAGCCAGGATAATTGCCCTGCCGGCATAGGTTTCCCCTGCCTTGGTGGTTACTGTCATCCGGCCAGGGTCAATTTCCACCACTTCCCCCCGCCGGATTTCTGCCCCAAAACTCCGGGCATGTTCGGTAAAAGCCTGCATCAGTTGAGGTCCTGTTGTCCCGGCACTGAAGCCGGGGTAATTCTCCATGTCCTGGGTAGTTGCCGCCTGCCCACCCGGTTTTCCTTTTTCAATTAAGATTGTCGAGAGCTTGGAACGGGCTCCGTAGATGGCGGCAGCCAAACCTGCCGGCCCGCCTCCTACGATCACCAAATCATACAACTGGCCTGACATATTCCCACTCCTCAAACACAGCAATTGATGAAGTTTAACTTCTGGCCTTAATTAGTATCCCTCATTTGGCCTTTAAATATGGTTCAACTGGGTCTTGGCTTCAGCAGGGATTTTCCCCTGCTGAAGCTTAGATTCGACCAGTTCTTGGCTCCGGTTTACCGGAGCTTAGAACTGGTTAATCCCATAGGGGGCCAGTTAATGCAGTGGCGTAGCCGCTCTTAAAATGAGCGAGGCCACCAATTATTCATTAATTTAAATGTGGCCTCAAAGCGAATTTCATGCTCGGCTTCTATTGATTGTAATCAAATTTTATTACTTGCCGAGCATAGACCGCCGCTGGGAGCAGCGGGGGTATTAGAGCGGGTAGCCATCTGTGATAAAAAATTTTTTAACTCACCCGCCGGGAAGTCCCCGTCCTGAACGAAGTGAAGGGCGGGGATGAGAGGCGGTATTTCTACAAACATCTGTTCGCAGACTCCTTTTTTGTGGTATAATACACTAAAGCGTCTACCTGCAGGCAAGCGGTCGGAATACACATATCAGCCGGTAGCCCTGTGTTCCGTAAAGCCGACAAGGGAGTTCCGGCGGACGCAGTACCGTGGGAACCACGGGAATTCAGGCCTGCCGAAGCACCACAGGTTGCTGATGAAGCAGGAAGCCACTTCCTGAGCGAAGCGAAGGGAGGGGTGGTTCACGGGTTCTTCCGCCCCACTGTTCTTGGTGACGGACCAGTGCTAAAATAATTGCCGTGGGACTTTTAGCAAGAGGTGAGTGAACGTGCCAGACTTAATCATGGCACCCGGAATTTTTGCTGCGACACTGGTGATAGTAATTTGGCGGCCAGGCAATATCAACGAGGCTATTCCCGCCCTGATCGGCGCCCTCTTGGCTCTTCTAACTGGTGTGGTAACCTGGTATGACGTGTGGTTTGTGGGGACAATGGTCTGGAATGCCACGTTTGCTCTGATTGCCATTATGATTATTTCGGCCATTTTGGACCAAATAGGTTTTTTCCAGTGGGCCGCCCTCAGCCTGGCCAAAAAGGCTGGCGGGCATGGCCACAGCCTGTTTTTCACCATCATCCTCCTGGGCAGCTTAATTACCGTTTTCTTCAACAACGACGGGACTGTTCTGGTATTAACCCCCATTGTCATCGGCATGGCCCAGCAGCTCAGCCTGCCCTTGCGCCAGGCACTCCCCCTGGTAGTAGCCTGCGGCTTTATCGCTGACACCGCCAGCATCCCGCTGGTGGTCAGCAACCTGGTGAATATTCTTACTGCCGACTACCTGCAACTGGGTTTCGGCGCTTACGCCGCCATGATGGTGGTACCGGGTCTGGCAGGCATCCTGGCCAGCGCCCTGGTCTTGTACCTGTTCTACCGGCGTGACATCCCCACCCAGATCGATACCGGGCAACTGCCGGAACCGGCCACGGCCGTCAAAGACTGGTGGTTGTGCCGGGTTGCCCTGGCAATCCTGGGGCTGGTCATTGCCGGCTACTTTATCGGCTCTTGGTTCCACCTGCCTGTCTCCCTGATCGCCGGTACCGGCTCCATGCTTTTACTTTTAATCAGCACCTTCCGCAAAACAATAAACCCTCGCTTAATCCTGCGCCAGGCCCCCTGGCCAATTGTGGCTTTTGCCATGGGTATGTACCTGGTGGTGTACGGGCTTGGCCACCTGGGCCTGCCGGTTCTCCTAGCCGAGCTTTTGCATCAGGCTATCGGGGAAAGCCAGATAAAAGCTTCCCTGGTATCGGGCAGCTTGTTCACAGCGACAGCAGCCTTAATGAACAACCTGCCCTCGGCCATGATCAGCTCTCTGGCTGTAGCCGCAACCAGCTTTGAAACACCCTTAAAGGAAACCGTTGCCCTGGCTTGCATTGTCGGAAACGGCATCGGCGCCAAGCTTACTCCCGTCGGCTCCCTGGCCACCCTGATGTGGCTTCATATCCTACGGCAAAAGGGGATCGACCTTTCCTGGACCTACTACCTAAAGGTAGGCCTGGTACTGACACCCTTTGTCCTCCTGGCTACCCTCCTCAGCCTGGGCTGGTGGCTGCAGGTCGTCCTATAGGCAAAAACCCCGGTTGATTAACATCAACCGGGGTTTTTCTCTGATTCACTTACAGGGATTTACCGGACCTGGCCCCTGGCGTCTACCGGCCAGACCCCGACAACCTCTTCTCTTTTGGTCACCAGCACCTGGTCAGTGAGGTTGATCACCGGACAGGCGTGATTAGGGATAACCTCCAGTTGCTGTCCCACCTCTACAAGAGCCGTAACAAGGGGTTCGCCTTCAATTATCCCGTGCTCCTCAGACAGCCTCGTCAAGGTTAGGCCTGGATAGCCTTTAATTACCCCGTGTCCCTGCACCACAGCGTTGCCGTGGGCGCCCCGGTCCAAAGCAAAGGTCTTACTCCCAGCATCCACCACCAGGCGCCCTGGAGCAGGTTTGCTGATCACCGTAGTCCAAATCGACAGGGCGCATCGTTCCAAGGCCACTACTCCCAACCCGTGCTGGATAGCATCATAGAAAACATAATTACCCGGCCTGATTTCCGTTACTCCAGGCACAAGGCCTGCAATTTTGGCCGTAGGAGTGGAGCCGACGGAAACCACCTCTACCCCGATGCCCTGGCTCCGCAACAAATTAGCGGCAGCCACCATCAGTTCCCCTTCCTGTTGTCCAATTGCAGCCACTTCTGCGGAGGATGCGGCCCCGTACACATGGCCGGCATGGGTCATGATGCCGGCAAACTGCAAACCGGCCATGCCCAAAAGCTGCCGGGCCAAAGCCAGGGTTTCCTCCCCCGGCAAGACGCCGCAGCGCTTTAATCCCGTGTCCACCTCAATTACTACCTGCAAGGACTGGCCAACCGTCTGGGCTAACATGCTTAACTCTCTAGCGCCCGCAATACTGTCCACCGCAACCGTCACCTTGGCCCGCCGGACCAGATCAGCCAAACGGCGCAGTTTAACCTCTCCGATGACCTGGTAAGCAATCAAAATATCGGTGATCCCGGCTTCAACCATCACCTCGGCTTCCCCCAGTTTGGCAACGGTTACTCCAACTGCTCCGGCTTCTTTTTGCTGCCTGGCAATCTCCTTTATTTTATGGGCTTTAACATGGGGCCTTAGAGCCACCCCGGCATCCCGGGCAAAGAGAGCCATGTCCCGGATATTTGCCTGCAAGCGGTCCAGGTCTACTGCCACAGCCGGAGTATCAACCATTCTGGGCAATTGGATCTTCTCCCCCCTCTTGATGGACATCTTGGGTTAGACCCCTCAATCAAGCCCCTTCCACATCTAGCAGTTCCTCCAGCCGCCTTTTGATCTCCTGCACCCCTGCCACCAGTTGGGGGCTTGCATCCTTCAGCCTTTTTCCTTCCAGATCAGCCTCACCGGCTGCCGGATCAAAGGGCAGCATGCCCAATAGGGGCAGCCAGTTCAGTTCCTGCTCCAGCCGTGTCTCTTGTCCCTCCCGGACTTTGTTAACAACTCCGAAAACCTTAGTTACTCCCAGATCCTTGCCCAGGCGGATCACGTCCCGGGCTGTCTGAATGCTGCGCTGACCCGGTTCCACCACCACAATAAAGGCGTCTACCCCCTGGGCGGTTCCCCGCCCCAGGTGTTCCAACCCAGCCTCCATGTCAACTACCAGGGTTTCACCCCGGCGAACCACCATATGCCGCAAGAGGTGCTTCAACAGGACGCTCTCCGGGCAGGCGCATCCCCCGCCCCCCTTAGTGACGGTACCCATTTGCAAAAACCTGATCTTGCCGCGGGACAGCACCATTTTTTCAGGGATATCATCCACCCTGGGGTTTAAGCTAAACATCTGGCCGCTCCGCCCCGGCTCAGCCCCGGTCCGTTCTTTAATTAGCTCCCGGTGCTGCGCAATAGGGATCAAGCTGGCCAATTCTTCTTGTGTAAAGCCCAAACCAGCTCCCAAGTTGGCATCGGGGTCGGCGTCCACTGCCAGGACCGTATGGCCATCTTCGGCAAATAACTCTACCAGCAAAGCCGCCAAGGTGGTTTTTCCTACTCCGCCCTTGCCGGAAACAGCTACTTTAATTCCTTTTTCCCTTGCCAATTATCAACCCTCCCCAATTTCTTTCTTTGCTATCCTACCTCTTGTCCTGCAGGTAATCCAAAACCCTTTCTGCCGCATTCGTACCGCCGTTAATGCAGTCTCCAATACCTACCCCCCGGTAAGACCCGCCGGCCAGGTAAAAGCCAGGCAGTTCGCTTATCCGCTGATCAATAACCGCCATCCTGTCTAAATGACCCAAGGTATACTGGGGCATTCCCTTAATCCACCGGTAAATCCGGGAAAAGAGGGGAGGTGTATTAATACCAAGAATGTCTTTCAATTCTTGGCCTACCATCTTCAACATAGCCTCATCTTCCAGCAAGACCAGCTCCTCTTGGTGGGCTCCGCCCACAAAAACCCGTAAAAGCACAAAACTGGAGTCTGGCGCCCGGCCGGCCCACTTCAGGGAACTGTAGGTAACCGCCATTATTTTTCTGTTTTCCGCCGCCGGAACTACAAAACCAAAACCTTCCAGCCTCTGGGGGATTTCCTCAGCTTTAAAGGCCAGGGAAACAGTGGCGGAAGAGGCTGCCGGCATCTGTTTCAAGGTAGTCGAAATCACCGGATCCAAATCCCTGACCAGCAAGGCAGCCTCTCCGGCCGGAACAGCCAGGATTACAGCAGCTGACCTGACTTGGGCGCCACCTTCAAGCTCTACAATGTATTCCCATTTACCCTCTCCCTGCGCGGCGGTAATTGTCTTAACAGCAGCGCCGGTTTTCAACCGGTCCTGATCCAGCCGCTCTATTACAGCGGCGGTCAATTCCCCCAAACCCTGTTTAAAGCTCATAAAATAGGTTTTTGCTACTCCTGAAACCTGGGCCGGCTGGGGAACAGGCTTGCGCTTGCGGGCAGCCAGCATGGCCTTGGTAATGCTGCCGTAGTTTTGTTCCATCTGCAAAAAGCGGGGGAAACTGGCCTTCAGGCTCATTGTTGCCGGGTCCCCGGCATGGATGCCGCCGATCAATGGTCCGGCGATTTTATCCAGGGCTTCCTGGCCCAAACGGCGGCGCACAAAGCTGGCCAGGCTTTCATCCCCGGCTCCTCTTTTGGGGGGTATCAAGAGGTCTAGAGCCATCCTGAGCTTCCCAGGCCAGGATATCAAGGGGCTGGTAACGAAAGGCCAGATTTGGGTCGGCACCAAAAGCATCAAGCCCTCCGGTAAACGGTGCAGCTTACCTTTAGATAAAACAAAAGTGCCCTTGTTCTCTTCCTTGGTCCCCAAAAGCCGGTGACTGATCCCCAAAGAGGCAGCCAGTTGGGCCACCCAGGGTTTCTCCGACAGGAAACAGTCCGGGCCTCCTTCAATGAGAAATCCTTCTGCCTCCTCGGTTAGAATTTTTCCGCCTAAGCGCCGGTCTTTTTCTAACAGTACATAATCTGCTTTGCCTTGCAGGGCAAGGGCCGCCGCCAGGCCTGTTATTCCTCCGCCAACGATTACAGCTTCTTTATTCATCGTTACCACCTGCAGCAAAAAACAAATTATAATCTTCTCTGGCAATCTCAGCTAATGCCGAAATGAATTCAGGGGCATCGTTTAAGGCTGGCGCCCGGACCAGCTCCAGACCGAGGGACTGGGCATATTGTTTCAGCTCAATGTCCAGGTCATAAAGGGTCTCTACATGATCAGAAACAAACCCAAAAGGAAGTACAACTACCAGCCGGTAACCTTCCCGGGATAAATCAAGAAGGACCGATTGAACCTCCGGTTCCAACCAAGGGCCCGAGCTGCCGCCTTTGCTCTGGAAGGCCAAATAGGCAGGTTGACTGTCCAGCTGGCGGGAAACTGCTGTCATCGTCTCCCGGGCTTGTTTTACATAGGGGTCTCCCGCTCCAATATGGTTTAGAGGCAGGCTGTGGGCGGTAAACACCACCGGGATCTCCCGCGCCACTTGGGGGGAGATTCCCCTCAAGGATTCCTTAACCCGGTTGGCCAAGGCTTTAATATACAGAGGGTTGAGGTGCCATTGCCGGCAAAGCTTAATTTCCGGGCTTTGGAATTCCTGCAATGCTAAGTCCAATTCCCGCACATAAGCCCCGGTGCTAACCCTGGAATAGAAGGGCGCCAGGCTGATGGCCACTCCTTTTTTAATTCCGTCTTTTTTCATCCGGGCTACCGCATCCCGAATCCATGGGCGCCAGTAACCCATCCCCACATAAACCTTCCATTGATCATTGGCCTGATTTTTTTCAGCCTCTAGGTTTTTTTCCAAGGCGGCGGCTTGGGCCAGGGTTATTTCCAGGAGAGGCGAGCTTCCCCCAATAGCCTGGTAACGGGACCAGACTCTGGCTACCAGGTCCGGCCCCGGGGTGCGTCCACCCATCAGCTTTGCCATAAAAGGCTTCACTTCCTCCGGGCCACCTGGCCCCCCGAAGCCCAGCAGTAATACTCCTTTGGTTTCCTGATTCCTTTCCACAACCATTCTCCAGTCTCTTCGTTTATTAGTACTGTTTTTTTGACCGGCAGCCAAACTGGCGGACAGCCTCTACCATTACCTGCACATGCTCCACAGGGGTTTCCTTGTGAATACCGTGGCCCAGATTAAAAATATGACCAGGCCGGCCCTGATTGGCCTCCAGTATTTCCTTAACCTTTTGCCGGATCACTTCGGGGGGGGCCAGCAATGCCGCCGGGTCCAAATTGCCCTGTACCGGCACCTCTGACCCCAGGCGGCGGCGAGCCTCTGCCAGATCAATCCGCCAGTCGAGGCCGATTACATCTCCCCCTGCCGCGCGCACCAATTCCAGCAGGGTAGAGCCATTATGAGCGAAGTGAATAACAGGTACCCCTGTTTCTTTCAGGCTTTCCATTACAAACCGGGAATGGGGCAGGACATACTCCTGATAGTCCTTGGGCGAGAGAGTACCCACCCAGGAGTCAAAAACCTGTAAGGCTTGGGCGCCAGCCGCCACCTGAGCCTTTAGATAGGCCACCACTACCTGAGCCAGTTTTTCCATTAAGCGGTGCCATGCCCGGGGGTTCTGCCACATCAGCTTTTTGCAGTCCAGGTAGGCCTTTGAGCCGCCGCCTTCAATTATATAACTAGCCAGGGTAAAAGGAGCCCCGGAAAAACCGATCAGGGGTATCCGGCCGGCCAGTTCCTGCCGTACCATCCTGACCGCCTCCAGCACATAGGGGACGGCTTCCTCCGGCTCTATTATCTTTAACCTGTCCACATCAGCTTCAGTTCTTACAGGGTTGTGGATGACCGGCCCTTCATTCTGAGCAAACTCCAATTCTATGCCCATTCCCTCCAGGGGCAGAAGGATATCGGCAAACAGGATCGCCGCGTCTACCCCCAGGCGGTTAATGGGCTGCAGGGTAACCTCTGCTGCCAGTTCCGGGGTCTTGCACATAGTAAGAAAAGAATGTTTGCGCCTGATGGCCATGTATTCTTCCATGTACCTCCCGGCCTGGCGCATCAGCCATACCGGTGTGCAGTCAACCTCTTCTCCCCGGCAAGCCCGTAAAAACCGCTGTTCTTTCATTTGCTTCCTCCTATCTTCTACTTCCATAAAATATATCCTAACATGTTTTCGGACCTTTGCCCATCATATTGCTGATTTGGAAACCTGAATTTTCCTTCGACAATTTCTGTTAATTTCCTTTTTAAACAGCTTTGTTTAAGGAAAACGGGACCTCTGGGCCAAGCCCGGGGTCCCGTTGATACCGTTGAGTTTCTCCTGCATAAGCCGCTTTTAGGTTATCAACAGTTTGTTTTGCCATATCTTTCCTCCTCAGAGTGGTATTAGTCTAAACAATGGAGGTATAAAATATGTAAAAGCGTTAAATCCTATTGTTGTCAGAGACTATTAACTAGGTATAAAAGTTTTATCCCCGGCTAAAGAGCCGAGGCTCAACTGGGTCTTGGCTTCAGCAGGGATTTTTCCCCGCTGAAGCTTAGAGCCAGTTAGTGCAGTGGCGTAGCCGCTTCTTATGCCGCCGCTGGGAGCAGCGGAGGTATTAGAGCGGGTAGCCATCTGTGATAATTCGGGTTAATGCCGGCCAGCTAAGCCAGCTTCATATGCTTCGATCATTTTACGAACCATGTTTCCACCAACGGCGCCGTTCAACTTAGACGGAACATCTCCCAGATAGCCCTGGTAGTTGGGAAGTCCAATTTGAGCGGCAATTTCATATTTCAGTTGATCTAAACCAGCCCTAGCCTGAGGAACCAAGATTTGATTTGTTCTTTGTCCAGCTGCCATTTTTTTTCCCCCCTTTCCTTTAACCTGTTTGTAGCATTTGCAGGATGGGGAGCAATCATACGAATAAAATTTTATCAGCCTTGGGCATACCTGTTGGGTCAGGAATAATTCAGGGGAACTGGAACATAATCTTCTTTTCAAAGTTCTTTAATTATGGTTGATTTTGTTGAAACACATTACGGAAATTATGACTTATCCACATTTTTTAACGAGCATAATTTCCTATGTGTTATAAAAAACCCTTCACCCTTACAAAAATTCAACCGTCAGTGTAAAATAAACACATTTTTATATTTTGTTTGTAACTATTCAGGAGTCAGGAGTCAGAATGAGAGAACCGGCGAAAATATACTCGGCAAGGGTAAAATTGCATTATCATAATGAAGCCGAGTATGAAATTCGCTTTGAGGCCACGGCAAATCAATGAATAATTAGTGGCCTTGCTCATTATAACAGGAGTCAGAAGACAGAACGAAAGAACGGTTTATCACTCGAAGTATTCTGAATTCTGACTACTGCCCTGAAAATAGCTTGTCATATTTTTTCATCCCTCTGATGGTGCCGCGATAAGCGGCGTGAGGGTCTGAATAGTAACTTTTGTTTAATAATTTAAAGGGACCGGCATTTTTACCGGTCCCTGGCTCATACTTTACTTAGCTACGCCTTTTTCCTTGTAGTACTTTAATGCCCCCGGATGCATGGGCACCGCGATGCTGTCCAGAGCTGTCTCCAGTTGAATGCTGGCGCCCCGCGGGTGAGCTTTGATAATATCATCTCTCTTTTCAAACAGGGTCTTGGTAATGTTATACACCAGGTCTTCCGGCAAGTCAGCCCTAACGGCAATCATCACCTTGGAGCCGGTAGTTGTGATATCGACATCGACACCCTTATAGGTACCGGCCGGAATAACCACCGGGTCAGAGAAAAAGCCGTACTTTTGCTTAATGGCAGCAATCTTTTCTTTTTCTATGGGCAGGATGCGGATCTTATGCTGGGTGGCAATATCGATGATGGCCGAGTTGGGAGCGCCGGAATCAACCATCACTGCATCCAACCGGTCGTCTTTCAATAACTGCATTGCTTCCCCAAAACTCAGGTATTCCGGCTTGATATCATTTAAAGTCAAGCCATACTGCTCGATCACAAAGGCCATGTTCAACGGGCTGGAACTACCCTGGATACCCACGCCAACCCGCTTACCTTTCAAGTCGGCGTAGCTCTTTATGCCGGAGCTTTCCTTTACTACCGTTTGCATGGTATTGGGATAGAGAGCGATCAAGCCGCGCAGGTTTTCAATCTTACTGTTGAACATTTGCTCGCCATTATAGGCCCAAGCAGCAATCCCTGACTCGCTGAAGCCGATTTCCGCTTTTTTCTGGCCCATTAAGCGGCAGTTTTCTACAGAACCGCCGGTTGATTCGGCAGTAGCATTAACTCCGATACCCGCAGCATTTAACGCATTGGCGATGCCGCTTCCCAGGGGATAATATGTACCGCTGGTAGCGCCGGTTGCAATGGAAATGTTAACCACCTTCGGGGCTTCCTGTTTCGGGGCTTCTTGTTTGGGAGCTTCCGCTGGTTTACTGCCCCCGCAGCCCGCAACTAAAGCAACCATAAGCAACACTACCATGGCTAGTATTAGTTTTTTGCCTCTTAATCCTCTCATTTTCCAGACCTCCTCAATTTTGGGCTAATGGTTTATTTACTATCTGATTCAGTAAGTCTCTAAATCGATAATCATCACCTCCAGGTTTATCTTTTAAACCTAGCAGCAAAAGAAAAGGGTTCACCTAGCTGGCGCTCCTGCTGAAAACCTCACTGCCCAATGGTTTAAACCTTTGCCAGAGGTATACCAGGATTAAAATAATCCCGCCAATGGTGTCACTCAGATGTTCCGGCACCAGGAGCATGCCACCGGCTGCCAATAATACCAGGCGCTCCCACCAGAGGCATTCCCGCTGCAGGAACCCGACCAACCCAGCGGATAAAGCTACTACAGCCATGACTGCAGTGATCACAGCCGCAGCCACCTCTCTCGCAGGGGCATTGCCCAGCAAGGCCGGGAAATAGACAAACAGGAATGGAATTAGAAAGCCGATAACCACGCTGCGGGAGGCCAGTAGACCGGTTTTCATGGGATCACCCCTGGAAATGCCGGACGCCGCATAAGCCGCCAAGGCTACCGGCGGGGTGATATCCGCAAAAACTCCGAAGTAGAGGACAAACAGGTGGGCTGTCATTACCGGTACACCCAGTTTAATTAAAACCGGAGCTGTAATGGCAGCCTGCACTATGTAGTTAGCGGTTGTGGGGAGGGACATCCCCAGGACTATGGAAGCTACCATGGTCAAGAGCAAGGCCGGCAAAACCAACCCGGCGGCAAGTTGAGTTACCACTGTAGAGAACTTCAAGGCCAGACCGGTCATGTTGACAATGCCTACAATAATCCCTGCACAGGCGGTGGCGGAGACAATGGAGACCGCCGTGTCGGATCCTTCTTTCAAGGAATCGATGATATCTTTAATCTTCATCCGGGTGGAAGCCCTGAACATGCTCACCATAATCAAGAGGGCGATGGCCGTGTAAGCGGCCCGGTTGGGGCTGTACCCGTAAATTAAGGTTCCAATAATGGCAGCCAGGGGGATGAAATAATGCCAGCCTTCTTTCAAAACCTGTTTCAAGCGGGGAACTTCTTGGGCTTCCATGCCCCGCAAACCCTGCTTACAGGCTTCCAGGTGAACATTCATGTATAAGCTGAAATAGTAGAGGATGCCAGGGATAAGAGCAGCCGCAATAATGGCTATATAGGGGATACCGGTAAACTCGGCCATAATGAAGGCTGCCGCTCCCATAATCGGCGGCATGATCTGCCCCCCGGTGGAAGCTGCAGCCTCAACAGCTCCGGCAAATTCCGGCCTGTATCCTACTCGCTTCATCAGGGGAATGGTGAAACTGCCGGTAGTTACCACATTGGCGATGGAACTGCCGGAAATGGTACCCAGAAAACCACTGGCAAAAACCGCTATCTTGGCAGGTCCGCCTTTTGCCTTTCCGGCCAAGGAGACAGCCAGGTTAATAAAGAAGTTCCCGCCGCCGCTCCTGCTTAAGAAAGCGCCAAAAAGCACAAATAAGAACACAATTGAAGTCATCACACCCAGGGGCACGCCAAAAATACCTTCAGTAGTAAGGTACATCTGGTTAATAATCCGATCAACGTCATATCCCCGGTGGCCAAAGGTCCCGGGCAGCTTGTGTCCCAGGAGGGCATATAATATAAAAAGGGAAGTAACGGTGGGCAAGGGCCAGCCGATAGAACGCCTTGTTGCCTCAAGGGTCAGGAGAATAGCCAGGCCCCCTAACACTAGGTCTACCTGGTTTGGGGCGCCCATCCGGTTGACCAGGGAATTAAAGAAAACCAGCACATAAAGCCCTGATCCCATTCCTACTACGGCTAATATAGTATCGAACCAGTTGGTTTTGCCTCCTTTACGAAACGGGACAGTAAGAAAAATCAAGAAAAGGCTGACCATGTAAACCACTGCCCGTTGGCGCATGGCCACCAGAGGGCCGACAACTGCGGTATACAGCACGAATAAAGATAAGCATACCAATAACCCATCAATTAAATAGCTCCGAAACTTTTGCAAACACCGCACCTCCTAATTATTCTTGAAGAACCCCCGGCTTGGCCCCATTCCCCCTTTTGTTCCATTCCCGGGTAAATTGCGGCAAATTCTACTTTTTCGTAAATTTCGACAAGACACCCATCCCCACCGACTGGCCAGTCGGTTTGAACCATCCATGTTAAATTTATCATAGGAAGATATTTCTATCAACTTGATTTTTTCAGGTGAATCGAGAATATTCGTGCTTGTCCTGGCATATTTCAAAAACGTCGCTAGTAATAATTAACAGAATAAACCCACCTTTAAGGAGGGAAACAGGATGCGGTATGTTGTCCAGCCAGGAGACACCATGTGGAGCATTGCACAAAAATACGGCATCGATTTAAACCAGCTGATTATGGCCAACCCCCAAATAACCAATCCAAACTTGATTTACCCTGGCCAGATTATCATTGTCCCCCTGCCGGAGGAAAACAAAAAAGGGGGTTATCAACCCCACGGCCCCACCAAGCTGCCGGAAGTAGATGAACCCTACCCGGAAATCAGGGTGGAAAAACCCAACCCGTACTATGCCCAGCTTTTGATGGAGGACTATGCCGGTTCGGTGAGTGAGTTTACGGCAATCAACCAGTACCTTTACCACTACTTCGACATGAATACCAGGCCGCAATGGCACGAGGTGGCTGAGCTGGAAGAAGCCATCAGCATTGTAGAGATGCGACATATGGAAATCCTGGCTAAACTGATCTTCCTGCTCGGCGGCCATCCGGTATACCATGACAGTCATGGTGTGTACTGGTGCGGCTATTATGTGGCCTACCTGACCAGCGATCCCTGCGCCCAGCTGCGGGCTGACATCCAGGCTGAATACAAAGCCATTGCCCAGTACCAAAAACGGATTTACGAGATTAATGACTGTTTTGTCCAGGCGAACCTGGCCAGGATTATTAAAGACGAGGAACTTCATGCCCGGCTGTTCACCGAAGCCCATGCCAAGCACTGTGCCAAGGGCTGAGGGGACAATTCAACTGGGTCTTGGTCTCAGTGGGGGGAAAGCTTTTCCCGCTCGTGCTTAGATTCGACCAGTTCTTGGCTCCGGTTTACCGGAGCTTAGAACTGGTTAATCCCATAGGGGGCCAGTTAATACAGTGGCGTAGCCGCTCTTAAAATGAGCGAGGCCACCAATTATTCCTTGATTAAATGTGGCCTCAAAGCGAATTTCATGCTCGGCTTCATTGACTGTAATCAAATTTTATTCCTCGCCGAGCATATCCCGCCGCTTGGAGAAGCAAAGGGTTAGAGCGGGTAGCCATCTGTGATAACGGGATGCCGTGCAATTTCCTTTATCATCAAAAAAGGAACCCGCCGGGTTTTTTGGCGGGTTTTCCAAAAACTATTTGGCCTGGACTAAATCTGGCCAGCTAATGCCTGGCCTGCACGGTAGCACTCTTGGAGCTCGGCTTCCGTTGGCACCCACTTGACTACAGGCACCTGTTCCACCAACTGGATACCGGCTTCATGCAGGCGTTTTTTGATGGTGTCAACGGCTCCGCCCTTCCAACCATAGGAACCAAAGGCCATCCCCATCTTGTTCAGAGGTTTTAAGCCGATCAAGTCGTCCAATAAAGGCGCCATTACCGGCAGCATATCATTGTTGATGGTAGGGGAACCCACCACAACCGCTTTGGCGTCCAGCATCTCGCTGATAATGTCATTACGGTCAGATACCGACATTTTGAACAGCTTGGTTTCAATCCCTTGACTGACCAATCCCTGCAGGATAGCCTTGGCCATTTTCTCGGTACTTTCCCACATGGTATCATATACAATGACGGCTTTTTTGCGGGTTTCACCCTTGGCCCACCCGGCATAGGCGTTGACGATGCGCATGGGGTCCCCCCGCCAGATAATCCCGTGGCTGGGGGCAATCATCTTGATCTCCAGGCCCATAGCCACAATCTCATCAATTTTCCTGGCTACCAGGCGGCTAAAAGGCCAGAGGATATTGGCATAATACTTGGCTGCCTCATCCATCACATGATTGATATTTACCTCGTCATCGAAGCGATGGGAAGTAGCGATATGCTGGCCAAAGGCATCATTAGGAAGGAGCAGGGCTTCTTCCTTGACATAGGTAAACATGCTGTCCGGCCAGTGGAGCATGGGCGCTTCGATAAAGGTAAGGCTGCGCCTGCCTAGGCTTACGGAATCCTTTGTCTTAACCACCTGAAAGTCCCAATCTCCATGGAAATGCTTTTTCAAACCCTCCATGGCCTTTTGGGTACAGAGCACCTTAGCTTTAGGAACCAGTTTCATGATTTCCGGAAAAGCGCCAGAGTGGTCACTTTCGATATGGTTTACCACCACATAGTCAATTTTTTCCAGAGGGATTATTTCCTTAATATTGTCCACCAGTTCGGAGGTAAAGGGACCATAGACAGTATCAACCAGGGCCACCTTCTCATCCACTATCAAATAGCTGTTATAGGTGGTCCCCCGGTGGATGGAATAAGCAGGACCGTGAAAATAACGGATGTTCCAGTCTACGGCCCCAACCCAAAAAATTTGATCTAAAATCTGTACAGCTGACACTTTTCATTCTCCTTCCTTTCCCTGCAGCCCGTCTATTTATTGTTACCAGTATTTTTTTGTTCCCTCCTGTTTAACTGTATTATTATTGGGCAGGAAAATGGTAATACTTGTCTAAGTAGTATCTTACCATAATGGACTAAAAAAACCAAAGGAGGAATCGCGGTGGATAAGTGGGAATGCCTGGTCTGCGGTTATATCTACAATCCCGAAGAGGGGGACATGGAAGCTGACATCCCGGCAGGGACCGCCTTTGAGGACCTGCCAGAGAATTGGGTTTGCCCGGTTTGCGGGGTAGGCCAGGATCAGTTTGAGGCAGTGGAATGATTAATAAAGGCTTTCGGGGAAGCCCGGAAGCCTTTTTTCTTTCACATTAAACAACCATCTTTAATCTCCCTAAACAGGACAAAAACCATCTTTGTCGAAATGATTTACAAGGAAAAAGCCAATTATTTTGAAAAAAGGAGGCCTAGGATAATGAATAAGTGGAAATGCCAAAACTGCGGCTACCAGCTAGAGGCAGAGGTCCCTCCGGAACAATGCCCTTCCTGCAAGGAGAAGTGCTCTTTTATTGATAATAACTGTTATACTCCTGATTGCGGACTGCAGTAAGTGATTCTGTGGGCGAGAGAGGTGTGTTGGCCGGTGGAACAGATCAATAAACGGGGGCAACAGCGGGTTTAATTCCCGGCCATAGCCCCTGGTAACCGCAAAATGAGTCAGCATCATATCACTGGCGTTCAGTGCAACAATGCCGGCAAGTTTACCTCTAATGGCCGTTATCCCATAATTTCCGCAGATGCTCATTAACATAACCGAACCTGAAGGTGCAGTAAACGAGGAAGAGATTAAGGAGCATATAAAGCTATTCTGTGAAAATAGAGGGATAAATCCACAAGATTTGAGAAAACACGAGCATATTGAAATAAGAAAAAAACTTATAGATGAACTTTCACAGTATCCCGGCTTATCAAGCAGGAACAGCAGAGTTGACGGGAATGAACAGGGAGACGGCAAGGAAAATGATGTTGTCGAGAGAAGAACGAAATCGCTTCGCGATGGCTTTCGCATGCCTAAAAATAAATGGAAAAGGTTGCCTTCTAGCAAGGTAACGGCTACAATGAAAGAGGCAGATTGGTATAAACTAATGCTATACTATCCAGTATCTTCAGATACTAAAGCCAAGCGAGGTAACAGCTCCAATGAAAATTATAGAGAAGTTTCAGGATAAAAGCAATGGGGTGTTGAGACTTTTACAGTCGGCAAAGCGAAACCTTGACATTGATGTGGCCGGAGCTGGTACAATTTCAGCATGCGGTGGTTGTTAAAAAATTACAATTACATGGAGGTGCAGCATAGCTTAAATTTTTGAAAAAATGTCTTGACAACGGGGTTCACTACACCTGGGCGAAAATGATAACTCAACTTTCGCACCAAAAAAACGCCCTCAAACCCTTGCTATATCTGAGATTCAACAACAAAAACACCCTTCAATCTGGTAAAATAGAAGTGAGCAAAACCCCATAATACCAAGGAAAGAAGGGTGC
>JBFLXH010000016.1:0-52251 GCA_040757295.1 Bacillota bacterium | reverse complement strand
TTCCCTTCGGCTAAAATGTTTTTTGCTGCGTTTAAGTCCCGGTCATGGATCGCTCCGCATTCCGGGCATTGCCACTCACGATCCGAAAGGGTCAGCATGGCGCTCTTCGTCCCGCATTTTTCACATAGCTTAGATGACGGGTAGAAGGGATCAACTTTGACGAACACCCTGTCATACCAGGCGGATTTGTACTCCACCATGCGCTGAAATTCGCCCCAACCAGCATCGGATATGGCTTTCGCCAGCTTGTGGTTTTTGACCATGTTCTTTATCCGCAAGTCCTCCATGCTGATGACTTGGTTCTCGACCACCAGTCTCTTGGAGAACTTGTGCTGAAAATCCCTGCGCTGGTTCGCCACTTTTTCGTGTTGCCGGGCTACTTTTAACCGCGCTTTCTCGCGATTTTTTGAACCTTTCTTCTTTTTAGAGTGGGCACGTTGCAGCCTGGCCAATTTCTTTTGCGCCTTAACATAATATTTCGGATTCTCAACCACCTCGCCGGTCGAAAGTATGGCAAACTTCTTCAGGCCCATGTCGATGCCAACTTCTTGATCTCCTGCCGGCAACTGTTCTTTGGCTGCCTCGCACAATATCGAAGCGAAATATTTGCCGGAAGGTGCCTTGCTGACCGTCACGTTTACGATGCTGTCGGGTATGTCTCGGCCGTCTGCGGCGTACTCGACCCATCCGACTTTCGGCAGTTTGAGCCTGTGACGCGCCTTGTCAATGCGGATATTATCGTTTGTGAGGTTGGTCTGGTAAGACTGTTTCGGCCCACGCTTGCTCTTGAACCTGGGATACCCGGCCCGCCCTTCAAAAAAATTCGTGTATGCGGCGTCCAGGTCTTTGAGGCTGTTCTGTAAGGCAAATTTGTCTACTTCCGCAAGCCATTCGGTGCCAGGTGCAGCCTTGATCTGGGTGAGCATTGCCGAGCACTCGGTATAACTCAAATAACGCTTTTCGGCTTTGTATGCCTCAATGTGCCATTCTAAAAAGTGGTTGTACACCCACCTGGCGCAGCCGATGGTCTTGTTAATCTGTACCTGCTGCCCCGGAGTGGGGTACAAACGTACCTTGAACGCCTTATTTATTGATTCAGCCAATTTCCCCACCTTCTTTTTGCGACTCAATGTACTTTTTGACTGCTTCTTCGGTGTTTTCACCGACGCTGGCCACAAAGTACGATGGGTTCCAGAGGTGCCCGCCCCACAGCTTCTTCTTGAGACCGGGAAACTCATCCAGCGGAAGTCTTCGCTGCGGGAAATCTCACTTAGCACAGACAGCCGGTTATAGAAAGTAAAAATATCTTTGTAAGCTATCCGCTTTTGCAACACAAGAGAGGAAAAAGGTATCCGGCCAGGGATTTCAATCTCTCTAAAAAAACCATGAGCTAAGAGCTTATTCAGCTCCTTTTCTGCCCAGGCAGCTTTTTCAGCCAGAGGCTCTTCTGGAAACAGAGCCAAAACCTTGCCTACAACGTTAACACAACAGCATATAAAGAGTTTAATAAACTGGTTTTCCGGGTTATTAATATTAGGTCTGTATTTACCCAAGGATACCCTTTCGGGGAAACTTCCGTGGAGCCGGCCTGCCGTAATTGTGTTGGCTAATATATTTCCTTCTGATAATGCCACTAACTGGCTTGGATTCTTTACTATGGCCTTCAACGTATTAAGTGTTACCCCTCTGGCCTGCTCGACCTGCACCCACAAGGTTTCTTTCTCAAACTTAATATGGATCAGCAAGAATGCGGTTAATGGCGCCTTGAAGCTGCCTGCCCTCTAAAAGACAATATAAATACATAAAGGTTTGGTATAATACCGCCGGCCCCAACGCTTTCTGACGGAGAAAACCAGCCTTCCCTCCCTTATGGGCAAAAGGAAGGTTGGCCAGATAGCGGCAGATCTCTTCCAGCATAGTGTTAAATTGAGCAAGAGATATTTTTTTAGAAACAACGCTGATCTGCTACTTGCCCAGACTAAAATGTCCCAAGCAGTTGTCAAAATTCAGCTCATAGGTGTGGGTGTTCCCCAACCGGCAGGCAAAGGGAAAACAATCAAAAAGGCTTCTATCCTCTTCGTCCACTTCCAAATAGTAGCTTTGGTTTTCCCAAAGACGAATGCAATTGTCTAGCGCAGCCTCCGGATTTAACAGTTGTTTTTGCCACATATCAACCCCTGCCTACTCAATAAAGCTGGTAAAACCCTGCCCTTCCAGGGCTCTGAGCATCCTGGATATTTTTCCTGCTGATTTGGGATAGTCCTGGTCCAATAACTCCAGCATTTTTTTTAAAGGTTCCTCCAGCTTGGCAGCATTACCATTAAGCTTGGGCAGTATTTTCTGCATAACTTGATTATCAAAAGCTGTTTTCATAAGCCGCTCTTTTTCCAAGTTTAAGCAAATCCCCAATAATACTAGCCTTCTGCCCGAAGCTTTTTGTCTTGGCTTCTTGCAGCGCTGTTGGAATATGGAGGCCAAGGATGTTGATTCGTGCACCGGCAACCCCGGAAATATTTTTTATTTGCAGTTCTTCTGGCACCTTATCTGGGTCAGAAGAGGGATAGATTAACAGAGAGGCTGGAAGAACACCGCCCCTCTCTTTTTGAAAGGCATAAGCATACAAAAACAGCTGGAAAATATCCCCTGAACTAAACTTCCGGTCGTCATATTTTTTATATTTAGCATCAACAGCTAGTTTTTTAGCAGGAGGTTCCTGGGTTTTCAACATTAAATCCGGGACTACGGCAGCATAATCCCGCCCAGTGCTAACATTCCAGATAATTGAACGGTGACGAGCTTGAGGTGTAATTCTTACTGGTTTTCCTTTTAAGAGATCCCTCACCCATTGAAGGACAAACCTTTCAAAAAGGTAATTCATATCTAAAAGAAAAGCAAAACACCTGGTTTCACCGGAATGAAATACATCTTTTATCCCCAGGGCTTCAAACAGCAACCATGCCAACTCGTGGCTCTCCCGGTAAATATCATTTAGCCGGTGGTATACTATCGATTGCTGTGCCAGGTTTAAATCCAAGTGTGCAATACTGCAAATACTGTCAAAAACTAACTTTAACCGGCGCAGCTTTAACCACACGGGTTCATTTCCCACATGGCGTAGCGCCACTGACAAGGCACAGGCAATTATCTGATTTTCCAGAATGTCGGTTTTTCGTTCATCATAGCGGCATTCCACCCGGTCTACCCTACCAAAACGATGCAGGATTTGCCGATCAGCCAGAATCCTGCCTCTGACTGCCGGCAGGTCTCCTTCCTGGGACACGTAGTCCGACAGCAGTCCGCCCGCAACCAATCTCTCAACTGCCTCGGCAAACAATAACGCCAACAGGTCAAACAAGTTATATCCTTGAATACTCATGGTTCTGGAACCGGATGTCCGCCTTAGCAGGCCAAGGTCATTAATATAGTCTAGCATCTGAATCAGACCTAAATTCTCGCCGGCCAATTTAGGAACAATGCTAACCTCAAATTCCTGAAAGCGAACTACTCCTACCCAGGAACTGGCGGATATTCTGATACCGGATCGCAAATCTTCCACCAATAAACGGTTCCCTGCACCCGAAGCCAATTTGTCAACAAGCACCCGGTCTCTTGGGGTAAGGAAAGCATCCTTAACTAATATCGAGCCCCACTCCGGCACTTTATAACAATTTAATTCCGGCAATAGTTTACTCATTCAGATCACCGGAGCGGATAAACTCTTCTTCCAGCGCTTCTAACAGCAATTCCGGCTGGGTTATTACCTCGAGGTCTATTGTCTGGGCTTCTCCGTTGATAAGCTTGCCGCCCAAGTACTCGCCTAAGGCAGAATAATCGTCATAACAGTATTCCTGTAATAGGGGAAGAATTTCCTGACGGAAACATCTCGCCAGGGATTCCGGGTCACTGACCGGCTCCCCGTTTTCTAATAAGAAGGAATGGCCAATTTGCTTCTCCCGGCCCTCCCTCTTGCTAATTCTACGATTCAATTCCTGCAAGAAATCATCAAGCGGCAAACTCCCTACCCTGGCACCCCGCAAAAGAGTTAGGTCAGGCATTAATTCAAGAAAGGCAAAACGCCGGCGAATAGCAGCATCCAGCAGTTTAATACTCCGGTCGGCAGTGTTCATGGTCCCCAAAAGGTATACATTTGGCGGAATGGTAAAACTTTGTTTACTCTGAGGAAGGGTGATGATTAAACCCCGCTTGTCCTTTTCCAATAACGTTACCATTTCGCCAAAGACCTTGGCAATGTTGGCCCGGTTTATCTCGTCTATAAGTACCAGGAATTTCTTCCTGGGGTTTGCTAATGCCTCCCGGCATATCCGCTTATACACACCGTCCTCCAGTTTTAGGACCAGGCTGCCGCTTCCTGTATCCACAGGGCGGAATCCTTCGATGAAGTCTTCATAGCTATAGGAAGGATGGAAAGTTAACCGGGTTAACTGCCCGATGCTTTCCTCTGTTTCAAGATGATCCGCGATTTCCGGATTCCGCTCAGCCAGGCGGGCCATCAGGTGACCTGACTGTTCGGGGGTCAAGCCAAAGAGGGTCCCTTGGTTCCGAAACGCCATGGGTTCTGCCAGTGAAAGAATCGGATCCTTTAACAAATCCTCATAGCTTAGGCCATCCTTAATGCGGGTAACCGGCTTAAGCTCAATATAGGGGTTCTCGGCATCGCTGAAATCCAGGCCCTTGGATATCTTAGCCAGGGCCATTATTCTTTTTTCCGGTGCAGCCTGATAACCGATGACCAAATCTCCAGGTTGGATTAAACTGTAATTTCGTTTAAGGCGACCGTAACGAAACCTTTCGGAACCTTTTTTAAATAATTGTTCCCAGTTCCATTCTTTTGAATTGGCGACAACCCACCAAACTCTGCCCCCCAACTGAACAGTAGACAAACGGCGTTCAGCCGCTTCAAAGCTATGGCTGTTGGCCAAAGCTGCCAGCGGGTTAGGATCTCCTTGATGGGTTAGCAGCCACCACAAGGCAAACCGCCTGGCATGGTAAGTCTTACCTGTCCCCGGCGGGCCATACAGAATTACCTGCCCTTTCCGCTCCAGTGCTTGGGCTATCTCTAGCCACAGGGGATCAGGAGCAGGCGGAACACCCTCATCTTCTTTTTCTTTCTGTGTTTTTCTAATAATACGCTCATATAAAGAATAGGAAACAGGGGCAATCGTGAGAAAAGCCCAATTCTTCTGGCTCTCGATATCTTGTTCATAAGAGGTGTCCCACCTGACATGCACAACATGAGCATACTTCTCCCGTTCCTGCAGCCATTCATAAGGCTCAACTACTTCTCCGATAGCCAAAACCTTGCCAGTCCCTTGATTGGCTACCACCAAATCTCCCGGTTCCAGTTCCATTAGAGTCCATAATTCATTAACCTTTTTGGTGATAGTGGGTTTATGGTGATTATAGTCACTGGAATAGACTTCGATGAACCGCTGACGAAAAGCCTCCTTGCTCTCAAACTCCCGGAGGTCTCCTATTTCATCCCAGCCTACACAAATGTAACCGTTGGCAAGACAATCCGGCCAAAACTGGGCGTTTTCCCCCGGGGCAATTTTCACTATTCGCCTGGCACGCGGGTCTGCCCAATAATAAAGAAACCGCATTACCTCAATATCAGACCATCCGTTAAACTCAGGTCTTTGTCTCAATTCAGCCAACAGCATGCGGTTCAGACGGACAACTCCGGTTTCCCGTACTTCTGTTTCAGGTTGGAGCAGGTTCAAAAAGTGCTGAATATGGGCTTTAGTATAGATGGGAATAAAATCCTCCGGGAAGTAGAGGCAAAGTGTTTTTAAGAGCAGGGCCGGGCCACCATGCAAGGCTTCCAGGTCGTCTATTCTATTGAACTGACCACCTTTGGCCAATTTGAAAGCCTGCACAAAAGCCTCCTTGACAGCCGCCCAGGCCTCCTGCTCGTTTTTGAAAGAGTGATGGAAGTACCAGCCGGGCTTATCCCTATGTTTATATATAATTAGCTTCCTAGCAGAGCCCCCACGAATGCCGCCAAGGTTTTTAGTCTTAAATTCCAGCCACCGGCAGAAAGTGTTTTCGGAACCGGGCTGCCCAATTGCATACATCTCCAAAGTCATTTGCGGCCAGAGGTCTAGAGGAAACCGTTCCAACATAGCATTCCGTTCATTTTCCGCTGCTGCCACCGCTGGCATGCAATCTTCCCTTTTAAAGTTTTTTAAGGCTTCTTCCAAAGACTTAAATACCTTAGGCATCCATTTCGACCCCCAACAAAAAAATAACCAGAATCTGCGATAATCTTTATCACATATGGCTACCCGCTCTAATACCCCCGCTTCTTTAAAGCGGTGGGAAATGCTCGGCAAAGGAAAAATATTAAAATCAATGAAGCCGAGCATGAAATTCGCTTTCAGACCACGTTAAATTAATGTATAATTTGTGGCCTGGCTCATTTTAAGAGCGGCTACGCCATTGCATTAACTGGCCCCCTATGGGATTAACCAGTTCTAAGCTCCGGTAAACCGGAGCCAAGAACTGGTCGAATCTAAGCACGAGCGGGGGTCACAATCCCCCTCTGAAGCCAAGACCCAGTTGAATAGACAGCCCCAAGGAGCCCCTGCTAATCTTAGGTAAGTATATCAAAGTTACCCCGTCAAGCTTAGTCGGGAACAAATGTTCCCGATGTAGGTTTTGTTATAGGCGATTGGAAATTATTTCACCCCGATAACCCAGCCTTCAAGCTGAGCACGTTGTTTTTCCTCCTCCGTTAGAGAAGGTTTTAAAAGCCTCTCAAGTTCCCTGTTTTTATCCAAACTAGAAATTGCCTTGGCAGTTTCCTTGGCATCTGCAACATCATTTTTGGGTCCAAAATTCATTAATCTAGGGTAAATTTCAACCAAAATATGCCCTTCTGAAGGACAATCCCAACCATCAAAAGGCCAACAGAAAAGGGGAAGGCCTAGGCGTTTACATTCAGCTTTTATGGAATAAAGATGAGGAATACCGGCAATGGATTGGAGCCCTACCGAACCAGGACCGCCAATTTTAAAAATTGGCTTCATGTCTGTTTGCCGTTCTTCCACCAAGCGGCGTTCCTTAATAATTGTCTTCCCGAAGGGAAACCTCGGGTCATGTTCCTGAGAAAAATTCGGCCCCCAAAATGGTCCTTTACTTACCCCTAACCGAGTTATGATGCGGTCATTTGCCATTTCCGCCCATTTGCGAGGGCTATTTCCTACAGGAGGAAGGCCATAACCCCCTTCACCTAGTAGGTGTAGTACCTGATCCCAGGCAACCCAATGCCCTCCTGTTAGTTCTTCAAAAAGCCCCATTGGAAAGCTATATTGATGATCAAATCCGAAAAACACTCTTTTGTTTTTCAGGGTCGAATCAATTAAGATCTGTATCACTTGATCCCGTAGCTTCTCCCTTGTCCACTGGCGACAGGCAACTTTAATTTCCTGGGGCAATACTGCCAAAGCAATGGCATTCTGTTGACCAGCAACTCGTTCGCTGCCACTATAATCCGCAAAAGCATACACATCAAATAAGCACATAGCACTTGCCCCTTCTATAATTACAAGATATAATAGTCAGCCGTTTCTTTTGCTTGCTGGCCTGCCGCTTTAACTTCACCCATAATTTTTTTTATACCGGCAGAGAATATCTGAATTTGCTCCTCATCAATATATCGCCAGCCTTCCGGGCCAGCAATGGCTTCGTGATGCAACCTAATTCTCTTTCCGGGGTGGGTGGATGTGGCTGGGCCAAGAACGAAATACATTCCAGGTCAAAAAATCTTCGCTGTTTTCACTGCGTAAGTAGTTTATTTTTGCCCCGCGTATATTAGCAAAACATGGGTCATAGCGGTCGATTATTAGATTATCACGAAAGTTATCCGCCACCCAGACCCCCGCTCGAAATAGTTTGGCCACCCATAATTGAAACCTCCTCAACCCTTATAGACTTACTTTAGCATACAGACCCCGTCAAAGACTGTCGGGAACATATGTTCATTTGGTTAACAGACATTTTCGCAGGGTGGGCTTATGTTATGGAACTCCAGACAATCGGTAAAGAACAGGCCGGTTTCTGCCACGGGTATGCCGCTGATTTTGGTCCAGTAGCTGGCGTAGGTCTGCACCTGGGGGACGTAGTAATTGATGAGCTTCTGCAGGTGATGGGCATCGACGATGGTGTTTTCCTTGGTTTTTGACCATGGCTTCCAGGGTCCGGTGGATAACATTGCCCCAGCTAAGGCTACGGCCGGTCTGGGTTCTGGCGGGGGGCTCCCCTTCCCTCTTCACCAGGCTAGTGACCTGGGCGGTTTGGTAGGAGGGGGTTTTGATGCCATCAAGGGCTGTTTGGATGGCTTTCTTTGCTGCTGCCAGCAGGGCAGGGGTGTCGTGGGTTTGAGCAGGGAATAGATTGTCTGGGACTTCTTACCCCTCCCCTTCAGGTGCAATAAATTCCAGGATTTCTAGAAACCCCTGATTGACCAAGAAGGGTTCCAGGGGGTGCCAAAGACCCGCCTCCAGTTCCTGGGGGGAGCGGGCCAGGATCAGGTTGCCGTCTAGCGCCCAGCGCATCCAAGTAGATCCGCCCATCCGGATAAAGGCACAGCTGCCGGTAGGCCTCTTTTAAGTCCCCGGGGGTTATATCTAACTCTTTCAGGCTGCTTAACCGCTGGGGTTCCCCCAATCGCACCTTTAACAGGTAGTCATTCCAGGCCCTTTCCAGCAGGAGCTTATAGTCCAGGTTTTCCAGTTCCGTGAAATCCGGGCTTAAACCGGCCTCCACCGGCCTTTCCCAAAATAAAATCTACTATGTATGGACTTGCAACGATTGATAGGCCTTATGGCTACGCATTAACTCATGAACCGTTTGTTTTCGCGCGAAGCAGGACCATTTCATCATCCAGGCCGTGGCGTAAGAGGTCTAGGCGAGGAGTCGTTGCCAGCAGACTCTCTGCGGCTAAGTGCTTGATGCGAAATGGAAACAGGCCCGTACTCTCCACCAAATCTTTCAGTGGCGCACATCCGTTGGAGCGAGTATGTAAAGATGCTTCAATCAACCACGAGGCAATTTGGGGATCCTCAATGGGCACAGACAGCCCCTGGCTGTAAACTCCTTTTGTACCTTTTTCGCTGAGCACGCCCCAATCAATGAAAGAGCGTAGCACGCGGCGGGCCGCTCTGGACACCGTCTCCCGCTCCCCGTACTGCTCCCGTATACGACGTTGAACGTGTGCCGCGGTTGCGGAACCTTGAAGTTTGAGGAAGCGACCGACGTGGCTCGCTACTGACGCCCAAAACGGATAGACCGCCATGACCATCCCCCAGTGAACCGCTATGCGGTCTGTGCGAGGAACGCGCTTGAGCAGTTCAAGGCCGTCAACTCGTAGGGCCTCAAGTTCGTGCGGGACATTGAGCCAAACCTTCATCAGGATCGTAATAATCTTCTCGCGGTTACCGCGCTCGGCCTCGCCACCTATGGACACCTTGTCCTTTAGGAGTTCCTGCAATGCTTCATTGATGGCGGACTTATCGTTGCCTGCCAGGACGAGGTTTGCAGTAATTTCAAGCCACTCCATGCGAACCCGCTGGCTAAAACCGATTTGATTTGTACGGCTGTTCATGTGTCCATCCTTTCGATCTGGATAAGAGGAACGATAATTTCTTCAATGGAAATACCGCCGTGACTGACAATACGTTCTCCCTCGCGGACAAATGCCTGCCGAGCCGGGGCAATAAGAGGAAGGAAGGTCTCCGGTAGGCCTACCGGTTCCCATTCTAAAGCTGCAGGAAAACGTTCCTTTACCTTTTCCCGAAGAAGCTTATCGGAATAGATACGAACCCGCTCACCACGCAGATCAGCCACCGCCCCTTCAGCAGGACATCCACAACCTTCAGCTTCAATATTGCCGTGGTCGGATGTCAAGAAAATATGGAAACCTCGATCCAGCAGAAGATCCAAAAGCTCAGCCAGGTAAGGTTGCTGTGCCCACTGACGTACTTGATTATACATGCCGGCAGTCCCCAGTTCCATACCATGCATAATTCTGTCTACTTTGTCGATAACCAGCCCGACAATTCTTACCTTGGGATGGGAGATTAGTTCCTCGATGCGCTCCAGGCTACCGTCACCTAACCCCTTGGCGTAAACGACCTCGCTTGGTGAAAGCCCTTGATCTGTCCAGAACTGCTTCCAAAGGGTCTGTTCTTTATCGGTAGTCTGGATGCTGTTCGGGAAAAAGATGGGAGGCTTACCAGCGAAAGCAGCCTGACGCGACACCGAAGTGAGCGATGGAATCCACGCAAATATGGCGTTTTCACGAAAGCGGAAATTGGGCCGCCGTGCTGCCAGCGTCTCTCGAACAACAATCCATTGGTCAAGTGAAAGCCCATCCACCACGAGCAGAGCGATCTTTGCTGGTGGTGATGAGTAATGAGGACTGAGTAATGAGCGGGCGAGGAAGCGTGGAATGTGGTGGAGCATCACGGGCGGAGTGGCCGGAAGGTTGATCAATCCGGCGTACCGCTTTACCACCCAAGACAAAAACCGCTTATCGACCATTTCCGTTAGCGGGGTTACGTGTTCTTCGAATCCGGCAAGGACCTCTCTATCGCTCATCACCCATACCTCATCACTCATCACTTTCTTGAGTTCCGCCCACCCACGGGCAAAATGGAACCACTCCCCGTGTCTAGCATCTTCGGCTGGAATGGAGGACTGAAGATTATCGATGAGCTTGGTTAGGCGACAGCGCCTGTCTTCAGCTTCATTGCTTTGAACACCTATGCTCACCCAGGTTTGAGATAGCGTATCCGCATGCTCGTGGGAAACGGAATGCAAAAGCCCCTCCAGGAACAGATTGTCCATGTAAACACGAATGTCTGGGTGGTCAAAGGGCAGATCGAGGGGACCGTCGATTGCTAAGCCGTACGGCTTTTTGTCCTCTTGCACAGCACTTTCCTTTTTTCCTGCCATGCGGTCGAGAAAGACCGGCCAGCGCTCTTGGAGAAACGTAAAGAAAGCCTCCCGATCCGGGATGATAGTTTCCAGCGGCCAGTCATCAAAGGTGTTGTTGTGACGTAAAAGTTGGATGAAGCGTTCGTCGAGAACACCCGGTATGCGCTGTCCGCGGTAATGGCGCCGAAGCAGCACCCGGAGCAGGTCGGAAGGCTGCTTGATGAGCTCGGGCGCAATTTCGAAGACGTGCCGGAGAACGAACTCCTTCGTGGCGTTGTCCCCGAGCTGTCCAGGCGCGTGTCTTCTCTGGGCGTCGTATAAAGCATCAAGGTCTCCCCGATCCAAGGCTGTTACAACCGGGTAGCTGAGATTAGGGAATATGTCTCCAAGGCTAAAAGAGAGCCTGCGGCCGGCTTGCAAGAGGTCAAACGGCAAAGAGCCCAAATCGCTGGCTTGGGCCCGCAATATAACAACGAGGTCTGTCTGTTTGCCCCGATCCCAACGGGAACGGAACTTCGATTCATAAGCATAGCGGAAAGCGACGTGATCTTCAAAGGTAATCAGCTCAAAGCCCCTCTCCCGAATGCTTTCAAGAATTCGTTCCTCCAGCAGGAGAGCGTCCGGGTCGGCGACAAGGGTGAGCCGTGTGACCTTGGGGGTAAACTCGTTGAGGATTTCATCGCGCCAGCTAGTCATAACTGCCACCCTCCAAAGGCTTGAGCCTGGAAGCCGGGACGCGGACGACGGAGTCACGGCCGGGCAGCCAGACGCGGCAGAAAACCTCACCCCAGAGGCTCTCCACCTCAATGATCTTGCCGGCCTGGCCTCTATTTTGTAGCCACACCCAATCTCCGTGTCTGTGGATCAAGAAAAGTTCCTCCAGCTCTCTGGCAGTAAAATTATCGCTGCTAGTAATGTAACCGGCGGTTCTAACGTTCAGCGACTTTTTCAGGGCTTAAGGCTATGGAGGCGGGAAAATCTTTGAGATTCGACGTGACTACCTTCTTCCCCTGGACCGCCGCTGTAGCAGCGATGAAGCTATCGGCCATGCCCATAACCTTGCCCTTTGCTGCCCATTCCAGCCTTAATGTCGCGGCGGCTTCAGCGATTTCGCGGTTGATAGGGATGATTTCCCAGTTTTCGAGAAGGGATTTAATTGCTTTCTGGGCCTTAGCCGTCCGTGCTCCGGTCAAGAGTTCATGGTATATTATTACATTGGTAAAGGCGGCCCCGGATAATATCGTTTCTTCCAGCCATGCGGTAACTCTTGACGAAAGCCTTCCGGTGAGGTGGTCAATCAACACACAGGTGTCAATCAAATATCCCATGGCAAGACCATCCGATCCTTGTCGCGTACTTTTTCAACCCATTCCGCTCCTGTGCTTGAGGCCCATTCAGGCGCATCCTCGGGAGCTAAGGCCCCTTGAGTTTCTTTGAAGGATTTCACTTGCATCTCACGGCGCAATTTTTCAGCCACCGCATCGACAATAAAACTGTTACGGTTGATACCACGGGATTTAAGATATGCGGCCATTTGGTCCACCATTCCCGCTGGAAACCTAATGTGGATCATTTTTGTCTCAGACATATTGTAACACCCCCTGTTATATAAGAATATAACAGATACCTCTTATGAATACAATTGCGTTTCCTGAGCTTCCCAGAAGTCCATCGGTACGCCACCTGGAAGAACATCCGCCAGGGATTGGCCGGCAGGTGCTACACATCACAATCCCCATGGTCCTTGTGGGTAATCCCGGGACCGGCCCGATGCGCTTCAAGGTTTTCAAATCTTCGGGAAGAACAAGCTCCGCATGATGAGCCCGGCCTCAATGGTCTTACCCAGGCCCACCTCGTCAGCCAGGAGGTAGCGCATGCGGTCGTTGGTGATGGCGCGGGAAAGGGCCCGGATTTGGTGCGGCAGCGGAATGACGGAGGATTGGATGGGTGCAAGCAGCACATCCCGGGCCAGCGCATCAGCCACCCGTGCGGCGGCAGCCACGTAGGCAATGTCATCCGGGGAGCCGCTTCCTGCGCTCTCCAAAGGCTTGAGCCTGAAAGCCTGGACGCGGACGACAGAGTCACGGCCAGACAGCCAGACGCGGCAGAAAACCTCACCCCAGAGGCTCTCCACCTCAATGATCTTGCCGGCCTCGCCTCTACTTTGTAGCCACACCCAATCTCCGTGGTTCAAAAAAGTCCCTCCAGCTTTCTGGCAATACAATTATCGCTGCTACCAATTTGTAACAATACCCATTGAAGGGTTCCCCCAAGCTAACAGTAAGCAGCACCATGTCATCAGGCTTTAACCCGGCGGCTGTTAGCGGGTAATCACCCTCGGGATGGTTACGTAGCTTCCTTTCCCAAACCGGATCTGTAACCACAAGGTCATAGTACGTCCTGGAAATCTCGAATATGGCCCGTAACTGTTTACGGTTATTGACATCCTTTGTGACGCGCAGATATGGGTTCCTGGGAATAACCAATGCGAGAGAGGAAGGAGCTGATGTGCCGGAAAAACTAGCGGCGGGAACGCGATCATTTGTATTGCCTAACAAACAGGGGCCACTAACAAGATTAGAACGCATTATCTGGATTAAACTTTCGGGAGCAGGACGGCTAATCAAGCGCCAGGGCATTGTATTTCTTACCAGCCAGTTTTCGGGCTGGTATGATTGAGGTAGCGGTATTGAAAGGTCAAGTCTAATCACGTCCAACGTCCTGACCTCTGTCCCGTCGTCAACCCTGCACTGGTACGGTGGAAGGGCTCCGCCCTGGTCGGCTGAAACCGGCCGCACCCATCCCCCGCCATCTGTTTTTAGCCCGGCAATACAGCGGCCATCCAGCTTGCGCGAATTAGCCATACATATGATTTCAACGGCACCCATGATGTGATCTCCTTAAAGGTGAATGATCTTCAGACCTCCCCACTTCTCTTGGAGGTATTCGAGCACGAGGCGGCGGTGGCAATGGTTGGCGTTGGCCTCGCTGCACAGAAGAACAGTGGGGATGTCCAAAAGGCTTTGGGGGATTTTTTCCTCAACTCTCCGCTGCGCCATTAACGCCAAGAACTGGTTTTCATATTCCTGCCAGGACCCCTTCTCTTTTTTATAAGCGTCAAGGATAGCTTGGGAAGGAGCAAGTAATGGTTCATAACGATATTCAATGCCACAAAGCTCGCGAAGAAAAAAGGGCAGATCCCTTGCCTTCGTATAACCCGCCAATTGGGAGGTATTATTGAGACGCACATCCACAAGACGTTTAATGCCCACCCGCCTTAGGGCGCCGAAGAACTCCTCCGCTGCTTTTTGGGCAAAACCGATCGTGTAGACTTCCATTCATCCACCTCCTGACTCTCGAAGAAAACCAATTGTAAGCCACCGGGTTTGCTACGCTCTGCTTGACGTAAGGAAGCTTCTGACTGAAGCTGCCCACCAGCCCGGATGTGGTTTACCCGGATATTATGCTCTTCTAAAATACGTCCCACGAGAAGCCGGCGGTGGCAGGTTGCCGGGTCTTCCTCACTGCACATTATAGCCACCCGACACCTCTTGAGTCCAGCTTCAAGCCGGGAAATACCTTGCTGAAAGGCGGTTGTTTGCGCAATGCGGGAATAAAGGATATATCCGTCATGATCGTAAAACTGATCTCCTTCCGGGCGTCCACCCAACTCTTTGCCCATAAACAGATACTTGATTCCGGCCGAGGCCAGGCTCTGTGGCAAATGATTTCCGTTAAACTGTGGCGCGTATTTGGAATAAGGGTGTGAGCGAACATCGACCACTACTTGCACTGCATATTTTTTAATCAGGCCGATAAAGCTCTCCAAAGAATGGTTTGAATGCCCAATGGTAAATATCTCCTTTTGCCGCATGTGCACACCTCCCTTCCGATAGTCCCTACCATTCCTCATAATTATACCGCACCCCAGTGCTTCAGGAAAGGATTCTCATCCTTCCGCGTGAGTATCGGTACAGCCAATTGGCGCTAGATGATAGACACAGTCCAAACTCGTTGGCCAGGGGGTAGCGCCCCTGGTCGCCGGGTACCGCCTGGCTCAGGGTCAGGACCTGGCGATTGAGTTGTCGGTAAGGTGGGTAGCCTTACCCAAACCCACCTCGTCCGCCAGAAGATAGCGCACACGGTCGTTGGTGATAGCGCGGGACAGGGCCCGGATTTGGTGCGGCAGCGGAATGACGGAGGATTGGATGGGCGCCAGCAGCACATCCCGGGCCAGCGCATCAGCCACCCGTGCGGCGGCAGCCACGTAGGCAATGTCATCCGGGGAGCCGCTTCCTGCGCTCTCCAAAGGCTTGAGCCTGGAAGCCTGGACGCGAACGACGGAGTCAGTCCCGGGCAACCAAACGCGGCAGATAGTCTCCCCCCAAAATATCTGAGTTTCGATGACCTGACAAAGCTGCCCATGGTCGGGGCTGTAGTACCAGCTGCTAGCATCAATCCGCATCAGTCGACTCCTGCATCGCACCTACAACCAAGTTGTCAATTACCTTTAATATGGATGTATCCCAAGGGAAAGAATCGTTGTTAGCTGTCCAGGTTTTAGCCTTCTTCTGAAAGTCTTGGTTATCTGCAATTGGGTAGTAAAACTCTTCATGGATTTTGCGCATCAAGCGCCACTCCCGGTCTAAACCATTTTGAAACATCTTGCTCCCAAACAGGTAATTCATGGTATATTCCCTATCCACTGGTGCAACTAAGTTGGGCAAAAGGTGGGCCAAAACCTTAGAGTTGCCGACGATGGTTGTGCCGCTTGCCATCACCTTGATCGTTTTGAATACTCTCTCCAATGCTGACCACTTGGAAGATGACAAATTGTACGGAAGAGTTTGACGTAGTGTTTCAATTTCCTGCTTCACGGAATCAACACTCTTTTGGAAAGATGTGAATGGTTGCATCTTGGATCCTTTGGCCCCCATACGGTGCATACCCCAAGACGCTAATACGGCATAGATCAGCTCTATTTTTTCCGTCCAATTCTCATATTCCACTTCCAGAGCACGCCGGTGAAAATGTAAGGATGGGCCGCTGAATGTCTCCGATGCATAGTATTGTTCGTGGTATGCATCGGCTTTTGAGAGAATATCATTCACTTTGGGTTCGAGATTCCGATCTACCCATCTATCCGGCATGGTTCATTCCTCCCCCGTTCTGGTTAACGCCTGGTCGTACCACATGAGGAGTGAGGTCTTCCTGGGGAACGTTTTCGGGAATCTTGTGGGCCACGGATGCTGGGCAGCCACACCCGGCAAGTCGTCTCATCCCAGAGTTCTGGGTCTCGATAACCTGACAGAGTTGCCCGTGGTCGAGCTGTAAACCCATTTACCCAGCTGAAACATTGATCACTTGCTATCCCTTAAGAACCTGAGTTCCAACCCCGAGCGCCTAATCCGCTCCCTTGCGTTTGATCCGGCACACGGCGACCGGCAACCCCATTGCGTCGAGTATCTCTTTGTGCTGGACAAGATTGACGAGGCTAAAGAAGAAAAGGTTTTCCGCAATCGGGCCGTCTTTTGGCGTCCCGATGGCATAAACCACTCGTGATTCCGAATTCATGTCCAAGTCGTTGCCGTACTTGTCACGAAACGCCGTCGCCACCTTTTCGCGATACTCATGGACTGTGCGAAATAGGCGAGCCGACACGGTACCCTGGGCGAACAGATGGCTCATAGTTGCAGAGGACGTCATCGACTTTACGTGGACGAAGTCCTGCTTAGGTGTCAGCAGGTCGGCACACTCAACCTTGTTCGTGACGTCTTCGAACATGAACATCTTACGATCGAGCAAGAGCCAGCCGCGGTTGTTCGCCAGTTGGTTGTTATAGTCCTTTTCGCTCGTCCCTTTGGGCCAAGGGGGACACTTGAAGTCTTCCGTCACATCCTCGATGGCTGCGACTTTCCTCCGCAATTCACCGAGGTAGTCCTTGTCTGTTCTGAACCACTGGCCGAGGGAGAGGACGTAAATGTGGCCGTCGTGCTGGACATGGGCAACCAGATACTTCCACAGCGCTGTCTTTTGTGAACGCGCCTCACCCTGACCGTCGAGCGCGATGACCCAGGTCTTGTGAAGGTCCGGCGTCTCCCCCTTCTTCTCCTTGTATTCGTCGAGGAACGCGAAGACAGTATCCAGGTCCAGCTCGTCTATGTCCTCGACTGTAATATGGCCACACCAAATCTTGAAAGTCTCGCTGTCCGGAGACGGAACGTCCGGGTGAGCAACCGTCAGCCACTCACGGTCACGTTGTTCGAGAAGCTCTAGCGCCTTTTCGTCAAGAGTTGCCACAAGCGGATCAGCCGTGGGCAAGAGGCGCAGATGGTCCACAAACCTGAAATACCGCTCGTAGTTCTTCGACTCGTAGAGCTCGAGAAGCGTTTGGCAGCAATCACCTAGGGTTTCAAGACCACCTTTCCACGCGATCCGGACGGCGTCGGAACCCTGCACTTTTCCCGTGATCTGCTCGCCTTTCGCCGTCCCTCGGACCGAGCGAAGCCAGTCGAGGTCTGTCTCAATGCCGAACTCCTCCACCGGACGGCCAACATTCAGGTGTGTACGTGTCTGCTTCGTCACCCGGTCGAGGGTCCGCGTATCCAGCGTATCGAGCGCTTGAGGATCCACGATGTTCAACGTAACCTTCAGGCCGAAGTCGGGCTCGACAAGCGCGCGGTCGATGACGTTAAAGCCGTAGCCGAATGTCACCGCAAACCGACGACCGGCCGCCTCAAGTACCAGCACGAAGGAATTCGACTGGTTAGCGAGATCGTCTTCCTTGAGGTCGAAGGCTGTCGCCAGCCACTCAAGCCAACGGGGGGGGCTTGGCGTTGTTCCGCTGAAGCCATGCGCGGCAAGGGAATGGCATTTCGGCGGTTGGTCTAACTTCGACGTAGCTGCCACCTTCCGTGTAGCGAGCAAGAATGACGCTGCTGAGATCTGTCACGGACTCCCGCAGGAGGTAGATTGTTAGCTTCATGTTGCCTCCCCCGCACGGGTCATCGCCTGGTCGTACCACATGAGGAGCTTGGGGTCTTCCTGGAGGACGTTCTCGGGAATCTTGCGAGCCACGCTAATGATTGTGGCGTAGTCGCGCTCCTGCCAGGCCTTTTTAAATCCAGCGCGAACGGCCTCTAGCCGGAACACCTTGAGGCGCTTTTGCCTGGATTCGCAGTATTCCTCAAACTCACGCAACAGGGCCCGCTCGCGTAGCTTTTCCAGGTCACCGGCTTTGTTTGGATCGGGCACATACCAGCGGTCTTTCGACCGTGTTACAAGTTGCGGGTTGCTGGTTGCGAGTTGGCCGTTTTCGTCCGTCGCGCGGCCGGAAACCAGTTCTTTCTGGATGATCCAGCGCATCTCCTCGCTTTGCTTGAGCCAGGAGACGATCTGGCCCGGGATGGCGCCCTTGCCATCGTAGCGCAGGAAGTTCTGTTCGAGCAGCTCGGAAAGCTCCAGAGGTTTTTCGTGCTTCTGCCAGCCGCCTTGGGTTTCCCGCATGAACTGTGGCTGGAGTTCCTGGAAGGTCTGTGGCTTTCTGGTTAGTTGCTGTTTGAGCCATTGGATAGCCGACGCTTCATCAGACACAAAGAGATCAAGCTGTAGCACCTCGCGGGACATCATCCGTTTCCGTTCATACTCAGCCACCTGTTCCGTCAAGAAGTACATACCGTCGCGCTCGGGAAACCGCTGGGACAGCCCTTGATAGAACTCACCCGCAGACAACGGCACACTGACCCCACGCTGGACATGAAAGGCAACCATCCGGTCGAATAACAACACCTGCTGCCGCTCTGCGTTGACCTGTCCCCGCCCGCCCTTGCTGATGAAGACTGGAAGCTGGCGCAAGTGAGTACGAATAAAATCCCATACCCCTGCTTCGCTTCCCGCCTGAAGCTGAAACCTCTTTTCGAGTCCGCCGTTCGGTTTGTAAGCCGAGATAACCAGATCTTTGTCGACTGCATTGGCGTGCAGTTGCTTCTTGGTCTTCATCCCCTTATCAAGAACGCTGACGTCGGCAATAATAAAGCCGGCACGGCCAAGTGCTTCCTGGATTGCTGTCCAGACGGCGTTTTTCGAGTTATGGAACTCAACAGTGACCCACCGACCAGGCTTAAGGATTCGGTAGACCTCCCTTAAGCAAGCCGTCATCATGTTTGTGTAAACGGTCAAATCTTTTCGCTGCTTTCCGCTGACGACGGTATCCTGATCGGAATTTGTGAATACCCGGAGCCAGGCTTCCCATAGGAAATTGAGTTCGGCATACGGCAGGTTGTCGCCGAAAGGCGGATCAATAAACACGTAATCAACGGCATTTTCAGGAAACAACACTGAAGCAAGCGATTGGGTAGTAATGGCTGCGGGGTGAGTGCTCACGGGTATAGCATTAGCGAATCTTTTTATCTTGCCGGACAAGACATATGTCGGACTCGGCTCGCTAACAGTTGATCCGATGTAGAGTGTGCCGCTCAGGGCTCGGTTCACCTGCGAATAAGCATTCTTTAGGAACCGATTCCGGCGCGTGAAGCTCACGACCACGCTCTGCAGAGTGAACCGCCAGAGCCGATTCATTTCCTCTGTGGGCAGGTCATCAGCCATTTGCCAGAGCAGAGAGAACGCAACGAGCTGGCGCGGCAGATGAAAATCGTGTACCCGGCTGATCCCCTCGTGATATCCACGATAGAGGTCTCCCCATTCTTCCCCCTCCGGCACGAACATCATCAATTCCGTTGGGTATTCGATGGACTCGATCAGCCTTTCGATTTTCTCAAGAATTGCGAAATCGTCCTTGTCGGGTTTCTTGCTTTTTTTCGTTCCCTTGTGCTGGTATCGAATCTCCACCGGACGCAACACCTGACGCGTCCGGGTAGCCTTTACCGCCTTGTCGTAGTAAGTGGTTGTGCGTCTGACGAGATCGCGTTTAGAGACCTCTGCAGCGCAATAAGGACAGGTGGGTTGGTCAGCTAACGTTCCTGATTCCTCATCCCAGGCCAAGTCCCAAAACTCCAATTCACCAGCGCAATGAGGACAGGAAAAGACCTCCGACCAGACTGTGAAATCAATCTGGCAACTGGTTCCAGTCTTCGGGTCCCGCGTTTCATACATCCATCCGTATTCGCGGTTGAATTTATCCAGAAGCTTCTTGGCAAGTCGAGCGAAATCTTTGGCATCAGTGGTCAGGTTGTATCCAGCGGCAATTAATGTGGCGGCAGGCGACAAGTCGTTCAAGACAGCCCGACGTGCCCCGAACTTAGAGAAGGGCTTCCAAAACGTTTTGCCGTTTTCATCCGGCTCCGGTACATAAACCGTTCCGTCGGCTTCCACCCGATAGCCCAGGGATTCCACTGCGGCCTTATCGCCGCAGAGTTGCGCCGCCACGCCCGTCATTCCCGTCCCGCAAAACCCATCGAAAACCACATCCCCCGGTTCGGTGTAATGGAGGATGTATCGCATGATCGCCTTGTGCGGCACCTTGGTGTGGTAAGAGTGGGCATTATAGATCGGATCGTTCTTCCCCTCGCTCACATCCGCTGCGAAAGGCTCGCGCCGATAACTGTCCGTGGCCGAATCGTACGGCTTACCGTAGTGCCTGATGAAATCCTCGATGAACGGGTTTGGGCAGGCGGTATAGTACGGCGGGTCGGACAGGGCCAGGATGTCTTCGTCTGCACCGATTGGAAATCCCTCGATCTTGCGGAACTCCGGGTCCTTAAGCTTCTCACGCAGCTTCTCCAGGAAATACTTCCGGCGCTCCTCATCGTTCGGGAACGTTATGCCGAGACATTCAACAGGGCCGATTTTCTTTTCGGAATCCGCAAATTCAAGATTTAAGGTTGGTTGATCGCTCATTTCATTAGCTCCTCAAATCGACCCAGAGATGGATCAGTATAAACGCTTCGGGTTTTAAATTCTTCCGGCTTAATTTTTGCCGGTATTGCTGCACATTTCCCTGCACAAACTCGAATTGAATGGCCGGATTGCAAGAGCAATGTTGCTTTTGATGAGTGTTAACTTCATCCAATATTTTTTCAGGAGACATGCTGATGATGTAGCCGACCATCATGCCGGAAGACGCCCGTTTCCCGTATTCATGCAACCTGCAGTCAAAACGTTTGATGCCGTCCGTCACATAATTCTCATTGAGAATCCAGTTAGCGCTCGTCGGAGACCCCAAACGCTTGCATTCAACATGAAATGGAATTTCATGCTCATCGGCGCAAGCCGCAAACGGGTTGGTGAGTTTGCAGGTAAAATCAGGGCGCTTCCTTGCTTTACCCCCCTTTAATTCGCTGTCAGTTACCGGTTGAATTGGCTTTTCCCAGTCTGGTGTGCGGATTTCGCAATTGTTGTTCCGGCTTTCTTCAAAACATACAGCATTCAAAACGATACACAGGTGTTCTGAGATAGTGTTTTCGTTGGTTATGTCACATTTTTCCTCTGACAATCTTTGCAGCGCCATGATAAAAATACCGATATAAAGGGTTTCGTGCTTTTGCCATAAGCTGGAGAATGAAGGGACATCATGCCGTGCCATCAGTCCTGCCCTCCATCTTCCGCCTTGGATTCAACCATGCGTTTGCACAAAGTCGCATCTGCGTCTTCTCGCGCCAAGCTGCGCGTCCAGAAACGTTTTTCATTGCGTTTTATTACAATAACGGCGTCATCAGAAACAACATGGAAAACCCCATCCACCAGGATTTGGGATGTTCCCAGGGGTTGCGGCAGAGCCTTGCCAATTTGCTCCAACACATATGGCCATGAATCATTTTTAGGATATAGATTCCATGGATCTGTCTTGTCCGCCGGATAAAACTCCACAGCAACCATGTTGCCATGAGCTCCGACATGGACTTCCGCTCTCATTTCAGCGCCATCCCCGAGGTAGGTATTCCAGCGCCGGGCGAATATGCGCACATAATTTTCAATCCATGAGAGATCATTGCCCCGCACCGCAGGCATGGCGCCTACGCTGTTAAACGGCTTGTAGAAAAACGGAAGTGTCACCTCGCAACAATCTCGAATAAGGTCTTTTTGCTCCTCATTCAGACCGTAGAGTTCAAACACTGCCTCGTCCAGTTCTTTCTCCCAGATCCGTCGTTGAGTCTCGATCTCAGTTTCAGGCACGCCATCAGGATGCAGCAAATCTTGCTTTTGCGGGTGATAATTGCGAAGCTTGTCGACAATCGTGATGATTTTTGGGGTAATCAAGCTTCCTTTATCCAAAACAACGGGCAGTCGCAGCAACTCATCAAGCAATAATTTATGATGCCAGAGTCCCCAGTTCGCAGATGTCATAAAGAAATAGTATCTCGCCAAAGAAGACCAGAGAATCGCCAGGAGTACCTTGTGACACCACTCATCTTGTTCCGACAGCTTTAAACCATAGATGCTTCTGTAGAAACAAAAGGGCATTTCAACAAATTGGGCAATGATTGTTCCCTGAGGATGAGAACTTTCAGAAATTCCTTCATTAACAATCACCCGTAGTCCACTGTACGCACCTACGGCGCCGAAGCAATACACACGTTCCGGTGGAGAAGTCAATTTAAGTGGTTCATACCGCGATTCCAGTTTGGAGAGTGATTTTAACGACTGCAATCTGTCTGCATTAAAATCTCTTGAGACTAACTGATATCCGCGGCCCGAATTGTCATCATCCACATATTCTCTGAGCTGTTTCTTGGATTGGAGCCATTTGATGAACCGGTTATCCGCCAAGCGGCCGAACCAGTAACTCTTCCATAATTCGCTTGAGGCCAGATTTTCATCTCGCAGAATATGAATATCATATTTGGAAAGAAGTATCGCCTGAGTTTCTCTCAAAGCCGTTACTTGTTTGGCCGACCAATACTTAACGGGAAAATCATCCTGTTTGCCTTGAGCAAAGCAAATTACCACAAAGGGAGAAATTGCCCCCTTAAAGAAAAACTTCCTCACGTGAGTAAAGTTAAAAACCTCATTAACCCTGACACTGTTTAGCCACTGTTCACGAAACGCTTGAGTAGTGGCGCTGTGTTTAAACAACACCCCGGCAGAAACCAGCATTCCCGCTTTTCCGCCATCTTTCAGAAACTCGAGAGACCGCCAGAGAAACGCCTGTGAAGGTTCCTTGTCACCGATAGGTTTGTTGTTAACACGGCACCATTGGAGCATGATTTTTTCGCGGGCTTTTATTTTGGCATCCGCCTTATTTCCTGGCGCCCCCCATGGCGGATTGCTTACAATAATATCCGCACAGTGTTTGCCAAAACGTGATGATAACAGCGGATTTGAATCTATCGATGCTGTATCGAAAGCATTTCCCACCCAAATACAATTGCAGTGGTCCTTTGACTTGCTTTCGGAGACTAAAAGGTTCGGCAACCTATTGCCCTGTTTGATCTGTTCCGTAATTGCAGGCGGATCAAGGTAATGAAGCATTGCGAGATAAAGGCTGAACGCCGTGATTCTGGCGGCCTCTTCATTCACCTCGATACCGGCAATCTGTTCATGGAGAATTTGCTTAAGTCTGTCAAAACCAAGTCGCTTTTGATTCTTGTACCATTCATAGCGCACAATCCGCCTGAAAGATTCAACCAGAAAGATTCCTGAACCACAGGCCGGATCAAGCACACGGGGTTTTTTTTGCAATTCCCCGGCAGTCAATGACCGGGATAGAACCAATTCCACCAGCACCGACGGAGTATAATAAGCACCGTCTTGCCTTGCTTTGCTTTTCTTTTCATCATCACTGGCGGATGAATGGTAGAACTCTTCGTAAATTGAGCTGATGAGATCAAGTGGAACAATATCAAAGCGGTAGGAATAGAAGAACAGTTTCTTTTGGATACCGACATCACCATAAAGGAGATCTTGAATCAACTTCAGGTGCTCTTGGGTGACGGTCTGTTCCTCCTCGTTTACATCAGGAAACATGTCTCCGTTAAAATCCCGGGCAAGAGCCCTGTACAAGGCATAGGTAAATGCTTTGTTTTCCAGTACCTGAGGGTAAAAGGCCTGGCGTTCAGAGAAGTCAAGCCCGGTACGGGATGATTGATTTCTGATGAGTTCCGTCCATCCAGCAGTTTGGCGGGCAACTTCCAGGAAGTAATCCTGTGTTAGAATCCCCCGGTCTTCAAGATAGCGGATGAAAATTGAGCGACCGATTAGAGCATGAGCAAACTTTAGCTTCCGGCCGGACAGGCCGGCTTGAATCAACTCGCGCCGGACCGTTTTCAGGTCGCGGATAAGAGCTTTATCTGCCCGGTTTTTCACATCATCAAATCGACTTTCTCCAAAAGATTTGCCGGACTCAATATTATCACGGTGGAAGTGTTGAAGCTCTTGAGCAACTTTTTCGATGTTGTGAAGCGTTGCCAACGTTTTCAATTGGCGCTGTTTTTTTGAACCATCTTTTTGAATTTCAGATAAGTTAAGAGGTCTTTGCGCCAGATCCAGGACGGATATTTCATCCGGTGAAACCAAAAACAACAGCCTGGGGCGGGCAAGGCTCCAAACACGATTGAAAGCTCTTGCCTTTTCAAGATGATCGGAACCGCACTCGGCAAACACGGCAACCGGATTGTTTTCGACAAAGAATACTTTATCAACGCCTGCACGTTTTGCCGCAGCCAGCCATTCACCCTTTTCGATCCAGTCATCGCATTTTAAGGTGGAAGTTGGTTTCTCAGAGGCTGTCAGTAATGAACCGTTTTGAAAGTCCAATACCTTATAAAGAGTATCCAACGCCTTGCTCACGATGTACCTCCTAAGAAATCTAGTCTAAAACAATTCTGACCTTGCCGGGCTCTTTTCCCTTGGTGAGTTGATCCAGGTATTCCTCAAACCGCTTCTTCATCTCCGCCGGGGTGACCGGTGAGCCGCCGGAGAGCAGCGCCGCGCGCAGGTCGGCAGTCTTTACCGATACCTTAAGCAGCCCGGAGAGCACCTCCTGCATGGCGTGGATGAAATCCTGGTCCAGGTCGTCCGGCAGCAAGCGCTTTTTGATGAAGCTATCCACCAGCTTCCGCGGCTCGGTCTTGAGCAGGTCCAAGTTGGCCCGCGTAGTCGGGTCCTCCAGGTTGGCAAGAAGCGTCTGGGTCCAGTTCTCCACCAGCTTGTCGAGCTCGTCATCCAGACCGTCCAGGACCGAGCTTGCCGGCGCCGCCGGTGGTTCCGCGGCAGGCTTGTAGTTGCAGTGCGGGCAAACGGGCGAGGCGTCAAGGTCCGGCTCGGTGAGCGCGAAGCAGCTCTTTAGACCCGCCAGGCGGTTCTGGTAATCGGTCAGGTGTTGGCGGGGCATGAGGTCGATCGTGGAGAGTCTGATCAAAATTTTCAAACGTTCGTCCGCCATGAGCCTGGCCTTGCGCTTATCCTCGTTGACGCCCAACCGCGCCTTGGTATGCAGGCCCAGGTACGCCTGCAGGTAGGCTTTTTTCAGGTCAAAGAGCTTGCGCTGCGTTTCCTGGCGGAAGGCTGCCGTGCCACGCCTGGACGGATCGCCGATCTGCCCGAGGACCTCGTCACGCGCCGCCTTCATCTTATCGATCCACTCATGCCCGCCGGGCAGGACCGCCTCGGCCGTGGAAAGATATGCTGCCGTGACCCCTAGGTCGGTTATCAGTTTCTGGAGGGAATCGATCTCTTGCAAGGCCTGAAGCCCGTCGCGATGGCCGCTTACTTCCTGGGCTTCGTAACGGAAGTTCTTGAGCTTGGCGGGAGATGTATAGGCCTGGATTGATTCCAGAAAGGTCTTGGTCTCATTGAGTTGGGAGCGCAGCTTCTGGACTTCGCTCTCGGCCAGCAAGCTCCGGCCCCAGAAAAACAGGCCTTTTTGCACGCTCTGCTGAACAAGCACTAATCTTTCCACCGTGCTGGTTACTGCTTTCTGCAGCTCATGAACGGGTTCTTCTTTCCCCTGGGTAACCAGCTGCGCCATGCCCGGTGTGAGCCCGAGCAGTTCAAACAGGGCCTTAAGTGCCGGTAGGTTCCAGTCTTTCGGCCGCTCGATGTGCTTGAACAGGGTCAGTTCCTCGATGCCGGTTCCGGCCAGTTGGGGAAGGCCTGTGGCGTCGAACTTCTTGCCCGAAATGGACAGCACCAGTTCTCCAGAGTAAACCAGCGCCGCCAGGACCACCACGGCCCATTCGGGCTCTAGACGCAGGGTCTGCGGGGCCAAGAATTCCACCCCAAGGATGTCCTGGATAAGCTCGGAACGGTTGACCACTTGGCCGGGGCCCTTCTTTTTCGCGATGTCGAGGATGTGTTGGGCGTATTTCGATCGATACGGATCAAGCCTGTCGCCCTCAAGCAGCTCAAGGGCATCCAGCACTGCGGTAGCTTGCTTGGTTGGCTTTTGCCCGGCGATGGCCCGTAGAGCGTCCTGGGCGGCCTGGACCCGGTTGGCTCCGGTGATGAGCACCGAAAAGCAGGGGTAAAGAGGAGCCAGGTCCTGGAAGTATGACCCGAGACAGACACCGGCGATGGTGTTTATAAGGTCGCGGAAGTTAAGCCGCTCGTTGGGGGCAATGCCGGAAAGCTCGCGGACGGATTTACCCTTGACCCAATCTTCGAGGGGCTTGGTGCGTCCCTGATAGGTAACCGTGAAGGCCGTATACATGTTTTCCTTCAGCCATTGCACCAATTCCCGCAGGAAGCCCGCCGCCTTGGACTCATAAGTGGACTTGGCATGCCCCGAGGCGGTGGAAGCCAGATCAAGGGCTGCGGCGTAGTTCCGCAGTGCTGTGTGAAAGGCTTCATCCTTGTTTATAAGACGCAGGAATACCTCGTCGGGCTTCTTTTCATCCGTGAAGCGCGGCGCATCGAAGGGCTGGATGAAATAGAGGTAGAAGTCGCGCGGCGGAACGGCGGTGGAACGCTCGTTGGGCGCGCCGAAAAAGAGGTACCCTTGGCGCGCAGCTTTTCGCTCCAGCCAAATAAGCTCGTGTTGCCAGATTTTATAGCCGGTTTTATAGGTCTGGTCTGTGCATTCCATGACCCGTTTCAGGGCCTCGTAGTAGTAGCGGTCCAGCTGGGAGGCATCCAAGCTGTCTGCCCGCTTTTCGATCAGGGCGTCGAAGTCATCAGTTTTCTTCAGGTCAAGGTAATATTGGCGGTTGTCCGGGTTCGATGAGATGAACTGGCCACTCACCGTCTTGTGTATTTCCCGCAGGACAGTTTCCACCTGGGAAAGTAAATCGTCGGCCGGGTCGCCGCCCAGATCCTCGATGCCGGGCTGGTAAAGGCAGAGGCTGTCGCGCAGTTCCTCCGCCGTTGCGCCCAGGGGAGCGTAGATATCGCCTGTAGTCAGCCGGTGGACGGATAGGGCATGGATCAGCCGCAGCGCCATGGGCTTGTAGGCGGGCCGGGTGAAGGCCTGCTGGATGCGGGCCTCCAGCACCTGGCTGCAGTCGATTACCGCCTTGATGTCCGGCACTGAGCGGAAGGACGGGTTTTCACGCAGGCTCGCCCAGTAGCCGTCGTAGGCGATTAAACCCGGGCGGTCGTCCGGGACATTTTGATTAAGCAGCCTCTTCATAGACAGAGAAAGGGTCTTAAGCACCTCGCGCTTCTCCACTGCGGTAACCCTCTCAAAGGTGTCTATGTAGTCGGGATGCACCGGGAACAGGCGGACAAACTCGTCCATCCGCTCATTCATGCGCCCGTAGAACTTTGCAAAGGGAGTCAGGTATGCGCGGATTTTCGCCTGCTGTTCGCCGGTTTTTTTGAGCAGCCGCTCGGATACCACGAACTTGACGTCCTTGCGGGCAATAAGGATTTGCTCGAAACGGTCCTTCACCCGGCGGATACTGTCCGCCACGAAGGAAAAGCGGGGGCTGTCAAAAATGGCCTCCTGCACACCGGCGATAAAGCGGAAGCGCAGGTCCTTGCAGACTTCACCGACCTCCCGGAGGAAGTTCAGGTCGAGGATGAGTTCCTGATCTTTGCGTGTGCGGAGGTAGTCTAGCAATTCATCCACCACCAGGAGCAGGCCATGGTCAGGGTATTCCTGGTGGAAGGCAGACATCATCTCCTCGAAGGCCCGCTTGTTGTTGGATATTTGAGCCGCTGATGGGAATGTGTAGGTCACGCCTAAGGCCGCCAGGCGCTCCTCCAGTTCGGCCACTAGGATGTCACGCAAGGACATAGTGGTCGCCCCGATTTCGGTTCGCACCACCTTGAAACGGCCTCCGATTTTGCCCGCGGCGCTGGCAACATGGCTATCGTTGAGATGGGAAGAAAGCTCCTCGTTCTCCGCTATGGCAGAGATCACCGACATGAGATGAGACTTACCAGTACCGTAGTTGCCAACGACCAGAAGCCCCTTGTTATCGACAGGCTGGTCAAACTGAAGCTGGGGAATGACGAGGTTGATCAGCCTCTCAGCCATCTCCTTGGAGATAACATAAGTCTGGACAAGCTGCCGGGCGGCGGCAGCTTCGTCGGCTGCCCGCAATTGCACTACGGACTCGATAGGTTCGAACTGGATTAGATCTCCATATTTCATAGCGTTTCCCCCCATCTTGTGTAGCTGTTGTTTCTACCCGGTTATTTCCGGGCTTACTATGATGAAATCGCTGATCACGTATCTTCGGTATTCAGGGTGTTCCGGCATGGCATAGGTCAAATGGCCACTGTTGACAGATCCGTTCCAGGCCGCGACTAGTGTCTTGTTGCGTGAAAGTCCTTGGAGGAGCCGCAGAGGGTCCTGTTTGAGAGACACATCAAACAGCAATTCAATGTTATCCAGCAGAACTACGTCGCCGCCAGAAGCATTCACGATCTCCGCGAGGATGCGGGGAAGTTGCAGTGCCCGCTGGCGCTCGGTAAGTTCAAGCATGCGGCGAGAAAGCTCAAGATTGACGTTGATCATGGGCGCACCCGTACGTTTATGAATTTTTTGAAGCGCAGCAGTTTTTCCTCCACCAGATAGTGCAGCCAAAATGATTAGGCGATGGTACAGTACGGCGGCCTCGTTAATTTTCTGCAAGACCTGTTCGGCAAGGGAATCTGCCACCACAGTTCATCTCCAGAATCTATATTATTTAATAAAACAATGGTAAACAAAAGGTTATTTCGGCAAATTTAACCATAATCCTTCTATAGGGTTCGGAGGTTCAAAATAATCAGCCTGAAGGAGGGTTAGCGCCAGGATATCAAGATTTACTCCCTGGTTTTTGACCATGGCTTCCAGAGCCCGGTGGACAACATTGCCCCAGCAAGGCCGCGGCCGGTCTGGGTTCTGGCGGGGGTCTCCCCTTCCCTTTTTCACGAGGCTGGTGACCTGGGCGGTTTGGTAGGAAGGAGTTTTGATGCCATCCAGGCCTGTATGGATGGCTTCCTTTGCTGCTGCCAGCAGGGTTGGGGTGTCGTAGGTTTGGACAGGCGATGGATCATCAGGGACTTCTTGCCCTTCCATTAAGAATGCCTTGGTACGGTCAATACCATCATACCCTACCTTGTGATGCTTGCATCAGGGCTGAATTTGTTATTACCGGTACCTCTGGTGATACCAAGTTTTTTGGCCACGGCCAGTTTTCTGTAATAATAGGCATCACTGCTTATGTCATCGAATTTCCCGTCATTTTTGGCATCAACTCCCAGTGTCCTATTTAACATTTTTTCCCTCCTTGGCAAACAGAAAAGCCATCCCTTTCAAGATGACTTTTATTTCCATAATTATTCTGTTGGCTACATACTCTCGGTAAAATCCGACAGGCCTTTGCGTTCCGGCTTCCTGCCGTCGGCAAGAGCCAGCACCTTTTCCCATGTTTTTTCCGTCTCATACTTGAAAAACTCGTACAGGGGATTTAATTCCTCAGCTTCGTCATACTTTTGCAGGCACTCGTAGTACATCCGCTTATCCTCGTTGTAGACGATGAGGGGCGGGTGATCATGTATCATGAGATAGTAATTCATCAGCGTCCTGCCAACCCGTCCGTTGCCGTCTGCGAAGGGATGGATATACTCAAACCTCGCATGAAGGTAGGCGGCGGCTTTCAAAACATCCTTTCCCTCATACGCATTTACTTCGGCAATCAGTTCCGTCAGGTCGTTTTCCACATCTTCCGCAGCGGAGCCCACCTCATGGACGCCGGTTACATAATCGTGTTTTTTAAATTCGCCTGGCCGCTCCTCATTTTCAATATACCTGCGCTCATCGTATGTCCCGCTGGTGAGAACCTTGTGAATTTCCTTGACCAACTCTATGCTGAGAGGCTCCTTTTTCACGATTTTTTCTTTCAAAAACTCATAGCACAGCTTTTGATTTTGCTGCTCAAACAGGGCGCGGGGACTTCCGGTATAATCTACAACCCTGCCGTTTTCAAAGATTTCCCTTGTATCGGGATAGGTGATTTCCTCATTCTCTATCTTTCCGGAATGGAACGCAAACAGGATGCGGAAGCTGTCAAGGTATTTATCAAGATCGGCAGTGGACACGATTTTGTACGACTGCCACAGCGCGACAACTCGGCTATATTGTTCCAAACGCATTCCTCCTTTTTCACATTGGGGTTCTTTCGAAAACTCCCGATGCTTGGAATCACTGGATTCCTATCTCGGAACGGGTTAACAAAAGGATCCTTAACGATTACCGGTTAGAACAGGCTAAAGCCCGGAGCAAGAAACGCCGGTCATGGTGGGTGATGATTCATTCTATAAATATTCACCTTGATGCCATGCTCAAAGTCTGCGGCTGTAACTTCCTTGAGCTTCTGGATCAATACTTGTCGTTAGCGGCCTAATCAGCATAAGGCTAACTGTATAATCCTGTAAAAACCTTCCTGCTGTTAGGTTAGCTTTGCTATTCTTCTCTTTTTGATGGTTTGACGTATCCAATCTCTACCGAACCCTTTAACAATTAAACTAAATAGCCCCTAGATTAGGATTCACCTCCCATAATTATCCATGGAAATTAGTTTCCGAAACTACTCACATTGCTAGTTATAATTATACCACAGTTTTAAAGGTGGCCTGGGTAGTGCACAGGGAGTGGGATAACTTTTTTATATAAAAGGGTTTAGCACTTTAATTCCTTCATAAACCTGCCCGTGGGTTAAGTCTTCCGACCAGATAACGCCACACCCATAGGCCTTAGCGCTGCAAATAATCATAGCATCCCAAAATGACAACTTGTTTCTTTCCTGTATGTTTATCGCCTCAATAATATCTGCACCATTGGGGATATGGCAAGACCAATGGGCAAGGTCTTCCAGTATTTGAACTGCTGTGTTTCTACCCAAGGGAACCGGTACTTTTTGGGTCAATAAGTGTAATACGTTTTTACGTGGGATGCGGCTGTTGCTGAAAAAAGGGAAGAAGCCGGATGACCTAAAGGTTAAACCGGCTTCTTCTTTAGACATCCTCCACCTGATGGCCATCTGCAAACAGTCCGGTTACTTAAGCTCTTCGGTTATCTTTGCAGATAACGAAAAAGGCTCGCCTAACAGATACCCTTTACAGTATTCGCCAGTCCTAAGGAGGTGTCTTGGCTATATATTAACATGTTATTCCTAGCCTGACAAGAGCTTTTTGATAATTCTTTATCTTCAAAAAACGACAAATATTCCGGGCCAGCGCCCCCTGAAATGAAAGTTTAGCCCGGAACTGATGCATAATTTGCCCAGTGGACAAAGGCAGCGGGACGTCCTTGCTTGTAACAATTCAAAAATCAAGCGGCTTTACGTAACTACACTTAACGCCAGATGTTTCATAATTGGTACAACCATAAAACCTCTCATCAGTGTTTCTTCTCTTCTTTACGATCATATATCCGTCATCACACTGGGGACATTTGAAAATATCTCCTTTGGCAACTTTGTCATTTGTCATAAAATCACATACTTCAGGCTCATTGGTGCATATATAAAGGTGCAATCCGTAGTTTTTGTTGAATTCGTATTTTAGGGGATATTTGCAGACCGGGCAGCGAATACTGAAGTTGTCAATAATTTGCCTATTCAGCTTTGGATCACAAGGCAGGTTGTGTTCCTTAATTAGTTCCACTAAAAAACGGGAAGGCTTATGGAGAGGTGCAACAATATAAACCCGATTTTTTGTGCGAGTAAGCGCCACATAGAACAGTCGTCGTTCTTCAGCAAAGGGAACACTTTTATCTTCATATGTCACCATTTTTATGATGGGATCATCTTCAATCTGAGAAGGAAACCCGAACTTGGTTTCCACCATATTAATTATTACAACGTTGTCATAACCCAATCCCTTAGAGCTGTGTGCGGTCATAAAGGTAATATCAGCTTTTGGATGTTTAACACATCTCAGTTTGTTCTGGGGCAACTCCGTAAATTCTCCCGAGTAAAGCAGGCTGTACCTGTCAAAGCCATAGCGCCCGATCAGCAAAATGCTCGATTTTGCTCCATACTCGCTGATTATTTTTTCTATAACAGCAACAATTGCAGCGCACTTGAATTTATTTGGTTGATAAGAATCGTCATAGGTTTGGATGACAATTGGGTTTTGCAGCCTCTTAGGTGAAATAAGCCTCTTTTTTATCTGCATAGGGTTCTTCTGCACAAAGCTTCCGGCAATATCTATTAGCTCTTGGGAATTGCGGTATGTGTGGGTTATCTGCAGCTCCTTTCCCGCACCCATCAACTCGAGAAATCTGGTAAACAAAGAAATATCGGAACCTGCAAAGGCATAAATGGACTGCCAGTCATCTCCTACAGCAACCACCTTGGCTCCTGTAATATCTGCCAGGCGTTTGGTTAAGTTAAAGCGCTGCCGGGCAATATCTTGAAACTCATCGATAATGATGTACTTATAGGGTAACTTTATTTTAGCATCTTCCATCTCTCCAAGTAGGCTCTCCGCATCATTGATCATATCGGCAAAATCAATTTGGTTTTTCTCTTTAAGCTTGTCCTGGTAATGGTTATAAACTTCTTCAGCGATATCTAGAAATAATCTAGTTCTAACATTATCTGTTTTATTCCGTAGAACTTCAAAACCGGAAGCATCATACCCGTTGGTTTTATATTTTTCAATAAACTCGAGCATAAAAAGTATCAGCTTGACAATGTACTTATCTTTGCTGCTTTCAACGAGCCTGCGGTATACTTCCTCATCACTTCGAGGCGCAAGAATAAAACCATGTTTTTGCAAGGCTTCTTCAAGATGCTCAATTAAATGTCTTCCATCGTTATACGATGCCCATGTCGTAATAAGTGGCGTATTATACTGTTCGTGCAAACGCTTCTTATAGTTTATGCCTCTGATGTATTTTGCCAAATCTTGCGGAGAGTAGATATAGCTTCTATAGGACTCAGTAATGCCAAAGTGTTCAATATAGCATTTGTTCTCACCCTGTTCAATATAAAAATCAGGAGTGTATTGTTTTTTGGCAGTGCCGGATGCAAAGGGGTAAGGTTTTTCATGTTCATAATCAATTCCATGCATAAATAAAAAATTGGCAATCTGTACTTCCTGGACTGAGCGGAGATATTCGCCCCTAATAGTACGTGATTGCTTTGTCCGTCTGTTTACAATCGTCTTAATATATTCCCCTAAACTGCTTTTGAGGGTCTCAAAATCAAGGTCAGCCTTATATTGATGAAACTCATTAAGGGAGTTAAATTGCATCGCCGTTTCCGGTATATCAAAGTAATAGCCGAAAAAGAGGATTAACTTTTTTAATAAAGATTTGTTACTATAAATACTTTTTTCAAGCATTTCAAAGATAATGCTGTAGGCATGAGAATTGACCCGGGGAGGTTCAGCGCTAGCCTTTTTTAATATTTCATACCCAAAAGCATGAAAAGTAGTCACCTTTGCATTGATGCCCAATTTTTTGTTTATTCTGTCCCTAAGCTCATCAACTGCTTTATTTGTATAGGAAATAACGATGATGTCTTCCGGATAGACTCCGCACTTATCAACCAGATATTTGACCTTTGCAGCCATTGTAGTAGTCTTGCCAGCACCTGCGCCAGCGATAACAAGGCAATAATCATCGTCAGTTACCACTGCTCTGCGTTGTTCTTCATCCAGAACGATTCCAGGATCTATTTTTTTGAGAATATTATCAAAGTATCTTTCGGACTCCCTCAACTTCTTTGAAATAATACTATCATTAAAATTATCAACTTCGGTTGATAAGCGTTCCATTCGGCTTATAAACCGTGATACCTGCTCATTGTCAAAACCAAGCCTTGTGGAGTTCACCTTTATATACTGTGCCACCAGAGGGTTTTTCAACATATCCAGGTACTTTGAGTATCCATTATACAGCCTTCTTTGCTCAGAACTGGCAATGTATCTGTCACGAGCAAAAAATTCCAAGTAGTCTTTTTCAAAGGAAATTAATACATTTCGGATGAGATTATAGTCTTTGTTTACTTCCGATACTGAGTTATTTTCAGAATAAATATCTTTAGGCTGTGTTAATTTTCGATCATCACTGGGAAGATCCCGCGTATCTTCAGGAGAATATATATGTTTCGAAACAGCCGCAAAAAACCTGCCGGGCAGCCCGCAGTGCGGGCAGGCATCTGCTTTATCCGATATTCTTTTGCCGCATTCCGGGCACTTGATTAAGGCCATTGATTCCTCCATAAATAATTGAGTACTTAGCCAAAATTAGGGCTATATCTAGGATTTCCCTGATTATTATATCCGTTTCGGCAAAAGTCTCAATATTTCCTCCATAAGGATTACGCCATAATCCCTTTTTTCCCAGGCAGCAATTTGTGGTAAAGAGGATTATCCAGCAAAAAAATAGGCTGACTTCGCACCTTGTTTTGCCCCAAGATTTACGCAAAAAACACTGTTTGCTTCCATAGCACCAAAGCTGATCATTGCATCACTGTAGAGAGTAGAAAAACCGCAGCACAATCATGACCAGCATGCCGCCGCCCATAGCCAAGAAAACGTTTTTCCACCGGCCGGCTACAAAGGCCGAAACCACTCCGGCCAGCAAGTAGTGGTTATCTGCCGATAAGGCGACCTGGCCGTTAGGCATCAGGAGCCCTGGCACCACAAAGGCGGTAAGGATGCCAATTGGAATGTATTTAAGTCCCCGGGCCAAAAAATCAGGGAGAGTGACGCGGCCAACCAGCACCAGCATGCTGACCCTGGTCAAGTATGTCACCGCAGCCATTCCCGCAATAATATACAAAATTTCCGGACGCATGTTTATTCACCGCCCTAGAGCAATTTCCCTTGTGCAACCGGGATTACCTTGCCTCCAACCATAAACACTGACCCTTCCCTCTTCCACATTTCCCATTAGTCGCAAGGTCGATTTGCGGCCGATCTCATAACCCTGTTCAACTGAGATGTCAATTTGGCCGCTATTGACATCGATAGAGAAGTTGCGATCCATTTTCAGGCCTCCCTTTTCAATAATCTCCCGTGATGGGCTTGGGTTTCCATAAAAGCTCCCACTGTCCCCGCAGCCAGGGCAGCAATAAGGATATACCATTTGCCCGGAAGGACCTGGATTACTGCCAGAGCTACCAAGGCTGCCACAACAAAGCAGGTCCATGTCCTGGCATCTTTCAACTGGGGTATCAAGAGGCCGATGAAAGCCCCCAGAAAAGCAAAGTCCAAGCCATAGACCCGGAGGTCCCCCACTCCCTTAACCATTATGCCAGCCAGGGCTGAGCTAAGAAACCAGCCTACAAATGTAGCTACACCGACCCCGAGAAAATATGCGGCACTGCCCCCAAATTGTTGAAAACGGTTGACCGTAAGGGCGTAGGATTCGTCATTTAAGAAGTGGGCCAATACCGCCAATTTCCAGAACTTTACTCCGGCCAGATAAGGAGCTAAGGAAGCCCCCATCAAGAGGTGGCGCAGGCTAAGCAGGAAGGTAGCCAGGATAATCTGTCCGGGAGCAGCTCCCACCGCCATCATGCTGACGGCCACGAATTGGGATGAACCGGCAAACACGGCGCCGGACATCAATAGTGTCTCCCAGTAACTCAAAGCGCCTTGCCGGGCCAGGAGGCCGAAAACCAGCCCATAGGCAAAGATGCTGCAGGCCAGCGGGGCTCCTTCCTTTATCCCCAGCCAAAAGACCTGAACAGGGTTTCCCCTCTCCTTCAATGTTCCCTCAGTCATATACTTCTCCTCCGATTTAAACAATTGGCTTTAGTTGAAGCGGTTATCCGCTATTTTCTTCGGCGGCGCGGGTATGGCCTTAATCGGCGTTTTTGGACTCTTGCAAAGAATAGTTGATTTGATTGGCCCGGAAATAACTTTTGCCATGATGGCTAGTGTAGGTGTAATGCTGGCTATGGTAGCTGTTGACCTGGTCGAAACAGATAAAAAAATCCGGGTAGTCTCTATAGCGGTTGCAATTATTGTATGGGTTATTTCCGCCAGTTTAGTGCATACCATAGTTTGGTCGGTAGTAACGGCATGTATCGTTGAACGGCTGATCAAGTTTGAGCTGGTACAGCATAATGAAGCAGATGAAGCCTTGCGCATCCAGCCGCTGGCATGGAAGTTTTAGACAAACCTCTCGGTAGTCAGAGGAGCTTTGGCTTTGATCACGCTCAATATTGGAGCTAACATGCTTATTTAGTCAAAGCTTTGTTTAGTGCATGGAAAAGAAGACACTAGGCAAAGAAATCACAGTGAAAATGAAAACATTAGAAACCGATGTTTTGACTAGTTTTCGGCGGTGCTTGTTGCTCAAAAACAGGTTGAAAAAGTCTGGAAAAAGGTTATAATAAAAGCAAAGGGAAGGTGCTTTCACACCCTCCCCAGCTTTGGGCAATGCGGCCCGGAGTTTTAGCTCCTAAGTAGACTGTTAACGCCGGGAGGAAGGACGTTTGTGCGAACGTCCTTCCTCTTTTTTCACTCCGTTACCGGAGCGCCGGATCATAGCCACAATTACCTGGAAAATTCCAGCGATAACCGCCGCCACGATTTGCGTCATAGCCTACCACCTCCCCTCCCCCAAGACACCCGGTTGTTCCGCACAACCCCGGGCTGCGCACTGCCCCATGCGAGGGGAGAGGAGAAAGCCGGAGGAAATAAATTCCTAAGTCAATTATAGCTTGTCTTTTTGTCAAGTGCTAGACAAATTTCAGGGTAAATCGCCACTCTTAAATCGCCACAACCTATTGACTAGCGATAGGCTAGGTCGAGATGAAGTTCTTTTCAAGGGGCTGCCTAATTGCCTAGACTCCTTTTTATTTGCTTGTTTTAGGTAAAAGGTTGGGTATTTAGGCAAGGAACTCCTGATAGGCCTGGTCTATGGCCTTGGCCAGTGTATTCACGATAAAATCAACTTCTTCAGCCGTAATTACCATGGGCGGTGACAGTTGGACTATATCACCCAGCAGGGAACGGCAGATGAGCCCGTTTTCGTAAGCAATCTCAACAACCCGCAAGCCCAGCGGGGTTGGGAATTTTTCTTTGCTAGTCCGGTCTTTAAACAGGTCAACCCCGACCATTAAACCCTTGCCTCTCACCTCTCCAATGGCGGCAAGGTTCAGTTCTTTTAGGCCGGCCAGCAGCCTTTGGCCCATTACCTTAGCATTTTCGATCAGGTTTTCAGCTTCAATGATCTCCAGGTTCTTCAACCCTACCGCACAGGCTACCGGGTGCCCGCAATAGGTGTAACCGTGAAAGAATGGCCCCTTATTCTTGATCGTTTCATATATCTCGCCGGAAACAGCCACGGCCCCTAACTGCACATACCCGGACGAAATCGCTTTGGCCATGGTCATGGCATCGGGTTTTACGTTCCAGTGCTCGATGCCGAAGCGGCTCCCGGTGCGGCCAAAACCGCAAATAACCTCATCAGAAACGAACAAGACCTCATACTGGTCGCAAATCTTCCTAATGATTTCATAGTAGCCTGGAGGCGGAACAAGGACCCCGCCCGTGCCGGCCACAGGTTCAGCTACAAAGGCAGCAACATTTTCCTGGCCTAATTCTTTAATTTTCTCTTCCAAAGCATGGGCGCATTCCAGACTGCACCCAGGGTATTCTTTTTCCCAGGGGCAAAGATAACAGTACGGGGGGTCAATGTAGTCGAAAGCCGGCAAGAGGGGTTGGAAACCGCCATGATAAAAAGGCAGTCTGGTGGCGCTTACGGCTCCGTAGGACACGCCGTGATAGGCCTTTCCCCTAGAGATAATGTAGTCTTTGCTTCCCTGTCCTTTGGCGTCCCAGTAATACCGGACCATTTTAAAAATAGTGTCATTGCTTTCCGAGCCGCCGCTGGTAAAAAAGATTTTGGCCTTGTCCACAGGTACCATTTTGGCTACTTTTTCGGCCAACTTAATGGCAGGAATGTTAGAGAATTCATTGAAGGACTGATAGTACTCCAACTGCTCGATTTGGTTTTTAGCCACCTCGGCTATTTCCGGTCTACCGTGGCCAATGGCGTTTAACCATAAGCCCCCAGTACCGTCGATGTATTCTTTGCCTTCAACATCATAAACCTTGCAGCCTTTTCCTGCCGCAATAATCTTCGGGCCCTTTTCCTGCAGCTTGATTAAATTGGAGGTGGGATGAAAATAGTGGTCCTGGTCGGCTTTTTTCAGCCAATTGATTTCTGTTTCGCTCAAAGGTTTCATTAAATTAAGACCCCCCATTAACACTGGTTTTTATTGAAAGGCGCCTGCCCCAAGTCCAGATTAACCTGCGCACCCCTACCAGAAACCAGTTTCCTCTTAAGCAACTCTGGCAGGTAACTAATGGCCATTCCCAGCAAAATAACCCCCAAAACAGCGTAACACAGGATTTCAACTGCTGTGTCGGAGAAATTGCGGTTAAACAACAGATCCAAATAGTACTTGACCCAAGAACCGGGCGGTTGGAAACCTTCGATATACTTGGCTTTGACCTGCCACTCCAGGTCCGTAAGGATACAATAGCCAAATCCATAGTAATAGCCGAGACCAAACCAATTGAGCATGGTCAGGCAGACGGTAGCTATCTGAATTTTTCTGGTCCTTCTAAAAAACATGCCAAACATATTAATTAATACAACGCTCAGGTGCAGGGTGAATAGGAAAATATCCGCCACCCGCCATAACAACATTCTCCGTTCACCTCTTTCGTTAATGCCCCATGGCCTCTGCTAGCGGATAATCCCGGCTTAACCTCCTGGTTTTGCATGACTTTATTACATATATTCTGGATATTGGATGCATAATCCTCTTTGCTAAGCAATATTCGGTATTGCAGGAAGAAAATATACTCGGCAAGGGGTAAAATTGCATTATCATATTTTATTCGAATACTATTCTCAACACTAGTAAAAACAGAGGAGGCTTAACATTGCTAGGTGACCATACCCGGTTTCAGATGCAATACCTTATCCGGTCGACATCTCAGCACATCCTCGAGAAAAGCCATCAAAGCAGGCCTTTCCGGTCGGGTGTTACTCTCCCGTAAACATGGCCGTTGCCGACATCAAAAGCGGCCATAAGGCAGCAGGACCGTTATCTGAAGTATGCCCCCTTGATTTTAGGTGATATTTTAGGTAAAATATTATTAAGCATTAATTTTGGGAGCGTGATAATATGAAGATGGCAATCAATCGAAAAAGCCTTGTCCCAATTTCTGATATGGCTAACCGTTTTTCTAAATACTTTAAACAACTTAAAGAAAAATCTGATCCTATCTTTATTATGAAAAACAATTCCATTGAAGCTGTTATGCTGAATGTTGAAGATTACGAAAAACTCCTTGAAATTCAAGAGTCATATGAAGAGCTTCAATTAGCCGATCTTGCTCTTAGAAGACTTGAAAAACCTAAACTCGGGCAAAGCCTTGAGGATATCCTAGCCGAGAGGGGTATTCCCCTTGAACCAGCACAAAATTAAATTCCTTAAAGAGGCAGAAGATGAGATTAAGCAACTAGACAACAATCTTTTCCTCAAGGTATCAAAAATGCTGGTTAAGCTTTCAAATGACCCTATTGCTTATAGTGAGCCACTAGGCAATAAAATGAACATGAACCTTACAGGATTGCGAAAAACTTATGTCGATGGGAAAAGAATTCGAATCGTCTTTCTTGTCCTTGAAAATAGGTTAATCATATTGGTCATTGCAGTTAATAAACGTGACAAAGGAAAAGTATATCAAATAACCCAAGAACGGATAGATGCTTATAACTCTCTTCTTCAAAGATTGAAAAATCCAGATCTGCCCCTAAATGATATCTTAGGTAATGAAGATATTTAATCAAACCCCAGATTGGGGCTTTTTTTATCGGCCTGACCCCCTATTATTGGAGAATATCCTTTTAAGATTTAAGCTTGCTTAGAAATACACTAATTTAATTGGCAACCGCCCTTGACTAGTTTAGTGGTCCCGTTGTCAAACCAATTTTTCTAAATATTGTGCTGCAGTCCTGTCCGCCTTTGGGTTATCTGACCAAATCCTCACCACCGGCTGCAGATTGTACCGGTCTGAACCAATAGCTGTGTTCAGAGAACATCTGTCCAGCCTGGATAAAAGGGGGCGTACGCGCCTTGATTATGTGCCTTTTTCATGCTATTTGGCTGCCTGGGATGTAAAAAGGACTCGGACATTTTCGTTAAAATAAGAAAACAGAAGACATTACTATGCCTTCTGTTGGAAAAAAGATTTGATCCCTTACCTGCTATAAAAACTCCCGGACCGTTTCCACATCCGTCATGTATAAAATTCCTGCGTAGTTAGGAAATACCTTCTGCGTTAAGGCTTCGGCAATCCGCCTTGCCGTCTGTTCCCCGGCCAGGATCTCGATGCGCACGTTCTTGGAGCCGTTGCCACCTAGGGGGATATGGTTGCCCCGGCGCACACCCCGCCTGCCATACCCGTAGGCATCCTGTACGGTATAGCCCTGCGCGCCCTCCCGGAGGGCCAGGTCAAGGATCTCCTTCTTGATGGCCGCTTCCGCCACCACCACCAACTTTTTAGCGCGATGAAACACCGCCCTTCCTCCTTTGCCGGAAAGTATTGCCAGCCGGGCAAAATCCCATGCGTGCTAACCATAAATCAGGGTGGCCAGGTAGTAGTACAGGGGAATGCCCACCATGATATTAAAGGGAAAAGTGATGCCCAGGGAAGCGCCCAGGTACAGGGAAGGATTGGCCGCGGGCAGCGCCATGCGCATAGCCGCCGGAGCGGCGATATAGGAAGAACTGGCTGCCAGGATGGTTAGCAGGGTGGCGCCCCCCAGGCTCAACCCGACCGCCGCTCCCAGGATTAATCCTAAACCCGCGTTCACTAGCGGCATCAGCATGCCGAACGCACCCAGGAAGAGGCCGGCTGATTTGAGGTCTGTCAAACGCCTGCCTGCCAGGAGGCCCATATCCAGCATAAACAGTGTCAGGACCCCTCTAAACATCCCATCAAAAAACGGGACCACCTGCTCCATCCCCTTCGGTCCGGTAATGTACCCGATCACCAGTCCTCCTGCAAGTAGTAGAACGCTTTTCCCCAGGAAAGCCTCCCTGAGGAGTTTTCTTGAAGAGAATTTTTCCCTCGCGGGTACAACCCCAGCCCTGGCCGGGGCCAGCCTGGCCAAAACAATGGCAATGATAATGGCCGGGCTTTCCATCATGGCCAGGAGGGCCACCATGTACCCCTCGAAAGGGACATCCATTTGATTGAGAAAGGACATCCCGGTAATAAAGGTGACGGCGCTTACCGAACCGTAGTGGCCGGCGACAGCGGCAGCGTTGATCACGTCTAGCCGGCCCACTTTTGTCAGCACAACAAAAGCGATGATGGGTATAACAGCGCCCAGGCAGATAGCGGCCAGGGCAACCGGCCATACCTGGCCCAGCCCGGCCACCGCTACCTCAGAACCGCCCTTGAGGCCGATGGCTACCAGGAGAAAAATGGCCATGGCGGTGCTCATGGCTTCCGGCACTTCCAGGTCCGTCTTGGCCCAGGAAGCCATTAAACCAAAAGCAAAAAACAGGATCATTGGCGAGAACAAGTTGGACAGGGCCAGGTTGAAAAGATTCTCCGGGGCAAACAAAAAATCAACACCTCCATTCCCCCTTGGCAATGAAGTGTTGATCTACTTTACAATTGGCCTTTGCTCTCCGGGAAGCAACTGCCCCTTGTCCAGTCTACCAGACACCATGGTTAAGCCGTATCTCGTTGATCCGGTGATAATCATATCACTTCATAACATCTGTTGTCAACCCAGTCTGATCCGGTCTTCCCAGCCGGGCAACCGGATTTATTACCGGGAAACCGTAGGATAGTGAACCCCGTAGCAGAAAGCAAATCAGCGGTTTCTGTAATTCTGATCCCACATCAGCCCCAAAAAGTATGATGTATACTTGTTGTAGAAGCATTGACAGTTCCTGGGCGCGCGAGTATTTTAATATTAACGCAAGAGCCTGTGACCTGTAATACATGGATAATTCCAGATAATCCCAAGCATAATAATGCCAGGCTTGCCCTGGTTCATGGACCCGTGAAAGGGGTCAGGCTGGCACGGAAAGGGAAGACTGGACGAAGGGCGTTCTTTAATAGCCAGGGACAAATTTGAAGCCGACATACAGCATGCCTCGAGCTTTTAAGAAAGCCGGTCGTCAAGTAAGCCAACACGTATGCCTTATTAGGGGGAAAGTGTTGGTTTTTTAATTTGCGAGAAATCATTTCAGGAGGTAACTGTTTTGATGAAAAATCTGGTAGGAATCGTAGCGGGCAGCAGGTCAGACCTGGTAACCATGAAGCTGGCTCAGGATGTTTTAGCAGAGTTGGATGTGCCTTCCGAAATAACTGTCTTGGCTGACCATCTGGACCCTATAGAAAAGCTTTATCTATATGCGCGTACCGCTGAACGACGCGGCCTGGAGGTTATCATCACCGGGGGAAGCAGCATGCCGTGCCCTGTTCCTGTCTTTGCTTCCCTGACCATGGTTCCCGTCATTCATGTTCCCATACCCGCTTCAGACAATAACGAAACCTCTTTTCCACTGGTCTTCACCGACTTTGGCAACGTTCGTCTTTCCCTCGTGGCGACTGAACCGGGTGACGCGCATGTGGCCGGACTGTGGGCGGCCCAGATACTGGCTGCCAAACACTGGCCCGTTTATCATTCGCTGCAGAAGCGGAAGGCGGGTTCATAGCGACAGACTAACAGGAAAGCAAGTTGCAGCCATTTAGCAGTCTAATAAGGAAAGCAGGATAACAGGATATATGTTTAAAAAAGTGTTGATCGCCAATCGTGGAGAAATTGCAATAAGGATTATCCGGGCGTGCCGCGAATTAGGAATTAAAACGGTAGTCATTTATTCGGAGGCCGACTCCAGATCCCGGCACGTAAGCGAGGCCGACGAGGCTTATTGCGTGGGGCCCGCTCCACCCGCTGCCAGTTACCTGAATATCCATCACATTTTGGCCAAGGCCATGGTAGCCCATGTGGACGCCATTCATCCGGGGTATGGGTTTTTATCGGAAAACCCCGATTTTGCAGCCGCTTGCGAGAAATACGGATTCAAATTCATCGGACCCCTGCCCGCCACCATGGCACTGGCGGGCAGGAAGGTGGCCGCCAGAAAAACCGCCCTCGAACTGGGCGTTCCGGTGGTACCCGGGAGTTCTGAGCCCATCCGTACCATGAAAGAGGCCTTTCGTACAGCCCGGGAACTGGGCTACCCGGTGCTCATCAAGCCGTCCGCCGGCGGGGGAGGCAGAGGCTTGCGGGTGGCAAGGGATGAACAGGAACTGGTGAAATGCCTGGCATCGTCCCAGCGGGAAGCCAGCCTGTCTTTTGCAGCCGCGGGAATCATTATGGAAAAATACCTGGAAAAAGCCCGGCACGTGGAGGTTCAGATTCTGGCAGACCATCACGGAAACGTGGTCCACCTGGGAGAAAGGGACTGTACCATCCAGCGCAGGCACCAGAAGCTGATTGAGGAGAGTCCTTCACCTGCAGTGGACGAGGAACTGCGACAAAGGATGGTCTCAGCGGCCCTCAGGCTGGCCACCGGAATTAACTATGCCAGCGCCGGTACCGTGGAATTCATCCTGGACCAAGAGGGCGATTTTTATTTCATCGAGATGAATACCCGCATTCAGGTGGAGCACCCCGTTACGGAGATGGTCACTGGAATTGACCTGATCAAAGAACAGATCTACATCGCCGCAGGTAAAAAATTGAGTTTTTCCCAGGCCGATGTCGTAAGAAAAGGTTGGGCCCTGGAGTGCCGCATCAATGCGGAAGACCCAGAGCGTAATTTCCTGCCCAGTCCCGGTACGATTACCTTTTACCAAAAACCGGAGGGGGACGGCATCCGTGTTGATGATTACGTTTACAGCGGGTATACCCTCCTCCCCTTTTATGACTCCCTGCTGGGTAAAGTCATTACCTGGGGCGATACCCGAGAGGAAGCCATCAACCGCATGAAAAAAGCCCTCAGGGAGTTCCGCATAGAGGGGATTAAAACCACCCTGCCTTTCCACCTGCGGGTATTGAATCATCCCTGTTTTACCCGGGGCGAGATCTATACCACCTTCGCGCAAACGCTGGCAGCCAGTGAACAGCCCCGGAAGTTGAGGGGTGCGGGTGGTATAAACGGCTGAAAGGGACCATAAATTAGTTTCACGGAGAGACTTCGAAGGATGCAGGAGGGAAAAGGCCATTGAAGAAGCTGACCAAAGGGCAGATGGAAGCGGAAATCAGCAACAAAATCATCCAGTTCGAGAAAGAACATATGGGACGGGGCCCCACGGAAGCCAAAACCTTTCTGTTGGAAGACATGGTACTGGTGCGCCTGAAGAACGTCTTGACGCCCGCCGAACATCAACTGGCCAAAACCCATGAAGGGAAAGGCCTGATCAAGCAGGTGCGGGTACAGCTTTTTGAAAATGCACGCTCCATCCTGGAGGAGTTGATTACCAGCGTAACAGGAGCTTCGGTCGTCAGCATTCATTCAGACATCAGCACAGTCACCGGCGAACGGGTCATCGTTTTTGTCCTGAACAAGCATTTGAAAGAATAATCCTGGAAGTTTGACATCAGGAGGGATGGAAATGTCAGTTACTGAATACCGGGTCATGGCTGGACCTGCAGGCTACCTACCGCCGGCGGCCGGGTAGGAGGAATTTAGCAGAATCCCCAATTTATCTCTTGAAAATTGGGCTGAATAATTCTTCTTAAAAGGCCACCATGGCGTCTAACGTTTGGCATTCCCGACGTGCCCGAGCCTTACAGGCGATGGCTGAGCCTTAGAAAGCTCTTTTCTTAGGCTCAGACGAGCCGTCTCGGTTAGCGAAGGGGATGTGGGGTGGCCACACCCCAAAAATTCACCCCACCGCCCCCAAAGCGGGAATGCGGTGATTTTTTTAATTTTTCATTAGTTCGATTTGCAATCTTAAGCGAAACTGATATAATATGAATATAGGAATTTCTAATTTTATCGCAGGGGTGACATTCATGTTAACTGAAATTAGAAGTAGGTCTCAAATAACTATTCCAGCTGAAATAACCAAGAAATTAAACCTTAAACAAGGTGATACCTTAGAAATCGATATTGAAGGTGACCACATTGTTTTACGTCCTGTAGTTGCTGTACCAAAAAATCAAGCTTATTTCTGGACTAAAAGATGGCAACAGGAAGAAAAACTGGTTCAAACTGACATTGAAAATGACAAAGTAAATTTTGCAGATTCTAAAGACCAATTATTTGAGGATTTAGGATTATGAGCTTTTACTATTCAAATCTTTTCAAGCAAAAAGTACAGTCATTAGATACAAATGTCAAAAAGGCATTAAAGAACAAACTTGAACTTATGGATCAAAATCCTAAACATCCATCTTTAAGAACTAAGAAGATTAAGGGTACCTCCGATATTTATGAGGCAAGTATTACAATAAGTTATCGCATGACATGGCAATATTACAAAGATGGAATTCTACTAAGAAATATTGGTGAACACGACAAGACTCTAAAAAATCCGTAAAAGAAACCTGATTTTCTAACTGAGTTCATATGCATAAGATAATGTCTGCTAACTTGTTTATTCACGATCCTTTGTCGTAAATACCCTGAAAATGCAGAGCATTTGCAATAAGATTTCGCAAATGTCACTTTTAAATTAATTCTTTCGGCATGATCTTCCTTTATCTTAGGAAACTCCATAATGACAGTTTTAAGCAGATCAACAAGCGAGTTGCGGTGGTCCCTCCGGAGCCAGTGCACGGATTCAACTTGAACTGTATTGAATAAAATTCCGGATTTTGGATTTCTTTTAGTGGTACACGCCTGTTGAAACTAGAAGCGAAAATCTCCGCCTCATACCTTCGGAAGTGTTCACTCTTTGGCACAGGCATGGCAGCACAGGGAGCCGTCCTTGGCCATGTGGATGGTAGCGAAGGGTTCGCGGCAACCGGGACAGTAAGGCAGTTCCACCTGGTTGGCAGCCAAGTTGTAGTAGACCTCCAGTATGGGGCTGTGGGTGCGATGTTGGAGCATAATCCGGTTTCTTACCTTGGGCACCACGTAAACAGTAATACTGTCCAGTTCCGCTTCAACCGCAACTTGATACTTCTTATGCAGGTCATCCACTCGTGCCCGGAAATCGACATCGGCAGCGGCTAGCTTCTGTTCCAGCGTTTTTCCCTTGGGGTCGCCCGGGGCAACTTTGACCAGCCGCCTTTCGATTTCTTCTTTAGTACCCCTGTAATAGGCTTGCAGCCGTTTTACTTCCCCACCCAGGTAACCGGCCATCCGTTTCTGAAAATCCTCCAGGTCCTTGGCGATGGCTTTGGGGAGGCTTGCTTTGGCCAGTTCATAGGCACGGGCATAGCCGCAGTGGTCACCGGCGGGTATGGCGGTTAGGGATTCACCGGATTCGGCGCAAAAAATGCCGCTAAGCCAGGGTATTTGGTAGCTGGCATCTCTTCCCGCCACCGTATCAATAAAGACCGAGTACCTGGCTTCCTGTTTTTCGTCGGAAAAGAAACGTACCATAAAATTAAACAGGATGTGTTCACAACGGATAAGGCTTGAGGTGAGCAAAGAATGGCGGCGGTACTCTGTTAGATCAATTTTCTTCTCAATTCGTTCCATCATGCCCGGGGGTATTTTTGGGTTTTCCTGTACCATATACTTTTTGGCGACTTTCCCAAAAGTCTTGCCTAAACTCAAGGCTTTGTCCAGTAATGGACTGCCAAAGGTGACGAACTCGGCACCGGATGCCTCTGCTGCTGCTTCATAATCAAAAGCTAAGACCACATGGGCTGGTATTTCCAGATCTTTAGCAGTCTCCGGCGGCAACAGGGCTTCTACCAGAGCATAACCCGGTGTATCGCTGACCGCGCCGCTGCAGGCAAAGAGGTCTTGAAAATATCGCTGCAAATCAAAAGATTTTTGCCCTTTAGTGGTTGCTGCTGCCTTCACTATACCCGCCCTCCACGTTCCTCAACCGAATATCTCTTCATACTTTTGCCGGATTTGCAGGTAATTCTCCTTGGATCTGGCCATGGCTTCCCCCAAATCTGTCAGCTGCCTTTCCAACTCATTCTGAGAAGTGGAACCTGCCCAGATTTCCATCAGCAAATCTTCAAAATCGCGGCCTTCGGTCAGATCGCCTAGGATCATATCCAGTTCTCCCACTACCAGTTCAAAAAGGTTAATCTTGGTATCCAAAAGATTTAAAATTTTTTCTTCAATGGTACCTGCTGCCGCCAGGTTGTAAATGTGGACCTTGTTCGTCTGGCCGATGCGGTGGATACGGCCGATGCGCTGTTCGATGCGCATGGGGTTCCAAGGCAGGTCAAAGTTGATCATGGTGTGACAGAACTGGAGATTCCTGCCTTCCCCGCCGGATTCGGTACTGATGAGGACTGGAATGTCGGCGGCAAACCGGTTGATGGCTTCCTCCTTTTCCAACCTGCGCATTTGGCCATGGAATAGGGCTACGGGGATACCCGCTTCCAGGCACAGTTTTGCCAGAGCCTCTTGCGTCTGACGAAACCCGGTAAAAACGATTACCTTTCGCTCCCTTAATGCTCTTAAAAGGCGGATCAAAGCTTCTCCTTTGGAAAAACCCCTGATCTCCCTGCCCAAGGTTAGCAATTCCCGCAACTGCCTTTGGTTGTTGGCGTCTTTGGCGCTGGCGGCCATTTTTTCCAGGGTGGGAAGGATGGCCTGGGGACTGCTGCCTACCTCCCGCTGCAGGGTCTTTAGCACCATTTGATTGCTGCCCGATGTGCCTTTGGCCCCATATTGCCGGCGGACGAATTCCGTTACCCCCTCGTAAAGGGCTGTTTCAGGAGAGGAAAGAGACACCTGAATGGTTTCGGCAGCACGCCGGGGTAAAGAAATCCCCACTGAACTGCGTTTATTACGGATCATCACTTCTCTGGTTAAGAAATGCAGGCGCTGCACATCCTTGGGCTTCATCCGGTCTCCTCGGGTAATAAAGTTACGGGCAAAGGAGGTGGCCGTTTCCAACTGCCCTGGCCGTAACAGGGTAATAAGGTTGAACAGTTCTTCCAAATCGTTTTGGATAGGAGTGGCGGTTAACAATAAGATGTACTTTTTTTGCAACTGGTTGATGAAGGTCCAGTTCATGGTGGAACGATTACGGCAGCGATGGGCCTCATCCACAACCACGATATCAAAAAAGGTGGCCAAGACTTTTGACCGATGGGGTTCCCGCTTTACAGTGTCAAGGGAAGCGATTACTTGATCAAAAGCTTGCCATGGATTGGGATGTTGCTGGAAACTGAGGTCGTCAAAAAGCGTAAAACTAAGGTTAAACTTGGAACGGAACTCTTCCGCCCACTGCTCTACCAGTGAAGAAGGGCAAAGGATCAGCACTTTCCGAGCCAACCCGCGCAACAGGTATTCACTGACCACCAGGGCTGCTTCAATGGTTTTCCCCAGGCCCACTTCATCACAGAGGAGCGCTCGCCCCCGCATCTGCTGCAGCACCTCTTTGACAGCCCTGATCTGGTAATCAAAAGGCATTGCATTACGAATCATGTTTAGCGATAATAGGGTATCAAACCCCGGGTTAGCGGAAAGCAGAACAGCACGTTCATGCACATATTCCTCCAGGGAACTCGCCCACTTTCCTTGTTTGACCGCCCTTTCAATATCAAACCATGGCGTATCATTAAAAGTGATGCCAGCGGACACCTGGAGCTGGTTAATGATTTTTATGTAGGCTTGGGAGGGATCCTCATCTCGAACCGGCGGCCCTTCCGGGCTGTTTTCCTTTTGCTTCGCCTCCACCGTATTTTTCCCGGGCTTGCCAGCTTTTTTTGTTGGCTTTTGGCTGCCTGTTTTTAATTCTCCTGTTTTCCGGGTCGGCTGTTTACCTTGCCTCGCTGCGATAGTGGGCCAATTGGAGAGGGTTTCAACCTTCTTTTCTGTGGGAATAAAGGTCACGGTATAATGCTTCCGATCAACAAATACCCGAAACTGAATCGTCTCAAACTGCTGGAAAAACTCTTTTAAGCCCGGTCCATAGAATACACCGTGCAGATTGTGCAACTCGGCTTTTACCCCGCGCCCGTCATGGGACCGTAAGGAAAAAGGGACAATCTGCGGTTGACGTGGCAGCGCCTGGCGCAGGCCTAAGTTAAGCGGCACAAATCCCGCATTAATGTAGGAAGTATCCAATCTATAGGGAATACTCTGGAGGAAGTTCAAGATGTCCAAGAGGAAAGGGCCTCCCTGCCAAAACTTTTTTTAAGAGTATTATTCTACAATTTGAGCTTTTTTCCCTTGAAGGGAACGAAAAATCTACAAAAAAAAGCCCGTATGAGGCAACATAGTTCTATGATCAGACACTTTCACGAACCTCTTGCTTAACCCCCAAGATGCAGGGTGTAGTGGCAAACTACGCCTTATTGGGAATAAGAATAGGAAACCCTACCGGGTCGGCAAGGTAGCTGTCGCGTAAAGCCTTAGCCTGCGGTACACCTACTTCATCATTGAATACCCATTTTAAGGATACGCAAGCGTCCAACACCGCACCTTTCATCGCCGGCGTCCCTCATTCACCAGTTCCCATGTTTGTACGTCTAATGGGCCGAGTTTGTCCCGCCGCTCATCCAACCGGCGGGCCGCCCGCCTGGCAACCTCAATGGATTCACTTACTTCTTCTTTTTGCAGTTTTGCCTTGATAGCCTTTTCACAAAAAGCACTGATACTGATATCTCGCTGTGCGGCTGCCACTTTCAATCTCCTGCGCAACTCAGGGTTATCTAAGTATACGACGTTACGGGGGCTTTTCCTGCCACCGGCGCGACTTTTTATGCAATGGTGAACTGCATTGGCAAATCAAAAACGGATCCGCTTATGCGAACCCGTTATCACTTTGAAAATCTATCCGCCTTATAGTCAAGGCATTATACCATTTTCCACAATGCTGGTTAAACCAAGGGGAATTACCCCAAAAGATGCGGCCGGCAGTATAGAAGTAAACGCTCCCGGCATTACTAGTAATCAGGCATAGAAACACCGGGGTATCAGCCGATACTTACCCCAATAAGCAGATGCAAAACCAACCAGGCATTCCTTTTTAGGAGACACCCAGTACATGCAAAGCATAAAACAATAAAGGAGCGAGACTTTTGGACCAAAAAAAATTATTCTCCACACTCAATTGGTTTTACAGCCTGGAATTAAACCAAGTAGACCTATATATTGCCCAGAGCAAGCAGCAGGGCGATATTTACATTGCCCGCGCCTTGGAACGGTTTGCCATGATTGAACAGCAGCATGTGGATAATATCGCCGAGCGGATCAAGGAATTAGGTTTCCAGCCCACCAGCATGGGAGATGTTATAGCCCCTATTGTAGGGAAGATGGCCGGTTCGGCTGTCGCGCTGGCAGGAACCCAAGCGATGCTCCGGGCCAATATAGCCCTGGAAAAAAAGGCTATGGAAGATTATAAAAACTTGCTGCACAAGGTAGATCCTAACCAGAAGCTTTTTAATACCCTGTGGCATCATCTTATTGACGAGGATCTACACACTGCATGGATGACTAATAAGTTGGAAGAATTAGAGCGGCATTAATAAAATCACCCCGAAAGGGGAACCTGGCGGGGCAACTGGTTTGGATCCAGATGGCTACCTTTACTTTGCAGGACGGCCTTCCGCAATAGCGCGGATTATAACCGTTTTTTGCACCTTCTTGTTTCCTAAATACTGCGGTATACCCGGGTTTGGCGGTTTACCAAAGCTTCAAAGACACCAGAAATTGGTGTCTTTGGAAAAAAGCTTTTGAGTAAACCATAAGCCGAGTTCTAAAAGAGAAGGGACATGATCCCTTCTTTCCTTATGTATCAAGGCTTTGTGGCAACCCCTCCTGCCTTCTGTCCTGGTTAGGTGCACTTCTGTCGCATACATTCCAACTAATGTTTATGCAACGGAGGTATTCTTATGGACTTACGGGAAGTTATGGAGGAGTTTCTGGTATACATGAAGGTGGAAAAGAATGCAAGTGAGCAAACAATCTACGCTTACCGTTCGGATATTAGCCAATTGGTAGAATTCATGGAAAGCATCGGGCTGGCATCACCAGTTGAAGCGGTCTCATAGCCTGTCTTGCACAAGTTCCTGATATATCCTGGACAAAGCTTCAATTATAAGTCCTCAACGATCGCACGCCGGGTCAACTGCCTGCGTAGCTTCTTCAACTTTTGTGTTGATCAGGACTACATCATTGTCTCTCCAGATCGAAAAATCAAGCCCCCCAAACTGCCAAAGCGCATTCCGGTCTATTTGCGGGAAGGGGAACTGCAACGCCTCTTGCATACTCCGGAGAGCATGAAAGATATTGATGAGATGTGGCTACAGGATAAGGCCATGCTGCACATATTAGCTTTTTGCGGTCTTCGCCGGTCTGAACTGCTCAGCTTGAACTGGGATAATATAGATTTTAAAAACGCCACATTGAAAGTAAGAGGTAAAGGTGACCTTGAAAGAATCGTCCCCTTGAAATCGGACGTCTGCGACTTATTATGGGACTACCTCCAGACCCGGCTCCCGCTTACTCATCGCGCTCTTTTTCTCAATGAAAAAGGTAACCGTTTAGATAAGGATACTGTTCGCAGACGATTCCGGGCATGCGTACAACAGGCCGGGCTGGACGCACCAGTGATAACACCCCACAAACTTCGGCACACCTTTCACGTTCCCGCTTTTTTCCGAAGCGCCATTTGTATTTGTCAATCGAAAAGTTTACCACAGTGATCACGAAAAAGTTGACCACCAAAGAAGAAAAAATTTGTCCGTCTGTCAAGGACATTTTAGTGCTGAATTATTATTGTTATTATCACTACCTGCGCCGCAGGGGCTGTGGATATGTGCGTAACGCGCAGCGTTATGCAAGCGATTGTGGACCC
>JBFLXH010000015.1:0-53513 GCA_040757295.1 Bacillota bacterium | reverse complement strand
GGAAAAATATTAAAATCAATGAAGCCGGGCATGAAATTCGCTTTCAGGCCACGGTAAATTAATGAATAATTTGTGGCCTGGCTCATTAAATGCCCGGCAAGGAATAAAATTTGATTGCAGCCAATGAAGCCGGGCATGAAATTCGCTTTGAGGCCACATTTAATCAAGGAATAATTGGTGGCCTCGCTCATTATAAGAGCGGCTACGCCATTGCATTAACCGGCCCCCTATGGGATTAACCAGTTCTAAGCTCCGGTAAACCGGAGCCAAGAACTGGTCGAATCTAAGCAGGAGCGGGGGTCACAATTCCCCTCTGAAGCCAAGACCCAGTTGAATTATTTAGAAAGAAAAAATCTCAGCATGCCAATGATTATTATTGCACCTCCAGCCGCTTGCTGCAGCGTGGGAGATTCGGCCAGGAACAATACTGCCAGTATACTGGCAACCACAGGTTCCCCCAGAATGCTGACAGAAACCACAGGTGCCGGCAAATGGCCTAAAACCCAGTTAAAAAGCGTATGTCCACCAATAGTCGGCACCACCGCCAGGGCTAGAAATAAAGCCCAGGTTTCCGGCGGATAAGGATAAAGAGGGGCATTAGTCGTAAGGGCAATAAAGAGCAGCACCAGGGAACAGGTGCTATAAACCACCACCACATAGCTCAAAAGGGATAATTTACGGCGAAGGCCGCGGCCGATAACAAAATAGGCTGCTACAAATCCCGCTCCGGCAACCGCCAGCATATCCCCTAAAAAGGCCTTTCCGCCCAGGGCGAAGTCGCCCAGGCCGATAATGACACACCCTCCAATGGCCAATATGGATCCGATCAGGGCTTGGGCAGACACTTTTTCTTTTAAAAATAGATAAGAGCCTGCTACTACAAACAGAGGATGGGTGCTGACCAATACCGTAGAACTGGCTACAGTTGTGAAGTAAAGGGAAGTGATCCATGTATAAAAGTGGAGGGCCAAAAAAAGGCCGCTGGCGGCTGCAATTAAGAGCTCTCTGGGATTTAACCCAAGAATCTCTTTGCGGCAGGTTACCCAGGCAACAGGGCCCAAAATTACGGTTGTTAATCCTATCCGGTAAAAGGCCACAATAATCGGGGGAGCCTCTGCCAGCCTGGCAAACAAAGAGCCGAAAGAGCAGGTAATCACAGCTAAAACTAAAACTGCATAGGGGTTAATTGCCGGGGGCTTGCTCTCCGCTAAACCGCGATTGGGTTGCACCTAAGTTTCCTCCCAGATGTATACTCGGCAAGGGATAAAATTGCATTATCATAATGAAGCCGAGTATGAAATTCGCTTTGAGGCCACGGTAAATCAATGAATAATTAGTGGCCTCGCTCATTATACATATTTCTCAATTATGCCTGGTTAAGGCCGGGAATCCCGGCTGCGCAGGGACCGGTAGCACATTTGCCGCAGACATCACAGGTAGCCAGGTCAGGATAATACAGGTCCACATCCAGCAAGTGAGCATAGCACACTTGTTTATCTATACCTGAAACAGATAAAGCCCCCGTGGGGCAGCGGTCAAGGCAAACCCGGCAGCTCTTCCCCCGGCGGTAGAGGCAGTATTCAACCTGGGGTCTGGGGGTTACTTCCAATTTGGCATTGAAGATCATACTGCCAAAACGCCCGCCGCACCCGGCCGGTGTGATGAGCATGTGGTGCAGGCCAAAAGTACCCAGGCCAGCAATAAAGGCGGCATGTTTATGGGACCAAAAGGAACGCAATGATACCGGGTCAAAATTATGGGTAGCTGGTTGAAAGGCAGCCTCAATCCCTTTTTTCCTTAATTCGCCCTCAATCTCCCCACATAGGGTATTGATCAGGGTATTTGCTTCAATATAGGCCACAGCCCATTCCCTCGAAGCCATTCTGCCTGAACGGTTTTCCTGCATTAATCCTGAAGCAAAGGGCAAGAAAAAAACCAGCACCGACTGGGCATCAGCCAGGAGGTCTTTGGGCAAGAGATGGTCTTCCGCCACAACTTCTTTTAATCTATCAAACAGGGGGTCATTGGCGTCTGCAACTCCCAAAAGGGGTTCCCGAAATTTTGTCTGCAAGGAATCTGCTGCCAGCCAGATCTTTTGTTTTACGTAAGCCTCAATCCAGCGGCTAGGATTTGTTTCCATAAGGCTTTTCCCTCCGGCAGCCAATGGGCTTTATAAAGGTAAGACTGTTCCAATCCCCTTGGCTAAAGCCAATTTATAAATGTTTACGGCTGTAGCCATATCATCCAGGGCCAGCCCCAGGTTCATGGCAATAATCCTTTCATCGTCCCTCTCCCGGGCAGGAACTTGGCCTGTTACCAGTTCACCCAGATCTCCCAGCACTTTGGGAACATCTTTAAAATAACCCACGGTTTTATAATACTCAAACTGCCTGGTGTCATCCACATAGAATTTATCTGCCAGGCGCATGGCTGCCGGGTGCCAGTAAGAGTCAAAGTCCACAGGCAGGCCAAGGCATCCCTCCTTGAACCATTCCTTCTCAATAGTAGGCACAGGGTTTTTGTGAATAGGGCCCGCTGTAACCACTATGTCAGAATCGGCTACGGCTGTTTTGGCATTGTCGACTAGGGTCAGCTTTAACCTGGGAACCTTTGGCTGCATTTCTTCCACAAAAAGCTCCATCTGCCTGGGGACGATGTCATAGCATAATACATCGGTTAAATTGGGGCAAACTTCATTCAAGGCCTCCAACTGGGTCCTGGCCTGCACCCCTGTGCCGATTATCCCCGCTACTTTACTGTCCTCTTTGGCCAGGTACTTTGCGGAAAGGCCGCTGGCTGCTCCTGTCCGCATCGCGGTGATCCAAACACAATCCATCACAGCCAGGGGCACCCCTGTTTCGGGGCAGTTTAGAATCAGAAGTCCGGTGATGTAGGGAAGGTTGTACTTGGATAAATTTTCGGGGTACCCGCTAACCCACTTGATCCCAGCAGCCTTCATTTTAGGAATATAGCAAGGCATGGCATGAATAAAGGCATCCCCTTTGGTGTGCAGCCCCGGCTTGGGCGGCATTTCAAAGTTGCCTTTTCCCTTTTCAGTAAAGGCTTCTTCCAAGTACCCAATAACATCTTTCATTGACAGGCCAACCTTTTCTACATCTGTCTTAGACAAATAAAGGATTTCTTTGCCTTTTTCCATTTCAACAGCCTCCCTTGAATCGAAAATTTATAAGCTACCTCCTCTAGCCTAAAAAAAACCCGTCCCGCAAGGGATCTTCCGGATCAATAATAAACTGCTGGATGGCGGTTATGAAGGCCCTGCCTGTTATCTGCGGTATGACTGCCGGGTAATCACCTACTTTGGTTTCCTGCAAGAGGCGGCCCGCAAAAGTGGTTCCGATAATGCTTTCATGGATAAATTCCTGGCCTAGGCTGAGTTGTCCCTTAGCAAAAAGACTGGCCATCTTGGCACAGGTGCCTGTCCCGCAGGGTGAACGGTCAAGCTGAGCTTTTCCAAATACCACTGCATTTCTGGCATGGCCCATAGACCCCAATGGCTTGCCGCTGAACTCAACCAGGTCTACCGAGTTGATGTGGGGATGCTCCGGATGAACTACTGACACCTGTTCTCTAACCGCCTGCAAAATTTTCATGCCCAGGCTGCTGAGAATTTGGCCGTTTTCCGGAATAATATCGAGGCCGAACTGCTCTACCGGGACAATGGCGAAAAAGTTACCGCCATAGGAAATGTCCAGGGTTATTTCTCCTTGATCCGGCAAGACCACTTTAATATCCTTTCTGTACATAAAAGCCGGAACATTTTCCACTGTAACACTGGCAACCCTCTCGCCGGATACCCTGGCCACCGCCCGTACCAGACCGGCTGGGGTATCCAAAACCACCCGGGTTTCCGGTTCATTGGCCGGCAGTATTCCGGTCTCCAGAGCCACCGTTACGGCGCCGATGGTGCCATGGCCGCACATATTCAGATACCCGCTGGAATCCATAAAAACAATTCCCAGGTCTGCTTCCTCCGCCACCGGCGCAGTTAGGATTGATCCAAACATATCCCTATGACCCCTTGGCTCCAGCATTAGAGCTGTACGCAGGGCATCTATCTCTTTTTCCAGGTATTTTTTCTTTTCTGCCATGGTTTTACCAGGTATATGGGGAATTCCCCCAACAACTATCCTGGTAGGCTCCCCCATGGTATGAGAATCAACCGCAAACACAACCCGCTTCACCCGCAAGCCGACCCCATCCCTTCATTTAAATTCGAGATATTAATATACTCGGCAAGGGATAAAATTGCATTATCATAATGAAGCCGAGTATGAAATTCGCTTTGAGGCCACGGTAATTCAATGAATAATTAGTGGCCTCGCTCATTATACAATAGAATTTGACGTTATGATCAAGAGTCCTTTAGCTCTTTCTAGAAAATTCCACCGCCCCTAGGGGCGGTGGAATTGGCACAGGCCTTTAATTAGGTTTTAGTCGCCGGCTTTGGAGGAGACATAGAGGAAGTAGCCAAAACCTCCCCAAACTATTGTAAGGATCAGGACCATGAAAAAGATGCCGTTACCTGACATTTATTTACCCCCCTTTACGCTTTTGCCAGCGGGGACCTTCAGCATTTTGCCATTGGGGTTAAAGTAGTCCCCCAGCCACTTGTTGGCTGCGATAAAGATCGCCAGGACCACAGCCCACTGGACCACCATTGTCCCGACGCTAAACACCTCGGTAACGCTCCACCAGTTGTCGGGATACCAGGTAATGGACTGCCACACCCACCAGCCGAAAATGGCGGCAAAGACTACCGGGATTAGGTAAATCATGGTATTAAACCAGGAGCCGATGTACATAACAGAACCCTCGTGGTTGATGAGCTCTTTTCTGACCTTCTCGGTGCCAAACTTCATCACAGCCCAGGCGGTGAAGAGACCGCTGATCAGGAGACCAACGCCCCAGACCCAGTCCTGGTTGTCAAGGAAGTTCAGGCTGTAGGCAGAAGGAATGCCCAAGATGAAGCCAGCCATTGCAGTATAAATAGCAGCCTTCTTCCGTTCCCAGCCGGCGGTGACCAGGTTTGCCACACCCAACTCGATCATGGAGAGAAGGGAGGTAATAGCGGCAAAGGCCAGAGCCAGGAAGAAGCAGGCCGCGATAATGCTGCCGCCGGGCATGGTGGGGAACAGCTGGGCCATATAGATAAAGGTTAATCCTGTGTTGCCGGCCCCCAAGGCCTGCTGGGCAAACTCCGGCGAGGGTGCCAGGGCAAAGATGGTGGGCAGCACGGCCAAACCGGCGATCAAGGCAATGGAGATATCGCCGAAACCGATGATAAAACTGTTCGCGCCAACGTCATCCTTGGGCCGGCTGTAAATCGCGTAGGTCATCAACAGGCCCCAACCGGCGCCGGTAGACCAGGCAGCTTGGGTAAAGGCAGCCAACCAGGTTTGGGCTTTTAACAGGTAAGCGGGATCAACCCTGAACAGGTAGTCAACCCCCTGCCAGGCGCCGGGCAGGGTAATGGCCCGGAGGGCAGCAACCACCAACAGGACAAGCAATGCCGGCATCATGATCCTGGTATATTTTTCAATCCCTTTGGTGACACCCTGGTAAATAATCCCGAAGGCAATGGCCATTGCCACAAAATGATAGAGAATGGTTTCGCTGGGATTAGTGGTGAAAGCATTCCAGAGGGCCTGGGTGTCAACACCCGGCTTAAAGGCCCCTTGCAGGGACAGCACAAAGTACTTGATGGTCCAACCGGTTACTACGGAATAGTAAAACATGATCGCCAAACAGACAAAGCCCATCCAGGCTCCTAACCAGGAAAAACTGCGCCCCATAAAATCACCGTAGGACCCGATGGTGCCCTTGCGGCCATAACGGCCGATAACCATTTCCGACATTAACAGAGGCACTGCCCAGACGATCAGGGCAATAATCAGGGCGATGGTGAAAGCCCCTCCTCCGTTAGCCGCTGCTACCCGCGGGAACCGCCAGATGTTCCCGGTGCCTACCGCCATACTGAGGGCAGCTGCGATAAAGCCCAGGCGCGTGGCAAAATAGACTTGGTTGTTTTGCATTCTTTCTCCCCCTTCTTTTTCTGGTCCTTCCTGTTCATTGTTTCCCTCGGTTCAACTCATTAGCCTAACTTATTGTTTCCAGGCATCATCCCCCTTCGGACCCGGCTTTTATGATTACAGAAATACGGTGTTTGCTTATTTTTCATAAAAATAATTATGTTCTGAACAATTTCGACATTTTGATAAATAGTTAGCGGTTGATTTAAAGCAACACCTTTATTTTAATTATTGCTAAAAAAGCCCTTTTGCCTTCCAGAAGATAACAAATATTATTAATGATTATTAATGCCGGCTCTTATCAAAAATTATGGCCTCCCCACCAATATTTATGCTCTTTTTTTAGGTCAGCGCGGGAGCCGCCAAGCTGTCTCGCTTGCCTTGGCGGCTGCCGCGTTTGGAACAGGCGTTAACCTCCTGATACCGGGGGAATAAGGAAGAGCTCTTCGCCGTCCTTGGGTATATAGTCTTTTTCCTGCCGCTGGCCGTTAACGATCACTGCTACCACCACAGCCGGATTAAGACCCAGTTTCTGCTGGACAATGTCTTTGACAGCCATCGGCTTCTCCAGCCGGAGGGCCAGGGAACCCTGTTTTCCTGGCATGTAATTCAACAAGACTCCAGCAGCCTTGATGGTTACTTCCATCCTTACCTCCTTAAAAAAACAACACCAGTTCAGGCCGGGTCTTTTTCTGCAAGGGCCAGACCCAGTTCCTTGGCAACATTATCCAATCCCAGTTCTTTCAGTTTGGCCTCTGTGGGGATACCGTTCCTGTCCCAACCCCTGACCTGGTAATACTCATCCAAAAGTTGCTCCAGGGCTTCCCTTGACAGGAACTTGCCCTGGTTAGGACCGCTGGCGACAGGATCTTGGGCCATCCGCGGAGGCGGATAATCGAAAGCGCGGCCAAAGCCCGGCACATGCTTGATCCAGACTGCGCGGGTCAAGTTCCATACCCGTTCGGACCTCTTCAAGAGGTCATCCAGGCTGTAATCCATACCCGTAATCGCCTTGAACAGGTCAGAATAAGCGTCCAGCTCTATTCCCAACTCAACCCACTGCAAGCGGCAGGTGCCAATCATGTCAAACATGGGGCGGATATGCTGCAGCTCTACCACTCGTTTGGCTTTGCCCTCAATTATTTCCGGTCCCACCGCCAGGTCGTGGGTGATGGCCCAGGCCCTGCTGTGGTGGGCTCCGATGTCACAGGTCATGTAGGCCAGCATATTGGCAGGGGCATTTCTGGAATCATAACCGCTCCATTCCAGGCCCTTGACATGGATAGCAAAGTAGTCTGATCCCTGTCCCAGGCGCTCGGCAGCCGCTTTTACACCTTCAGCCAGGATATCCCCAATGCCTTCCCGGGCAGCAATTTTTTCTGCCAGGTAAGCTACCGACCAGACATCGCCGAATTGGAGTTCCCGCCCGGCTTGATCCTTAGTAATGATCCCTTTCTCAAAACATTCCAAAGCCCAGCCGATGACTACCCCGCCGGAAATGGTGTCCAGGCCGAGGTTATCCAACACATAATTGGCATAGCCGATGTCTTCAAGGCTTGGCAGGACACAGCCGCCTCCCACCATGGCAGTTGTTTCATATTCGGGACCTTCGACGTAAACGTCATACCCCTGCCCAACAGCGCGAGAATACTTGCCGCACGGAGAGGGACATCCGAAGCAGGCCTTGTCGGTGATTACCATCCGTTCCCGCATGTCTTTCCCGCTCAGCTTCTGGTAGCCTTCGTACTGGGAGGTTAAGAAGTTCCTGGTGGGAAAAGCGCCGATTTCGTTAGCCCAGGTAGTCACCCCGGCCGTTCCGTAGTCTTCCCACTCTTTGATAAAGGGCTTGGCAAAGCATGCCTGGTAAAGAGCTTTGCCTTTGGCCAAAGCAGCGTCCGGGTCAGCCATTTTGATCCCCTGGGTTCCCTTGACGGCAATCGCCTTTACTTTTTTGGAACCCATCACAGCGCCCAGCCCTGTTCTGCCGGCTTGCCTGCCAAAATCGTGGGAGATACAGGCAAACTTTACCAAATTCTCGCCTGCCGGGCCGATAACGGCTATTTGGAATTCCTCGCCCAGGTCGTCCTTCAGCATTTTCTCCGCATCAATGGCACCTTTGCCCCAGTACTTGCCGGCGTCCCGCACTTCCACCTTGCTGTCTTCAATATAGATATAGCAGGGCTCGGAAGCCGCGCCCTCCAGAATAATGGCGTCATAACCGGCATATTTCATTTCTGCCGCGAAGATGCCGCCCATATTGCTGTCTCCGTAACCGCCGGTAGCAGGAGACAAAGCGCCAAAATGGGTCTTACCGCCGGCCGGCGCCAAGTTCCCAGCCAGGGGACCGGTTGAGACAACCAGTTTATTCTTAGGTCCCAGGGGGTCAATCCCCGCTGCTAATTCATCGTATAGAATCTTGGCGATAAAGCCGCGCCCGCCGATATATTCCTGCGCCATCCCTGGATCAAGGGGTTCAATTTTGTAGGATTTTGCTCCCACATCCACCCGCAGGATACTTCCACCGTAACCATATAGCATTTTTTCTCACCTCCTATTAAGCCAAATCGGCATCAAACAACGCCTTCCTGTTGCATACGCTGAAACACTCACCACAGAGGTCGCACTTCACCGCAACATCCATTCCAGCCGGAATAATGATCACGCCATAGGGGCAGGCTTCTACGCAGCTCCCGCAGCCTGTACAAAGGTCCTGGTCCACCCGGTAAACTCCTTGTTCCTGGACGATTGCTTCCAGCGGGCAGGCGTCTGCGCATTGACCACACTGGTCGCAGTGATTTACGTGATAAGTGCCTGGAACTGGGAACTCTCCGCTAATCCTGATGGCGGCCTTTTTGGGGTTTACTTCCTTAAACCTGGCCAGAGAGCAGATCACCTCACAAGCCCGGCAGCCAGAACAGCGTCCATGGTTCACTCCAATTTTCATGCATCCACCTCCTTTTTTTGTTTTGAGCACAATTAAATAGTTTGACCTGCTTGATATAGTTCCTCCACAGGGAAACAAAAAATTTGCTAGACCACCGAAGGTTCAAAAATCAGTTCACCCTTGGCAAACCGCTCCACACCCAGCATGTCAATCCTCATGCTGGTTTCCATCCCCAAGAGGTGTTCTGCCATCAAGACCCCTGTCATGGGACCGTGCATAAAGCCATGACCGCTAAAACCGATGGCAACATGGAACCCTTCTGCTTCTGGAATGGCCCCTAGAATCGGCTGGCGATCAGGGGTCATGTCATAAGAACCCGCCCATTGGCGCACCACCCGGATATCCTTCATTTTAGGGAGGATCCGGGTTACTTTGCGGGCCATTTCCTGGAGGAAGTCCCAAGTGGAATTAAGCACCGTCGACTTAGGTTCATGGGGATCCCCGTAGCCCATGATAAAACTGCCATGGGGCGTCTGTTGGCAGTAAATGTTGTAGCTGAATGACATCACCATGGGGGCTTGCAGGGGTTCCACCGGTTCAGTAACCAGGGCCTGGTGCCGCTCCGGATAAAAGGGCAGGTCAACCCCGGCCATTTTACCTATTTCCCCGGCAAACCCGCCGGCTGCATTCAACACAACCCGGGTAGCTATTTCTCCTTTGTCGGTAACCACTCCGGCAATCTTGCCTTTTTCCACTTTAATGCCCTTCACTTCAGTATAGGTGCAGATCTCAACTCCTAACTTCCTGGCAGCATCCGCATAGGCCTGGGTGGCCAAAAAGGGGTTGCAATGGCCGTCGGTCTGGCAGAAAGTTGCCGCGATCATTAGGTCGGTATTGATGTGGGGAACTATTTCCCTAGCCTCCTCCGGGGTGATCAGACGGGAAGGAACACCCAGTCTATGCTGCAGCTCAATGTTTTTCTTGAATTGAGCCACTTCTTTTTCCGTGGTGGCAAAAATAAGATAGCCGCCTTGCTTTAACTCAATGTCATAATGGCCGCCCAGTTCTTCACTGATATTCTCAAAGATCCTGATGCTGTCCCTGGCCAAAAGACAGTTCATTTCCGTCCCCCACTGCTGACGAATGCCGGCAGCACAGCGACCGGTAGAACCGCTGGCTAAATACCCCTTTTCCAGCAAGACCACCTTCTTGCAGCCCCGCTTGGCCAGATTGAAGGCTGTGGCACAGCCAGATATACCCCCGCCAATAACCACCACATCGGCAGTTCTAATCACGGCCTGCACCTCCTGCCAGAACTCCCAGTTTTACTGGCTTGGTGGGAGGCCGGAAAGTAGCAATCTCCAGGTCCTTGATGTCTTTGCCGGTTAGCCTGGCTATTTCGGCCATTACCAGGGAGCGGCAAGTCCGGCCCTGACAGGGGCCCATACCGCAACGGCTGATCCGCTTGATTTCATCCATGGTAGTAAACCCATTGCGGATCAAATGCTGGATCTCTTCCAGGGTGATGTCCTCACACCGGCAGACTACTGTCTCATCTTTCATTGCCATCCCCCATTCTGAAACACCTGACTATGTCCCGCAGTTCCTTGTCTACTGCCACCGCAATGACCAAGGTGCGGTCCTGAAGTTTACTGCTTTGCACCCCTACCACAACACCCTTGCCCACTGCCTGCCCTTCCCTATCCAATACCATAACTTCCTGGCCTTTTTCCGGCACCGGCAGCATCTCATAAGGCATTTTAATTACTGTTTTATCTGGAGCGTAAGTGTCATCTACCACAAAAATCGCCAAGCCCGGGCATTTACTAATACAGAGGGTACATCCGTTGCACTTGTCATGATCGATGGTTGGTAAGTGGTTAATATCTTGAAAGGGAGTAATGGCCCCGGATCTGCAGGCTGTATAACATGGATTGCAGGGGATTTCCTGGAAGCATTCCACCACCGCAACCGGGCCTTTAGCCAATCGCTCATGGCGGGGCAAGACTTTTTTCAAATCCTCACCGGTAGGAATACCTGTTTTTTCGATCATTTTTAGTCCAGCTCCTTCCCCTAAGCCAGCCTGGCCAGACCCGCCCGGATTTTGGCCCCCGCCGGCCCTGAACGCAGGCTCGCCAGCTGTTTTTGGGCTTCCCCGTACAGATCATCAAATTCAGGCTTTTTATACCCTAAACTGGCCGCAGCGCATAATCCAGCCAGACGCCCCTCCACCATAGCGCTGGAGGCTTCTTCCACACCAGCCACATCACCGGCTACGAAAATACCGGGAACTGTTGTTTCTAAGGCTTCAGTCCTTACAGGCACGTGGCCACCCAACTCCGGCACAAACCTCATCTGACATCCCGCCTGCCACAAGAGTTCTGCCAATGGCGACAAGCCTACCGCTATACAAATAACATCGACATCGAGGAATTTTTCCGTTCCGGGGACCGGAGCCCAGTTGGCATCCAACTGCCAGATGGTAGCGCCCTCTACCCACTCCTGGCCATGGGCGGTTTTGATAGTGTGGGAAACCAAAATAGGAATGCCCATCCGCCTTACCTTTGCAGCGTGTACCAAGTAACCTCCGATTTTGGGGGCCGCGTCAATTATAGCCGCAACTGCAACTCCTGCTTGAAGCAGCTGGTAGCTTACAATTAGTCCAATATTGCCTGCTCCCACCATCAGCACTTTCCGCCCTGGCATCACTCCGTGCTCGTTCATCAGCGTCTGGACCGCACCTGCGCCATAAACCCCCGGCAGATCGTTGTTGGGGAAGGCCAGGGTCCTTTCCGAGGCTCCGGTAGCGATAATAATCCGGTCAGCTTTTAATTTGATGAACTTTTCGTCCTGCTCAATCGCCAGGACGCCATCATCCTGGTAATAACCCAATACAGTGGCATTCAGCATCAGTTCAACCCGCCCGCCGGCTTCCAGATCCCTGCAGAGGATACCGGCAATGTCTACTCCCCTGACTGAGGCATACTCTTTTTCCGATCCAAAAAAGGCGTGGGTCTGCTTGACTAGTTGTCCTCCGGGCTTAAAACTCCGGTCGATAAGAGTTACCGCCGCCCCCATGGCAGCTGCGCTTTTGGCGGCTGACAATCCGGCCGGTCCAGCTCCGATTATGGCAATCTCTGTTCGCTTCACCGCAGATCACCTTTTCCTTTTTGTGTTTGGACCACCATACCGTCCTTTAGGGGCTCAACACAGACCCTGACATTAGGCACCCCATCAACAACCATTAGACATGAGGAACAGTTTCCGATGGCACAGTAAAACCCTCTGGGCCGATTGAGCCTGTGGCTGTGATGCAAAACCTTGACTCCAGCAGCATGCAGAGCAGCCGCAATCGGCTCTCCGGCGAAACCCTCTACCTGTTTGCCATCAAAAATAAAGCTTACCTTTTCTCCCCGCTGAAACTCCAAAATGGGGTGTTTGGTTATCCGCACTGCTTCTCCCTCCTGTACCCATCATCATTAGCCTGGCCCCTGCCTGGCATTGCCTGAAAAGTCCAAAAAAGGACTGCGGCCTAATTTTGTTTGCCGTTTGGCCCAGGCTTGGCATGACACCCCGAAAGCTAATACATCAATACCCCATCCAACAGGCCTTCAATGATCCAGGGCCGAGGCATAACAGCTGACCGGCGGTGCCGCTCCCCAAGAACCGCCGCTGACATGTCCTGGAAGTCCACCTGAAGAGGGATGCCCAGTACCGCCATCCCAGCCTCCTCCGCTGCAGCAAGCAGGGTCATATAAAAAGGGACATCCTCATTTCCTGCCGGATAAAGAGCCAGGGTTGTTATTCCCGCTTTTTGGGCCGCCGCAATCAGCTGCTCCTGGGCTTTTGCATCGCCCGCTACAGTCCTCGGAACCCAAATGACCGCATGCCGGTTCAAGGGATTATCCAACTGAAGAACCCCATTGATTTCTACCGCCCCATCTATCCAAATGGCTGTGGTATCAACATTTGTCAATAAAGAGGCCCCTTTTAGTTCACTAAAATCTAACAGATCTGTGAGCGTTAAAAACATGTCCATCACCCCCGGCAAGCAATTCCAAAAGTGTTTATTGCAAAATTAATGCCAACTTACTCGAGGAGCAAGCTGGCATTAGGTTTAATAATTTCTGTTTATCACAGATGGCTACCCGCTCTAACCCTTTGCTTCTCCAAGCGGCGGGATATGCTCGGCAAGAAAAAAATTTGATTGCAGCCAATGAAGCCGAGCATGAAATTCGCTTTGAGGCCACATTTAATCAAGGAATAATTGGTGGCCTCGCTCATTTTAAGGGCGGCTACGCCACTGTATTAACTGGCCCCCTAGGGATTAACCAGTTCTAAGCTCCGGTAAACCGGAGCCAAGAACTGGTCGAATCTAAGCACGAGCGGGAAAAGCTTTCCCCCCGCAAAAAGCCAAGACCCGTTGAATTACAATGCCCCCTATTCCCGGAGGGTAATGCAAGAAGCCAAAAGTGTCTCATTTTGCTATAACGCTTTGAGATTTATGTCAAAATTCTAGACTCCGCGCCAGATTTCCGACACTCTTTGACACTTAGCCAGTTATTCCCAGGCTTTTCATCTTGTAATACAGGGTGCTTCGGGGAATGGCCAAAATCTCCGCAGCCTTGGCTTTATTACCCCCGGCTCTTTCCAGGGCCGCCCGGATAGTATTCCGTTCCGCTTGTTCTGTAAGTTCAGTTAGCCTGCCGACAGAAGGAGCGGCGGCTGGAACTCCCTTATTAACGGCAAATCCCCCCGGCAAATGCTCCTTTTTAATTATTTCTCCGTCCGCCAGCACAACCAGCCGTTCAGCCATATTGCGCAATTCCCGAATATTCCCCGGCCAGGAATACTCCAACAGGCTTGCCATCACTTCCGGGGCCAGGTGAGAAATGATCCGGTTATGAATCCGGGAAAATTCCTGGACAAAGAAATGGATTAGCTCTGGAACGTCTTCTTTCCGCTCTCTTAAGGGCGGTATTTCCAGAGACACCACATTTAAGCGGTAATAAAGGTCATCCCGGAACCTGCCGTCTTGGATCATTGATTCCAAGTTCCGGTTGGTAGCGGCAATAATCCGTACATCTACATTAATGGGCTCGCTGCCGCCAACCCGGTAAAATACTTTGCTCTGCAGCACCCGCAGGAGCTTCACTTGCATTTCCAGTGGAAGTTCGCCAACTTCATCAAGGAACAGGGTTCCCCCATTAGCCAATTCAAACTTGCCAGGCTTACCTTTTTTATCGGCTCCGGTAAAGGCGCCGCCCTGGTAGCCAAATAATTCGCTTTCAAACAAGGTAGACGGTATGGCTCCGCAATTGATCACCACAAAAGGCCGGTCTCTGCGCCTGCTCTCCAGGTGAATAGCCTCGGCAAAAAGTTCTTTGCCCGTTCCGCTTTCTCCCCTAATCAGGACCGCCGCGTCAGTGCCGGCTACCCGCTTGGCCAGGGTGATTGTTTCCGCCAGCCTGGGACTATGGCCAAGAATTCGGCGGAAAGACACAAAAGGGCCGTTTGCTGCTTTTTTGATCTGAGTTTCCAGTATTCTCACCTGAGCGCTCGCCTTTGTGAGCTCCTGGTTCAAATAGACGATCTCCGTGATGTCTCTGTCCGCCGATACGCTTCCCAACACTTTGCCGTCCAGAATCACAGGGGTGGCGTTAATTTGGATGTGAGAGCCGGCCCGCGGCTGGTGATATGCATTCCGCACCTTCTGCCTGTCCTTCATTACCCTTGTAAGCATTAAGTCCGTAAAATATGGTTTGATAGATTTGCCTAAGAGTTCCAGGCGGCTGATGCCGTACATATTTTCCGCCGGTTTATTCCAGGCCAACACCCGCTCCTCTTCATCAATAATGGTAACAGCCTCGCCGACTGTTTCCAGCACACAGGCAAGCTGCTGACGGTGCAGCAACAACCCTTTCCACAAATTCCGCAAGAGGATCTCTGTATCGACAATCCCAACCGGTTTGTGCTCTTGATCAAGAACAACCCACCCAGTTTCCCGGTCAAAATGATTCTCAACCAGCACCTCCAGAGGGGTATCCTGCTCAATTACCCTGCATCCTTCCATCGCCAGGCATTTTCCCAGCGTAAGGCTGCCTGCAAACTTGGGAAGTTCTTCAGTTTTAACAATCCCCTTTATTTCATCACCATCTGCCAGCACCAGCCCGGTCAGCTTTTTTTGTTGTGCTAGCCGGACGGCCTCCCCCACTGTTAATAGCGGGGAACAGACCTCTACCGGAGTGGCCATCACGTGCTGGATGGCCAGAGGCGCCAGCTGCTGTTCCATACTCATCGCCTCCAGGAGGATTCTATAATGAGCGAGGCCACTAATTATTCATTGATTTACCGTGGCCTCAAAGCGAATTTCATACTCGGCTTCATTATGATAATCCAATTTTATCCCTTGCCGAGTATATCTGAGCCAAAGATTCGCTGGCTATCCCAATAATCCTGCCAGAAAGTTTTTGTCTAGATTTGGATGGAACGGGGACCTTTCTTAGGCGCTACCTGCTGCCATCTTATGGGCAATCAGAGCCACTCGCCAAGCATGGTAAAGCTTTCGGCTCTCTTCAATATCCAGCACCAAAGCTAAGGAGGCTATCAGTTCGCTAAAAAGGCGCGTTTCTTTCCCCAGCAGCAAAAAGCCTCGCTCCTTTCTATGTTCCGGTGGGATTATAGTAGGGAAAGCATAACAGCCAGTTTTTCATTAAGCTGGCTAACGGGCTTAGCTTACGCCCCTGGCGCGCAGCCAAATACAGCTCTCGCTGGGCAGAAAACCCCTTCACAGGCAGGACAACGGCCTTTCCTAAGGCCAGCGACTGTTCGACAGCAAGACGGGACACAAGGCTCAGGCCCAACCCTGCCTCAACTCCGGATATCACTGCTCGGGTACTGCCCAACTCCATAGATACCGTCAGATCTGATAAGCGAAGTCCTTGGAGCATTAGCTGGTCTTCGAAAGCCATCCGGGTTCCTGACCCCTGCTCCCGGAGGACAAAGGGGTATTGCAGGAGATCCTCCAGTTCCACCTCTTCATATTCCAGCAAGGAATGGTCTGGACTGGCGATGAAAACCAATTCATCTATGTAGAATGAGTTAAGCTCAAGGCCTTCATTTTCTACTTTTGCGCCAATTACTCCCAGGTGGGCCTGATCGCTTAACACCTTTTCCACTACTTCTCCTGTGTCCTGGATAGACAACCGGATCTTGACACCAGGGTACCTCTTCCTAAAGCCCCCAATGGCTTGCGGCAATAGGTACTCCCCGGGCAGGGTGCTGGAAGCAATGTTTAAGTGGCCCCGCTGAAAGCCTTTTAGTTCTCCGATCATGGCCAAGGACTGCTCCCAGGTGTTTACCATGCTAATTGCATAGGCCAAAAACTCCTCCCCTGCCTGGGTAAGGGCAACATATCGGTCTCTACGCTCCAGAAGCTGAATTTCCAACTCCTCTTCCAGGGATTTAATCTGCCAGCTAACGGCGGGCTGGGTCATGTAAAGGGAATTGGCCGCCCTGGTAAAGCTGAGCTCTCTGGCAACAGCAACAAAAACCTGCAGCTGCTTAATATTCAAGAAATATTTCCCTCCTCGCCAAAAGACGGCTACCCGCTGCTCTGGACACCTAGGCGGACTTTTCCTCGATTAAATAATACCCCACTAACTTGCCGAATCCTGTCAAAAAGCCAAAAAAACATGTTTTTCTGCAGGGAGGGTTTTTTGCCCGCTCACACCTTTTTTTCTTCCTTTCACCGGAAAGGGTAGTGGCAGCCGCCCGACAATATGCTAAAATTAGCAAAAAAGGAACTTTTGCGATAATTTCAATTTTTCAAGGAGGCTTTTCCATGGGGGACCAGAGCTGCTTCCGCTTGATTGCCAAGAAAACCGAACACTTTCTTTTACAGCACCCCGCCGTAATGGATGCCGCGGTTTTCCCCGGCGAATCACCTGGATTGGCGGGAGTGACTTTAGTCTTGCAACCGGGCATTAGCTGGTCCTCCGAACTGGAGAGAGACCTTACTTTTTGGATCAAAAACACCGTCGGCATCGATCTGCCGCCACCTGTAGTACTAAACGGCAAACTTCCCCGCACAGCCAGCGGGAAAATCAGCCGCTACCTAACGGAATGCGCCCGGCAACCCGGCATTAACCCTATTCTTCAATAAAAAGGATGCAAAAGAATTAGAACAATAAGGGGAGGCCAAGGGCCCATTCAGAGCCCAACTTGCTCTTAAGCTTTTGTTTTATTGTTACTATTCAGACCCCCACGCTGCTTATCGCGGCACCATCAGAGGGATGAAAAAATATGACAAGCTATAATGAGCGAGGCCACTAATTATTCATTGATTTACCGTGGCCTCAAAGCGAATTTCATGCTCGGCTTCATTATGATAATGCAATTTTATCCCTCGCCGAGTATATAATGAGCGAGGCCACTAATTATTCATTGATTTACCGTGGCCTCAAAGCGAATTTCATGCTCGGCTTCATTGACTGCAATCAAATTTTATTCCTCGCCGAGTATATTTTCGCCGGTTCTCTCATCCTGACTCCTGACTAGTTACCTTTTGTCATTTTCTGCCGGGAACAAAATTCAGCAAACTCCGAACCCCCCTTCGTGCGACTTCCTCTTCGGCTACCAGGTCCGTGCGGCCGACCTCTTTATCCTCAAAAAAGACTACCAGCTCGCCAAGGACTTGCCCCTTTTTTACCGGGGCTTCTGGCTTTGTCTCCAAACTGACATGATAAGCTAAGGAAGACTGCTTCCCTCGCGGTACAGTAAATCCAAGGTAATTTTTTGCCACAACCCCCAAGTAGGGTTTTTCGCCGCTGGCCACTGGCAACACTGTATACCGCTCGCTGGCGGCAAGCTGCCAGAAAAATGTTTCCCTAAAGCCGTAGTTTAAGAGGAAAGCGGCTTCACCAAAACGAGCGCTGCTGTCTAGCACTACCGCTATCAGCTGGCGGCCAGACCGGGTTGCCGAAGCGGCCAAGCACCGGCCCGCTGCCCTGGTTGTGCCCGTTTTTACCCCGTCCGCTCCCTCAACTCCCCACAAAAGGTGGTTGGTATTTTCCAAAGTCATTTCTACTGGGCGGTTGAGCCATTTCATTTCCGTACTCTTGATGGCCACCATGCTCGCAATGGTTTTATTTGCCAGGGCCTGGCGGGAAATTAAGGCCAGGTCCTGGGCAGTAGAGTAGTGGCCGCTCTTGGAATAACCGTTTGGATTGACCCAGTCGCTGTTAAAAGCCCCCATAATTGCCGACTGCCTCCGCATCAATTCGGCAAAAAATTCCCCATTCCCGCCTATATGCTCTGCCACTGCCATCGCCGCGTCATTGGCTGAAGCTACCAAGGAAGCTTTCAGTATTTCTGACAGTAATAATTGGTCTCCTGCCCGCAGCCCAGCGTCAGAGCCGATTTTTGTCCCAGCCGCCTTAGGGCTGATTTCAACGACTTCCGCAAGGTCAGCCAAGCCGACGGCAACTGCGGCTGTGACAACTTTAGTGATACTGGCAGGCGATCTAAGTTTTTGCGGGTTTTTGGCAAATAACACTTGGCCGCTGCCTGCCTCCATCAATAGAGCAGCATCGGCCCTGAGCCAGAAGTTTTCGGCGGCGCTAAGGGGCTTAATTGTGCCCAATAGGAGCAGAACAATCAAAAAAAAGCTGCCAATTGTTTTTCCCAATATTTCCTGCCTCCTTTCAAAGGCCAGCGAACTGTATTATTATCGGGCGACCAGCTCGCTTTTATTACTGTTGCAGGGAGGAAAAAACAATTGGCTTTACCATCCACAGGAAATTGATCCTCATTCCCATGGAAAGGCCTTTTCCCATACCTGTTTTTTAATGCTTGTTACTATTGTAGTTGCTAATGCTTCTTATTTTCCATTGTGGCTGCAGCGGGATAACCTCCGGGTTTGCCGTGGTGCCCTCCTTCGTTAATCAGGTTTGCGAGTACCCCTAAAGTAAGCCAGACCACAACTACTCCAATCAGAATGTTTTTTTTCATTTATTTCAACCTCCGTTCTCCCACCTTTTTCACATGTTCCTAACCATTTTTACCAGGTGTTGGTAGGAACCGTCTGCAAATCTGCGGGGCGCTAAGACCTCATCAATATAGAAGCCTGCTTTTTGAAAACAGCGGATAGCTCTTTGATTAGTTTCCCGCACAAACAAGTAAACCAGCCCCAGTTTCACCTGGTACAGAGCATAATTGCACACCCGCAGCACAACTTCCGTTCCCAAGCCCTTTTCCCTGGATCCAGCCTCCAGCAAAATACCCAATTTGGCCCTAGAATGCTGCTTGTCAATTTCTTCCAGCCAAACCGCTCCAACAGGCTGTCCATTTATTTCAATCATCCACAGCAAGCAATTATCGGCGGGATAATTCCTTTGCTCATCCCAGGACATGGGTTTGGTGTGGTTCATGTACCGGTACAGGTCCTCCCGCTGTTCCCAGTCCTGCCAATACTGATGATCTCCAAGGGAAAAGGAGCGCAGGGTCAATTCCTCCGTCCTCGTGCTAGCCTCCATACTGTAATCACCTCTGCCGTTGGTTCCTTTTTACCTCTTTTTGCCGTTACTATTCAGACCCCCACGCCGCTTATCGCGGCACCATCAGAGGCGTAGCCGCTCTTAAAATGAGCGAGGCCACCAATTATTCCTAGATTAAATGTGGCCTCAAAGCGAATTTCATGCTCGGCTTCATTGACTGCAATCAAATTTTATTCCTCGCCGAGCATATCCCGCCGCTTGGAGAAGCAAAGGGTTAGAGCGGATAGTCATCTGTGATAAACCGTTCTTTCGTTCTGTCTTCTGACTCCTGTTATAATGAGCAAGGCCACTAATTATTCATTGATTTACCGTGGCCTCAAAGCGAATTTCATACTCGGCTTCATTATGATAATGCAATTTTATCCCTTGCCGAGTATAAAATGAGCGAGGCCACTAATTATTCCTTAGATTAAATGTGGCCTCAAAGCGAATTTCATGCTCGGCTTCATTATGATAATACAATTTTATCCCTTGCCGAGTATATTTTCGCCGGTTCTCTCATTCTGACTCCTGACTCCTGGGTAGTTACTCTTGCCTATTATTCTACATAAAAGGCCGAAAGCCCTTTTTCACTGTTTTCCTTCCGGCATATATTGTTGAGAGGGCACAAGGGGCACCCCGGATTAGACACTTTGCACAAGCGGTGTCCCAGACAGTCTATCAATGCGTGATATTCATTGTAAAGCTCCGTCTGATGGGGCAGGTTGCCCATAAAATAGTTTTGCATGGCCTGGTAACTGGCATTTGCGGGAAAGACACCCAGGCGGTGAAAAATCCTCCCTGTGTAAGTATCAACAACGAAAATTGGCTTTTTGGCAGCGTAGAGCAAAATACTGTCAGCCGTTTCCGGCCCGATGCCATAAACTTGGAGCAGCCGGGAACGCAGGCTTTGCATCGGCTGATTAAACATTGCCGCTAAATTGCCACCGAATTCATCAATTACTAATTCGACCAAGGCTTTTAGTTTTTTCGCCTTCGTCTTATAATACCTGGTCGGCACGATTAACTCCTCCAGCAAGGGAAGATCAGCCTGGTACAAGCCCTGGGGATGCATCAAGCCTTTTTCTTTCAAGGCAGCTATGGCCTTTTCCACATTACGCCAGGCTACGTTTTGGGTGAGCACCGCCCCGACCATCACCTCAAACTCGGTCTCAGCAGGCCACCAGTGCCTCGGTCCATAGTGATCAAGCAATTTTTGAAATACCATCAGCAAAAATTTTTGCTCGTTCTGCAAACACTACCCCTCCAATCCACATTTTCCTACCTCGTTTTTCGCATAATAGGAATGAGCACGCTCGGCCCAACGCATAATAGCAAAGAAATATTTCCGATCGAGGTGAGCAAAATGAAAGTTGCCGTTGACCCGGATCTTTGCATTGCTTGCGGAGCATGTATCGACATCTGTCCTGAAGTTTACGATTGGAATGACGAAGGCATTGCCCACAGTATCGTCGAAGAAGTACCCTCTGATGCCGAAGAAAGCGCCAGAGAGGCTCTGGAATCCTGCCCCACAGACGCTATCAAGGACTTATAGAAAAGGCATGGACTTATCATAGGGCATTCAACTGGGTCTTGGCTTTTTGCGGGGGGAAAGCTTTTCGCGCTGAAGCTTAGATTCGACCAGTTCTTGGCTCCGGTTTACCGGAGCTTAGAACTGGGGTTAATCCCATAGGGGGCCAGTTAATGCAGTGGCGTAGCCGCTCTTAAAATGAGCCAGGCCACAAATTATTCATTAATTTACCGTGGCCTGAAAGCGAATTTCATGCTCGGCTTCATTGACTGTAATCAACTTTTATTCCTTGCCGAGCATTTAATGAGCCAGGCCACAAATTATTCATTAATTTACCGTGGCCTGAAAGCGAATTTCATGCTCGGCTTCATTGACTGTAATCAACTTTTATTCCTTGCCGAGCATATGCCGTCGCTTTACTTTTTTTGCAAGGCCGAGCCAAGCTCGGCTTTAGTTTATAACCATAGGAAATCAGGCCGTTATATAAAGTGGTAAACCATAATTTCCGTAATGGGTTTCAACAAAATCAACCACATTAGGTCTTCCCAAGGAAGGTTTTGCACATATACTATAAATAGTGTGGGCTTAACTTATTATAGCATAGCTGCCATAAGCTTTTTCTACCCAAATTGTGGCCGCAGGAGGTGCAAAAATTGAATTCTTTTTTCTATGCCCTGCTAGGGGCCTTCTTCTGGGGCCTTGCCCCTGTGCTCGGCAAACTGGGTCTAGTCAAAGTTGACCCAACCCTGGCTTTAGCCTTTCGCAGTTTTTTAATCAGCGCAGTCCTTCTTGTTTGGTTAATCTTATCCGGGAGCTATTTGGACTTCACCCAGGTTCCCCTGAAATCCTGGGCCTTTATCGCGGGGGAAGGTCTATTGGCTTCTCTCCTGGGGCACCTGGCTTATTACTATGCCCTGCAAGGCGGCCAGGTCACCCGCGTCGCCCCCGTCCTTGCCTCTTATCCAATGATCACCTTTTTCCTGGCCATACTTATTCTGGGAGAAAAGTTCTCATGGACCAAGATGGCGGGGGTAGGCTTAATCCTTGGAGGGGTAATGCTGGTATCCGCCAAATAACCACCAAAATTGAGCCGGAAACATTAGCCGCTCCGGCTGGGGTCACTATCAGGCCTTTTGAAGAATCAGAAGCCCTCCGGTAAAGGAGGGCTTCTTAAGCATACTTTTTCCGGTTATTTGTTCCAGGGCTGTGCTCCTACAAAGGTGGTACGGCCAGCCTTATCCAGTCTTTCTTTTTCCCAAGGCCAGATTGCCTGCCAATCCTTCTTCTCGCTAGGATTGCCGCCTACCCTCAATACCCAGTGATACTGGTCAGGAGTTAAACCAAATACCCGGCCTTGGCTGTCATAATTGAACAGGTGCTGGCGGTTTGCCGCCCTGCCCCACTCAGTACCCCAGTTGGGGAAGCTGGCAGACTGCCAACCCCGCCTGCCGTCCAGACCGTTCTTCCAGTTGAAGCTGGCCCCATGGCAGGTGCCGCAGGTTTCTTCAGGGGTCTTTTTCAGGAGGCGGTTTTCTTTGTTATTGCCTATGGAATGGGCATTATGGCAGTCGAAGCAGGCCATTTGCCCATGAATTCCCCAGGGCTTCAAATATGCGCTTAACAGCATATCCATATCCTGCTGGTGGCCGCCCCGGCCCTTGCCGTCAATAGAGACCCGGCGATTACCATCACCCCAGGCCGGCCGCTGGTAAGTGGCATAATCTTCATAATGCTCGCCGATGCGGAAGCCCCGCAGGTCGTTAGCCAGATTAGATTTCTTGCTTACATCTGCCCTGGTATGGCACTGGGCACAGACCATAAACCGGTCATACTGCTTTTCCAGTTTAGCTGGGTTGATAATGTTGCCCTTTACAGGCTTAGCCAGGTGCTCGGCCCCTGGACCGTGGCAGGACTCACAGCCAATTCTTTCATCAGCCGCAAAAAGGTCCCTTAAGTCTGCCCGTTCACCCTTGACGTATTCTTGCTTGGCCTTATCCCAAGCTTGATAGTCAAAACCGGAGGTATGGCAGGCTATGCAGCGTTCCTGCCAGGAGCGCCACTCCCCATAGTTGTTGGGGTTAAGTTTTCCGTTGGGGTAAGCTTCAATAAACAAGAACTTGTAGCCAGCCCGCTCCTTGTTGCCGGGGTAGTCAAAGGTCTTGCTCTTATCCAGGGTCCAAGAAATTCCACCGTTAGTTGTTTTTGCTTCCCAGACCTGGAGGGGTGACCCATCGTAATAGACCAGGTAGCGCTGGTAGTTTTTGCCGGCATGGGACCATTCCACTTCGGACAGCTGTGTCTTTCTGGTAGAAACATAAATTGTGTTGCTGTCTTTCCGGTCAACAAGCATGTAGGTATCCAGGCTGTCCCACTGCTCTTTTACCCAGGGATAGAATCTTTCCTGGGGAAAACCGTTGCCGGTAGCAGGCACTCTTTGGGCAAAGTTGGCATGGCTGCTAGTGACCCACTTGTCATAAACATCCTGGGGGCAGGGCAAACAAGCCTCAGAGCCCACATAGCCTTCCGCTCCCTTTTTGCTGATTACAGGAGCGGCAGGGGGTCCAACTGGCGCCACAGGAGCCGCCAAGAGGGACTGGAGCGGGGCAAGCTCGACGAAAACCCTGTTATTAATGATCCGGGTAGCCGCTGCTGCCTCTTTACCGTCCACGGCTATCTTGCCCTGGCTAACGAACACATGAACTGTCCGGCTGCCAGCCTTAAAAGTCATCACTTTTTTCTTGGCGTCCCACAAGGGTACCGCACCGTACATTCCCGCAAGGGCCCGGCCCTGAACCAGAGTAAGGCCTTTGTGAATGGCCACGGGAACCACAGCTGTTTTGCCGTTGACAGTTACACTGTCATTCTTAAGAACTAATTTGGAACTGGCTGTTGGCTGGGGTGCCGGCGCAACCGGTTTAGGAGCCGGAGCAGGGTTTGGAGCTGCTGGTTGAGCAGGCTCTTTCTTATCAATAACGTTATAGGGTTGACCCTGAACGTGGCAACCAGCGCCATAACAGTTACTGCCCATATTAGGATAGGCTACGGCACTTACAGCTCCCAGCATCAGCAAACCGGCCAAAAGAGCGAGGATTGCCAGGGTGCATAGTGTCTTCCTTTGCAAGGCAACAACCTCCTTGTATATGTTACGCCCTCCTTTACTTTTCTTCTCCGTCACCTCCTTATAGCGGTTTGGAGGGCAAGCAAATATTCTGGCGCAAAGTTAACATGTGCATGTGAAATCGTTCTTTAGTATGGGTTTTTTAATTGTATAAAGGCAAACTCAATGGGCATATCTAACAATTTAGCCCTTGTGAAAACTTTCTTTTTTATAGGCTTAAAAAAGGCCGTCTTTGCTCTTTCTATTCTCTTTGACAGCCTACGGGTTTATAATTGCATTAGCAATATTTATTATGCCATAATAATTATTTCTTTTCCTCTGTCAGTCGTCCCCAAAAAATGAGGGACAAATGTCCCGGGCTAGGTGCGGTTTCGCAGGACATAGGCAGCAGCCTGAGTCCTGTTAGCAAGACCTAATTTGTTTAAAATATTGCTGACATGGTTGCGCACGGTTTTTTCGCTAAGGTAGAGTTCATTAGCGATTTCCTTGTTAGTCTTTCCTTCCGCCAGCATCAGGAGGATTGTTTTTTCACGATCCGTTAAGGCCTCTTCCCATTGTCGTTCAGCCTGCCTGCGGCGGAGAAATTCCAAGAGCTTCTTGTTTATTGTCGGGTCAATCAGGGGTTCCCCTCTTGATACGCTTTCCAAGGCATCCATCAGGGCGTCGCTGCCGATCATTTTCAAGACATAGCCTTCCGCACCGGCCATTAAAGCAGCTACCATCGCCTCGTCGTCGGCATAAGAAGTGAGCATAATTACTTTTATATTTGAATAACGGGAGCGGATTTCCCGGCATAATTCCACTCCGCTGCCGTCCGGCAGCCGCAGGTCCATGATTACTATATCAGGCTGGCAGTTTCCAATCAGCTCCAGGGTTTCTGCTATACTCCCGGCCTCCCCGACCACCTGAAACCGTTCCCTTCGCTGTAAAAGCGCAGCAATGCCCAACCGCACCACTTCATGGTCATCAACTATCATGATTCTGGTCACACCCTTCACCCCCCAAAGGAATTTGCATGCTTATCTCTGTCCCCATGCCTGGATTGCTTTTTATGGTTAGCCACCCTCCCAGCAACCGAGCCCTCTCCTGCATGTTCTTAATCCCCTGTCCGCTGGAAGCCTTTCCACAATAGAGTTGCTCTGGCACAAAACCCCGGCCGTCATCAATTATTTTTACTGTCATGCATTGGGGCCTGGAAACAACCTGAATTGTAACAACACTGGCGCCTGAATGTTTTAAGGTATTGTTTAAGGCCTCTTGGACCAGGTGGTAAAAGTCTGATACCTGATACAGGGGCAGATCAACCGGTTCTCCTTCCCATTCCAGCCGGGTGATGATCAGGGTGTTCACCTCATAGCCCGCCAACATCTGCTGTAATCCCAGCATCACGTTCGGCTGCAGGCCGGCTGGCCGCAAATTCATAATATATGCTCTAATATCCCTGATGGTATCGTTTAAGCGTTCCATGGCCGTATCCAGGTGGGCAACAGCCATTTCTTGGTTTTCCTTGATCAAGTGTTTTGTGTTTTCAATAATTAAACCAACCCCGTAGATATTCTGGATAACCCCATCATGGAGGTCCCGGCCGATCCGTTCCCGCTCATCCAGCACCATTTGCTTGCGCTCAGCTATTTCCAAACGTCGCGAGTTTTCTATATCAAAAAGTTCCAGGCTGCGAATCATGTAATAGGAAATGGCGATTCCAGCCAGGCTGCGAAAAACAGGCACCGGCACTCCGGTAACCTGAAACAAGAGCTCTTGGTTAATCATACTGGAAGGAAAAAGCGGGGAAACTGGGACAAAAACTCCCGTAAACAACCCATAAACCCCAAAGGAAATCCCGGCCCCCTTGACATGGCGCTCTACCAACCAGTTTCGCAATACCCGCAACTCAGAACGTTGCAACAAGAGCGCATAGGCTGATAACACGGCTCCGGGGAGGCCCAAGAGGTAACGGGTCAAACCATCCAGGATTACCAGCCAGGCCGACAGGGGCAGGGCAGCACCTTCGATGGCCAAGAAAACCAGAGCGGTTAGCCAAGCAATAAAGGCAGCAGGAGCCCAAAGAGAAAGCCAGGGGTGCTTACCCGTTGTCAGGAAATATAGCTTAGCGCCAAAGTAAAAAAGATAGGCAAAGGAAAGAGTGGTTAAGGCCTTTTCGGCCAAAAGCACCTGGATTACCGCGGTCTCCGAGAATTCTTTATGTTGAAAAGGCAAAAAGATCACTGCCCATTCGGACAATCCATGCAGCAAACCGAAGGCTGCCAAAGCCCACAAGGCCCGTGCCAGGCGAAATTGGCTCAGCTGGCGGGACTGCAAAGCAATCACCGCCCCCATTAAGAAAAATACCAATCCATAAATAAAGTAAACAATGATCCAGTTCTGCATGAAGATCTGGGATAGCCAACCCGTCATAGCGTCACCTGCCTCCACAAAAATGCAAAGAGGCTCCTTAAACCCTGAGTTAGGAGCCTGTCCAGCGGGGATAATCGTTTTCAACATCCAGGTGATCTAAAACCCTGCCGATAAAATGGCGGCGCAGGTCCTCCAAAGTGCTGGGCTTATTGTAGAATGCGGGCATGGGAGGCATAATCACCACCCCCAGGCGCGCCAGTTTTAGCATGTTTTCCAAGTGAATAGCATTGAGGGGTGTTTCCCGGGGGGCAAGAATTAAACGGCGATTTTCCTTAATGGTTACATCTGCGGCCCGCTGAATTAAGTTATCGCCATAGCCATGAGCAATGCCCGACAGGGTTTTCATGCTGCAGGGCAAAATTACCATCCCCTGGTGGCGGAAAGAACCGCTGGAGACCGCTGCAGCCAAGTCTTCTTCATCATAACACTTAGCCGCCATTTCGGCTACCTGTTCCGGAGCATAGTCAGTTTCCAATTCAATGGTGCGCCTGGCCCAACGGCTGATGATAAGATGAGTTCTGATCCCTCTTTTGGTCAGTTCTTCCAGCAATGTAATACCATACATTGCCCCAGTGGCCCCCGTAATGGCAATCACCAAGTCCATAGACATTCCTCCCCGGAAAAACGTCATAATTAGTCGATATTTTTGTTCCTTTTGATCTATTCTCTTTAATTTCAAAATCCCCTATCTGATATTGATTCCTTTTATGACCATTATTAAAGGGAAAACAAAAGGCCGGCTGCCGCCGGCTACAAGGCTTTTTTTAGAAGTATTCCGCGGTTACTTCCTTTCCTTTCTGCCTCAGAAGATCGATTATGCTTTCCACTATTTGGTGCTTCATAGCTAAGGTAACGGGAATATCCGGGCTTTGATGGGCAGGATTGATGGCGCGCCCTACAATAAAGTGGACGTTGTCCGCATCCATCAGGGCGGCCGCCAGCCTGCTGGCGCCATCCCTCTTACCCTTCAGAGCCCTGGCGGAACCGCTTCTAACCAGTATTGATCTGGTTTCCGCCAGGGTTAACATTCCTTCAGTAGTCAAGTCAATCCCTTCAATTTCTGCCACCGGAGGAACCGATCCTGCTAAAGAAGTCAGGTCTACCTTCAGTTTTTTTCCCGTGATCCGGGCAACCATCTGGGCAGTTGTTCCGCCGCAAACTACTTTAACACCCTCTCTTTCACACAAACGCCGCGCTACTTCCCTATCCTGTTCTGGATTGACAGGAGGGCCAACTAAGGCGGTTAAGTATTTGGGAAGCCTGGCTTTCACCACTACAACCGTCGCATCATCCCCCGGCTTTCCCGCATAAAGCTTGTCACATAATCCCAGAACCTCTGTCGCCAACTCTTCTGCGGTCATATCCGCACAGGCAATGTTCCTGATATAGCCTTCCACCCGGTCCCAGCCCCAGCCCAGGTTCCAAACTCCGCCTATCCCGGCATGCAGGACCCCGTCGGTTAGCAGCACCATCCAGTCCCCGTTTTCGATGGTGAAGTTGGCTTCCTGGATTACCCTTTCCCCGATTACAGTTTCTGTCTTTTTCAGGCATACAGGTTGCTTTTTGCGGATTAACATCACCGGAGGATTGTCATACTCAGCAAGATACACCTGGCCTTCATCCCATTTGATTTGAGCAATTGTGAAGGTGCTATAGGCCAGGTCCCTTACCTTGCATACCGGCAGGGTGTTGGCCAGGACATCAATTACAGCATCGACCTTACTTCCTTCCTTAAGCATTGTTGCTGCCATTCTTGTCGTGAGTGAAGACAGGATATTAGCCTTGACACCACTGCCTAACCCGTCAGAGACAATGATTATTGTCGAAGCATTAGTCCGGGTAATAGAAAAACTGTCACCGCACAATTCCTCACCTGCCTTGCGCAATTGGCTAGCCGCAACTTCAATGTGCAGTTGTTTCCCGCAATAGAGGCTATCTGCCATGGAGCTCACTCTTCTTTCATCAAATCAATCAATTTTTGGAGTAGCACCTTGGTTTCAGCCGTCGTTTCGCCCAACAGGCCAGCTATCTCCTGGGCTACCTTCATTTGTTTGGTTATTACCTCCTGAGCCCTGTCGATAGTCGTCTTTTTCATCTGCTGAACCTTTTCCCGCCTGGCCTCTTCCTGGGTAATATCATCAATAATGCACACGATCAAGTCATGATCATTCAGATAAAACACCGTTTGCCGGGTCAGGATTTGGAACTGGGGACAAGGAACCACAACCTTTACTGCCGATTTCAAATTCAGCACTTCTGTCAGGTGACTTCCTTCGAACAGGCGGCTAATTTCCTCGCCGACTATCTGGCAATTGGACCCGAACATGGCCTGAGCAGCAGCATTGGCCTCCAATACCCGCAATTTATTATCTACTACCAAAACCCCGCTGGACAGGGCCCCAAGCACCAGGTTGGAAAAGGATTCTGCTTTCTGACGCATAAATGGGATACACATGTCCAGCTCCGCTCGCCCCTGATAAACGGCCAAGGCTTTGTCCCGGCACGAATTATATCCACAGGCGCCGCAGTTAAGCTCATCCTCTGGCCGGTGTTTACCGGTACGAGCCAAAATTTCCCGCAGCACAGGCTCTTCCGGGAGCACCTCCTGGATTTTTCGATTGATATAGGATCTATGCAAATCTGAGTCGGCCAAAGCTGGGACTGGCTCCTTCCCTAGGTCAGCTCTGATGCGGGCCTTCTTGGCATGATAATACTGCAGCAGGCGGTTGCGCCGGGAAAAAAGGTCATCCTCACCGATAACCTTGGGGCCGTTGATACAACCTCCACGGCAGGCCATCATCTCCACCACCTGCACTCCAGGATAGCCGCCACAGCCTATTTGGCTTAGAAACTCCAAACACTCCTCAACTCCTGATACCACCAGGGTGTCTCCCGCCAGCATATCGGTTGTAAGCCCTGCGGTTATCAGAAAGCCCCCCTCCAAGGGAAAAAGCTGGGATAATGAGGGCTGGGGCCCATCAAACTCCGCCTCGGCCACATCACCTAAACCATCCCCTTCTTCCTGCCACCAGTCCCACAGCTCCTTAAAGGTTAGCACAGCCTTAAGTTCTTTTACTTCATCGCCTTCTGCCTTTTTTCCAATACAGGGTCCAATAAACACCACCTGCATTTCCGGATGCATCTTTTTAATCAGCCGGGCGTGGGCTGTCATGGGTGAAACCACAGGCACCAGGTAAGGGATTGCATGGGGATGGTATTTCTCCACCATGGAAACAACTACCGGACAACTAGAGGTAATTACCGGCCGATTATTGCTCCGGACATGCCGCCTGCAGTAATCAGCCACCAACTCCGCACCAATAGCTGTAGGAAGTACCCTAGCAAACCCCAGCTTCTTTAAAAAGCCTAATACCTGACCGGGACTTAGGGCAGGAATTGCCGCAGCAAAGGAGGGAGCTACACTGGCGGCTACAGGGACTCCCGATAGAAGCAATTCTTTTACAACAGCCAGGTCCTGCCGGGCCCGCTTGGCCTTTTGGGGACATACAAGGACACACCGCCCGTCCATAATACAGCGCTCGCTGATCACATGGGCATGCAGCATCTCGGTTTCACCTGAACCCAGACTGAAACCGATGGCCTGTACCGGGCAGGACCTTAAACACCGGTAACAATCCCTGCACTTAGCTTCATTATTGATAATGACCATACCAGTTCCCCCTTACGGAGCAAAAAAAGTCTAATCTATTGCCAACTTGGCCAACACGTGGGAAACAAACAATTCCGGCACTGCCTCAGGAACCACTCCGGTGAACACCTGATCATCGATAACAATGGTCACTCCTCTGGTACAACTGTTCAAACAAAAGCTTCCTTTTAGAACCACCTTTTGCTCCAAACGGTGAACAGCAATTTCCCGTTGAAGAGCCTCCAACACCCGGGGAGCTCCGCGCAAAAAACAGGAACTGCCAACACAAACTGAAATAACCATCGCACCAATTCCTTCTTTCCTGGCGTTGAATGCTTCATCCAAGAGGTCCCATAACAAATACTGGTTTTCACAAAGTGTTCTGCTAGAACCCCGCAAATTCCTCTATATCAGCAATAACATTTCCACCGAGCGGAGGCGGGCTTCCCCGGCGCCGCAATAATCTGCATCTCTTTCAATCATAATGTATACATTTCTGAGACTTTGTGGCCCAGATAAGGGTCTCATGGCTGTTATTCAACCTGGTACCCTTGAAATTAGGAGTGGGGTTCTTCTTATACCAGATTACGTCGTTGATTAGCCAAAACCCCAGCCTCTGCATGATGGCGCCTATTGTGTGAATGCACTGCATCCCCCCAATCACCCAAAGGGATCCGTTCTTCTTGAGTAAGCGCTTGGACTCAGTCAACACCACGCTTCAGTAAACCTTTCATATTCTTGCAGAGTGGTGAACTGATCCCACTCGTCATTGCAGTCATGGTATTCTGTTCCCTCAACTCTATGCAAAACCCCGTCTGTCCTCATCCAATAGGGCGGATCGGCAAAAATTAAATCGATACTCTCGCCAGGCAGCCTTCTCATCTCTTTTATTGTGTCTCCGCGAATTACGCCGTTTCTTTTGACATCTTCCCCAGACATTCTGCAGTCCTCCATAGTAATTTCTTGATCTGGCTAATAAGAGTCGACGCTAAAGAATTCTCCGTCTCTTTACAAAACACCTGCCAGGCCTTGAGAAGAGCAGTCGGAGCTTCTTGGGGTCTTGGGTGCTAAAACGAGCATAATTTCCTACGTGTTAGAACAAAATCTTCCTTCGGAAGACTGAAGACTATGGTTGATTTTGTTGAAACGCATTACGGAAATTATGACTTATCCACATTTTTTAAACGAACATAATTTCCTGTGCGTTATAAAAAAATTAGCTGCAGCTAATCACTGCAGCAAATTCCGTTACTGGTACATTTGCGGGGCAGGATGGGCATGGTGTTCCTGTCCTTTGGGAAAGAAATCCTGCCAGCCCCCTTCATGCTGGTAAATGCGGTCGTAATACTCTTCCATCATCCTGGCTGCCGAGAACTGCCAGCGAGACATTTCAATGCTGGCCCGCATCATTTTTACCCACCTGGACCGGTCATGGTAAAAGGTTGGAATGACCTCCTCAAACAAAACCCGGTATAAAGCCTGGAGGTCATGCTCATCCAGTTTCCATTCCTCCACTAGATCTTCCGGGGGTTCTGGCAGGAGCCAGCCGCTGACACCGTGCTGGGGGCCTTCCGCCACCCAACCGTCTACCACGCTCAGGTTAAGCACTCCGTTCATGGCGGCTTTCATGCCTGAGGTACCGCTGGCCTCCAACGGCCGCCGCGGGTTATTCAGCCACACGTCACAGCCCCGCACCAAGAGTTTTGCTATTTCCATATTGTAGTTTTCCAGGAATACTACGCTCTCCCCGAACTTGCGGTCCATCCGCACCAGATCCGCAATAATGTCTTTACCCATGGTGTCATTGGGATGGGCCTTGCCGGAAAATATTAGCTGGAGCTTGCCCTCCCGCAGGTAAGGTTCCACCGCGTCCGCATTGCGGAAAATCAATTCGCTTCGTTTATAAGGCGCGGCCCGGCGAGCAAAGCCAACCAGGAGTGTGTCCATCTTCATGGTAACGCCCGTATGCTTTTTGATGTATTCCAACAATTCTTGTTTGGCCTCTTGATGAGGTTTCCACAGGTCCCTGCGCCACAAGTAGGCGTCCCTAATGCGTTGGTCCTGCCAGGTTTCAGTATGCACACCATTAGTTACTGACAGGATTGGAGCTGCTCCTGAAATTCCGCGCCACATCCGGCGGGCCGTTTCCCCATGCAGTTTGGATACTCCATTAGCCACATGGGATAACCTTAGCCCGGCTACCGTCATATTAAAGGGGTCCCCGCCCAGCTCATTCATTTGCTTATAGGTAAGCCCGTTATAAGCCTCCATGAACTGCAAAAGGCCATGGTCATGCTGCTCATTTCCGGCTTCTACCGGGGTATGGGTAGTAAACACTACTTCTCGCCGGGTAGCCTCCCAGGCGCTGTGAAAGTCCATCCCGTTATTGTGCATCTTCTCCCTAATCAGTTCCACTCCGGCAAGGGCCGCATGCCCTTCATTAAAATGATACAGGTCCACTTCAATCCCCAGGGCGCGAAGGGCTCGGACACCTCCAATGCCCAAAATGATTTCCTGGGCTACTCGATCCTGCGCTACGCCACCATAAAGTTTGGAAGTCATCCAACCATGGTTGCTGCCTGGAAAATTAGTGTCCAGCATGTACAGGGTCACATTGTCATACTGGTCCACATACCTGACCTTGCAGCTAACCTCCTCGCCCCTTACCCGTACCTTAACAGTCACCCCTGTATCTTTGACATAGTCGTAGGAGTAGGTCGGATAAACATCATAAGGCCGCCCGTCATCTCCGATCAGCTGGGTAGTATAGTCTTGCCGCCAAAGGATGCCGATTCCTACCATCGGCACTTCTAGATCCTTGGCTGCTTTCAGATAGTCACCAGCTAGAATCCCTAAACCTCCAGCATAAATGGGTAGTTCCGGATCCAATCCGAATTCCATACAAAAATAGGCCACCCGGGGAATCTGAACTCCATTATCATCCAAACAGAACACTGGTTACCCGGCAGGACACATAACAATTAATGCATACCTTAAAGGGGAACCAGCTTCACCCCCTTTTTAATTTCTAGCGTTTCTATTTTGTTTACCAAAAGCATTATTATTCGCCGCCAATGTGGAAGTATTTACAAGTAAAAACCTGACCTCTCACCCGTTACTTTGTAACTACCCAGGAGTCAGGAGTCAGAATGAGAGAACCGGCGGGATATGCTCGGCGAGGAATAAAATTTGATTGCAGTCAATGAAGCCGAGCATGAAATTCGCTTTGAGGCCACGGTAAATCAATGAATAATTAGTGGCCTCGCTCATTATAGCTTGTCATATTTTTTCATCCCTCTGATGGTGCCGCGATAAGCGGCGTGGGGGTCTGAATTCTGAATACCTGAATAGTAACGTTGCTTTTATTCCTTTAATGGACAGGCATCGGCTGCAACCGATCTCTCAGATTCGGGACTGCTGCCATGCCCTCCGCGAGGGAATGTTTTGGCGCAATACTGGCGCTACCCTTAAAGGATACTTCTTCGGGGGACCTATTGTAGGCCATGCGATAGATAGTTTCCAACTCTTCCACCAGGGGCACCCTTGGATTGCTGGTTGTGGTTTGATCAGCAAAGGCTTCATAAGCTAATTCCCTAACAACCGCTTCAAACTCCTCTGCCTTGACCCCCGCTTCCTCCAGGGTAGCAGGCATGTTTAGTTCTTTCCTTAAATTTACTACTGCCTGCACCAAGCTTTCCACCCCCTCTTCCACACTGCCGGCCGGCAAGCCCAGATAGCGGGCCAGTTCAAAGTAGCGGCGGTCCGCCTCGGGAAACTCGTATTTTGGATATGCTACCAGCTTGGTCGGCGTGCTGGCATTATATTTGATTACATACGGCATTAAGATGGCATTTGCCCGCCCATGGGGAATGTAGAATTTTGCCCCCAGGACATGGGCCAGGCTGTGGTTGATTCCCAGAAAAGCATTGGTAAAAGCCATCCCGGCCATGGTGGCGGCGTTATGCATCTTCTCTCTGGCCTTCATATGGCCAGGTTGACGATAGGCTAAAGGCAGCCATTGAAATACTAGTTCCGTAGCCTTTAAAGCCATAGCATCGGTAAAATCTGACGCCAGCACCGAAACATAAGCCTCCACAGCATGCACCAGTGCATCAAAACCGGTATCCGCTGTCAGGGACGGGGGCATGGTTTTTACCAATTCCGGGTCAAGAATAGCGATATCCGGCGTAAGCTCATAATCAGCCAGCGGGTATTTAATACCCCTTTTCTTATCCGTAATCACAGCAAATGCCGTAACTTCGGAGCCGGTCCCGCTGGTGGTCGGAATAGCAACCAAAGTCGCTTTTACTCCCAGTTTCGGGTACTTGTAAGTACGTTTCCGGATATCCGCAAACTTTAGTCTGATCGCCTCGAAATCTGTCTCAGGGTATTCGTAAAACAGCCACATCCCCTTGGCGGCATCCATGGGCGACCCCCCTCCAAGGGCAATAATCAAATCCGGCCCATAATCAATCATCATTTGGGCGCCGTTCTTGACCGTTTCCACCGAGGGGTCTGGCTCCACATCTGAGAATACCTTTGCGTCAATATTGATTTTTTCCAAATGATGAATTACTTTTTCTACTAAGCCCAATTCCACCATCATCTTATCCGTAACAATAACTGCCCGCTTATGGCCGTAAAGCTTGCTTAAATACTGCAAAGAACCTGACTCGAAGTAGATCCTTTCCGGGATGCGGAACCACTTCATCCGGGTCTTCCGGTGGCTGACCCGCTTGATATTAATTAGATTCCTTACACTAACATTGTCGGTGGTGGAATTACCCCCCATTGAACCGCAGCCTAATGTCAGGGAGGGGGTCATTCGGTTATATATTTCGCCAATTGCTCCATGGACCGACGGGCTATTCACAATTAACCTGCCCGCTTGCACCCGTTTGGTAAACTGCCGGATGACCTCTTGGTTTTCCGAATGGATTACGGCAGAATGGCCTAACCCGCCAAACTCTGTCATCTGTTCGCTGAGACAGATGCCATGCTCTGGACCCCTGGCCTTTAAAAAGGCAATGATCGGACTTAGTTTTTCCCTTGTTAACGGGTAATCTTCCCCTACCCCCTCTACCTCTGCAATCAACAACTGGGTATTATCCGGAACAGGAATTCCAGCCATCTCAGCGATAACAGTCGCCTTCTGGCCTACGATCCGGGGGCTGATCATCTTGTGTTCCCGGTCGATGGCCAGTTCCTCCAAGCGCCGGGTTTCATCAGGGGTAAGAAAGTAGCCGCCCAGCTGCCTGAAAAGCCCCTTAACCTCCTCGTAAACCTCCTGGTCCACAATTACCGCCTGTTCTGAAGCGCAGATTACCCCATTGTCAAAGGTCTTGCTGACTACTATATCTGCAACGGCACGGCGCAGATTGGCAGTTTTTTCAATGTATGCCGGAACATTTCCAGGGCCTACTCCCAGGGCCGGTCGCCCGGAACTGTAAGCTGCTTCCACCATGGAGGCGCCTCCGGTAGCCAGCACCAACGATATTCCCGGGTGGCGCATCAGGAAACGGGTTGCCTCAAGGGAGGGCTCAGGGATCCAGGAAATGCAGTGTTTTGGCGCGCCAGCTTTTAAGGCCGCCTGGTACATCACTCGGGCCGCCTCGGCGCTGCTTTTTTGGGCTTTGGGGTGAAAGGCAAAAACGATAGGGTTACGGGTTTTCACAGCGATTAAAGACTTAAACATAGTGGTAGACGTGGGATTAGTGACGGGAGTAATCCCGGCAATAACACCTACCGGCTCTGCTACCTCTGCAAACCCCTCTTCCTCATTAGCGCTGATCAAGCCTACGGTCTTTTCGTATTTAATACTGTGGTACACGTATTCAGTCGCAAACAGGTTCTTAGTCACCTTATCTTCATATACGCCCATTTTCGTTTCTTCCACTGCCAGGCGGGCAAGTTCCATATGTTTATCCACACCGGCCAAGGCCATGGACTTGACTATTCGGTCAACTTCCTCCTGGGAATAATGCAGAAAATCCTTTTCTGCTTGCTGGGCCTCGTTCACGATTTTATCGACCATGGCTTCTACGTCAGCGGCAGGCTTCAGGGTTCTTTCCATTTTTTCGACCTCCGATAGATTTTTCATTCTTTTAGGAATAGTATGGTTTTGCCTCTGTATGTTTATGAAGCGGGTTTTGGCTGAACTGCTGAACATTTTTCCATAATTGACAACTTTCGGCAGCCTTCCCCCGGTATGCCAAGGATTTATCTGAAAGGAAGGAATCTTCCGGGGGAGTTTTGGTTAATGAAAATCAGGACCTTTCTTTTGATTTAGCAAAATTGGCAAAAGCTATCCCCCATTCCTTATTATCTTCGAGGAATTCTGCCAAGAGGATCAGCCGCTCTACTGTAACGCCGCTCAGATTATGCTCGACCTTCTCGGTCTCTTCCAGCAACCCTTCCGTCACCCCCAGCATTTGAAGAAACCTGGCAACTGCCTCATGGCGCCGCAATAAACGAGCCCCCAAAGATTCTCCCATTCCAGTTAAATTGATCACCCCGTACTTTTCATAATTTACATAACCCAGATCCGCCAGCTTTTGCAGCATTTTGGTTGCCGAAGGAGGCTGCACATTTAACGAGGCAGCCAAGTCGCCAACTCTGGCAAACCCTTTACCCTGTGACAGCCGGTAGACCATTTCCAGGTAGTCTTCCATGCTGGGAGTTAAGCCATTATCCTCTTGTTGCTGCATGGCGTATCCGCGGACGGTATAAAATCCTTGGTCCTCTTTAGTCATGGCTTTACCCCCCCCCCCCCCCATAATTTTAAATTAACCCTATTATCCTAATTAGCTGAGTTACTCCCCAGGTTACCAGCAAGGCAATAGTTAATGGCATGAACACCACTAAGGCTGCCGCTTTGAAGCTCTTAGTTTCTTTATACACGGTAATGATGGCGGTTGCGCAGGGATATAATAAGAGGGTTAATAACATTGTTCCCAGGGCAGTGACCCAGGTCCATCCATGTTCAATCGCTAGGACACTGGTTAGAGCTTCCAAACTTTCCAACTCAATCATGGTCCCGGCTGACATGTAGCCCATCAGGAGAATCGGCAGGACGATCTCTTTAGCCGGCAATCCCAAAATAAAGGCCATCAAGATATACCCGTCAAGACTTAAACTTCTCCCTAAAGGTTCCAGCCAACCAGCGAGGCAGGCAATAAGATTCTGCTGCCCAATCATCGTGTTGGCCATTATCCAGATCAGGACGCCGGCAGGAGCAGCTACTACCACGGCTCTGCCTAAAACAAATATAGTACGGTCCAGCACGGAACGGATGATGATCCTCCCGACTTGGGGCTTGCGGTAGGGCGGTAATTCCAGGGTAAAGGTCGATGGTATTCCCCGTAATACGGTACGTGCCAATAACCACGCTACCCCAAAGGTCATCAATATGCCAAACAATACTACCAAAGTCACTATCCCGGCAATTGCCAAGGACCCCACTTTGCCTCTACCCAGGCTCCCTAGCATTAATGTGGCCATAACCATTAAGAGGGGGAACCGCCCGTTACAAGGAACGAAGCTATTGGTCAAGATAGCGATCATTCTTTCCCTGGGGGTTTCTATTATCCTGGCGGCTACAACGCCGGCAGCATTACATCCGAAACCCATGCTCATGGTTAAGGCCTGTTTTCCGTGGGCACCGGCCTTTTTGAATAATCTGTCCAGATTAAAGGCTACCCTTGGCAAATAACCGATGTCTTCTAACAGGGTAAATAAAGGAAAAAAGATGGCCATCGGCGGGAGCATGACGGCTACCACCCAGGCAACTGATTTAAACATGCCGTCTACCAGTACTCCGTGCAGCCATGCCGGGGCTCCAAGCCAGTTGAACAACCAAGAGAGCTTTCCTTCAATAGCAAATAAAACTGTTGCCAGGACCTCGGCCGGGTATTCTGCACCGACAATGGTGATCCAAAATACTAGGCCCAAAAGGCTGAACATAATGGGGAAGCCCCATAACCTGGAGGTGATAATATTGTCTACCCGGCGGTCCCAAACATCTGTTAAGTTACCATGCTCCCATTTTACTGCTTTCCGGGTAACTTTCTCAGCATGACGGTAGATGTCTCCTACAATCTGATCCCTCATCTGGTTAGCCCTGGAAGCAGGGATTTCTTGTGCAAACTTATTCACTGCTGATAAGAGAACCTCTACCTGGCCCATGCCGTCAATTCACCTCCTACACTGGGAATAGCCTTCACCTGATGAAAGTGTTGTTCAAGGGAGGCAACTATGCTCTTGTCTCCGTCAAGCAGTCTTAAGGCCAGCCATCTGGCGTTAATGTGGGTGGGCAATAAAGGCCGGAGGCGGGATTCCAAATTAACCAGGGCTCCTTCTACTTGCGGGTGGTATACCACTTTGATTGGATTAGGCACTAATAGACCGCAAGCTACATCGTAAATGGAATTCATCAGATCCTTTAGGCCTTTCCCTTCCCTGGCCACTGCGGGAATCACCGGCACCCCAAGCTCCTGGCTGAGCAAATCAACATCTATTTTAATACCCTTTCGCACCGCTTCGTCCATTAGGTTTAGGCAGACCAATACCCTAGGAGTGATCTCGGTAATCTGTAGTACCAGGTTTAGATTACGTTCAAGGCAGGTGGCATCCGCCACTATCACTACTGCCTTGGGATCGCCAAAGCACAAAAAGTCCCGGGCCACTTGTTCCTCTGCTGAATTGGCCATTAGCGAATAGGTCCCAGGCAGGTCAACCACAGTAAATTTGCTGCCCTTATGGCTAAAAACGCCCTCTGCCCTTAATACAGTCTTGCCGGGCCAGTTGCCCGTATGCTGGTTTAAGCCGGTCAAGGCATTAAACAGTGTGCTCTTACCTGTGTTAGGGTTTCCTGCCAGAGCAACCACCGGGCACAGACCATTTGGTATTGCCGCTTCTCGCCAGGTATGGCTGCCGCCAGACTGATAAGTTAGTCCCATTTTTAATGCCTCCTTAATTTTTTGCTGCTACTGGACTATAATTTGCTCGGTCTCTTCCTTCCGCAGGGCGATTAAAGCTCCTTTTACCAGGTATGCAACAGGATCTTTAAGGGGACTTTGCAAGATGGCGGTGATCCGGGTTCCCGGTATAAAGCCTAAATCCAATAAACGGCGCCGCATTAGGCCTTCTGTCAGTATCGCCACTATCGTGGCGGTTTGACCTAATGGCAGTTTTTGCAAAGAATACCCTGTCGTTGACATATGCCCGTTCTCCTCCTGCTTTAGAAAGTTAAAGGCCGGAAAATATGATAGCTTAGATTAACTAAGTTGCCTGCGGCTAATCTTTTTGCTAGCAAGTTATGCAGCCGGAGATAAATGTGTGAAAATGTTGAACCGCCCGCAAAATAATCTGGGGCGGTTCATGCTGCTTTCAGCTTTCCTGCAGCTCATTAACCGAGACTGTTTTCTCTTTTTCTGGTAAAGCGTCGGCCTTAATCCTGGCAGTCTCCTCTTCTGGGTTTACAGTCTCAATCCAGACAGGGGTCCCATGATATAAGACCTCAATGATGTCTGGCGATGCCAGGATCTCCTGGGCTCTTTGGAATCTCAACAGACCACTCCTCCCGTCTTTTCTATCCCTATTTTTCCTTCCGCCCAATGCCAATATGCAAGCCTTAAAGCACACAAGTATTTTATAGGTTTTGGAAAAGTTGCGCCAAGCGCCTGATCCCCTCGTTGATCTGAGAGGCCTTGGGCTGGCTGAAACAAACTCTCAATTGGTTGCTCCCTTTGCGGTCAGCATAGAAGGATGGGCCGGCCACATAGGCAACCTGGTATCTCTCTAATGCTTGCGGCAAGGCGGCAAGAGTATCGATTTGTTTTTTCAGGGTCACCCAGGTATAGAACCCCCCTTCAGGCAAAGTCCATTCCGCAATATCTCCCAGGTTAAAGGCCAGGGCTTTAAGGGTTTCCTCTTTTTTGATTTTCAGGCTTTCAATAGTAATTGCAATTTGCTTATCAATCAGGCCCCGCCTGCCATACTCCACAGCCATAATTTGCCCTAACGTGCTGGAGCACTGGTCGGAACACTGCTTAAATAAAACCACTTTTTCTGCCAGATCTGCCGGGCCAACCAACCAACCCAGCCGGATGCCGGGAGAAAAAATCTTGGAAAAAGTCCCCAGGTGAACAACTCTCTCTTCCGAATCCAGAGCAGCAAGCAATGGTATTGGTTCCCCGGCGTAACGAAGACACCCATAGGCGTCATCTTCCACGACCAGGAGCTGATACCTGGCCGCGATCTCCAAGAGACCCCGTCTTCTTTCCAGGCTCATGGTTTGACCTGAGGGGTTTTGGAAATTGGGGATAGTATAAATAAATTTAGGGATGATCCCCTGGGTTTGCAAGGCAGCCAGTTTTTCCTCTAACAGGTCCAATTGCATCCCCTGGTTATCCAGGGGAACCCCAACTAAACGAGCCTCAAAGCTCTCTAAAGTCTGGATGGTGCCGATGTAGGTTGGGTCCTCTACAATAACCGTATCCCCAGGGTCTATTAAAACCCGGCATAACAGGTCCAACCCTTGTAATGCACCACTGGTAGCTATAACATTTTCAATTGCGGTCTTTATTCCCTGGGTAGCGAGAAAACTAACCATGAATTCCCTAAACTCGGTTATCCCAGGAGTAGCGCCGTACTGTAGGGCCTCGTCTTTACGGCGGGCTAACACCTCCCTGGTTACTTCTTTTACTTCTTCCAAAAACCACTCGGGATCAGGAAAACCGCCAGCAAAAGAAATTAGTTCCGGCTGTTCCGCAACTTTAAAAATACAGGCCATTTCACTGCGTTGCATTTTCTTAGCCTTAGCTGAAAAAAGGCGCTCATACATGCCGCTTTTTCCCTCCATTTTCTGATTCCGGTGAAAACCTTTCCGCGGAATCTTATTAATAGTTCGCTAGACCAAATCTTTCTCCTGCCTTCCAGCCAACATCGGATCTAAAACAAAAAAAACCCGTCCACAGGTGACGAGGGCTTAGTTGAATATTCTGCAGCTGTATCCTTAACAACATAGCCCAACAGGATCAGAAAGGTAATGCTGGTTAAGTGGTTAACCAGTTCTATGTAGTTTTTCTGCTCTTCTTCTGGTATTACGCCGCCATTGATAATCCAGTAATTTAGCAAATCTTCAATTGGGCCACCCACAATAATCGATAGGGAAACCAATTAGACCCCGCTTTAAACCCCGCTATGGCTGTGGCAAATGTCAAACCGCGGTGCCCTGCGAGCATTCTATCCCTTAAGTCTCCGAGCAAAAGACGTAAAAACGGATAGTCTTATTTTTAGCCAGGCTGCACTGCAAAAAAGGCCAGCGCCTCGCTCAATCTGCTTTCCCCGGAGCTGAGGGCTGACCAATACTTGATAATTCTTTTCCCAATACTATTCACAAAGCTAAGTGGAACAAGAAACCAAAGTAATGCACTGTACTCCCGCCTAAAACAAACAAATGCCAGATCCCATGGTTAAACGGGATTTTTTTGCATACATAAAATATTAGCCCAAAAGTATATGCCAATCCGCCTATCAATAGCCAGGCAAAAAGGCCCTCAGGGACCGCAGCCAGCATAGGCTTAATGGCTATTACAATTAACCAGCCCATTGCCAGATACAATAGGATTGAAAAAACCTTCAATCTTTCCAGGCTGATTATTTTTAACACAACTCCCAGCAGAGCCAGGGACCAAATGAGGCCAAAGATTGTCCAACCCCAGGCGTCCCTCATGGAAACCAGGGTAATTGGCGTATAACTTCCCGCTATGACTAAATAGATGGCCGCATGGTCAAATACTCTTAACACCCTTTTGGTGTTCTCATGAAAAACGCTGTGATAAAGAGTAGAAGATAGATACAAAAAGAACAATGTAAACCCGTAAATGCTAAAACTCACAATCCGCCAAGCATCTCCCCTGATGCTGGCAAAAGCAACGAGAATAACCAAGGCAGCAATACTTAACAGGGCTCCAATGCCATGGGTGACGCTGTTAAAGATCTCCTCCTGAAGAGAGTATCTGTTTATTAATTTATTTTTCTTTTCCGTTGACATTGCCGCATCGGCAGTCATGCTTCAAACACCTCTAACTAAAGCACCTGGTTTCTGCACTATTATTATACACAAATCCTGGGAATTAACAACTGCTTAGCCGTAATAATTCTGTTGGTACACCTGATTATCCCAAAGGTTACGGCAGCTACAAGAAAGAGACTATTCTCCAATCTAGTGAACCAACTCTCCCTTCGCTTCGCTCAGGAAGTGGCTTCCTGCTTCATCAGCAACCTGTGGTGCTTCGACAGGCCTGAATTCCCGTGGTTCCCACGGTACTGCGTCCGCCGGAACTCCCTTGTCGGCTTTACGGAACACAGGGCTACCGGCTGATATGTGTATTCCGACCGCTTGCCTGCAGGTAGACGCTTTAGTGTATTATACCACAAAAAAGGAGTCTGCGAACAGATGTTTGTAGAAATACCGCCTCTCATCCCCGCCCTTCACTTCGTTCAGGACGGGGACTTCCCGGCGGGTGAGTTAAAAAGATTTTCAGTGTTGTAACATCGTCCAGGCAAAGCTCATAGCATATAACATAAATGGTAATATAAACCCATAAAGGAAGGAGCAAAAAAAATGACTGACGCTCAAAGCGGATTTGGATATGGCCCCGGATTTGGCTACGGCCCTGGTATAGGGAAAGGTTTTTTTGGTTTTGGTACTGCCAGACTCCTGTTAATTTTCCTCTTAATTTTGTTCCTGTTCGATTTCAGGCCTTACTAGAAGTTTGTTTACACCCCTGGTTTTACACCAACCAGGGGTGTTTTCTTTTTGCGTCCCAAGCCAAAATGGAACCATAACCTTGCTGAAAGTGTGATATTCATATTTCTCGATTTATTTGGCGGGAGTGCGTGGGAATCGAACCCACCAAACGCAGGAGCACTACGTCCCACTGGATTTGAAGTCCAGGCGGGCCACCAGGCCCAATCCACCCCCGCATATCAGCCTTTTCATTATAACACCGACAGCGGGGAAAAACAAGATGGCCCAATAGGGCGCAATAGGGCCCAATAGGGCGCTGCTGGGATATATTCCTAATAAAGCACTCGTTTATCCCCTATCCGGCGAGTAAACTTGACTTGGTCAAAGTATTCCAAAAGGGGCAAGACATATTTCCGGGAACTATTTAGGAGGTCCCGGGCTTCTCCAAGTAATATTCCGCCATTTTTCTTCACATGCTCAGAAATCAGCTGCTTGGCCTGGTTAATAAATTCTCGGTGGAAATAAATATCGTCAGCCGCTTTCACTGCAATTTCCAGCCGCAAGAGGTACTGGAGCACCTCCTCGGCCTCCTCAGCCCCTAAACTCAATAAAGGCAGTATTTCGGGCCAGGCAGGAGGTTGAAACCCTCCTTCTTTCAGCTTTCTTTCTACCAACTCCAGGGCTTGCTGCTGGGGACCGGTAGGTACAGGGTTAAAGCCCGGCAGAGCTACGGCGGTTCCTTTGATCTTTACATACCCCTTTTCCTGCCAGTATTCTAAGAGAGCCTGAAATACTTTTCCGTTTAACTGGGGAAACTTCCTGGTCCGCAGTTCTTCTTTTGGCAGCCCTTGACGCAAGGGATATTGGCGATGGAATTGTTCTAGAAGTTTTATCATTTGATCTGTCCATTTTGCGCAGTGGTTTGCAGTGATGCCATATTCAGTTCCTTCCGCAGGGAGAATAATGATTTCTTCCTTTTCGGCCAAGGACTTCAAAGCTTCAGCAGTCTCTTTTTCGTTTAATCCAGCCTTTGTAGCCAGATCCGGCAAGGAGCGAAGGGGCTCTTTGCTGTCGTCTAATGCCTGGCTTACCAACTCTTCAGGGGTACCCCTCATTTTGGCAGCCATTACTGCCAGAACCTGGGGCTGAAAACGCTTCTGCCTTATTCCCTGAGGGTCAATTACCATCCCCCCCCCAATGGTTTCCATAGGTGAATAAGAGCGGATTACAAACCGGTCGTGCCTTACTGCCACCACCGGCTCTTCCGTTGCCAGCTGCACAAAGGCCGAATCCCCGGGATTTATTTCTTCCCTGTCTAACAGGGCTACCCGGCCAAGGGCCTCAGCGGTCCCCAGATACAGGCGGACCCGGTCGTTATGTTTTAAGGCCCGCTGGGCCGTCTCCAAAAGGTGCAGATTCAGGTCCAGCCTGTTGCTTGGCTTAAAGGTGCCAGGACTCCCTAACCACGTTCCCCGGGGTACCTCCTCCATGTTTAAACCGGCCAGGTTAACTGCTACCCGCTGTCCTGCCACCGCTTCCTCCACCTGAGCACCATGAACCTGAAGGGTCCGGACCCTGGCCTGCTGCCCCTGAGGCAGTATCTCCAGGACATCTCCCACCTTTATCCTGCCTGACCACAGGGTACCCGTAGCCACGGTTCCAAATCCGGTAATGGAAAAAGTCCTGTCTACGGGCATCCGCACTTTTCCGGCTGTGCTTTTCGAGGGAGTCATGGCGGCTTGTTCTTCTAGGAGGCGAACCAACTCCGGCAAGCCTTCCCCGGTTATAGCTGAAACAGCAACCATTGGCGCTGCCGCCAGAACCGTATTAGCCACCGCTTCTCTAACCTCTTCCTGCACCAGGTCTAGCCAATCCTCGTCCACCAGGTCCCTTTTAGTGATCACCAGGATGCCTCGCTTAACCTGGAGCAAATTGATGATATGAAGATGCTCAATAGTCTGGGGCATTACACCTTCGTCTGCCGCCACTATTAACATTACCAGGTCCATACCCCCTACGCCTGCCAGCATCTGCCGGATAAACCGCTCATGGCCCGGCACATCTACCAGGCCCAAACGCTGCCCGCTCGGCAAAACCAGGGGCGCAAACCCAAGTTCGATGGAAATGCCCCTCTCCTTTTCTTCCTTTAATCTATCAGTATCAACACCGGTCAGTCTTTTTACCAACAAGGTCTTGCCATGATCTACGTGGCCAGCGGTGCCAACAATAATATACTCCAATTTTTAACCCTCCCATCTCTGCATCTAACGCCTACCCTAGGCTTTGAGCCAGGGCCTTTGCCAGGAGCGATTCCTGCTCAGGCAGGATGGTCCGGGGATCCAGCAGCAGTTTATCATCTTTAATCCGGGCTATAATGGGCGGATCGCTGGACCGTAAGCTATTGGCCAATCGCTCCACGCCCCCTTCCATCCTACTCAATGCGACCACCCAAGTAGGCAAAAAAGTTACCGGAAGCGAACCTCCGCCAGCCTCGGACCAATCCTCCAAGAGCTCACAGCGAACTCGTTGACCGAGCTCTGTTTGGATGTCTTCCAAGAGCCTTTCCGCGGCTTGACGCATTTCCTCCTTCACAGTCGTAAGCATCCTCAGAGTGGGTATATTGTTCCTCGCGGTCTTAAAATCAAGATAATCTCGTAAGGTTGCTTCCAAAGCAGCCATGGTCAGTTTGTCAACCCGTAGAGCCCTTGTTAAGGGATGGGCCTTCAACCGGTTAATCAGTTCCTTTTTGCCGACAATTATCCCCGCCTGGGGGCCTCCCAGCAGTTTGTCCCCACTAAAGGTGACGATGTCAACACCCCTCGCCACACTGTCCTGCACTGTAGGTTCATCAGATATGCCCCAAGCGGAAAGGTCCATCAAGAAACCGCTGCCCAGATCCTCTACTACAGGGAGATTGCGGGACCTAGCCAGAGCCACCAGTTCCTCTGTAGCGGTCTCTCTGGTGAAGCCCACCACCCGGTAATTACTGGTATGAACTTTTAGGAGCAGCGCAGTATTCTCGGAAATGGCCTGTTCATAGTCCCTGAGGTAGGTTTTATTGGTTGTGCCCACTTCAACCAGTTTGGCTCCGCTTTGAGCCATCACCTCCGGAACCCGGAAAGACCCCCCTATTTCCACTAACTGCCCCCGGGAAACAATCACTTCTCTGCCCCTAGCCAAAGCAGTTAAGGTAAGCAGCACAGCGGCCGCATTATTATTTACCACCATCGCCCCTTCTGCGCCGGTCAGTTTAGTCAGTAGATCGGCAACATGGTGATAGCGGGAACCCCGTTCTCCGGTAGCTAAGTCCATTTCCAGATTGCTGTAACCTTGCGCCACCATGGCTATCGCCTGCTGAGCCCGCTGACTGAGGACTGCCCGTCCAAGGTTAGTATGTAATATAACCCCGGTGGCGTTGATCACCGGACGCAGATTTGGCTTGGAAAAATCCTCAGCCTTTTCTTCTACCCCTTCAAGGATTATTTGCTTTAATGTCTCTTTTGTAAGGTGTTCTCCCGCTTGAATTCGCCTGCGGCATTCCTGTACGGCTTGCCGAATAAGGGCAACCACCAATGGCCTAGGGTGGCCCGCTGCTATTAGCCCCTGGGTTCTCTCTGCCTGCAAAAGCTCTTCCACCGAGGGCAAATGCCGCAGGATGTTCTGCGTTTCAATCCCCATATCTGTCCCTCTCCTTTTTTCCCTGTAGGATACTCTCAATTAAGGAGTGTTCAGCCATTATTTTCGGGGTTATCCTGCCCAATTCCTTCTTGTTCCAATTCAAACATTGGGGCCCTTCGTCGAACCTAAAGCATTTCTATCTCTTTTAGCATGCTTTACCTCCCTGCTATTACTATGTGTATTCAGTAAGGTTGAAATGTATTGATAGGGTCAGAACATGAGGCTAACTGAAAGGCTTTCCATAAAAATGGAAGGAAGCGGATAAGACCTGCTTCCTTCACAAGTCGATGCTTTTGAATTCTCGCAACAATCCTCTAATGCAGTCAAAATCTCTTTTTCCTCGCAGGATCTAAACCATTCTTATCTCATCAGGATACCCGGACAGTTTTTCCAGTCCGTTGACGGTAACGACAAAAGTGTTTTCCACTCCTACTACACCCGCTTCTGGAAAGACCATTTTTGGCTCAAGAGCCAGCACCATGTTTTCTTCCAGGGGAACGTCATACCCCTGAGCAATTACCGGCAGCTCGTTAATCTCGAGTCCAATGCCGTGCCCTACAAAAGGCACCGGATTTGGGTGGCCCATGAAGTGGCCATCAAGCCCTGCCCCTTTAGCCAACTTAATTGCCTGGTCATACAGCCAGGCACAGCTTACTCCCGGTTTAGCCAAACTGGCAAGTTCTGTCTGGATCTCCAACGCAATAGCATGAGCTCGGGTTAGCTTGTCAGGCAGTTTTCCCAGGCAAAAAATCCGGGTTTGATCCACCAGATAGCCCAGGTATCTGCCTAGATAGTCCACCATGACCGGCTCCCCGGCCTTAATAGGGCTGAAGCCTGGCCCCTGTGGAAAAGCCGGGCTTAGGCCCCGGCCTCCCGTAGGGCTGTCCAGGCAGCTAGGGCAAGCGCTCCCAGGCCCTGCCATTAAATGTCCATAATGGATTTCGCAATTTAACCCGCGAAAGTTTACGTATCCCAAGTGACCCTGCTTACGGCTAAAAAATTCCAGTTCAGCTGCCAGCTCAATTTCTTTCATTCCCGGGTGCAATACCTTTTCCACCTGCCTAAACATCCGGTCATGCAAAGCAGCTGCTTGGCGCAGCAAATCCAACTCATATGGAGACTTTCTTGCTCGAATCTTGCGCAACATCGTGCTGGCGTCCGCCAGCCTGACCCCTGGCAGCAGTTCTTCCAGACGGCGAAAATCTTTAGCCGGCAATACATCCAGCTCTAGACCGATTTGCAAGGGGAGTGGGCAGCCATACTCCGCCAACCTGACCCCCAGTTCTTTTAAGCTTTTAATGGGAGCAATCGATTCCAGCGCTGACTCCCGAATGGCCCTGTCCAGGCTTTTAAAAATAAGCAGTAATGGGTCTCCTGTTACAGGGACATAGCACATCCCTGACTGGGCAGTGCCGGTAAAATAATAAAGCATCATATTAGACTGCAAAAGAACCCCGTCCAACTTGGTCCGGGCCATGTTCTCTTGCAGGTTCTTTAGTCGCTGCTGCAGCTCTTCTTTAGGTGTATAAATCATAATTATGGCCTCCCGCTTAATTTTTCTAACAAAAAAGACTCCGGAATGGAGTCTTTTCACGCCGGTAACCCTGAATGACATCAACGGCCGCCAATAAAGTTTATCCTATCAGGCCTGGATATTGGTTTGGATATTTCTGTCCCCTCTGGCAGGTAGCTTAATTTTTGGCCATCGATTAGCATCTGAACTTGGTTAATGCCCTTGATGCCCGTCAAGGTATATACCAATGAATTGATCAGCATGGTTTCGGCCGTAGCGCCACCACCATAATTAATTACGTCTTTGCTAAGGTTTATAACTGCTGTATCTCCTTCTACCTCAAGTCCCAATACTTTAGCCCCTGGCCATACAGTTCTTGTAAGTCCGGAATTTGCAGGGGGGCCCGCCAACAGGGCTTCCACCGCTTGCAGGGCTAATTCTTTTTTTCCGCTGCCGTCTCTCACCCCTATACTGATGGGAACCAAATACATTGACTGTTCATCGGCATAAAATACTTCAACCCTGGTCTTGGCCGTCGGCTTGGGTCCCAGGTTAACCGTTTCCGGGCGAGGATAAGGTTTGCTCAAGTCAACTCCGCCCAAAGAAGAGAGCGATTCGCCGTCGGCTAAAAGCAATATCTCATTTACGCCCGGAAACTGGGACAAGGTTAAGCTGAGGGAACGTAAAGCCAAGTCTACGCTGGACCCATCTGGCAAGCTTGTTATCTGTCCAGTCAAATCAATGACTGCGGTAGAATCTTCCACATAGAGGCGGCGAATTTTTGTTCCTTCCGGCAAGGTCTTCCTTAAGGCCGGATCAGGCGGGCCTGCCAATAACTTTTCCACAGCGATCTCTGCCGCCCGGTTTGTTGGATTTATCGGCAAGGTAACTGGGACAAGATTATTGCCGCCCTTGGTTGCAAAGAATACCAGCACAATATTCCGCTCCCTCTCCAACAACAGGGGACGCCGCTCTTGTTTCGGCTGGGGAGCTTGTCCCTGCGTAACGACTGGCAACGGTGAAGTAATTTTCTTACTGCCGCACCCCGGCAGTAACCCCCCAGCCACAAATGCTATCAGGAGAAGCGCCACGCCTCTTAAGGCTAAACGGGAAAGGCCCATATCCAGCCTCCTTTAAAAAAGCATTTCATTGGAGAAAAATTGCCCATGCCTTGCTCCTAAGTGAACACTTCGACAAAATACCCTCTATTCCTGCCTAAGACATTTTAGAAAAAACGCATATCCATAGTAAATACTTTCCAATTTGCAGCCAGTATATGATTCCATTTATTAACAAATAATAGGGAATAAGGACATAGCCGGAAGCATCAGAATAATCTGGACTGTATCCCCATATATTTATTTAGCGTACAAGAAAGGGAGGAAGTTATGCTAGGCATATCTCAATTAGTCCGCAGCGTTTTCAAAGAAGAGGTCCTTCCCGAAAGATTAAGAGGGCACTACCAGGAACCTTTTTTGATAGACAAGCTGAGCCACGGCCTGTGCCAAATCGTCCACTGTTTGGATCCGGCAGGCAGTCGTCCCTTGGTAGTAGTAGGGATTGGGACCGACAGGTCTACTGGAGATAGTCTGGGGCCGCTGGTCGGCACAAAATTACGGTCATTAAACCTGGATGAAGTTTGGGTCTATGGGCACCTGGATGAACCCGTACATGCCGGTAACCTGGAGGAGAAACTGCAATTGATCACCGCAGTCCACGTCAACCCGCTAGTTATTGCGGTTGATGCCTGTCTAGGACAAAGTGACAGCATTGGCTCCCTTACCCTGGCCCCCGGGCCAATAAAACCAGGCGCTGGCGTCAATAAGACCTTGCCCCTTGTGGGAGAGATTCATTTTACCGGTATTGTCAATGTAGGAGGCTTTATGGAGTACTTCGTGCTGCAGAATACTCGATTAAGCCTGGTAATGAAAATGGCTGACGTCATTGCCCAAGCCATTGCCACCGGAGTATCCAGGGTGACCGAAACCAGACTCAGGATTAACGGCATACCGGTTTCGTGCCAATAACCCCTTGCAGCGCCTTAAATAATCCTACTTAATTTCTTGCCTTAGAAAAAAAGAGCGAGACCCAGGTCTTGCTCTTTAATGATTTTTTGTATTTGATCAATTAAACGGCAGAAGGTTTGCCACCATGGGTCTTGTCCTTTTGCATAGTGCAGGAACCGAGAAACAGGGCTCCATCCTCCACAATCAGAGTGCCCACTTGGATATCCCCTTCTAATTTGCTTGTAGCTGCCATTTCCACTCTACCGGAGACTGCCACATTTCCTTTCAGTTCACCGGCCACCAAGAGGTTTCTCGCTTGGACACTTGCCTGCACCTTGGCCCCTTCTCCAATTATCACATCCCCCTGGGATAAAACTTCCCCCTCAACCCTGCCGTCAATTCGCAAAGTGCCATTTGCTGTGATTTTACCCGCAATCATTGTTTCCTTACCAATCAGGGTATCCATCTTGTCCACATTAATAGCCTGCTTTTTTCCCAGCATTACTGTTCCTCCAAATAATTTATTGCAGAACTTTCAGGGGGTCTATGGGTTTGCCATTCTTTAAAATGGTAAAATGCAAGTGGGGCCCTGTGCTTCGTCCCGTGGAACCTACCTTGCCAATTGGGGTACCTTTTTTAACTGTCTGCCCGACCTTTACCATAACTGATGAGTTATGTCCATATAAAGTGGAGTACCCATATCCGTGGTCTATAATCACCGTCAATCCGTAGCCGGTCTTCCAGCCTGTAAATACCACTTTTCCAGCGCCAGCAGCCGTTAAAACTGTACCCCTTTGGTTGGCTATGTCAATACCGTCATGAAACTCCCGGGCATTTCCAAAAGGCGACCTGCGGTAGCCAAACCTGGAGGATAATTTTCCGGCCAGCGGCCAGTGGTTAGGCAGCGCTTCCAAAAATTGCAGCCTTGCTGTTACTTCTTGCTGTAACTTTTCTAAATTATTGATTTGGTAGTCAGCTTGGGCCTCTATTTCTGCCAGCACGTGGTCGAGCTGTTTTAGATGCATAAGCCCGTCGCTAACCGATTTTGTTTCTTCAGTCAGCATGCCCTCCTCCGCGGCAGGAACTGTTTCCTTTTCTTCTCTTAAACCAAGAAGGGTAATCCGGGTTTCCCTTTCACCCATACCGCCCCCTTGAGCAGAACGAGAAGATAGGGTAGTGGCCCCGCCAGGAGATGAATCGCTTTTTAGGCCTACTAACTCCCGCACTTGTTTATCGAGATTTTGGACGGCTTGGATTTTTTGTTCCATCTCTGCAGCATGATACTGCAGACGTTTAATTTCCTCTTCCTGCAATTGGTTTACTACTTTCAACTCTGTAAGAGCCGCAATTTCGTCCTGCATGAATCGGTAGGAGAAATAGAAGTAAAGGCCTGTTAGCATCCCAATTACGGAAAATGCCAAGATCCCGCGCAGCAACCAGCAAGGCAATTTGAAGTTGTTCACTTTTTCTTGACTCGCTGGGATTACTACCAAAGTCCAATACCTATTTTTTTTGGTTCGAACTTTGTTTCGCAGGGTCTCCATTCAGTCACCACCTTTTGGAAAGCGTAACAAAAGCTTATTTTAAGGAGTGTTTTTATTTAAAGCCAATAAAATCGACTTTTCTTCTTCCTGAGTTAAGCGGTAAGTAGATTGGCCCTGCTTAATGGGTTTAGCAAAAGTACGAGTTTCATCCCGGCCATAAATACCTGAGATAACAACTCCATCACAATTTCCGTCAAGAAGAGCCACCGAATAGCTTAGGTCGCTTCCCACCTCGGGGAATGCATTGTAACGGACCATACCAATTTTTTGCAGATAACCAGGGGTCTTTTGTTCAATATTTGCACACTTTCTTTCTAATTCTTTGGTGCGGGCAATAGCCTCATCCGTTAACTGTTTATTCTCCTTTAGCCTGTCCTCTAAACCCTGGGCAGTAGATTGTCCCATTAATGCATAATATCGTCGGCGCCAACGGGCTCCCTGACAGCTTAAAATCAGAAGCCATATGAGCATAATAAAGTTTAAAACCGCCAAGCCAAACAAAACCAGAACAGCATTTTCCCTGAAAAACATCAAAACGTGTTCAATTGAAAAGTCCATATAGGCGCCTCCGTTTGTCCGTAAAGCATCCGTAAAGCATGGGATTAGCATTAATGAGATTCCACGCGTTGAAAAAAAATCCTCCTCCCCGGCTGCATTTTTTATAACACATAGGAAATTATGCTCGTTTAAAAAATGTGGATAAGTCATAATTTCCGTAATGTGTTTTAACAAAATCAACCACAATAAGTTTTACAAAGGAAGATTTTGTTCTTTAGGCCTTGCCCCAAACAGATGTTCGCCGCCTTAAAATTAAACTCTCTTTTGGACTTGTTTTTGTTTTGTTGACAAGCCCTTTAGGGTGTATTACATTTTAATTAATTTGTCATGGTGAATTCTTCTTATCAAAATATTGGTTTACATGTACAAAAACTAGTTGAAGGAGGGGTTTTTTTGGATATTTCCAGGCTTAGAGATTTACTTGAAAAGGTACAAAAGGGCCAACTGGAAATCGACCAGGCCCTAGGTCATTTGCGAAGCTTGCCATATGAAGACCTTGGCTTTGCAAGGGTGGACCACCACAGAGCCTTGCGCCAAGGATTTCCTGAGGTTATTTTTTGTCCGGGCAAAACACCCGAACAAGTAGCAGAGATTGCCTTCCGCCTTTCGGAAAGGAGTTCCATGGTTTTAGCAACCAGGGCTTCACAGGAGGTTTATGAGGCTGTCGTCAAGCTGTGCCCTCAGGCAGAATACAGGACCATGGCCAGAGCCATTGTTCTGGAGCAGGGCCCCTTGCCACCGCCTTCCGGTAGGGTCTTGGTGGTCTCCGCAGGAACATCAGACCTGCCGGTTGCTGAAGAAGCTGCTGTTTGTGCCGAAGCTATGGGGCGACAGGTGACTAGGCTTTACGATGTGGGAGTGGCAGGTCTTCATAGGCTTTTGGACAGGCAAGAGGCCTTATGGGCAGCCCAGGCTATCATTGTGGTTGCCGGAATGGAAGGGGCATTGGCCAGCGTAGTTGGAGGCATGGTTGACAAACCCGTTATTGCGGTCCCGACTAGTGTTGGATATGGAGCAAATTTCGGCGGATTGTCCGCATTGCTTACCATGCTAAACAGCTGCGCCAGCGGAATAGGCGTAGTCAATATTGATAATGGCTTCGGCGCCGCGGCCTTGGCCCATGCCATACTAAGAGTCGCTGAAAACCAGTAAGAGCAGCGGTATGATGTCAAGTGGCTAATTGGAAATTTTTCATGAGAAACCCTGGTAATAAGGGGGTGTTTGCCGGAAAAAGGCAACACTTAACTAACCCCACCTTGTATGCAACACAATAAATAA
>JBFLXH010000014.1:0-53620 GCA_040757295.1 Bacillota bacterium | reverse complement strand
GCCCGGCCGCTCATTCAAGCGACGTCCCCTACTATATCACGCCGCTTATTCCATGTCAACGGCCATTTTCTTCCTCCACTCACCGAAACCTTCCAGGTTCCGGCGCGCGACATTTGTTAGTGTACCATACCTCATGATTTGTTGTCAATATGGTTTTTTCCCAAATAATAAATTCCTGTCATAGCAGACATCAGTATATCACACTTTTCAAAAATGTGTCAAGGATATTGCAATGCAAAATCCAATAAGCATTAAGGAGTCTTTGAGTAGGCACTGCTTTTCCCTAGCCATTCTCCGAGTAAGAAATTTGGCACTTCACCAACAATAATGGTATCTGCAATAGGTATTTGGGTTTCAACCTTCACACTAGTTTTAACTAGTGGAACAATAACATTCACACTACTTTCAACATTTAGGAATATCCGATGCCTTGTTTGGTTGATACCTGCCCCTTCAAAACTCTCTAACGGTTTAACCTGTACCGTCCCAACCGGAATGAGTTTAAGCTTAATTGAGGGTCCATAAGCGGCTAACAGTTTCATTCCCAGCACCTGGCCAATGGGAAAACGGATTTCCTGTTTCTGCAAGTTCTTTAGAGTTTCTTGCACAGTCAATGTAGCTTCGGATGCTAGCCTATTTACTTGCTGCAAATTGGCCTGCATCAAGGTGACTTTTCCTTGGTTATCTTTATCTATTCTAATTAGGTCAGTATACTTTGCCTCAGCCGCAATTCTTTCTAATACTGCTCCATGAATTGCTTCTGTTGCTGTCCAATATGCTTGGGCTTCAGCAAAAGCAGTAATTGTGCTTCTCAACCCGCTTTCCAGGCTCCATATAGTCAATAAAAAAAATGTCAACAGCAAAAACACGGGCCAAGCCCGGTTCATCCTTCTCTTCCGCCCAAACACCTCAACTGTCACCTCCCACTTATAGTTAATATATGTGGAAATACAGATAAAAGGTGCGTTAAATTTTTAAAACATATTATTCAATAATAAAAAGGGGGCAGCTAACGCCCCTTTTTTTGAAACTAAATGCGTATCCGCACAAACTTCCTTTTTCCTACCTTAATTATCATTTGGTCTAAAGGAATCATATACGCATCAGGATCTTCAGCTTTTTTTCCTTCTATTTTTACAGCGCCCTGCTGAATGAGTCTGCGGGCCTCACTTGTACTAGCTGCTAAACCTGTCTCAACAAGCAATCTGGGCAACCAGACTTGGCCGTTGACTAACAAATGATCTGCCAAGTACTCTGGGATAATGTCGGGAAGATCTTTTTTTTGAAAAATATTAATAAATTCTTTTTCCGCTTCCTGAGCAGCTTCAACACCATGATACATAGAGACAATTTCTTTAGCAAGCCGCATTTTAATATCTTTCGGATGCAAGTTGCCGTTTTCAAAACCTGTCTTTAGAGAACGGATTTCGTCAAGAGGAAGCCTAGTTGCCAATTCAAAATAACGAAACATAAGGTGATCGGAAATTGACATAGTTTTACCGTAAATCTCCCGGGGCGGTTCGTTAATACCAATGTAATTCGCCAAACTTTTACTCATTTTTTGCACACCATCAAGCCCTTCCAAAATCGGCATCATTAATGCCACCTGGGGCTCTTGCCCATACTCTCGCTGGAGAGTCCTACCCATTAGCAAGTTGAATTTTTGATCAGTCCCACCAAGTTCGATATCGGTTTTGAGCGCTACTGAATCATAACCCTGCATCAGTGGATAAAATAACTCATGCACACTGATGGGCAAATTTTCCTTAAACCTTTTGGAAAAATCATCCCGTTCCAACATCCGGGCGACAGTGGTTTTAGCCGCAAGTTCTATCACCTGCTGAAAATTCAAATTGGATAACCATTGACTGTTAAATACAACCCTGGTTTTATTAATATCCAAAACTTTAAACAACTGATCACGATAGGTTTGGGCATTAGCCAAAACTTCCTCCTCGGAAAGTTGTTTTCTCGTTTCCGATTTCCCTGTAGGATCCCCAATCCGGCCGGTAAAATCTCCGATAATAATTGTAACTTGGTGACCTAAATCCTGAAATTGCCGAAGTTTTTGCAGCACTACAGTGTGGCCCAGGTGCAGGTCCGGAGCCGTAGGATCCAATCCTAATTTGACTTGTAAAGGTTTTTTATTTATAATTGATTGCTTCAGTTTTTTTACCAGATCCTCTTCCGGAATAATTTCATAACAGCCGCGTGTGATTACCGCCAGTTGTTCCCGCACAGCCGCATCAATATCCACCTTCAAACCTCCCATGCTACCTTATCAAATTTAGCCATATTTTATCATACTCTGCCAAAAGCCTTCAAGTTTTTTGTCATTTTCTCCGCTAATGCCTTTATGATATAATGGATAGGATATCACTAGGTTAACCCTTAGGAGGTTTTTCTAATGGCAATACAAAAAAAACAAAAACGAAAGCTCAGGTTAGGGCGTTTAATTCTTTTAATACTATTCATATCGGTTTTGGTCTTGATGGGAGCTGGAGCTGGGGTGATGGCCAGCGTCCTTCGCAATCTACCCTCCTTCGATTTTGAAAATGTTGTTCCGCTGATGACAACTTTCATCTACGACCAGGATGGCAATGTTATCGATGAACTTCATGGAGGGGAAAACCGGATCCCAGTCAGGTTCGATGTCATACCTGATCACTTAAAGGAGGCTTTTTTGGCTACTGAAGACAGGGATTTTTATAATCACTTTGGCTTTGACATTAGAGGAATAGCCCGCGCCGCCATTGTTAATATCTCTGCCGGTTCAGTCAGACAAGGCGCCAGCACTATTACTCAACAGCTAGCTAGAACTGCAATTTTAAAACGCGATGAGAGAAAAATTGAACGCAAGCTGCAAGAATTGGTAGTTGCTATTCAGCTGGAACGGCTCTTCACGAAAGACGAGATTTTTGAACAATATCTAAACTGGGTTTATTTCGGGGAAGGTGCACATGGTGTACAAGCCGCCGCTAAAATATTTTACGGTAAAGATGTGAAGGATCTTACTTTGGCGGAATCAGCCTCCCTAGCAGGTATGGTGAAGGCTCCCGGCGGCAGGTATTCTCCCTTTCGAAACATGGAAAACGCAATGGCTCGACGCAATCTCGTTATTTCTTTAATGGCTGAGGCTGGATATATCACCCCGGAAGAAGCAAAAAAAGCCCAAGCTGAACCTTTTAAACTGGCAGACCGATCACAAACCCAATTACGCCTTAACTATCCCTATTTCACTGATCATATTTCCACTGAAGCTGCCAGATTATTGGAAGAAAGCGGTCATAACCCGCAAGATTTGTTTACGGCAGGTCTCAAAGTTTATACAACCATGGACACCCGTATTCAGACCAAAATGCAGGAAGTATACAGCAATTCTACTTTCTTTCCCCAAGGACCAAAGGGTAGTGAAAGAACTCTGGAAAGCGCTATGGTTGTGATTGATCACCGAACGGGTGAAATAAAGGGAATGGTTGGGGGACGCGAATACAACGTGCAAAAAGGCCTTAACAGGGCAACCCAAGCTGACCGCCAACCTGGTTCTGCAATTAAGCCAATAGTTGTTTACGGCCCAGCTTTTGAAAAGGGTTATTCCCCTGCAACAGTGCTAGACGATTCACCGGTAACCTATGAAACACCAGGCAGCCCACCTTGGACTCCAAAAAACTATGATGGGCGCTGGAGAGGCTTAATTACTGTCAGAGAAGCGGTAAAAGATTCTGTCAATATACCGGCAGTCCGGATGTTAGAGATGATTGGAGTAAACGAAGGGCTTCAGTTTGGGCGGAAGCTAGGTCTCCCCCTAAATCCCCAACAGGATCGGAACCTCAGTCTAGCCCTTGGAGGGCTTACCAGAGGGGTCTCTCCTTTAAGTATGGCCTCAGCCTATGGCGCTTTTGCAAACCAGGGGGTTCTTATTCAGCCCCATGCTATCACAAAAATAACTGATAGGCATGATAACATTCTTGTTAGCGTTAAACCAAAACGTGAAGTCGTTATGAGCGAGCAGACAGCCTATTTAATAACCGACGTTTTGCAAACCGTTGTAGACTCTGGCACAGGCCGGCAGGCTAAGATGGACCGGCCGGTAGCGGGTAAAACCGGCACTACTCAGCTGCCAGATCATCTTGCCGCACAAGGGCTTAGAGGAACAAGCAATGCATGGTTCGTAGCATATACGCCAGAGCTGGTTGGTGCCGTCTACCTTGGATATGATAGGACCGATGCGACCCATTATCTCCCAGCCAATGTCGCAGGCGGCGGCCATCCTGCACGGATTTGGAAAGCAGTAATGACCGAAGCCTTAAAAGATGTGCAGGCAACTCCTTTTATTAGACCAAAAGGATTAGTATACAGCTCGGTGGATGCCAAATCTGGCCTTCTGCCCAGCGAACTTACACCATCTAAATATATTATTCAAGAGGTGTTTGCAAAAGATACCATTCCTACACAGATTTCGGCCGCTTGGTATGAAAAACAAATCTGTGCTGAGACAGGTTTGCTGCCGTCTCCTTATTGTCCTAATCTTACAATGAAGGTCTTTTTGAATCGACCGCCATGGGAAGGTGAAGTCCCGCCAGAAGATTCCAATCTAACGGCACCCACCGAAATCTGTACCGTGCATCGCCCCTGGTACCGACCAGCTTTCTCACCCGTAGACCAAGGGGATAGTAATGGGACAGTATATTCACCTCCACCACCAAAACTTCAAGCCGCTGCCAGTTTCAGAACAGAGTCTCCAGGTGGTTGGATAGTAACCTTATCATGGGAAGTTTCAGCTAATGAGGATTTATCATTCTCGGTAGAGAGATGGGAGGAAGGTAATCCTACCCGTTACAATCTAGTTTTAACCAATGCTAGAAGCTATACAGATCAAGTAGAACCTAATAAAACCTATTACTACAGAGTTTTTTCCGTTAATACCAAGGCTAACTTAAGCACACCATCAAATGAAGTTAAAATTAGTACTGTTCCATAGGTTATACAAAAATATAACGCCCTTACTAAACTTAAGGTGCGTTGTATTTTTTTATTTGCGGAACTCTACCACTGTAACACCAGCGCCCCCCTCACCTGAGGATCCGAGGCGAAATGATTGAATCTGCGGGCGGTTTTTGACAAACTCTGTAATTGCTGCCCTGAGGACGCCTGTTCCCTTGCCGTGAATGATGGAAATAGTTGGCACTCCTGCCAAATAGGCGTCATCCAGATACTTATCTACGGCATTCAATGCTTCCTCAACTGTAGCGCCCCGCACATCAATTTGCAATGGCATCTCCTTAATCTTTTGCAGGTCAACCCTGATAGAACTTCTTGCTTCCACAGCGACCTTTTCAACTTGAGCCTTTTTTATTTCGGAGGTTTTTACACTAACCTTCATTATCCCCGCCTGAACCAAAATTTCGTCTTGCGAATTGGGTTCAGTTAAAACTGTTGCCTTTAAGCCTAATCTTGGGATTGAAACAATATCTCCTATCCGCACTTTAACTGGACCATGTTCAATCGGGGCTTCCGGAAGCAACTGATGCAATTGAGCCTCCGACTTTTTTATTTTTTCTCTTGCTTCTCGAATCGCTTCTTCATAAGCTATTTGTCCTTCACGGCGTAGTCTTGCCCGCAATTCTCCAACTAATTCTTCGGTATCCTTTCGCGCTTGACGGATTATCTCTTCGGCCTTTTCCTTGCTCCGTTGAAGGATATCATTTTGTGCCAGCTTGAGGTTAGCTCTTTCCTCCTTTAAGTTCGCTAATTCCTTGGCAAGCTCTAACCTAATTCTTTCGGATTCCTGTTTTTCAACCTCTGCTTTATGCCTGCTCTCGGTTAAACGCTGAATAAGCTCGGCAATTTCAGAATCGTTTTCCCTGGAAAATTCTCTGGCATCAGACACAATTTCCTCTGGCAGACCAAGCCGTTGGGCTATTTCAAAAGCATTGCTCCTCCCCGGCAGCCCGACTAACAAGCGATAGGTTGGCTGGAGTGTTTCAACATCGAACTCAACACTGGCATTTTGCACTCCAGGGGTGTTATATGCATAAGCTTTAAGCTGTCCATAGTGGGTAGTTGCAATAATCCTTGCTTTCCGGCCCCGTAGGAAGTTCAAGATAGCTACAGCTAATGCGGCCCCTTCGGCCGGGTCAGTTCCGGCTCCTAACTCATCTAGCAAAACCAAGGATTTATGGTCAACCCGCTTAGTTATTTCTACTATATTGACCATGTGGGAAGAAAAAGTACTTAAAGATTGTTCTATGCTTTGTTCATCCCCAATGTCAACAAAAATCTGCTCAAAGACAGCCAGTTCTGTTCCCACGTCTGCGGGAACATGCAGACCACATTGTGCCATTAAAGTAAAAAGTCCCACAGTCTTTAGCGTTACAGTCTTGCCACCGGTATTTGGGCCGGTTATCACCAAAACCTCATAGTTATGACCTAAGTTTAGCGTTATTGGCACTATTTTTCCTTTTAGCAATGGGTGTCGTCCTTGGCGAATTGAAATGGTCCCGTTAGTGTTAAGCTCAGGTTGCACCCCATCCATCTCTACACTCAATTGACCTTTGGCAAAAATGAAGTCTAATTGAGCTACGGCTTTAAGAGTTGACAAAACCTTGTCCGCATCTAAAGCAATGGTTCGGGTCAAGCGCTGCAGAATTACTTCTATCTCCCGTTTTTCTGCTGCTACTTCACGCCGCAGTTCGTTATTCAGTTCTACAACTGCCATAGGTTCTACAAACAATGTTGCGCCACTGGCTGACTGGTCATGAACAAGGCCCGGAAACTGGGACCGGTATTCTATCTTTACCGGAACCACATAACGATCACCTCTAACGGTGATTAAGGCTTCCTGGAGCATTTTTTGCGTTTCTGACGCTCTTATAATGTTTTCTAGCTTATCTTTAATTCGCTCTTGGAGTTGCTTTATCTGCTTTCTTATCCGATTAAGCTCAACGGAAGCATGGTCATAAAGGTTGCCGTCATCTTTTACGGCAAACTCGATTTCCTCCTCGATTGGACGAAATACGTTAATTTCATTCGCAATACCCTTAATAAGAGGATAATCACCTTCCAACCCAACACAAAAAGCCTTCAGCCGTCTGGCTGAAGTAAGAGTGTCTAATACAGCTAATAATTCATGTGCTTCGAGGCAACTGCCTATTTTGGCCCTTTCAACTGACCCCTTGATATTTCTTATCCCTCCTAAAGGGATCAAGGGATAAAGGCGCCATACCTGCCTCGCTTCACTTGTTTCCTGCTGCCAGCGCAAAGCCTCTGCAATGTTACTGGTGGCTTGCATTCTATCGACCAGTTCTGCTCCATAGCTTGAAGAGCAGCAGGTTTTTAACTGCTCAAATACTTTATCCAATTCAAGTTTTTTTGCTACACGCTCAAAATTCTTCATAACCCCACCCTTATTGGGGACATTCCGCGTTCAAGATGAATGCGGTAGGCATGTCTTCGTAACCTCAACTTTAAATAACTTGTGCGGCAAGAACGATTTGTAAGCGGTGTGTCCCCGTTCCTTGAAATATTATAACACTCCACGGAAATAATGACCTTTGGTAAATCCCTCCGGACTAAACTTGGCTAGGCGCTCCTTTATATGGGCGAAAAACCTTTCATCTTTTAATCCCTCCCAAGCCATGTCCAATGCCTCGCGATATAGCCTAACCGTACCATTAACATAAACAGCATCTTGGTTCCCGGCCTCAATTCGGATACAATCGATGCCTAGTTCTAAAAGATCGGAAAGATGTTCTACAAGGCAAAGGTCTTTGGAGTTATAAAGATGCATACGGCAGTATTGATCTGTTTCAATTGGAAAAACAAATTTCATCCTATCCATAAGACCGTAGCGGCCTGTGCTACAAAAACCCGCTGGCCCAACTCCCGCACAACGGCCGCCTCTTACGGCTCCCAGCACACAATGCTCACTGACCATCAACGGGAAATTGCCGTGGACTATACATTCCAAATTGATCCTATGCAAACTCCTCATTTGTGAAATTTGATTGAAATTAAGTTCGGGTGAAAGGGTTAACTGGGAAAAACCCTGCAGAGATAGAAAAGTACAGGCTAAATCGTTAAACAGATTTAAGGAAAAATCAGCAAATAACGGGATATCCAAGCCATTGCTATTAATTAGCTCAATTGTTCCTAAATTACCAGCAAGAACACCAGCAGTTCCTGCTTCCACTGCCAGTTGCGCAATATGCAAAACATCATCCCGTTGTTCGTCTGTCCAAATTCTTGGTGTAGCTAAAATCAACCGGCAATCCTTCTCACGGCCCAAGCTCACTAACCTTTCTATCTCCCTAGGACTCAAACGGTTTCCCCGAAAGACTTCGCGTCCGACAAAAATTTGATCTGCCCCAGCAGAAACAGCTGCAAGAGCCGAAGCGTAATCCCCAACCAAAACTGACAATCTCGCTTTTTGCTTTTTATTTGGCTTATTATCCTGCCTTACGGCACCAAGAAGATTATCCACTAATTTACTATACTGGTTAGAGGAAATGACCACTGAAGAACTGCCTTTTTTCCTGTTTTCCAGCAGGTTTTCAACCGCCATTCTTCGTATCGCATTTATTTCACTTAGGGGTACCATCAAAGAACCATTTATTTCAGCTTCTACTTTCTCCAAAATAAATGGCGTATTACCAAGGCGCGACAATTGTTCCTTTAATACCTCCAAAGTAATAGGCCGCTTCAATGCAACCTCAGCCCTAAAATCAGATCTACCCTCCCCAACAAAACCATCCCGATCTTTGATTATTACAATCAGGGGTTCCCCTTCAGAAATCCTTACAGAAGCTGTAACAGGTATTTTACCTTCAGCCCCAGGAACACCTATTACTTCATGGGCCTGAGCCATTAAGCGGACATCATAGGTTTTAAACAAACGGTCACCAACCCTGACCCCTTCTGGGATTTTGATTTCAACTGTCTCTCCCGCTGTAGCGCCTTCAATCCTTTTCCGGTCCATACTTATGGCTTCAACGGTAAATCCAATTCTCCCACCTTTTGAAACCCATACTTCAATACCGTCGCCCAAAGATAAGTTTTCACTAAGCTTAACTCTAGCCCACCCCAGGTTATCAGTCGCCACTATGCGACCCAAAAAAATTCCCCGGTTATTTGGTCTGGCATAACCCATTAACTCTTTTCCGGGATTACCATAGAGATACCCTGTAGTAAAATCTCTATTAAATATTTGGGCTAAATCCTTTTTTTCCGCTTCAGTTACCAGATAATTTTCGGGATCAGTCCAAAACCTATCAATGGCCTCCCGGTAGATGCGAACAACAGTAGCTACATACTCAGGCCGCTTCATTCGCCCTTCTATTTTAAAGGACATTACTCCAGCGGAAATAATTTCTGGAAGCTGCTCGATTAAGCATAAGTCTTTTGTACTTAAGAGGTGGAGATTATCTGAGGCGTGTTCCCCAGTATCACGTTCGACTAAACTGTAAGGCAACCGGCAAGGTTGAGCACAACGGCCTCGGTTACCGCTTCTTCCACCAATAAAACTGCTCATCAAGCATTGTCCGGAATAGCAAATACACAAAGCGCCGTGAATAAACATTTCTAAACCTATGGAACTCCTAGCTCCAATCTCTTTGATCTGCTCCAAAGAAAGTTCTCTTGCTAATACAACCCTATCTAATCCCTGACGTTCCAAGAACTTTGCTCCATCAGCGTTATGGGTGGTCATCTGGGTACTCGCGTGAAGTTCTAAGTGAGGCAGGAGTTGTCGTGCAGCATGGATTAGCCCTATGTCTTGAACAATAACTGCATCGGCGCCTATGCGCTGAAGGAAAGACAAGTATTTTAAAGCTGCCTCCATCTCATGGTTGCCCAACAAGGTGTTAACAGCCACATAAACCTTAACTCCCCTCCTATGAGAAAAAGCAATTGCTTCTTCGATTTCCCGCTCATCAAAATTGGCCGCGCTTTGCCTAGCGCTAAATTGACGACCGCCGAGATAAACCGCATCAGCACCACTATTGGCAGCGGCGACAAGGGCCTCCATACTGCCCGCAGGCGCCAGCAATTCAGGTTCTTTCACAAACTTTCCCCCTTGAATGAAAAAGCAATAGTAAATTACGAAACCAATTATTTAGACCCTTTTATGGCGAATTAATCCGGCAAAAACCTCGACTTCGATTCCTGCTCTTTCAATTTCGTCTAGATACAAATTCATCCCTAGGGAGTCACTGGCGATGTGGCCGGCATTTATTACGTTAATATAGTGTTTTTCAGCTTCTTTGCGATGTTTATCCGTTATATGCATCACAATAACCGTTCCCACCCCAGCATGAGCAAGCTTTTCATACATAGCCTCCGGCCCTCCCGTTCCCCCGGTCATATCGACAAAAACTTTTCCAGGGCGCTTTTCAGCAGAACCAACAACAATATTCGGACCAGCATTTATCTTTTGTGCCGCATTAAATTCAGGAATAGTTTTTAGAACCTCAACTATTTTACCGAGGGTTTTTGCTTCATTCTCATTAAGAAAGTTTTGTAAGTATTGAGCAACAAGGTTGTCCGTCGGTGTATGCACACACATATATGGAATATTTAAGAGCCGTGCGGCATCCACACTTCGATTATGGTTAAGGGGCATCAAACCCCGGCGAACCTCGGAAATCCGTCCTGAAAGCAAACCCTCAGCTAAATTAATAGGGACCCCTAACTGGGCTAGAATATCTTCCTGTAAATTCATTACTTTATAAAGCCCAGCTAATGCTATTCCCTCCGGGTGATGCCCTATTACCAAATCAAAATGGATATTCTTTTCCCTTAGCCGTTCAGCGAGAAGGAGTTCAGCCACTTCCACATCAATACCTGCAAGCACTTTCTTAACTTCAAGGTCCTCATCTCCATAAAGAATTCTGGTATCAGCATACGGGTTTCGAAGTTCTTCAGGATCATAATCGGATTTTTCTTTTTCTGGCAGTTCATTGTACTTCTCTTTCAGCTCAGCAAGAAGATTATTAACCGTTTCCTCACCTCTGGGATCAGCTTTAATCCCAAGCATTACCGACATAATATAAAGGTCCTTTAACAGCATATACAAACTCCTCCTCTTTCTAGTAAGCATAAAATCATTTTTTCCGCTTTGTTTCCTCAAGGATGCGCTCAACCGGCCATGTATTAACCACATCTTTAGCTTGAAGCCAACTCCGCCTAGCTGTTAATACGCCATAGGTCATATCCTTCAGTCGACTTGCATCATGGGCATCAGTATTTATGGAAATTGGCACTCCCATATCCTTTGCCTGCCGAGCCCAAAAATCGTTTAAGTCTAGCCGATCTGGAGATGCGTTTATTTCTAGCCAAGTACCTGTTTTGCATGCTAATTCAATGATTTTTTCCATATCAGCCTCATAAGCTCTGCGCCGTCCGAGCATTCGCCCCGTTGGATGAGCAAGGATATCTACATGTGGATTTTTAACCGCTCTTTCCAATCGAGCAGTCATTTTTTCTCTTTCCATTTTGAAACCTGTATGAATAGAAGCAACCACTATATCCATCTCGGCCAAAACTTCATCAGGATAATCTAAGCTGCCGTCGCCTAGGATATCCACCTCTACGCCTCTTAGTATTGTTAAATTTTCCATTCTAGCGCTTATCTCTGAAATGCACCGGTTTTGTTCGACTAACTTCTCTAGGCTTAGACCATTTGCAATTGATAACGAACGGGAATGATCAGTGATGGCAATAAAACTATATTTCATTTTTTTAGCACTTTCAATCATTTGTTCAATACTGGATACACCATCGCTCCAGTCAGTGTGAGTATGCAGATCCCCACGGATATCGGATTGTGTTACTAAATTTGGCAATTCGTTTTGTAAAGCAGCTTGAATCTCCCCTCTATTTTCCCTCAGTTCAGGTTCTATATATTGCATACTCAACCATTTATACAATTCTTCCTCACTATTAACCTGAAAACCCTTTGAAGATAATGTAGAAAGGAGCAAATCAGTAAGGCCGTATTTTTCCCCAATTATTTTATTTAATCCTGCCAGATGTTCGTCAGAACCGGTAGATAAAAAGTTTTCTATCCAGAATCTCTCTGGAGGAACGAGACGCAATTCAACCTCGGCACCTAAGCGAGTGGAAACCCTGCAAAGGCTATTACACCGAAGTAATACTTCTTGCACCTGGGGGTGGCGGGCAAAGATTTCGATTACCTCGGGCTCCTCCTTAAGCACAGCAGCAAGTAGTATAATTTCTGGAACCATTTCTACTCCCCGGCGCAAAGGCCCTGTTATCCCCAAGTTCACCACAGAATTAAGCATACTTAAACTTTGAATAAATTCATTTGCTACCATAAATGCGATTCCTAGGGGTATCAAGCCCTGCTTGTTTCTTAACATCTCTATGCCGCGCAGCACCGCCAGTTCAGTTTTGCTTCCAAGCCCGGGGAGTTTTCGTAATTGATTGTCTTTTGCCGCCTTTTCCAGTTCATCTAGTGTTGTTACACCCAATGCTTCATAAATAATTCGGATAGACCTTACCCCTATGTCAGGAATTGCAAGCATTTCACGTAAACCTGCCGGTACCTTCTGCCTTAGGTCCTGCAGCAAATTAAGATTTCCTGTCGCAAGAAGCTCCTCAATATTGGCCTGCAATGTTTTTCCTATGCCTGGCATTTCTTTAAGCTTATTAGAAGATATTAATTCCTTAATATCCTGCTCCAGCTTTGGCAAGATTCTTGCGGCTTTCCGGTACGCCTTAACCTTAAAAGGGTTTTCACCGGAGAGTTCCAGCAGATCAGCAATTTCGCGGAAAATCCAGGCTACCTCAAGGTTAGTCACTTTCTGCTCCTCCCGGTCCTCGACTACTTAAGCTAAGTTGTTTTTATCTTTAAATAATAATCTTTCCCAAAAGAAAAAGGTAAAAACGCCCCGAGAGGCGTTTTACGGTTATGCTTTTCTCTCTTCCTCAAGCAGCTGGATCAATGATTCATACTCCGCTTGCATTTTAGCAAGTTCATCAGCGAAGTGTAGGGCCGTTACTACAGCCACCTTAAAAGGTGACAGCGTCGGATGCTTGTGCAGAACCTCTTTCATTTTTCTATCCACTTGTTTCGCAAGGTTTTCTAAATATTGAAGAGGCTCAGGACCTTTTAGAACATATTCCTGGTCGAAGATACTAACTGCTACCCTTGAAACTTGTTCTTTAATAGCTTTATTCGACAACTGAAGGACCCCCTCTTCGCGATTATCATATCTTTCGCGAAAAAAAACGGGAATCCTGCCAAATTATCGGATTTCTGCCTCAAACTTATTGCGCAAAGCATCGATCACCTTGTTATGGACAGACTTCACATCTTCATCGGTTAGGGTACGTTCATGGGATTGATAAGTTAAGGTATAAGCTAAGCTTTTTTTACCCACGCAAATTTGCTCTCCTTGGTAGAGGTCAAATAGCTGAATCTTATTTAGCCATGTTCCCCCAGCCTCAGCGATCAATTTCTCTATTTCACCAGTGGGGGTTTCTTCTGAAACCATTATTGCAATATCCCGTTTAATCGAAGGAAACCGAGGGATCGAGCTGTATTTCTTTGCCTCAATGCTTTCTATTCTTACAGATCCCATATTCATCTCAAACAAACAGGTCCGAGCTGGTAAGCCATAACTTTCTTGCACAAATGGATGCAACTCTCCAATATAGCCAAGGGTTTGACCGTCTAATTCAATATTTGCCGCACGTCCAGGGTGCAGAAAAGGATGTTCTCTTGCAGGAACCAACAGGTAATTACCCAAAGCGAGAGACTTTAAAAAAGTCTCCAAAATTCCTTTTAGGAAGAAGAAATCAAGGTTCTCCACAGGATACCGCCATACCTTATCCAATTTTCCGGATACTAGTGCTGCAACATGTAACTTTTCCTCCGGTAACGGCTCGTTGCTGCAAGTTTTTGGAAAATATACCCTTCCTACTTCAAACAAAGCTACTGAAGTTGCCCGCCTGCTAACATTTCGTGATGCGGCATCTAACAAGCCCGGTATCAGTGTGGAGCGCATTACACTTTGCTCTTCCCCTAAAGGGTTCTTAATTTCAACCACATTTCGCCACTTATGGTCTGGTGGCAGCAACAGTTTATTAAAGGATCCCGTATCTATAAAACTATAGGTTATCGCTTCGCTAACTCCACAACTGACTAAGGTTCTCCGGGCTAAATCTTCCACTTTTTGAGAAACTGTTTCAAAACTACCACCAAGCTTTCCAACCGGAAGGGTTGTCGGTATCCGGTCATAACCGTAAATACGGGCTATTTCTTCTATCAAATCTATTTCCAGGGAGAGATCGCGGCGGTAGCTTGGCACCTGAACACATAGTTCTCCTTCTCTCCCCTTCTCTGGTTCAAGGTTAAGGCGTTCCAGGATTGCTCTGATTTCTTCCAAAGTTAACGCAGTCCCTAAAACTTCATTAATCCTGCGGATCCGCAAATTAATTTTGGTAGGTTGCCAAGGGGCAATATATTCATCAACAAAATCCCTCATAACCTCACCAGCAGCCAATTCGGCCATCATTTGGGCCGCCCGTTGAGCGGCAAATAAACAGCCGTTAATATCAACGCCTTTTTCGAACCTCAATGATGCCTCTGACCGCAAACCTAATGCCTTCGAGGTTTTTCTTGTGTTGGTGCTGTCAAAATAGGCTGATTCCAGCAGCACATGTTTCGTTGATTCAGTTATTTCTGTCTCCAAGCCTCCCATGATGCCTGCAATTGCTACAGGCCGTTCGGCATCGGCAATAACTAAAAAATCCGGTTTTAAGCTTCTGGTAACACCATCCAAACTTACAATACTTTCATGGTCCCTTCCCCGTCGGACAATAATCGAGCCTTTGGCAATTGTGTCATAATCGAAGGCATGCAAAGGTTGTCCAGTTTCCAGCATAACATAATTGGTAATATCAACGATATTGTTTATTGGTCGAATTCCTGCAGCCATTAGGCGCTGGCGCAACCAAGCGGGAGACGGACTTACTCGAACATTTTCAATAACCATAGCTACATACCTTCCGCATAAATCCGTTGCTTCAATTGTTACCGAGGGCCTTGCAAAGGAGGGCCGGTTTGAATAAGGAGTATTTACCTCGGGTATCCGTAATTTTGCACCGGTAATTGCAGCTACTTCCCTGGCTACATTTATTAATGACAAACAATCAGCTCTGTTTGGGGTTAGTTCCAATACTAAAACCCAATCTTCCAAACCTAATACTTTTGTCGCTCTTTCACCTGGTTGGCTTCCCGGGGGCATTTCCATGATGCCCATTGCCTCTACTTCAGGCAAGCCCGATGTATCTAACCCTAATTCCTGGGCAGAACACATCATACCCTCAGACAGCACTCCTTTAAAACTACAGGCGTGAATGGATTTATTCCCGGGTAAAACGGCTCCATCCATTGCCACTGCTACTAGCTGACCAATTCTCACATTAGTAGCGCCGGTAACAATCTGGCATAATTTATTATCTCCTACCAATACTCTGCATACTAGAAGCCGATCAGCATTAGGGTGGGGGCTAATCTCCAGGATTTGACCAACGACCACATTCTTAATACCTTCGGCTAAATCCTCTATGTTTTCAACAGCAATTCCGGCCTTGGTCAGTTCCTTAGCAAGTACCTTAGGCGATAAATCAAACTCAACATAATCTTTTAGCCAGTTATAAGAAACACGCACCAAATATCCCTCCGCTCATCAATTCTATTTAGAACTGGCTTAAAAACCGTAGATCATTCTCAAACAAGAGGCGCATATCATCAATCCGGTATTTAAGCATGGCAATTCGCTCCACACCCATTCCGAAGGCAAAGCCACGGACTTTTTCCGGATCATAACCGACATTAGCCAAGACCTTAGGGTGAACCATTCCACATCCAAGTATCTCCAGCCAACCGGACCCGCTACAAACCCTACAGCCATCCCCGTTACACATGATACACGAAATATCGACCTCAGCGCTTGGCTCAGTAAAAGGGAAGTAACTAGGTCTTAGCCGGATTTGTCTCTCCCGCCCAAACATTTCCTGGGCAAAAGTTAGAAGAGTTCCTTTTAGATCTGACATTGTAATATTTTCATCCACAACCAGCCCTTCTACCTGACTAAACATAGGTGAATGAGTAGCATCATCGTCTCTTCGATATACTTTCCCAGGGCAAATAATCCGGATAGGGATTTCAGGCACCATTTTTTCCATTGTACGAACTTGCACAGGAGAGGTATGAGTCCTCAGGAGAACTTCCTCGGTTATATAGAAGGAATCCTGCATATCCCTAGCTGGGTGGTCCTTAGGCAAATTCAGGGCTTCAAAGTTATAATAATCAAGCTCAATCTCTGGCCCTTCGGCTACGGAATAACCCATGCCGATAAAGATACTCTTAATTTTATCAACAATCTGAGTTAAAGGATGTTTATGACCCAAGAAAAAGGGCTTGCCTGGCAAGGTTATGTCCAATACTTCTGAAGCAAGCTGTTCTTCCACTTCCTGTTTACGTATTACCTCTTGTCTTAATTTAATACCTTGCTCGAGCTCATCCCGAATCTCATTGGCGATTTGACCGATAGCAGGCCGCTCCATTTCCGGCAATTGGCCCATACCCCGAAGAACCTGGGTCAATTCACCCTTTTTACCCAAATACTTCACCCGGAATAAATTTAGCGTATCTAAGGAAGTTAGTGTTTCTAGTTCCGCAAGGGCTTGATCTCTCATCGTTATTAATTTTTGCCGCATACTGCATCCCTCCTGTAATTTGTTATTTGCATAATAACAAATAAAAAAGCCTTCATCGCAAGGGACGAAAGCTATCTTCCGCGGTACCACCCGTATTAATCTAATTTCTTAGATTATCTCTGTCAACAGTATTTGTGCCTGTTGCTTCCAAGTTAACGGTGGAAAACCGGCTCGGCCTACTTCCAGAAAAACTAAATCTGGTTTCAACCTGCTGCTCGCGGGTGAATTTCATTGAAAACCATCTTAACGGAGCTTTCAGTCACGGCTCCATCTCCCTAAAAAGTGGATTCCCAATTACTTATCCCATTCATCGCATTTATCCGTAGTGCTATTCGTTTATTGCAGGATCATTTTGCGGTACATGATGTAAGCTGTAATAGAACCGGTCTTTTCGAAAATCCTCCAAAAAATCTCGGCAGGCAGGAACAATAGCACCACAACCTTTCCAGTGTTTTTTGGGGAACATTTTCAAAAAGATTATAGCATACCCTAATGCTATTGGCAAGCAAAGTCCGTACCAACATCACGGCGAATTCATGAACCCATATATTACCATATTATTCGGAGATCAATTTTTAAAAATGAGCACGATGTTGATTCGTCCGTTGTTTTCTTGCTGTATCAGCCGATGAGGCCTCCTGTGCTCCTTCCGTCGATGCTGAAAGGATGAGGAAACCAGCCGTCTTACTTGACTGGTTGTTCGTTGTCCAGCATTTTATAATTCCCATATATTGTCTTCATGAATTCGCCGTGGCACCAACATAATCTTGCCTAATTTTTTCATAAAGGAGGATTGCTGCCGCAACTGCTACATTTAATGATTCAACGTTGCACTTCAAAGGGATTGTCACCAATTCATCTGCCCCCGCCCGCAGCTCAGGTGATATTCCTCCAGCCTCATTTCCTACAGCAATACATATCTTACCAGAAAGATTTGTATGAAAATGCGGTTTTTTTCCCTCTAAATCACCTGCGACAACTTTTACTTGATTGCATCGTGCTTGGTCAAGAAACTCCTCCACCTTAATACCTTCTAAAATGGGTATACTTAATATTGCTCCCATTGTGGAGCGGATCGTTTTCTCGTTATAAGGATCAACCGTTCCAGGGGATAAGATTATTCCTGTCGCTCCCACCGCGGAGGCTGTTCTCATAATAGTGCCGAGATTTCCCGGATCTTGGACTTGATCAGCAAAAAGCAAAAAACACTCCGGTTGTGAAATAATTGATTCTAGGGAATAGTCCTTACGTTTAACTACCCCAACCACTCCCTGGGGGTGTTCTGTGCTGCAGATAACCTGCAACAGATTTTCAGCAATCGGATAACATGGCACCCCCTTGGCTAAAGCTCTGGCAATTAATTCCTTTCCCCGCCCAGCAGCTGTCAATCTGAGAGTAAATAGCATGTATTCTATTTCCGCTTTGGTTAAGGCCTCCTCAAGAATCCTAACGCCTTCCAGCAAAAATAACCCGCTGGACTGCCTTTCCTTTCGCCTTTTCAAAGCGGCAGCTTTTTTAATCAATGGATTATTCTTAGAAGAAATAATTTGATCAGCCATGGTGCCCTCCCCCGAATGAGGACTGCGCCTGTCTAAATTTTGAACCGAAGAAAAAGGTGACTCTCGTCACCTTAATAAATAATATCTACCGTTTAACCCTGGCAGCTTCAACAAGTTTACTAAAGGCTTGCTGATCATTTACAGCCAGGTCTGCCAGCATTTTCCTATTTATATCGATCCCAGCCATTTTCAACCCGTTGATAAACCTGCTGTAGGACATCCCATTCATTCTTGCTGCGGCATTAATTCTGGCAATCCAAAGCTTGCGGAAATCTCCCTTTCTCTTCCGTCGATGGGCAAATGCATAAGCTAGGGATTTTAACACCTGCTCATTTGCAGGGCGAAAAATTTTCGATTTACCCCCGCGATATCCTTTTGCAAGCTTCAAAATCTTTTTATGGCGCCTGCGCGCAACAGTACCGCCTTTTACACGAGCCAAAATAGTTCCTCCTTTCAAGACTATTTACGCATAAGGGATTAGTCTTTCTACCCGCTTAAAGTCTGATTTGCTTACCAAACCAGCCTGTCTCAGTGCACGTTTACGCTTGGCTGACTTCTTCTCTAGGATATGGCTTTTAAAGGCTTTCGCCCTCTTGATTTTTCCAGATCCCGTAACCTTAAATCTTTTAGCGGCCCCACGATGGGTTTTCATTTTTGGCATGTTTAACAACCTCCTCTCTAAGATTCTTGCTTCGGCGAAAGAATCATTATCATGTTTCTTCCTTCTACTTTAGGGGGCTTCTCTATATTCGAAATATGGCTGAGTTGCTTTGCAAACCTCTGGCATAGATCTTGCCCAAGCTCAGAGTGGGTTATTTCTCTACCCCTAAACATGATAGTAACCTTGACCTTGTCTCCATCTTCTAAAAACCTTTGGGCATTTTTGGCTTTAACCTGGAAGTCATGCTCCTCAATGCTTACCCGAAGTTTGATTTCCTTAACGCTAATCACCTTCTGGCGTTTGCGGGCATCACGTTCTCTCTTGCTTTGTTCATAGCGATATTTCCCATAGTCCATTAAACGGCAAACAGGAGGTTTTGCGGTTGGAGAAATCTCAACTAAGTCTAATCCTTTCTCTTGAGCAATGCGAAGGGCATCTCTTGCTGACATTATGCCAAGCTGCTCACCATCATGGTTAATTAACCGTACTTCCCTTGCCCGGATATCTTCATTCACCCTTAAATCATCTTTGTTAATAATTTGTCACCTCCGATAATTGAGGAAAAAAATTAGAGCGGGACAACCACCCGCTCGGAAATACAAACAATAATTATTTCAAAAATACCTTACTAACTAAGTGGCGTTGTAAGGTGAGAAGCGGGATGGCTTCTACTTATGTGCATTGACAATATTTATTTCCAATTGAGAATATCACAAAGAAACCTGTTCGTCAAGCAAATATCTTTCTTCGCAGTGCTGACGCATGAAATTGTTTGTAGATCTTGCGAGTTGAAAATCTTCCTTTTTAAAAAGGTCAGATGCGGTTTTTGAGGTGATTTTTGCTCCCCTCTTGAATGAGTTCACCCGTTTTTGGAACGAATCAAGAATTTTCTCCCGAAAAGTGGCAAGCTGTGAGCGTAAACCCATACGGTTAGTTATTGCCGGGGTCCTGATCATGCATTCGGATTGTATGCTTCCCCTGATGGGTGTCAGGCGATCAGCCGAAGAAGTTGATGGCGCTCTTTCCTGATGAGCTCGATTCGCTTTTTTGCAACCAAGGACCACTGATCGTTTCGCGCAGGAGGCGAATGAACCCGCGAATCCCTTCTTCCCGCACCTGTTCCACCAGTTCGATGGAGCTTTGCGCTATCTCATTCATAAGATGCGCCAGGTGCATGAGGTAGTGGTACCCTTTCATGGCATTCCAGTCACGGGAGAAGATATGCTCGTATTGATACCCTTGTTCCTTTTCCTGCAAAATGTCGTTTTCTATGCCCCAGCGCTTCCTGCCCATCAGGTTGCATCGGGTATGGACGTTCTTTTTGCTTAACGGCTCACTGGAAATCCAGGCATGGCGCGACGTTTTGCTGACGATCTCGCCTTTTTCGTTCACCTCTTCCCATGCTTCTGCACATACGACCACATTTACCGTCTGTTTCAGACGTTCATTGGGGCCGTATTCGTAGACAATGTCATTGCTCCACCAGATGGTCTGGTGACGCCCATTCCATGTCTGGGTATACGTCTGCTCCGGATGAAGTTTATGCAGTCCCTTTGCTTCTTTCCACACGTTAGGCAGGGTTTCATCCTGAAGCACGATCATAAATTCCCACCGCGGTATTTCCGGCACAGTGCCATCACAGGGCCATTGGGATAAAGGCCGTCTAGCAGTATCGTGATTGGAAGTTTAGGGAAATGCTTTTTAATCTTCCAGCCAATCGCTTAAACGCTTTTAACTCACAGTCCTGCTTGTTCGTGACTTTATCAAAGGTATTATCAAGAACACTCATCAGCGGCAACACAAGTCCACCCGGAAATACCAATTTAGCCTCCAATAGATAGACATAATACTGTGGTTCCTCGTCTTTTCCTTTCACATGCCGCTTGAGATATTCTTCCCCCCAGCACTCCCCTAAAGTGAATTTCTGGGTGCCGTCGATGGCGATCAGGTAGCGCTTTTTCACTAAATAGTGGACGAATTTCTTGTTGCGAATTAGCCGCCGCAGCAAGTTGATATGCGCAGTTTCGATCTCGTCTACTTCGACTTTCTTGCCCTGCGCTCTTGTTTCAGCATGGAGGCGGATGGGCTCACAGCTCTTCACCTCCGGTTGTACGCTCACCGCAAAGATGCGCACGGAAGTCGGCCACCAGCGGATACATGAAAATCTGTTTCGGGGTGGACAAATACTGCGAATAGCGATCCATTCTCCCTCTGCCTGCCGTCAAGCCCAGTGAAATCCAATTAGCAGCTCTATAACAGGTCCCTGCGTAATGCTCTGGATCCACAAAGGTTTCCAAAAGTACCGGCTCGTACCCATACCGCTCCTGAAAATCAACGCGCACTTGTTTGGCCGCCAGCGACAGGGCTTTGCTCGCCAAATTCTTCACTTTTACCCATGGAAAGATGAGAAACCGCGTGTTGTTCACGATTAAATGCAATCGCTGGCTGCGTTCTTCCTTGCTCCATCCGATCCATGCATCCCGTTCCGCCAACGCCCAAGCTGCCGCCGAAAACAGCAGGCAACCTAACCGCCTCTTTTCCGGTGGGCCTGACCTGATAAAATACCGCTGATGGGCGCCAAAGGGACGCTTGTACCCCAGCAGGTGATAGCGTTCGACATACTCGTTCCACAAGCGAATTTCCTCTTTGCCGCACACGGATTCCAGTTCGACAGCACCCAAATCCGATACCGTCCCCTGGATTTCCGGTTCCGGTTCAATCTCCAATTGAAGGACGAGGTGTTCTTTGCCAAGGCTCCCCCCTTTTCTCTTCTGCGGGAGTGAAATCCATTGTCTGGACTCCAATTTCCTTAAAAGCTCTCTGCACGATTCCAGCTTGTACTTTCCGTTCGGTGCAAACCAAGACAAGGTTTCACAAATCGTTAGCGCCAACTCTGTTTGGCTCAGCCTAGGAAATAACCGAATGATCTCTTTGATCTGATGAAACTCTTCCGGTGTAAACATCCGCCCGCACAACAGTTCAGAACGTTGTTCTTCCAAATGTTTTGTCATAGTGTGGTCCCCCCTCTACAGTACCCCACACTTTGTCATGTCCAGCATGACTTCGCGAAAAAATTTTTCTCCTTACCCTGGCCGGCCCTTACCAGTTATGAATCATAAAACTCGTGCGTCAGCTCTGCTTTCTTGGAAATACTATCTCTTTTCCGAGATCTCACTCAGCAATTTAGCCAGCAGTCCCTGCAAATCCATACTGCCAATATCACCAATTCCTCGTTGTCTAACCGAGACATTTTCATTTTCCGCCTCTTTATCCCCGACAATCAGCAAGTAAGGGACTTTTTCCAGTTGACCCTCCCGAATTTTATAGCCAATTTTCTCGTTCCTAAGATCTGTTTCTACTCTAATTCCCTTCTCCCGTAACTTTTCAGCTATCTTTAGTGCATAATCATTTGCTCGATCGGTTACAGTTAATACTTTGCCTTGGATAGGAGAAAGCCAGAGCGGAAAAGCCCCTGCATAATGCTCAGTCAGAATTCCGATAAATCTTTCAATACTGCCAAAAACCACCCTATGAATCATCACAGGCCGGTGCTTTTGGCTATCTTCTCCTATATAGGTCAGATCGAATTTCTCTGGCATTTGAAAATCTAATTGAATTGTTCCGCATTGCCATGTTCTTCCCAGGGAATCTTTCAAATGGAAATCAATTTTTGGACCATAAAATGCCCCATCTCCTTCATTTATACGGTAATCCATGCCTTTTTCCTCTAATGCCCGGCGCAATGCACTGGTTGCAGCCTCCCAGATTTCCGGTGAGCCCATAGCCTTTTCCGGCTTGGTAGAAAGTTCCACTCGATACTCAAACCCAAATACCTGATAGAAATGATCTACAAGATCAATGACAGCCTTTATTTCTTCGGTAATTTGAGAAGGCAGCATAAAAATGTGAGCATCATCTTGGGTAAAAGCACGAACTCGCATTAAGCCATGTAATACTCCTGATTTTTCATGCCTGTGAACAAGCCCTAATTCCCCCATTCGGATTGGCAAGTCCCGGTAACTATGCTGGGTAGAACTATAAACAAGCATTGCCCCAGGGCAATTCATGGGCTTAATAGCATAAATCTCTTCATCAATTTTGGTAAAATACATATTTTCCTTGTAGTGGTCCCAGTGGCCTGAGCGTTCCCACAACTTGCGGCTTAAAATGATAGGAGTTCTTATTTCAAGATAGCCCCTCTTCTTATGTTCCTCCCGCCAGAAAAATTCTAATTCGTTTCGAATTACCATTCCCTTAGGATGGAAAAATGGGAATCCGGGGCCTTCCTCTTCTAACGTATATATTGCCAGCTGAGGCCCTAACTTCCTGTGGTCCCTCTTTTTCGCTTCTTCAAGCCTATGCAAATGCTCATTTAAGTCATTTTGTCTAAAAAAGCACGTTCCGTAGATTCGCTGGAGCATTTTGTTGGCTTCGTTTCCCTTCCAATAGGCTCCAGCCAAACTTAATAGCTTATATGCTTTTAGTTTTCCTGTGGACGGAATATGCGGCCCCGCACATAAGTCAATAAAATCTCCCTGGGAATACAGAGATATTTCCGTATCCTCCGGCAGTTCGGCAATTAATTGCTCTTTATATTTTTCACCGCGACTCCCAAAATATTTAACTGCTTCTTCTCGCATTATCGTCTTGCGCAGAAAAGGATAATCCTGGTTAATTATCCGCCTCATTTCCTGTTCGATCAATTCCAAATCAGCGGGGGTGAATACATGCTCAGAATCAAAATCATAGTAAAATCCATCCTGGATAGCAGGCCCTATTCCTAAATGAGTTCCAGGAAAAAGCTGTTGGACAGCTTGAGCCATAATATGAGCAGCGCTGTGACGCAGGACCTGCAATGCTTCCTCATCCTGTTCCGTTAACAATTCGAGGGTTCCATCCTGATCCAATGGGCGATCAAGGTCTATCAATATGCCATTGAATTTCGCCACGATAGTTTCTTTTGCTAATCTTTTGCTTATTCCCGCAGCAATTTCATTAGGGGTAATCCCTTTTGGGTAGTAATGTAAAGTCCCGTCTTTTAGTCTAATGCCATTTAATTCCACCTCATATCATCCTTTCCGAGAAAATAAAAATCCCACCCCTTAGGGGCGAGATTTAAACCCGCGGTTCCACCCTACTTAACAAAAATGCGCCTACTCTCAACCCGATAACGGAGGTATCGGCCGGTGGAGTTAATTAATTCCCCCACAGTTCCAGGGTGGTCTCCACCAGGAATTAGCTAAAGGGGCTTTCAGCCACGACCCCTTCTCTCTGAAGCATACCTAAGTGTACTGTCCCTATCATCACTAATTTTTTCAGTTAATTATATGTAATTTTATCTTTTTTGTCAAATTCCCTATTAAAGCAATAAAAACAAAAGAGCTTGGAAAAGGCCGATAAAAAAGCCAATGATCGCTCCTAGTACTTCTATATGCTTTAATTCTTTGGATGCCACACTCAATACAAGGTGTTCCAGTTGTTCTAAATCAAGCCGGTTTATTTTATCCTGCACCAGCAAGGACAGGTTAAGCGAGGATGATAGTTCAGCAGCAAGATCCTTACTGATTTTTGCTAAAAGCAATGGCGATTCCCGCCGGAGAATATCATCAATAATCTGTAGAATGCTGTTTCTAAGTGGCAGTGGCAAGAATAGGAGCAGTCGCTCATTTAAATGGTTTTTTACCGAACCGGAAAGGATTTCGACTGCCTTTTGCTGGTTTTCAGGCAAATTAATATGGCTAATTAAATCCTCGAGAGAAAGCAGCTGATTGGCAACAACATTCCCTACTGAGCATGCAATTTCTTGACGGCGTTTAGGGATGACACCTTGAATACTGTAGTTTATTAGAGGTATCCGAATAGCTTTATAGGGGCGAAAAATTAATTTTATCGCAGCCCAGTTGGTAATCCAACCTATAAAAGCGCCGAGAATGGGACCGATAATCAAGACAAACCACATATCGATCTCCCACTTAAATTATGGGTCAAGATTGATAAATTTACTTTTACCTGAATATAACATAAAACCCTCATTAATATCAAACCAAAAATTAAAGTCCCCATAAGGGGATATAAAGTATTGACAAATGCCGATTAGCTGGTAACCGGACCGAGGTGTACCATAAGTCGTCGATTTAAGCCACGTTGTCAAGAGCCCGCGCTACATATGAGACCGGAGAAGGCAAAAGCTGCAGGACACGCGCATGTCTCCAGAGCCCTCCTAAGGGTATAAAAAGATGGGCTGCTCCCCGGAAACGAATAACGGCTATGGTACCCTTGGCCTAAGGTTTGTCACCAGTCTCAAGCCCCATTAGGGGACTATTGGTTCTCTCCCAGGTTGCGACAGCACGTGCATCCGGCACAAACCTTAAGCCGTTCACCAAACACGCTTTGCAGTGTTGCCATGATATCTCTTACTTTTATGGGTTCTGGCACATGTAAATTAATCCGTTTCGGGGCAATGGTGATAAGCGCACTAATCAATAAGTCTTCGCTATTTATTTCGCTTTGCACCATATCTACAATGAACCCATCCTTATATTTATTATCAATAACATTATCCTCATTATCAAACAATTGGAAAAAGCCAGACGCTTTTAGAATAACATTTACTATACTTACCCGAGGTTCCTGCATGTCAACAAAATACTTTAATAGCCGTACAAACTCATCATGCTCTTTTTCCATCATATAATCGTCAACGGCTAGTTCAACTGCTTCTTCTAGGCTTTGCCAATAATCTGGCAACCGGAAGTTAATAAACCCCTCTATATTTAGGTATTTTTGCTCGTGCAGGTAATCAGTTAACAATTGACCAATTTTATTCTGTCTAGTCACCACAGGAACACACGAGGATTGGCCATTTCTTTCCTTGTCTTGCCCACGCATTATTTCTTGCGCTCTAGCGCCAATCTTTTCTCTCTCATTCGCAGTAAAATAATAAAAATTGTTTTCAATCACATTCTCAATCATACTGGCTTCCCATTTATTTACAATAATATCTGCCAGAGTTTCGGCCACAATAGTTTGAACTTTAGAAACAGACGAAGTTTCCCTTTCTTGTTCTTGATAAATAGACAAAATTCTTTGGTTTGCCACCAAACTGGTTTTTATGTGGTCTAGAGGCGTAATTTTTTCCATTAAGTTGCCGTAAACAAGGTCAATATATTTTTCCGATCTTATTTCCATTATTAGGAAGGCCACTTTCCTCACCTCTCCTTCCTTTTTAAATAAGAAAACAAAAAGTCCAACAAAGAACTTCGTACAATATTATTTCTATTCCCGTATCAACATATGCCAAAAAAACACCTAACTTTCCTAGTCCAAACCCCTACAAGCTGAAACAAAAAAGAAGAGACCCAGCATCAGGGTCTCTTTCGGCATCTTTTGGGACATAAATTACCAATTAATACATGAGCCGCAGCCTATGTTTTTGAGGAATTTTCTCGTCAGTTAACCATTTAGCAACCGGAGGGGTTTCTTCTAAGGGCGACCGCGAAGGCACATTAATCATAACCGGCTCTGCCATTGCCAAAGCCTGTTGCAGGGCCACGTCCAAACTGAGTGCTTTAGAAACCTCAAGAACTGAAATTCCCAAGGCGCGAGCAGCAGTTGCATAATCAACAAGCTTAAAATCTACAGCAAAGTAGCGTTGGTCATAGTAAAGCTGTTGAAGCTTTTTTATCCAACCGTAACAATGATTTTCAAAATGGATAAGGATAATTGGCAGCTTTTCTCGAGCAATAGTTTCCAAATCACCCATCGACATTGCAAAACTTCCATCGCCAAACAATCCCACCACCGGATTATCAGGAGCAGCAATTTTGGCTCCCAGTGACGCCGGGAGAGCATATCCTAAACCTCCGTGGCCCCTTGGGCTGATAATATATCGTCCAGACTTAGGAACTCGGTAAAAAGCGGAGATAAATGGGGTCGGAGTACCAGCATCTGCAACCAATATGCTGTTCGAGGGTAGGTTCCGTTGTAGTGCCTTAACTACGAGGCGAGGGCTTGCCGGCAACACTTCTCCATCGGAATAACATTCCTGAGCTTCTACATCCTTCTCCCATCCATCGTTTGCCAGGTCAATTGCATAATGCCACCAGTCAGTCCAGCCTTTAGTTTCAGACAATACAGCAATCTCGCGGAAGGAACGAAGGAACTCGCGGATATCACTCATTATTTCCATGCTTGTGATTATGTTGTTACCCAACGCTTCTGGGTCTATGTCAACTTGGCATACGATGGGCTTTTGCTGGAAAAGAGTACCTCCTAGGGTAGTAACAGAGTTCAGCCTTGATCCAAGGACCAATACCCAATCAGCTTGGCTCAAGAGATTATTTGGCGTGGGGCGGCCCCCGTTGGCGCCGACCACCCCAGCCGCACCTGGAGCAGTTTCTCTAACCGACCCCTTGCCATTAATAGAGGTAACCACAGGCAAAAATAAATCCTGAGTTAAGGCCTCCAATTCATTCCATGCCTTAGAGGCATGTACTCCGCCCCCTGCAAGGACTATCGGTCGCTTAGCCTTTAACAGCAGTTCAAACACCCTTAACACCAAATTGCGGTCCGGGTGAGGGCGGTGGGGCGGGTATTCACTGTAAATTGACTGTCCTATTATGTCTTCAGTTTTGAGATCAACTTGCCCGCTCAGGATGTTTTCCGGCAAGGAAAGCGCCACAGCTCCCGGTCGACCGAAAGTAGCCATCCGGAAGGCCTTTCGGACAAGATGAGGCAGCTTGCTCCCTAGTTTGACTCTAGCCCTCCATTTTGTAACACTGCTAAATAGGGATTCTTGGTCTAATTCAGTAAGCGCATCAGTTTCATCGCTATGCATTGCTATGTCTGAAGCTAAACAAATCAACGGGATCGAAGACTCATTTGCTTCCGAAACACCCCCTACAACGTAGGTAGCTCCTCCACCGCTTGGCACCTCCACTACCCCAGGTCTACCACTAATCCGGGCATAGGTATCCGCCATAAAAGCAGCTGATCGCTCATCACGACAGGCAATGTGTTTGATATGCTCCCTTTGCTCAAAAAGGGCATCATGCCAAGCCATGCTAGTATCACCCGGAACCCCAAAGATGTGTTTTATTTTATACTCCTTTAACAGCCGGGTGATCACTTGGGCCCCTGTCACAAAAACCCCTCCCTTATTACTCAATGATGAGTAATGTTTCGCTAAAAAATAAGGTATTCCTGCTATCAGGATAGTATAATTTGTTAAATCTCAACCCTCTTCACATTTATAATGAGCGAGGCCGCTAATTAAAATGTGGCCTCAAAGCGAATTTCATACTCGGCTTCATTATGATAATGCAATTTTATCCCCTTGCCGAGTATAGTATCCTTGACATTCAAACTAATGTTAAGATTAATAAAACAAATTACAATCAATGGGATTTTGAAGATTGTGACATAAAAAGAAACCTAATTTCAACTTAAGATTTTAAAGAGGCCGAAGAGTTAAATTGCAGAGAAAAACGATAATATACAAGACTAAGTGGACTTTCCATTGCATAACACTGCATTTTCATGCAAGGAGGCGGTAACGGTAGACGTACCTGCAAAATGCAGACAACAACCTTAATTTAGGAAAAGGAATAACCAAATCGTTGGCGAACTGTCGTTGTTATAGAATATCTGTTCGGTATGATTCCTGGGAAGGCACATAGGAGGTACTAACAACGGTGCAAAGCAACGCTTTACTTAACATATTGCAACCAAAAGAAGTGGGGTTAGTTACGGCTGTAAAGGACATCAGGCCTCCCCTAAAATGGGCCGGTGGGAAACGATGGCTTGTTCCTCATCTCCAAGCTATCTGGGAACAACACAAACACCGGCGGCTGGTTGAACCCCTGTGCGGGGGTTTGGCAGTGACCCTGGGGTTAATGCCCGAAAAGGCCCTGCTGAACGACATTAACCCCCACCTCATCAACTTCTATTCTTGGCTAAAAAAAGGCTTAATTGCTGTTCTGCCAATGGAGAATAACCGCCACCTTTATTACTCTCATAGGGAAAAGTTTAATAGCCTGATTGCGGACGGACAAGCCAACACGGTGCAGGCAGCAGAACTGTTCTATTACTTGAACCGTACTGGTTATAATGGCCTCTGCCGGTTTAACAAGCAGGGTGGTTTTAATGTGCCGTTCGGTAGGTATTCCCGCATTAACTATATAAGGGACTTTTCACTCTACCAGGATGTTTTTGCTGCATGGGAATTTATGAGTGGCGACTTTGGTTCCGTCCCTATACATTCTAACGACTTTGTTTACGCAGATCCACCCTATGATGTTGAATTCACCCAGTATACAGCCCAAGGATTTGGCTGGAATGACCAGGTACGCCTGGCAACCTGGCTTTCCCAGCATTCAGGCCCAGTTGTGCTTTCGAACCAAGCAACTGAGCGTATTGTTGATATGTATCAAAGCCTAGGGTTTACCCTCACACTTCTAGAGGCTCCACGGATGATAAACTGCACAGGAGACAGAACTCCGGCCAAAGAGGTATTGGCCACAAAGGGGGTTTAACTTATAATGGTTCCTCAGGATAGAAGCACAGGATCCGCCCTTGAACAGGTGTTTCTTCCCCTCAATCGCGGGGTTTGCCCTTACCCATCAGGGGCAGTGATTACCAAACGCCCCAGAAAAGGCCCATGGCTCCCCGGACTATGGTTACTAAAATAATTGTACTTGCTGGCTTTTAGAAAATTGATTTTTTTCATAATAAAAATAAAAAGCAGTGCTGTCTTTGATGACTAAAACACTACTTATTATTTATTATATGGTGGGCGCTATAGGACTTGAACCAGCGACGTACGGCAATGTGCGTCTTAAAGGGGAGACATTTGGGTGCCAAATGGGTACCAAACAAAAAGCCGGGTCTCCCCCGGCTATCCCCTTCTCTCCCCCTCACCTCGGACAATCTATTCGACGGGAGGGGTGGAAAGTCCTGCCAGGAAAAGGAAAAAGCCGCCTGGTTGGGGCGGAAAAAGTAGGAAACGTATGTTCGAAAATGCCCTATTTTCGCTTGATGCACAAGGAAAAATATGCTAACATCGAAATCGAACCAAGTAAATTAGACAACCTTATGGAGGGAGGTATTATGAAAAACATCGAAGGGTACTCGGCAAGGCAGGTCTGCAAGATAACTGGTGTCGAGTACAGCACACTGGATTACTGGGACAGAGCAGGGTTTATTAAGCCAAGCGCTTCGGAGGCAACTGGAACAGGCAGCAAACGGGTCTACTCCTTCTTGGATCTAATCGCATTGAAAGTCGCACTTTCCCTTAGGGAAAATGGAGTTACGCTGCAAACACTTCGCAAAGTCGTAGATTATCTTAGGAGCAAAGGCGACAGTTTAGAGCACCCTCTGACAGGAACGGTACTGATAACTGACGGGAAAAAGGTATTTGAGGTCACCAATGACAAGGAGATACTAGTGGATCTTGTAGCTGGAGGTCAACTCGTAAGGGCCTTAGCTCTGGACAAAGTGGTAAGCAGGTTGGAGCGGAGAGCCAAACGGGTAATGCAGAAAACGCTTAAGTTAAGATAAAGGGAGGTGAACAATGATATGAATAGATTACCCGGTACTTGCCACGGCCCGTAGTTTTAGCTGGTTGTAGCTATGGACCTTAGAAGACAAACCCACCATGCAAACGCATTGTCTTCTTGCCGGGGCAAGAATACCAGCACAACCGGCAAGGAGTAAATTATGAAAAACAAAAAACAAACCCATAATATTCCCGGTGAACCTTTACTCAAAACCGATACTGACGGCTTTATTAAATGGTTTAAACATTGGAGGTCTGGAAAAATAATTAGAGCAAGTGATTATGGCTATGAAGCATTCCCCATCAAAAAGAAAAAGGCGTAAATAAAATTACGCCAACCAAACCTAGGGGCCTCTGGTGGGCAGGCCCCTACCCTATTTAATTATTACCACAAAAATGTTTTTTAAGTCAACAAAAATATTCTTGACAAACAAAATAATGCATAGTAAAATCCGACATTTTTTACCAAAGAACTATCTTGCAAATAAAAAACCCCCGGACCGTAGCCCAGGGGTTGCTCATAATTCGTTGTATTGTTATCTGTTGTCCCGTGCTCGCACTATCTGACCTAGTATACCTCTCGCAAACTCCGTTAACCCACTAGCTCCTCCCGAAACAGCCACTCCCGTCAACATATAATCCGCATACTCACCATAAGGTAACTGCGCCTTCAGGCCCAGCATATCCAGAATGCCAGCTTTGTAAATAACACAAAGCAGCACGCTAATCAGAAGAGCAACAAATGCCGTCTTCCGGTCGGTAATAAATTCTTTAAACCGACCAGTCAGCAGCTGGATAAAAAGGGCCAGAATAAAAGCAGTTACAAGAACGCCGAACTCACCTTCCACCCATTTCACCTCCTCTCAATTGGGCTTTTCTATTTCTGCTACTCCTTCCCACTCGCCCGGAATATGAATTGGCCGGCACCTAACTACAAGGACCGTGTAGCCGCTCAGCTCCACTTTTCGTCGCATCCCTATCGTAGCTAAAAAGCGAGACCGGGCCCGGACCCTGGTTTGAATGAACCATCTGCCGGAGCCAGTCAACCCCGTTCCTCTGTAACAAGGAAGACTATTCGGTTCGCCTCATCCCAGCCGATTTGCCAGCCAAACGTATCCGCCAGGCTCCGCAGTTCTACCCAGCTGCCGTTTATCAGCTGCAGTTGTGAGCGTTTGCCCACCAGGCGCACTGGCAGATGGGTTTCCCTGCCGTTTAGAACCAGCCTGGCCTCTGGGACCGTCTCCGGGATCCGTTGCATGTGGTTTGCCACCTTCATTGCCCACCCAGGATCCGTGGCCCACTTCTTATTCATTCCAGCCAGGGTGGGACCGTTATGGTACTTTCCGCCCGGGGATAGGTATTCTCTAGCGATGTATTTTGCCACGTGGTCAATGCAAGCCTCGAAACTCGCAAACTCCACGGCGTTTTTGTACGGATCTTTGTCGTATGCCCGGAAACCGAAAAGGTTTTTCTTCAACCGGGCGATCCGGCTCTTTCCCCAGTTGCTTTCGTGGATAGCCAGAGCGGTCAGGAAACGGGCGTTCACCCCGTGCTTTTCCGCCGCGGCGAACGCCTCTCCAAGCCCAGCCAAATTACTCCCGGCCAGAAAAGCGTTCAATGCGGCCGGCGAAACCTTGGATGGTTGCCGCAGATCAAATTCTTGGACAATGTTCACGATGCCTCACCAATCTCATTCAAGATTTCCGGCGCTTTCTCCCGGAGGAAGTCCAGTACCATCGGCAACCCGATAGCAAACCCCAAACCCTCGATCCCAGTACAGACCAGCTTCATCGATGGCACGCCGATAAGTTCACCATTCAGATTAACCAACGCGCCGCCGCTGTTTCCGGGGTTTATTTCAGCTTCAGTTTGGATGTACGGCCCTTTGCCGTTTAACCTCCTGATGGCGCTTACAACACCCTCGGAAACGCTCTGGATTAGCCCCAGGGGGCTACCGATAGCAATCACCTTTTGAGCCTGTGTAACTTTGCGGAAGTCCCCGAACGGCAAGGCTAGGAACGTCTCGCTCAGTTTGATCTTGCACAACGCCAAGTCCCGCTCGGCGTCCCAGGCGATTACCGGGCCTTCCGCATACCGCCAAGGCAGTTCGGTTGTGCGGAACCCGACTGTCTTGGCCACGGTGGTAACTGGATCCTGGCCCTCCTCCTGGGTGGTGCGGCTTACCACGTGGTGGTTTGTTAACACGTACCCGGCGGGGTGGATAATGGTTCCAGAACCCAGGCCGCCCAGTTCAAAGTTTTCCACTTGGACGGCTGAGGGCAGAACCTGATGGATGACCTCCACAAAATCCTCATTAGTGGCTTTATACAATCGGACAGCAATTGCCGCAACTTCGGCTCTAGAAATGGGCTTATCAGGTTCAAAAACACCTGGGGCAGTACCGACCATTAGGCCCAACTTGGCCGCTTCTTCAACAACACCAGCATACCATCTTTTCGGGTCTACGTCCTTAAACACGCAAATTACCTCCCCAAGCTTATATTCACCAGTAACAAAATAAGCGAAGTGATTACCCCGCCCAGGAGACCGATGAGCCACTTATTCAAGCTGTCCATCTTGGCTTCTAACCGTTGCAAACTGCCGTTCTGCTTGTCTTGGTACTCCTCAACTTTTTCTAACCTTTCCTCATGCCGTGCTACCGTCACTTCGAGTTTGCCTACCCTTTCAGATAATTCCACCCCCATCGCCCCTCTCTATTCAGTTCGGTTCAATTTCTCATTTCAGCTCCAAGGCAAACTAAAAGCCCGCTTTATGCGGGCTTAATCTCCAAAGCCGAAATGTAAATGGTTAAGTTTCAATACGGCATAAAGCCCTTCCGCCAACCGCGCTAATGTGGCCTCATCCAACCCCGTTGCGAACTGCTGGTCCACCTCATGGAGAATTTCATGGAGAAGCGACTGTTCCTGTCGGCTGTGGGCCATGGCGGCGTCAATCCGAATCTCTCCTGCCAAATGATCAATTTCTGCTCTCCTTGGTGTATGTTTGTTTACCACCTCCACTATCGAAATCCTAAAAACGTGCCCGCCAATTTCTACACGTTCCGGTATTTTCATCCTTTTATCCTCCAAATATTGTATAATAAGCGTGAAGGGAGGTGAAAACGATGGCGAAACAGCCACCTCATAAACCAGGCGAGAAGGTACCGCGTTCGGGCCAAGCCGAAATAATTGGATCACGCGGTGGACGGACGGGTAACGAACGGACTGTGGTAAAAGGTGAGCCCTTCCCGCCCACCCCAAAACCCGGCCAAGGGTATAAAATCACAGACCCCACCAAACATAAGAAATAGTCCACTTGGCCCCCGGATGGGGGCATTCTTCTACCATTACCGCCTTATCTCCGCATCCATTTGTCCCAATTGCTGCTTTATCTTGTCAATTAGAGTTGGCCAGCTGTTCCCAAACGTAACCTCAAGTTTAAACCCACCTGGTTCATAAATCTCCTTGACCTCGGTTATCCGGGCATCCATGGTGATTCCCCAACCCTTATTTTGGACAGTGACGACATCTCCCAAGTCCCAATCCCGCTCATATAAAAAAGGCCCTTTGGTTAGGATCTGGGCCTCCAGTGCCTGTTGAATTGACATTTCTGCAAGTTTTTGTTCTCCCCGAGCCGTTAGGTTTGCTGGGTTTTCCACGTCCCTGGCATCGATGAAGGTCTCAATTCGGGCCAAGCCTATAGGAGGGTCATCCGCAGGCACTTCAACCACAATCCGGTCAAGGCCTTCTCCCTGACCGGCAACATACGCTACGTTACGGTAGTTCAGATCACTGTCAACAAAAGCCTGAGTTTTCATCCCGTCAAACTCAGCCGAGAAAATAACCCTGGGGTTTACGGATTGGCCTGCAGTAAGGTTCCGGCCTTCCAGTACATCGAAAATCCACCGCGTTTGTTGGAAATCAAGGTAAATAAGCCAACCTAAACCAGTAAGCAATGATATCTGCTGCAATTCATCCGCTAAGCCCCGGTAACGTGATTGCCAATTGACATTTGAACCACGGCTTTGGTTAGATCCAATTGCTAGCAAGTCAACTCTTCGAGCTGGGTTAAGGGGATTAGTAAGACAAGTTTCTATATAATGTTTCATGGCTGTTTCTGCTGTTCCGGATATTGCATCATGCTCCTGGCCCGCCGGGGGAAGGATAATTCTACGATAAGTTAAGCCTGCAAGGGTGTGCCCTCGGATTTGCCAGCTTTCCGAAAACTTCCCTTGTTCGTTCAATCCTATTTCCAGATGTTTAATCATGCCGACTTTAAAGGGATCACTTCCGAGCATAATTAAATTACCTTTAACTAGCTTATCAACATAATGTTTGTGGTGATTAATATTCAGGCTAAACTCGCCAGGTTTATGCCAGCACCGGGCAAAAACTAGGCTTTCGTAGTCATCGATCTCAGCCAGGAGATCCAGTGTTGGTGTTAGCACTCGGATTGGTTTCATGGCTTAACCCTCAATCTGTTGCGCCAAATATTCGGCCACTGGCACCTGGTAGTGGTCTGGTAGGCTTTCAATGGTGCGCCTCCTTGCCTTCACCAAAAACACGTAAACCTTGACCATGTATGCCAAAATCTGCATTATTGCTCACCTCCTATGATTGCTTTTAACTTTTCCATTTCTTCGTAAAGCAACGCTACTGCTTCATAAGCATCTGCCAGTTCATCGTTTGCCGTTATTTCCACGGCTGATTCCGGCTGCAAAATAAAAGCTCCATTTTGCCACCTGTATCTATGAGGAGCCGCCGCAATCTCGGGAGCGATTTCATGCGTGCCTGCTGGTTGCGTTGCAAAGCCCACAAATGTTTGGGTTATATGCCCTTCATCATCAACAGTGCAAAAGATTTTCAATGCCTACACCTCCCCTATAAAGCCTCGAATACCACTTGGCCAGCTCCACCTGCAGTTCCACCAGCAGTGCTTCCTTGAGCAACATCAGTCGTAGCAGATGTAGATGGTGCAATCAAATATATTAACCCCCCGCCCCCGTTGCCCCCAGTTGCCCATCCAGTGCCAGCATTGCCGCCCTTAGCCCGCAATGTAAGAGCTGGGATAGGCTTATCAGACACAATTCCAATAAATCCCCCACCGCCTCCGCCGCCACCAGAGGCTTTGTAGCTTCCTGATGATCCCCATCCTGCCTTTCCACCTATACCGCCAGCGCCTGCTCCTCCCCCTCCTGCATGACAGTTAGTACTGGTACCATCCGTTGACATGCCTTTGCCACCAGCGCCTGCTCCTGTGTCCAGGAAAGTGAACCAGTTGCCAAAGAAGATGCCATTGATTTTCCTTATTATAGCATTTCTCCCGGTCGTTGCATCCGTAGATGTGCTTGAAAGCCCACCTTGACACACTTCTCCATATATCGTCCCACTTGGGCCACCATCATTATTTGTCCATCCATTACCATTGTTAGGGTTTACACTCTGGCCATTTGTTCCGCTCATATCAATAGTGCCAGTTCCCACTATCTCTCTGGCTATAATAGTTATAGCGCCACCTGCATTGCCTCCGGCTCCACTGCCCCATTGCCCAGCAGGCCCTGCAGGGCCGCGTCCAACACCGCTTATTGTTCCATTCAGTGTTAATGTGCCCAGCACCACCAACATAACGCCTGCTTGCAAACCCAGCTGCAGAGTTGCTCCTGCTGGAATTGCCAGGTTGTTATAGATTTGGATCCTTTCTTGGGGTGTCGTGCCTATTGTTTCAGTGCCGGATATCGTCCGGTCAAGATTCCTGTAGTATCTGCGCAGTACCTTTTGGGCCTTGAAAACATCTTCCCAGTACACAGCTGACCTGGCAACTTGATACATCATAGATGGATTATTCTCGACATCTGCTTGCTCCTGTGCGGTTAATAACTGCTTAAAATGCGCATACATCCATACATCCCTACAAACACTTTCTTGTGGATACCACGCAGGCTTTGCTTGATAGCTTACATACCCACAAAGGCTTTCATCGCCCCTCTCGTCCGTTACCTGGCTGGTTTCAATGAATGACTTTGCTGCCGGGATCGCTACCCGCGCCAGGGAAATTTCATAGACATCTGCGTTTCGGGTTAGCGCCGGTGCCGCTGGGCTAGCCGCTGGCGTGCCCGTCAGCACAAACGCCTTAATAAAGCGGGCTTCCAGGCGCTTATCCAGCCGCAGTACTACCCGGTCGATCCTGGCCAGGGTCGCGTGCGGGAGCTCGTGCTGCAGCTGAAGGGAGGCATCATTTTCGTAGAAATATCCATCAATAAAGGCCCTGCCAGTAGCCACCACCGTCGCCATCTGGCTCCCGTGCCCTGTTACTTGTAGTGAGTTTAGCTGCTCGCCGAAAACTCCACCCTTAATCAGCGCAGAAAAGTATTCAGCAAACGCCTGGGCTGTATAGAGCCTCTTATCCTCATTCACTGTATCGAAAAACCTATACCTCTCCGCCATTCTAATTCCCCCAATAGAATTAATCTCATATTAAACGCCAACGAAATGGTTTTTCCAATGCACTAATACAGTTGCTGTTTCAGTTCCTTCATCAGCCGAATACTTAACTTGGTTATCGCCGGGAACAAGCTGCCAGAATGTACTGTTGATATCGATCCAGTGCATAGCGTTACTCTGACCGGTAAGAGTTACCAGGCTGGCACCTTTCTTTCCAAAGGCCGTTCCGATTATCAGCTTCTCTCCCTCCGCCAGGGCGCGAATAACCCTGATGAACTCACCGGTCGTAAGGTTGTCGACTCTTGGGTTGAGCGCAGGTCCGTTAAACTCGATAACCACAGGAACAGCTACATCCCCGGCATTATGCATGATTACTTCCTGGCCACTTTCAGCAAATTTCTTTGGCAGTTCTAATGGGAACCCGAAACCTCCAATCCAAGCTGCCATCTCCTCTTGGCTTTCCTCTACGTCCTGCCAGAACGGCTCTGGGCAGATAAGGGATATTAGGGCCTTCTGGAATCCGTGCCCCCGGTTTTCGTTCCCGGATGCAAAAACCGGTGCCAGGTCCGGAACCGCCGGTATTTCCTTAACGCCCCCTGGATATTCATACTTCAAAACACCAGGCCCAAGTTTCGGGTTAAAAACTTGGACCAACTCCCTGCGACCAGCAAAGATTTCCTCTTGGGTTTCAGTTAGTAGCAAAACTTCGATGTTAATCAGCCGTGGTTCAATAACGGTATCGATATAAGTTTTGCCGTCCTGATACGGCGCTTTTTGCATTTGGGTATCAACACCTGAAGCACCGGTGCCAGATATTGAATCAAGAAAAAAAGGCTCCTGGGAGCTAATGACTACACTTTGGCCTCTTGAGTTGGTAAAAGTCACCCTCTCCACCTTAATCCCACCTTAGAGCAAATTCTCGCAAAGCCTGTTCCTGTTTCCGGTGAATTACACTGGGCGATAAAGGTTCAGGGCTGTATATGTTTGTTTCCAAGGATACCCCTGGTTTTATTCTGGCTGCTATCTCACGGGCCACTTCCTGGACAATTTCCTTAAGTCCCAAACTGCCAGTGAGGCTGGTAGGCAATAAACCCTCGAAGGGCAAGTTTTGCATTCCTGGGCTATTAGCAGCCAAAGCCATTTTTTGCACCGGCAATCGTAGGCTGTTCAGTATGTCAATTATGATTTGCCTAATGTCCAGCCTTGGGACCTCACCGTCCGGAATTACCCACTCATCATCCTGAATTATTGCCGGAAACTCTTTTCTGGTTGTTCCTGGGGTTCGGCCACGGTGGAATTTGGGCATATTGGCCAATTGTGCTGCAATTTCATCGTTTGTCATTTGATCATAGGATTTGCCGGACCCGGACGAGACCCATTTGGCCTTATCCCCATATCCTTCGCTGAAGTCCCAGTAACCGCCCATTGCGGCGTCGGTTGCCCAAAGCAAAGCCCCGGACTGTACGTCCTTTGAGTTGCCGCTGGCCAGCAGGCGCTGAAAGTCGGCCTGCTTTCGCATCTCCGAGTTTGTTTCACCAATGGCCTGCTTTAATTCCTCCTGGATTTTCTTCAATTTTTCCAGCTGCTCAGCAAGGTCTTTGGCCGCTTCCAGGTTGTAGTTTTGGCTGTCGGTCGCTAAAAGAAATTGCTCCCGGACCTTTTTTGTTTCTTCCTCAACAGCCGTCAGTTTTTGTTTTAGAATTTCCTTATGAACGGCGAGCTTCTCCGACTCTGAGGCGTTTTTTCCTTGGCCCTCGTTATACCGGGCCCACTCGATATCCAGCCGGGTTAGCTGCTTTTCGAGCTCAGACAGCTCCTTGGCCTGTTCCTTTGTAGCTTTAGCCTGTTTTTCCGCTTTGCCGGCTGCCATATTGGAGGCATTAGCATAACCCGCTAAAGCCCCACTTGCGCCGTCAGCAGACTTCTTTACAGTTCCGGCAGTATCGGCCATTTTTTCAGATTCCCTGATGGCTATCTGCAAACGACGCTTAACTTCCTGGTCGTCTATCATGTTGCTGACCTCTTCCTTGAACTCGAAAATTTTTTTCCCGAGACCAGGGATCCAACCAGCAAACTTCTCCAGGCCCTCCAAGGCATCCCGGACATTCTCCAGCACATACATCTTTATCTTATACCAGGCATCCTGGACAAAGTGGCGGAAGTTCTCATTGGTATCATAAAGGTGCCTGATACCCTGTATCAGCACAGATACTGCCAATGAAACAGCCACAATAGGGTTAGCAGCTAAAAAGTTTAACGCTTTGCTAAGATTAGGGATACCTTTGGATGCCAAATAGGCTTTAGCTGATGATAATGCAGTGACCACAGACACTGCGGTTCCCGCCACCTTAACCATGGTTCCCATCACCAAAATCAACGGACCAATAGCCGCAGCAACTGCAGCCACCCTGATAATGAGCTTCTTTTTGTCCTCATCAAGATTTCTAACCCATTCCACTCCGGCGCTGAGCTTTTCAATTAAGCTGGTTGCCTGCGGGAGCAAAATATCGCCGAACTCCACAGCGACATCCTTGGCCCGGCCTTTCAGCCCGCGCAGCTGGTTGGCGAAGCTGCCGCTGGTCCTTTCGGCGTCTCCGATTGCATCGGTGCTCTGCATAACAATTGCCCGGAACCGCACCTGGATCTTTTCGTTCTCGGATAGTTCCTGAAAAGTGCCCTTCAGGCCCATCTGCTGCATTGCCAGGGCCAGGGTGTTCTCATTTAGGACAGCGCCCAGGCTCCGGGCTGCCATGTGGTTCCCAACAAGTGCGCTTTCCAGGTTGCCCAATGCATCAGATTCGCTAAGGTTATTAAAACTAGCCAGGTCAATGCCCATTTGGACGATCTGCTTTGACAGTTCTGCTCCGGCCTCCCGGGTCATGCCCATACCAACAAGCATATTCTGGCTGTTGGCCAGGTAGTTTTCAATATCAATCTGGCTCCTGTTCATAGCTGCAGCCTGGGTAGCAGCCCAGGAACGGACGTCATCTTCAAGCTCTCCGAAGACAACCTTGAATTTGCCCCGCATTTCCTCAGCATCGGAGGCAAACTTGACAACGGCTGCACCAGCTCCGGTGATGGGCAAGGTGATGCTGGTGGTCATTTCCTTACCGAAATCAGCAATGTCTTTGCCGAGATCTTTTAATTTCTTTGCTGTCTGTTTGGCCCCCTCGGCAAAACTATCCAGCTTTTTTTTGGCGGTTTCTATTCCGCCCTCGAACTTTTGGGTATTGGCTGAAATATTTGCATTGACATTACCTGCTTCTAAGGTCACGCACCCTCACCACCTTTACCTGGCCTTTGCCTTTTTACGCCGTTCCATCTCTTCCTTTAACGCTCCTAGAGCCTCCCGGTCCAGTCTTGAATCCGGAGGAGTGTATCCCTGTTTTGATTGAGTTTCTTCTAAGGGGAAGCACTTCTGAATGTCCTTAATCAATTGCTCCCTATCACCTGGTTCGACCCAAGGAGCAAGTGAAAACCTGAGGCTCATCATATAATCAAAGGCCCGCCGGCTCTGCTCTCTCTTTTTGGCCAAAGTCATCAGATCGGCAATCTCATCGGGATAATAGTTTTCTAAGAGGTCCCTTTTAGTAATGCCCTGGCTGTGTCCCCAGTCGATAACTGCTGTAAGCCAGCCTCCATCAAACTGGTCATGGTTTACCTGCTGCCGATTTTCGCCCATAAGGCTTGGCCCTTCTGGGCTATGTTGAAAAAACCATTCACCTCAATAACGGCAATGACAATATCAACTGCTTCCTCCATGCCTACCTCGTTTTCGAGCACCTCTACCGGTAGTCCCGATGCAATTGAAAGAGTCTCCACGATATCTGACCAACATTCAGCCATGAGGTTCGGTAGGTTAACAATTATTTGATCGCTCTCCATATCAACGATGCTGAGAATTGAGCGCGGGATAACCTTAAGCTTTTCCATTACCTGGGCGTATTTCCCCAAGGGCATTTTCGATATGACGATCTCCCTGGCGCCTTTAGGGGTCGAAATAATCACCTTTTTCGTTTTAGGCAAACTGCTGGACATATTTCCACCTCGCAAATAATTAAAGAATGAGCCCGGTACTGGTTTTATCCTTCCAGCCCGGGCCATACCGCTCCCATTGAATTATGCTGCGGCACTCGGGTCCCCAATGCAGAAGAAGTTTTCCTTTGCGCCAGGATCAGCGCCTGCCTTGGGATAGGCCTTAAATTCCACTCTCAAAACCCGTTCGTTTTCAAAGCCGTACCCCAATGTGACTTGATTGACCGGTGCAGCGAGAAATAGGGTTACATCATCGGACACATCGGCATCCGGGTTTTCCAGGGGATGCAGTGTCAGCTGCTTAGCCAAGCCCCGCATGGAGGTGCCCAGCTTCCGGTCAACAAGTTTGGCCTTGGCAGCGCCAGAGACTTCCTGCAAGTATGTCAGGGCAGATTTGATGCTGTCAAAGTCGGTCTCAGCCATGGGAGCCGTAACGCACACCTTCCACCCCACAATCCTATCATCGTAGTCGCTTTCGCCGAACTGGTCCAGTTGAATGGCTTTCAATACCGGGGTAATCGAAAGGGTCACACCACCAATGGTTTTATCGATTACCAGAGCATCCTGCCCGGTTCCGTAGGTTAGCTTGCATGGTCCCAGTTTAATATTGTCGCTCACTGGTTATTTCCCTCCCCTCTCGGCAGCCCCTATACTGGCCGCCTGATTTTGAAAACAAAATTAACGCTTACTTCGTCCCGACCTTTTTCATCAGGCCCAATAAATCCTGGTTCCTGGACAGCATGGCTTCTGAACACGTAGTAGTCTCCAAGCCAGTAATTATGCCTGGCTGTAGGTCCATGGAACAGGTTGAACACCTGCCTTATTTTTGCTTCTGCTTCCGGGTATTTTGGCGCCCGTGAAAGAACCTGGATTGTTGGATTGCTAACTGGGAGATAAAGGCTTGGTTCGAGGCCTCCGGTATCAATAACCAAAAGACAGGAATCAGGCGCTTTGGAGGGATACTCATTGGCAAACATGTTCTGGCCAAATGCGGCAATGCCGGCAGTCTGGATATGATGGATCACCGCCTCTAGAAAGTTCACGATTTCCGCCCCCTTTTTGCCTTTGCCTTTTCCGGTGGTTGGACGCAAAAAGGGCAGGGGCAGCCGGTAGTCTTGTAAACCTTACCGCAGCAATTACACTTGACTGTCCTTTCCCTCTTGGCCCAATAAACCCGCATTTATTTCCCCTCCGTTGTGCTTCTGACTGCCTCAGCAACGTTCTCAATATACTTCCTTGCATATCGCTTTAGAGGACGCTCCAAATATTTTCGACCGGACTTCATTCCATCTGCTCCCGGCTTGCCCATGGTAATTAAGCCAGGCCTATATGACTCCTCATGCCTCCTGGCGGCATAGGGCTTATGAAACCCAACCTGAACAGAAATGATTTTATTTACCGGATCGACCTTGACCTCGCTTTTGGTTCCGCTGCCCTCCAGGTCACCGGTCAACTTGGGAGCGAGAGCTTGGGCCTTTTGGAGCAAATCTTCTCCGTTTTGATCCATAGCCTCCACAATTGCGGTAATTGCTTCTTCTTTCCATTCCTCTAGAGCCCGTTTAACTTCCTCAAAGCCTTCCCATTCGATGTGAATACCATCAGCCATCAGCACCACGCCTTTTTAAATGCTGCATTGCCGGCCAGGTCAACGAGTTCACCGACACTCAGGACGATATGATCTGCTCCGCCATAAACCAGCACATCGTCGGCATCAATCCCTGTTCCAGGCGGCAGCCATACCTCAGCCTGTGACATAACCTCTTTACCGTTTTTGGTCCGGATCAGCTGCTGTTTTGCTTGCCACCGACATGGAGACGACACTGGATCGGCATAAACTGGCTTGCTCCAACAATCGGCACCCAGGTTCCGCTTAATATGGCATTGTTGTTGAAAAACCCAGTCCATTAGCGAATACCTCCGGTAGTCTTGTTAATATAAAAGCGCAGCAGCGCCCGTGATTTAGGCGAGATGTGATGCTCATTTAGTCTTTCGCTGTAGGTCTCACCCGCATCGCCAACCTTCCGGCTGGTAACCCCTTGTTCGATTGCTCGCATCCTCTCCCGGTCACTTTTGGTCTGTCCTAGGAGCCAAAGGGCCTGCTCGCAAATAGCAGCTCTGAGAATGACCATGGGTGACGCATGAAGGCCCTTGGCCAGGGGAAGCATGTTTATATCCTGCTCTGCTGTTGCCAAGGCCTTTTCCTTTGTGATCGGGTCAGCGCTTTCCCAAGGCTCAGCATGCAGCCGGTTTTGGAAGTAAGCATCCGCCTGGGTAATTGTAACGGCCATAAGTATCACCTACTTAATAGCTTGGGAGCCGGGTTTCCCTGGCCCCCTTCTTGCATTAGTCTGCAGCAATTACGTCGGCCTGGAAGACAGCATCAGCCATCGGGAAGGTGGGGATGGAAGTGGCAGCTGCTTTGGTCCAGATCATGGGCGGCTCATTCTCATGAGTTACGCAGGCGTATATGCCGGCAATGTCCTTGGCCTCCACCTCTTCATCCAGCAGGGCCTCTGCAGTGGGTCCCATCAGGGTATCGCCCAGCTTCTGCGCTGGCAGAAGCACGAACTTGTGCTTCGGGAAGTACCTCATGGTGACATAGGTCCCGTCTTCGGCCTGGGCCCGCACCTGGCGGTTGTAGGTGGCAATCCGGGGCAGGTCGAGACCGGCCAAGAGCTGGTTCACCTGCTGCACGGATATCGGTCTGCTGCTGCCAAGGTCACCATGGATCATCTGACGGATAGTCTCGTCTTTCAGCATGTGGGCTACTACAGTGTCAGAGGTTAAAGCCCTGGTAGGCCGAATCCCGGTATCAGCCTCAATTTTTTCCGTCCAAGCCTGGATATTGCCGATGATGTCCCGGTTCTGGGCATCGCTCCAGGGCGCCGGACGATTGCCACCGCCATCACAGACAACCTTGTGCTCAGCTGGCACACCATAGTTAACACTGAGAATTACCCCGTTTTCATTCAGGGTCATTTCTCCGTAGGCTACGACATCCATCCGCATTTTCTCTATCCGGGCATAGACAGAAGCAACCATATTGTCGATATCGTTATAAATGGTGCTCCTTACCATATCTGCATCCCCGGCCCCTTCACGCTTCAATGCCAGCATGGCCCGCTCAGCCAGGTAGATCTTCCGCTTGATGGGCGGGATCTCACCGCTGATTTTCTCGGCGCCTTCCCGGCTGGCAATCTGGGCTTCAGCTCCGTAAGCCTGCAAAGATGCCATTACCGGCAGCAGGTTCAGGTCCTTCCAGTATTCAAAGGTCAACTCGTTAACAGGCAGCACCGGAAACAAAGTCGGGCCAACATGCCCCTCTTCGGGTATTGCCCGGGCATAAGCCAGGACTTTTTTCCGGCTGAATTCTTTTAGCAGCGGATGCAGCACAGCAAAGAGTTGCAGCATCATCATTCCTTTTTGGTTCACCGTTCCTCACCTCGACATTTTATTTTTTGGGCACATCATTACTCTTTCCAGGCAATTTCTTTCAGGGAAGCTTTGACATAAGCATTAGGCGCCACAGGAAGCCTCGCCACAATCACTCGGGCATGGTCCAGAGCAGTAACAATCATATCCCCGGTTACTTCCACGTCGGCATCCTCGGCAAGGATCGCCATAGGAACCACATTGGATTCGGCTTCTCCTTCGCCGTTATGAACGGTCCATTTCCCGTTCGGAAGCTTGCCGATGAAGGCGCCTGTTTTCACGATATACTTCCCTTCCAGTGTCTTTACGGCAGCTGGAGTAGTCTCATCATCGGCAAGGTCCTTAATATCTTCTGCATCCAGGGTTACCGCCCCACGGATCCAGCGCAGGTGGCCAGTATCAATGAACGGCACCATACCCCCAAAAGTTTCGGTTATAAACTGCAGGTTGTAAGGCATTTTGATCACACTCCCTCATAATTTTCAGGTTTACGTCCTTACGCCCAGGGGTCGATCCCCTTGCCTTCAAGCTGTGCCTTCTTGGCCTTGGCTCTTTCTTCGGCAATCTTTCGCCCCTCTTCTTCCGGGGTCATGCTTCCCTGGCCACCACCTGGGGAGCCTGGGCTGCCCACCCCGCCACTACCTTTTCCGACCAGGTACGGCTTATCCTTTATCAGGGCCTCCAGGGCCTCCTTAACCCCTGTTACCTTTCCATCCTCGGCCACCTGGACCTTGGACAGGTCAGCAAGGGCCATTGCCGCATCAGGGTCAATAATCTTCAGCTCAACGGCCTGCATTTTAACCTCGGCCTTAATCAGCATTTTTTTGGCTGAAGCCTGCGACTTTTCAATGGCTTGTTTTTGCTGCTGGACATACTGGGAAATTACTGCTTCAGACACCTGGTCTTCCGCCTTCAATCCCAAAGCTCCTCTTACAGCGTTTTCTAAGCCTCTAAGTTGGGTCCTATAGTGTGCAGACTCGTTACGAATGGCTGACACATATTCTTCAGAGAAAACCTTCGGCCCCTGGCCGTCTCCTCCCTGTCCCTGGCCAGTACCTGCCTGGCCGTTTCCGCTGCCGGAACCGCCTTGCTTACCAGAACCACTACCTGCACCGGCGCTCCCTTGTCCTCCAGCGCCTCCACTTCCGCTTCCTGCTCCACCTCCTTCGTTAAAAAGTTGAAGATTTATTGGCCAGATTTTTTTGATGTTATCCACCTGGGATACACCTCCAAATAAAATTACCGCCCTCCTGGAGCGGTTCAATTTTTTGTTATGTTCTTTAATTTCTTGGTAGGATTGTCCAACAGAAATCAAGAATTATCTCCCATGAGGTGACCCTCCATGAGGCTAGATGAGCGCCCAACTTGGACAATCCATAATGATAGGCTTTCGGTATCTGTAGGAATAAACCACCGCATTGGCCTTTTAAAACGCCAGGGTAAAAGGCCTGTTCTGATTCGTCTTGGGGGCTGGGCCACCGGCTATTTTCTCAGGGAATACCGCATGACTCATGTACCCACTGAGCCCTATTACTATGCTGGTATTCCAGTAATTTTCCGGGACCCTAAAATAATAGGCATTGCTGTCGAAGGGGAGGACATGCCCCCCAAGAAAATAAAAGCAACAAAAAAGCACCCGCGATAGGTGCTATCTAATTACCGGTGAATCATCTTCATTTTTCTCATAACGCTTTTCCAGCTCCTCTGCAGGGAGCTTTTCCTTTGAGTCATATTCTTGAATCCGTTTCATTTCCTCAGCAGTTGGCATTCTATAATTGGGCGCTTCTTCTCTTGGCATCATTTTAATACACCCCCTAACATCTTTCTTCGAGCGGCAGCAGCTGCTGGGTTCTGCAGGTCAAAGCTATAAGCATATGCGTGGGGATAGGGGCTATCAGGATCCAGCATGAGTCTGTAATCCTCCGCAATCCACTCCCCGAGAACCCGGGCATTTAACCTTCCTTGAATCTTGCCTACTTCCTGCATGTAATCCTCTAACCCGATTTTTACCCAGTCATCATAATTATATACCAAATAGTTTCCTGTAACATGTTTTGTTTTTATATGGCCAAGCTCATGGATCAATGTTTTTTTAGTGAATTCTTCAAGCTTATCGAGTCTATCAATAGTTTTTAACTTATCGGTCAAGCCCAGTCCCCGGTATAGGTTTGTCAATCCTGCCTTGGCTTCTTTTGCAGCCTTTTCGATATCGGAAGCCAGGAGAAAAATCCTGTCTTCAGGGTCTGTAATGAAAATAAACCCATTGGTATCCGGGCTGCTTACGTCAAAGCCTTGAACATTAATGATCTTAATATTTGAAAAGTCTGCCCCCAAGTCCTCAGCCATCTTCAAGCAGTCCCGGACAAACTGCTCTGACTTTATCTGCCTTGTAGGTGCAGGGCTTAGATTCATTCTACTGCCATCTGGAAAACTAATAAAGGACTTGTCGTAATTTTCTATGGTAGCTCTTACTACACTTTCTGCTCCACGGTATTTCTTCTGCATATCTTCCCATTTGGCTCCGCCTACAGTTTTGGCCTTGGCAAAGTTTTGAACTGTACCAGCCTTGTCCCCCAACCTGGCCCGGTACCGCTTATACTGGTCCCTCAGGTCCCGTGTTTTGCGTTTGGCATCCTGGGTTGCTCTGTAAGCATTTTTCTCAGCATCGCTTCTAGGGTCCTTAGTAAGGCTGGTGTTGCTAAATTCCTTTCTTCTCTCTGCCTCATCGTCAAATTTGGGCTGATAAACCGATATAGTATGACGGCAGTTTGGATGAACAGGCACATAGTCCTGCCACCTGGGATAGCCAGTAGTTTTACCGTTAAGGCAAAACACTTTCCCCTGGATAGGAGCACACTTCTCGCAGGTGGGATGGTGTTCGCTGACAATTATAAGGTCATATCCGCCGGCAAGGGCCCGGTTCATGGTCCCCAAAGTCGTCGCTTCCCTGGTGGTTGTCCTGGCCACCATCTCACAATAAGCATCCAGGCTCCACATCCGCCCGGCTTTATCCTGAAACGCAGTTACCCCTTGGCGGACAAAACGTTCTTTCATCTGGGCAGTTGTGTCGGCGACGGCCTCACCGGTAATAAGCCTCTGTTGGGTTGCCATCAGCCCTACATGCCGGAAAATGTCTGTGGCCTGGCGCCCTACCATTTGGGTGGCGCCATGAAGTCCGTCCCGCAGATTATACGCCACTACCTCCACGGCCTGGCGGTTTATTTTCGCAAATTCGGCGTAGTTTAGTTCAGCCCCCAGACCTTCAGGAGTAGCATATAGAGTAGATTGAAATGCCTCATCCCAACCCCTGCGGTAGGCAAGAGGAATATTCTGTTCAATCCACTCGTCAGCAAATTCATCCAGCTCCTTTAGAATTGACCTTACCTCCTCCAGAGCTGCCCTGGCGTGGCTGGTGCTCCTTCCTGCTCTGGTCATCTCCTCAACTCGCTGCACAATCTCTAGTGTTGATGAGCGGTAAACATGGACCAGTACATTTAATTCCTTTTCCGGGTTCCAGGACACTAGGCCTCACCTTCTCCCCCAAGGTTCAAATTCAAGCCTGTCCGAACAGCCCCGGGCTCTTCAACCCTATTAGCCCCTTCATCTTCAGCAATCCCTTCGAGCTCTTTCTCCAATTCCTCACCGGTAAGCCCGTCAAGGCGCCTGACCGCGCTCCTGATGCTGCTGGTTGCCTTCCTGCCGGTCCGGATCTCTTCCACCTGGGCAGCCTCCATCGGGTCAACAGGCAGGCCGTCCTGCCATTCAATGCGCACATCTGCCGGTTCCGGACCTCTGCCCCACTGTGCCTCTAGATACTGCGCCGCATAGAAAACATTTTTTAGGGCCTGGTCGAAATAGAGCTTTTTCCGGTTGATTTTCGCTAATAGTCGAAGCAGCCTAAACTTCAAAGCCCTCCCGGACTCTGCCCTTCCTGCTTTTTCCCCAAGGCCAAATGCGTCCGGGCTAGTCTCAGAAATCATAAAGGCCAGCTCCAGCAGCTTATCAATCTGCTTGAAGGCGGCCTCCAGCTGTGCATCCCAGGTTAGATATCTGGGCAGATCACCGGCTTTCTTGCTGTCAGGGTTTACTTCGATTGCTTCCAGGTCTTCCTTCTCCACATACCAGCGCTGGTGTCTCTCATCCCACTTCATTATGCCGGGTGGAAGGATGAGCTTCGGGCTTTCGTGTTTATCGAGGACCCGGGAAATCCGGCTTACCCTGTTGTTCAGCTCATCAAAAATGCTCCCCATGTCGTAATAATCGCTGATGCCCCAGAACTCGTCATCCAACCGCCAGTTTGGCACAAACTCGAATAGCAGACCGGGATATCTAGTTTCCTGGGAGTCGGGGAGCTCGGCATATTCCGGAAAGGTATTAAGCTTAACCCTCTCCCTGATGCTCCGCCCATCCTCGTCCAGCAGCCATAACTCATTCTCAATCAGGCCTGGCAGCTGGCGTTCAAGACGAAGGTACTTTCTTTCGTTAGGGCCTTCTTTCACCCACCCGAACAGCCCGCCATTTAAACTACGGATGTTGTCCTCATCAATAATGGGCCAGAAGATAGCCGGGGAGACTGCTTCAATTATGGCATGGTCTTTCTCTCCCCAATCAGCGAACCTGCCGAACCGGACCTTATAGATTGCCTCTCCGCGCCACGATGCCGACAGGGCCATCTCGTAGTTCAGCACCTGCATGCCGTTATTAATAATTATCTGATCCAGGCTCTCCTGTTCCTTGGTTCCTTCTTCACCAGCCACAAACCTGGGAATCTCACCAAAAAGCATATCTGCGGATACCTTGGACAATAGCCCCGCGAAATTGCAGACAACATAAACCAGAGACTTGTCCTGTTCCCGGTTCAACCAGCGCTGGATCCGTTCAAATACTTCATGATGCTGTCCTTTGAAAAGAAGTCGGGAGTGATAATAATTCTCCAGCCTGGCTCTGCTTATTTCATCGTCTGGCGGCCAGCTGTCGTACTGCTTGCGGCCGATCTGGATGTATGGCAATAGTCACGCCCCCTCTTTCTAATAGCCTTGTGGTTTTTTACCCAATCCTCTTGCTGCGGGTTTTCCGAACCGGGAAAAAATGAAGTACCGGTTCCGGTCCATTGCATGGTCGTTCTGTTTGAGAGGCTTATCTTCCCCGCGTTCCTGGGCCTTGGGATCCCAAACGTAGGAGCTGAATTCCTGGATAGTCGCCGTGCAGCTTTTATCAACAAAAAACCGCCCGGTGCTGAGGAAATTCGCCGCCAGACGGATCCCGTTAATTACATCATTTTCTGCGTCTCCTACTTGTGAATAACCCTTTTTCCTGAGCTCAGCCTTGAAGCTGGCAGCCGATGGGTCTAAATAAATATTCCTGGGCACGACGTTACCCAGAAACTGCTTGAAATCCTCGGCAAATTCCCCATCAGTCTTCTGCCTGCCCTTCTTGGCAGCATCATAGTAATACTCCCGAATTAAATACACCTTGTCATCTTTGGTAATGCCGTACAGCCCAAAGGTCATTACCGTGGCCGTGGCATAGTCAATTGCCACTCCGTATTCCTTGAAACTGATCGGCCCACAGTCAACCACATGGACCTTGTCATCCCACATGTCGTAAATAATGCCTTCGGCCATTACCCAGAGGCCAAGAATAAACCTTTTAAAAAACACTCCGGAATACATCCGGCGATATCTGTCTATAACCCTCTCAGACAGGGACAGATTGTCGTCCATGGTAAAGTGCAGGTGCAGGGCGTTTTTCTTTTTTAGCTGCTCCAACCATTCCTGCTTAAACCAGTGGTAAGGCCCAGCCGGGTTGCAGTTAAACCATAGCTTTGCGTTCTCCACAGAGCAGCGAGCAGTGGCCTGATCCACGAATGACTTGGGCATCAGGGCCACTTCATCAAAGAGCATCCCGGCTAATGTTATCCCTTGAATCAGGTCCTGGCTGCGTTCGTCTTTTCCTCCAAATAAATAAAAATAATTGCTGCGGCCGTTTCTGCTGATTGTCAGGTAGTTATCAGCCCTATGATCATGGACCCTATAACCCCGGGACTTACACATTCGTTTTAAGGGCCCGATTACATTCCGCCGCAGGGCTCCGATAGTCTTGCCGGCCATGCCCAGGTTCTCACCGTTAAAAGTCTCCGTGGCCCAAATGACATAGGATAACGCCATGGATACTGTTTTACCTGATCTGACAGAACCGTCACAGACAATTGCATCTTTGTCGTGGTGAGGGCTTGACGGCATCCACCAGGTAAGTACCTTAAGCTGCTTCTTGGAGAAGGCCCTAAATTTAAAAGGAGCGACTTTAATCTTCATCGCTCCACACCTCTTCCGCTTTGCCTTCTAGGGCACCAATGAAACCGTCGTCTTCGTCAAGATCTTCTCCACCGGTCAGCTTTACTACTTCTGCTTTCAGCTTTTCCACCCTTAATCGCTGCTCCTCGTTCTTCAGGGCGCCAGGAAGAAGCTCTTCATACCGGGCAATTAGTCCCTCCAGAGTCTTTATGGCCCTGGACTGGGCCTCCAGGAAGTTGGCATGCTTATCCCAAGCATGCTGCAGTTCCCATTCTCTCTCACTAATCTTCTCTCCATTTTTAACTCGTTTAAGGACCTTTGTTAGGTCATCCTGGTCCTTCACAAACATGATCCTCTGCGCCCGTACAATAGCAGTGTACTGGATGACTATGTTTTCCCAGAGAATATCTAATGGGCTTTTAATGCCGATTTCCTCGATGATAGCCATGGTTTCCGGGTCGTCAGGGAATATCTTTCTGAAAAAGCCGTGGGTTACGGCCTTGTCGTTCCCAGGCGGTCCACCTTTGCCGCCACGGTTTCCCAAAGCGTTTCTACTGCCTTTTGGTGCTCCCGGACGTTTTGGAACGCTCCCTTTTTCCTTTTGGAGCGCTCCCTTTAGTTTCACTTCCCATTTATCTACGGCCTTCCATTTGCGGACCTTAGAGTCTGCCACACCAAGTTTGGCTGCCAGGTCAACAAGCTTAATTTGCCCCTTGCTCTTCAGCCAAATCTGGAAGGCCTGGTCTCTTACTTCACTACGAGGACGCCCCATTACATATCACCCACCTCCCCGGGTGTTAAGTTGGTTCTGATAAAAAGAAAAGAGCCAGGAGGCTCATTTTATACCCAACCTTCAAAACTCGGACCCTGATGTCTATTCTCTCTTTTATCTACAACAGTTTTACATACAGGACAAATGTGCCAGTCAACATCATCACTGTGCAAACGGATTAGCTTATTGTTTTCATCATAACACTTACTGCAATAAGGGCCTTCTTTCATACCAGCTTTGTTTAACCAATACGTGTTGATTGTCAATAGAATTGACCCACTTTGTGCAAATAAAATTGACCCACTGAAGAACAAAAATAACCAGCATTGATCCCCCTGATGAGACGAAAATTTTGCCTGGCTCGCTTCGCTCGGCCTTGACAGGAACCGGCAGCAGCCACTCCTTCCAGTCGTACTGCATCTGCCGACCGGGGCCGGTTTCCACCCGGGTGGTGGCTAATTTAGCGGCCTTATCATTTTCTTTAAACGCCCGCAGATAGCGGTGTACACTGGACAATGAGCCGTTATAACCTTTTTTAACCAGTTCTTTGTGTATTCTTGTGCCAATATAACCCTTATCGAGCATGGCTTGGATTTCTTCCCGGTACCGGTCCAGTTGTTTATCATACTTCCTGGCTTTAAATTGTGGCGGATTGGTCTCTTTAAGATACTTCCTGACGGTATTCCTGGATATACCCAGTGTCCGGGCTATTTTCCTGATGCTGACCCCCTGGGCATGCAGTGCTTTGATGCGTTGCCATTTGTACATGCTTACCACCTCTTTTGCCTCCCCCTCTCGAGGGAGATTTTATCATAGGGTGGGTCAGTTTTACTTGACGATCGGGGGTCAATTCTATTTTACGATCTACAAATACGTATCATTCTCGAAGGACAATTTTTCTCTTGTCGATGCCAACTCTTTAAGTATCTCGTTTTCTTTTTTAAGGTTGTAGTTTTCCTGAATTAATTCAAGGACCTTAGCTTGTAAATCAAGGATTTGTGCGTATTCCTCAATTTTTTGTGCCTGAAGAAGGACTTTACCAACTGAACTTAGTTCATCCATAAGGCCCATTTTTATACACCTCATTTCTGCCGTTTCCATTCAGCAAAAGCTATCTTGTTCCTCCTTACTTTTTCTGACAATGTTAGACAAAGGAAAATCGTCTACCATGTAGAATCGTGTGTTAGGTTAACGAATTCCACGAAAGGAGGTGATCAGTTTGCCAACCACAGGCGAAAAACCGGGTATGGGCGCATACCAATGTAACAACTGCGGTCAGATTGTTAGACTAGACGACTCTACCGATACTCTTCCGCCTTGCCCAAGATATAATGGCACAGAATTTACTCCTGTTTAGACTCCAAGAACTCCTGAATTGCTATCTCTTCGTAACCGAAAAGCTTACCTAAAACCCAGTGATCGAATACTGTTTTCGGAACCTGCGGCAGGGACTTGATTATCTCCAGGACATGTGGATATTTATAGATCCAAAGCGTTAACCATCCTTCCGATAACTTTTCTTTATAGAGCCTTAAATCATTTCTCTCAATTATAGCTACGGCACCAGAAATATTCTTTGTTTGTGTCGGCACCATTGCCGCAGGCTTCCCTCTTTTGACCATGTAACAATATGCTTCAATTTCCCCAAGCACGCATACTCACCGCCTAAACAATCTTCACAAAATACAAAACGGGCATTCTCAGCCCGTAAATTTTCGGTAGAGGGTTTCAAATCCTCACGCTGTTTAACCTAGGATTGACAATTCGCCGTGTCTACCTATTCGTCACACTGTGATATCCACCTAGTAGTGACAGGTAGCTACAATAAGTATAAATTGGATTTCGTCAAATTGCAACAGTTTCATGCAGAACTGACGCATGAAATTGTTTAAGAATCCCGCGAGGCCGAAAATTGACGTTTTTATACCTGTTATGCATCGGTTTTACCGGAAATTACCGGCCTGTCTGCGCCAAATCCTCTATGGCAAAATCGCTTTTGCGCGTTTAACCTGCCCGGCGCCTCTAAAAGGGCAGACGGGTACTGTGCCAGGCTTAATTGTATTGCCCTGTATGCTTGTTATGCCGCCAACGGGCTTGTTTTCCGGATTTCTTCCTGCACCAGTCGCAA
>JBFLXH010000013.1:0-59810 GCA_040757295.1 Bacillota bacterium | reverse complement strand
CCTTAAAGAGAGAAGTAAAAGTACTGCACGTGGATGCCGACGAAGACCATGTCCCATTACAGGACGGAAGCAATACCATAGTGCCTATAGTAACTATCCATGAAGGGACAAAAAGCCTATGCAAAGGCAGGAGCCGCTGCATAAACCCCCACCATATCAGCAGATACGGAAAAGCGCCCGAAGAACTATGGTTAGAAGTGGCAGAATGGATATATGAAGCTTATGATGTGGACAAAGGAGTTGAACACCTGAAGGCAAAAGTAGAGGTTACAAGCCTAGTTAAAAAAGCGATGAAACGGGCACAGAAGGTATTTAACGGGATTAACCTAGAGGCACTGGACAATATTTCCGTGCTAAGCACGGGTAAAGTAACCCCACTGTTTAAGAAATTGCAGTCCATCCAGCATAGTGGCCAGATTATTCGCTAAGGTGTCAAGGGTCGGCGAAGCCGAGGAGCGAAGCGACCTTGCCCTTTACACCTAGTAGGTATAAACTCTATTGCTAACGGTCAGGCAAAGCCTGGCCGCTTGGCTCCCGCCGAGGGCGGGGGATTGGGGGCAGAGCCCCCAAGTATACCAAAGAGGGAGCCTCAACTAAAAAAATCCTACAACAAGTTGACAGTCGGAGGTTACCTTGCACTTGAGTTTTGTTCCGCCCCGAGCTAAAATATAACGATGCAGTGCACTCAGGCATGCAGGCCAAGCTCTATTCGCAAAGGAAGGTGAGTATCTATGCCATCCAAATCACTTTTCCCTTCGGTCCCGTCCGAGTCGAAGCGTAAGGCCGATGTAAGCATCCGGTTGTCCGAGTTTGAGATTCCGCCGATGCAGGATGTCTTGCTCGTGGGAAAGAGGGCGCCCATCGGTCCGGAGGCTATAAGACGGATGGTTAACGCCCTGTCGCCGGATCAGTATGAGGTGATTCAGCTCAATCACGATATCTTCGAGGCCGCCGTGTTGAAGAAATCGTTGGTGAAACTTCTCCCCGAGGAGAAGCTCTTACCGATCATGCTGGAGGAAGGGGCTCGCATTGCCACCGAGAAGACGGTAGTGAAAGCCCAGGTGAACATCGTAATTCAGGTAAGCCAAGTGGTGGATTTGTGATGGTCAGCATAGGCGATATTATGACGCGGGATCCGCTGACTATCGGGCCCAGTGAAAGCGTTGAGTACGCGGCTGCACTGATGAATCAGCATAGGATAGGCTGCCTGCCGGTGGTGGAGAACGGGCGGCTTGTCGGGATCATAACATCCAGAGATGTAAGGTGTTCCCATTTTAATAGGCTGGTAGCCGATGCCATGAGTAAACAAGTGGTGGTCGTATCGATGGAGTGTTCGTTGTGGGAGGCCAAGGAGCTTTTGGAGCGGCACGGGATCGAGCGCCTGGTGGTGGTGAAGGACGGGCGACCAGTTGGAATAGTTACGAAGTCTCAGCTTTATGCCGAGCTGGGGAAGCGCGTAGATGCTCTGACTGGTCTTGACCGGGCGGAGTTTTTGCAGCGCAAGGCAACGGAGTTCTTGCAGGACAAGAAGGAGATTGCGGTTATTTTTCTGGACCTGGATAATTTCGGGGCAATCGACAAAGAACGGGGCCATGTGTTGGGGGATAAAATTCTCCAGCAGGTAGCACAGGTTTTGAGAAGCGTGGTGGAGGACGGGGCTGATTATCTGTGTCGCTAGGTGACCTTATCAACATGGCCAGCCTGGCATCCACCAAGGCTAAAAAGGAAAACAAGCCGGTAGTCGTAGCCGGGCTGGTGGAGTTGAAAGAGGCAGGGTAAGAGGGGTGCCGGCGATGGGAAAGGAGCCTTTGGAATTGGATTATGCGGCGCTATTGAAAGTAGCAAGACTTCAGCAACTGCAGGACCGAATAGGTAGTGTCGTGGGACTGTCTACTCTGGTAACGGATCCAGGCGGGCGGCCGATAACGAGGGTAAGCAACCTCTGCTCCTTTTGTGCGATAGTAAATACTACTGATGAGGGGCGAGGGAGGTGTGAGGCCTGGCAGGCCGAGTTGGCGAGGGCTGTTACTGCATCCGGGCAGCGCCAAATGGAGGTATGCCACGCCGGTCTGGTCTACCTGGCTGTCCCTGTCAAGGTCAAGGGCGAAACTATCGCTGTGGCGATGGGGGGAAACGTGGCCCTGGCATCACTTCAGAAGAGGAAAACCGTAAAGCTGGCAGGGGAGCTCGGACTTGGCAAGGAGAAGCTTTTGGCAGCGGCCCGGGCTGTGCCGATATGGCCCGAGAAGCGCTTCCAAGATGCAGCTGAATTATTCTATGTCCTTGTCGATGCCCTTGTCCAGCTATCGTACTCGAGGCAAGAGTTGCAGCAGCAGGAGAAGGAGCTTTCAGCTCTTGTTGAGTTCAGCCGGACTGTTTCGTCAACCCTCCGTGTCTCCGAGGTGGCAAGCCGGGCACTGGAGGCTGTGCTCGGCCTGATCGGAGCAACCAGCGGGTCAGTGGTAATGCTATCAGAGGAAGTACCTGGAGTTACGAGCTCTGAAGTTGCTGCTGCTATGGAACCGGGCAGCGAACTCCGCATGATTCCCCGCGGAGAGGTAGTTGCGGTGGTAGCGCGGGAAGGGATGGCAGTACACTTTGACAGCCACCCGGAGGGTAAAACGGCCGAGGAAAGGCGGCCTGCTGTGTCGGTGCCCCTCACGGTTGGGGGTGATGTGACTGGTGTATTAACCCTGGCAGGTAAGCCTGAGGGGGCAACCTTTGGCAAGGATGAAGTTCGCTTTCTCACCGTGCTGGGGGCAGGCCTTGCCCTGGCTCTGGAGAATGCTCGCCTTTTCCGGGAGTTGGAGCGTAAGGCGGCGATGCTTGAGCATCTAAACGAGGTAGGGCAGGTGGTGTCCTCCAGCTTTGATATAGACGTAATCCTGGAGTCTGCATTGCGGAGTGCTAAGGCAATATCTGGTGCGGAATGGTGCGTGCTGAGGTTGCTAGATAAACAAACGGGTAAGATGGTGGTGAAAGCCAGGCTGGGGTTCAGCGAGGACTCGAAGGATAAACCGGAGCGGGTGCAGGTAGAAGGTACTGTCCTGGACGAGGTATTCAGAACGGGGCAGCCGGCGGCCGTTGAGGATCTGGCGGCATGTGACCGTTCTTTGTGCTTCCCGTGCTACACTGAAGAGATGCGTGCGGCCGCCGCGGTGCCTGTGCGGGCCCTGGGCGAGGTGTTGGGTGCGCTGGAGGTATTCTTGTCATCACCGCACCAGTGGAAGGAAGAAGAGCTTGGTTATCTGGCGACATTGGCTGCTCAAACGGGAGTGGCAGTGGCGAACGCACGGCTTTACGAATCGCTGCGGGAATCCTATAGAAACGCTGTGCGGGCACTGGCGTCTGCTTTGGAAGCTAAGGATGTGTACACGGGGGGCCACTCGCTGCGGGTGGCGCACCAGGCGAAGGCCTGTGCTCGTGAGATGGGGCTTATGGAGGAAGAGCAGGAGCACGTTTACCTGGCGGGTCTTTTGCACGACATAGGGAAAATTGGAGTCAGGGAAGAGATTCTTTTGAAGGCCGGGGCGCTTTCTCCGGAGGAGAGGAAGGAAATAGAAAGTCACCCCGTTGTGGGGGCGCGGATACTGGAACCGGCAAAGTTTCCCAGGGAAGTAATTGAGGCGGTGCGTTACCACCACGAGGATTACGGAGGCGGTGGTTACCCCGAAGGCATTGTTGGTGAAGAGATACCGATTTTGGCACGGATTATTCGGGTGTCGGACGCTTATGATGCCATAACGTCAGAAAGACCTTATCGGAAGGCATACCCGCGTGATTGGGCGGTGATGGAACTTCAGCGGTGTATGGGCAAGCAGTTTGACCCCGACGTGGTGCGTGCATTTTTAGCTGTAGTTGAGAGAAGAGGAAGGGAGATAGAAGAGATGTTCGAGGGGGGGGCCTGACGCAGCTTCTCCTCGACATACTTTTTTCCTGAGTTTGTCAGTTCACAGCTTAAAACCCCATTCAAATGGTTCGTTTGCTTAAATGAGAATAAATTTATCGTAAAGGACAGTAAAAGTACAGTGAAAGTACAGTAAAGTGCCAGTGACATGTCATTTTTTCTGTGCTAAAATTTAAACTGAGAAAGTATGGATATAAACTCTCGGAATTTCGCCGGGAGTTTTTTATTGCCCGAAACGGAGAGATAAGCATGAGCAAATGCAAAGGCTGCATCTGGGGGACATGGTTGACACGAAGAAAGGTGTACTGCATGTTCCCCGGTTGTTTTAAGGAACAACTTGAGAAGGTGAAAGAGGATGCCGAAAAAGCCTAAAAGGCCATGCAGCTGATGCTGTTCAAGCCCCAATAAATCAAAATTAAGGGCCAGAACCGGGAAATCAATGAACCGGCATCAATACTGGTTAGACCTAGATTGTTAAGTAATAAAACAGTCCCAAAAGCGATGATTAATAGGCCCACCAGCCAACGGGACTTGCCAGTACAATGCATTATGGCCCACTCCCTTTGTTTTTTGGAATAACGTACCACCTCCATTCTAATACTCTGTAGGGTGCCCTGCAATTGAAAACTTGCATTGCCTGTATGCTCGAGGAATATATTTTCTTTGAAATTTTGAAATATAGAAAAGAGGAGAGGTTGTAATGGCTCGAATTAAAGTGGCGCTGCTTATTGGGACCAGAGCCTTGATTCTTATTGGGATAGCGTTGATTTCCCTGGGGGGGGTAGGGCTTATAAGTAAGTTTTATGTTATCCCTGCAATTAGCTTAAGCATGCTTGGCCATCGGGTTGTGTTGGATGCTGGACATGGCGGAGTAGATGGCGGTAGTTCCGCTCGAGGGGTACTGGAAAAAGAAATAACCCTGGATGTGGTCTTGCGGGCTGAGCAGTACCTTTATGCCAGGGGGGTTAATGTCCAATTAACCCGGGATACGGACCGGGATGTCAGCGGCCTCGATCGGTTGAGGAAAGGGCGCCATCGAAAGGATTTGGAGGAAAGAGCTAAAATTATTAATAAGGGTACGGTTGCGGCCAGTATCCATGTGAACTCAAGTTCCAGTGGAAAAGAAAAAGGAGCGGTGGTATTTTATCCGAAAGGCTCTGAGGAATCAAAGAAACTTGCTCTGGCTGTTCTAAACCGGCTGGGTGAGGTGCAAACTTTAAACCACGACTTCCCGGTGCCAAGGACCAACCTTTTCATTCTTAGAACAGCCAAAGTGCCAGCGGTATTGGTGGAACTAGGTTTTATTTCTAATCAGGAAGACAGGGCAAGACTTAATAACCCCCAATTTAGGCAAAAATTGGCCGAAGGAATAGGCAAAGGTATTATTGATTATTTGGAAACTGAGAATTAAAAAGATTAAAGAACTTGTCTAGAAAAGCCTTTGATATATTTCTTTCATATCACCTTTTGATAACTTTTTGGGATTATTGTCTAAAAGCCTTGTAATTTTGCAGCGGCATCAATAAGTAATTCCATGTCGTCAGGCGAAACTCCAAAATCCCTTGCTGTGGCAGCAATGGCCCCTTTGCCCCCGGCCTCCAAAGTCGAGTAGATCAAGGAATCGGTTCCTGCCAAAACCGCAAATTCAGGATCTGATTTTTCTAGATAGCTTTTGATGTTGTCAAAACTCCCACTGCTGTCATTAATATTAACAATATTTTGTATCGCTGACAGCCTGGCAACTGTTTCGGGTTCCAGGTGAATACCGGTTCGCATTGGAATATTGTTAAGTAGCAGTTCCGAGGCAGAAAAGGCCGTGCACTCCGGCATCGATTAACCGGTTAACTAGGAAGCGCAGGCCTTTTTAGTCTATTTTTTCGTCCTCCATCATAGGTGTGACCATTGCGGCAAGATGCCCGATAGTTTTTCCATTTGTTTCTTCCTTTCTAGCAGGAATCATAGTAAATTATAAAAAAAACTGGTAGGAAATAAAACATATTCCTGTAATACTTAAAAGGCAAAGTTTTTTTTGAAGGAAGAAAACTGGGTCACGACTATATGTACTATTACATCAATGTTTGGTCAAAGATAATGATATGGTAATTTGGCCTCGGGCTAAAAACTAAAAAGAGGAGGCACTACAATGCAGTCTGGGTTAGCTAAGACACCCCCCGCCCGGGATCAGTTGGCGGAACACCATAAGTGGCGGTTGGAAGATATTTACCCAACAGATCAGAAATGGGAAGAGGACTTCCGGTCCTTGCAGCAGCAGTGCCCTGCTCTGGCGGGCTTCCAGGGCAAACTGGGGGAGAGTTGGCAGAAATTGCTGGAATGCCTTGAGCTGCGAGAGCAGATGGGGGAAACTTTGGAGCGACTGTATGTTTATGCTCATATGCGCAAAGATGAGGACAACAACCAGGTAAAATACCAGGCAATGGCGGACAGGGTAATGGGTTTGTCAGTAAAGATCCAGAGCATAACTGCCTACATTGTTCCGGAAATTCTAGGTTTGTCAGAAGAACAACTGCAATCCTGGATGAACCAGCCGGAAATGGCCTTGTATCGCCACTTCTTGGAGGATATGGTCAGATTAAGACCCCATACCCTTTCGGCCCAGGAAGAAGAATTGGTTGCCCAAGTTGGGGAATTGGCAACTGCGCCCAAGACTGTTTATCGCATGCTTATCAACGCTGATACAAAATTCCCCATTATCAAGGATGAAAAAGGGGAGGATATTGAGGTCAGTGAGGCCAAGTACACCCACCTTCTGCGCAGCCGGGACAGGCGAGTGCGGCAGGATGCTTTTGCTGCCTTGCTTGGGGCCTATAAAGACAAACGAAATACCATCGCCGGTCTTTTAAGCACAAGTGTAAAAAAAGATATTTTTTATTCCAGGGTGCGAAAATACCCTTCAGCATTGGAAGCTGCATTAAAAGGCGATAATATCCCCCTTGAAGTCTACTACAACCTGATCAAAACTGTGCGGGAAAACCTTGACCTACTGCATAATTACGTCAAGCTGCGCAAACGTCTTTTGGGTTTGCAAGAGCTGCGCATGTATGACCTTTATGTCCCGATGGTCAGCCAGGTTGACATTCAAGTTCCCTTTGACGAAGCTAAAAAGATGGTCCTGGAGTCTGTGGAGCCACTAGGTCAGGAATACCTGGCGGCCCTTAGGGAGGGACTGCAGGGGCGCTGGATCGATGTTTTTGAAAACAAGGGCAAAACAAGCGGCGCTTATGCCTGGGGGGCTTATGGCACCCATCCCTTTGTGTTATTAAATTACCAGGATAGTTTGGACGGGGTTTTTACCCTAGCCCATGAAATGGGGCATGCTTTGCATACCTATTATTCATCCAGGGAACAACCCTATATCTATGCCCATTATACTATTTTTACTGCCGAGGTGGCTTCAACCGTCAACGAAGCGTTGCTGTTGCACTATTTGCTGGGTAACCGAGAAGACCCCAAGGAAAGACTGTACCTGTTGAATTACTATCTGGAGCAGTTTAGGGGAACTGTATTCCGTCAGACTATGTTTGCCGAATTTGAAAAGATCATTCATGAAAAGGCAGAAGCCGGAGAGGCTTTAACTCCGGATGTGCTGAGCGGCATCTATTATCAGCTAAATATGGACTATTACGGTCCCCATATAACGGTTGATCAGGATATTGAAATCGAATGGGCCCGTATTCCTCACTTTTACAGCGCTTTTTACGTCTACAAATATGCTACCGGCTTTTCTGCTGCGACGGCCCTTTCCCGTCAGGTCCTAGGTAAGGAAGAAGGTGCAGTAGACCGTTACCTGGGGTTTTTAAAATCCGGCAGCTCCGACTATTCCATTAACATACTGCAGAGAGCCGGGGTTGACATGACTTCTCCAGAACCAGTAAAAAAGGCGTTGGAAGTATTTGCTGAAACCCTACGCCAAATGGAGGAAATCGCTAATTAATTATCCCGAAAGAATACTATTACTGCAACAACCTCCCTGTGAGTGGAAAAAGCGCCTTAGCGGGTGCTTTTCTTTATCTGTATTTGCCGTGTCCCCTGCGCTGAAAACTGCCGGGATGGTGTTGCTTAAATCCTTTCCGGCTGCGGAGCGGGGGCTCCTCCGTTAGTTTAATGTCAAGATCCGGCTGTTCACCCGCAATAGTTTTTAGGGCTGCAGCCAGGAGTGTGACTGAATCATAATCATTCAGCATCTGTTCAGCTGCATTTTGGAATTCCTGGAAACGCCCTTCTTCCAGGGTGCGGCTTATCCGTGTTACCGCCCATCTAATTTTTTCTTTTTGGGCTTCTTGAAAGGTGGGGATGCTCTGACGGTTTAATCTGGTTCTAATTGCATATTCTATTGTCCGCAGGTGTCCTCGTTCCCTGGGTTCCACGAAGGTAGCGGCTACCCCGCTGCGTCCCGCCCTGCCGGTGCGGCCTATCCTGTGAACATAACTATCAACATCCTGCGGGATATCAAAATTGTACACGTGGGTAACTCCGGTAATATCTAATCCTCTGGCAGCAACATCAGTGGCAACAAGGATTTCAATAGACCCGTTTCTAAACTTGCTCATTACCGTTTCTCGTTGCTTTTGACTCATGTCCCCGTGAATACCTTCCGCCAGGTATCCTCGCTTTTGCAGGGCATCAGTAAGCTCGTCCACTCTTCTCTTAGTCCTTCCAAACACTAAAGCCAGGTCAGGATTTTGAATGTCCAAAACCCGGCATAGAACGTCCAGTTTAAGCTTTTCCGGTACTTCGTAGTATACCTGCCTGATTTCAGGCAGTGTAACCTCATGGGGCTTTATTTCGATAATCTCCGGGTTAATCATAAACTTGTTTGCCAGGTTCAGGATCTCTCGTTTAATTGTAGCTGAAAACATAAAGGTCTGCCGTTCCTTGGGGCAGCTTTCCAATATTTTTTCTACATCCTCTAAAAACCCCATGTTTAGCATTTCATCGGCTTCATCCAGGACCACCAGGTGAATGTGGTGGAGTTGGATAGTACGCCTTTCCATATGATCCAGCAGTCTGCCGGGGGTGGCAACAATTACCTGAGGATTGCTGCGCAAGGCCCTAAATTGCCGGGTAATATCCTGACCCCCATAGATTGGTAGGCTGCGGATATTTTTATGTTTGCCAATCCGGTTGATTTCTTCGGAGACCTGGATAGCCAATTCCCTCGTTGGGGTAAGCACCATAGCCTGAATTCTATTCAGTGTAATCTCAATCTTTTCCAAAACCGGAATGGCAAAAGCTGCTGTTTTGCCCGTTCCTGTCTGGGCCTTTCCAATAAGGTCTTTCCCCTCTAAAGCAATGGGGATGGTCTGTTGTTGAATAGGGGTAGGGGTTTCAAAGCCCATTTCTTCGATGGCCTTTAGCAAGGAACTGCTAATTGGAAATTCTTTAAAGGTAAGCAAAAAGGTACCTCCCAAAAATCAGAGTATTATTCTATTGCTTTATCATTTCCATTGTACACCCGTCTAAATATCCTTTTTACAGGCGCAACAAATATTATCCCACAGGACAGCCTTAATATCAAGGAAATCCAGCCTTGCAGGCGTTTGTTTTTTTTAAGCCCTGGGCATCTTAAATATATCAGGATAGAATCCCTTAATGTTTTGGAGAGGAGGAAAGCAATGCCAGAAATTCCGGAGATGGAAATTTATTGCGACTATTTAAATAAATATACTGCCAGTAAAATAATTGAAAGGGTAGAGGTAGAGCGCTCCAAGAGAATAAATGGGTCCCCAGAAGATTTTGCCAAATATCTGGCTGCCAGCATTAAGATAAAAAAGGCAAAACTTCGTTTCTTTAAGCAAGTTTATATATTACAATGGAGAAGGTAATTTTTTAAGGAGGTAACGCAAAATGAAAAAAGCGGTAATTCAAACTGAAAAAGGGGACATCGTGCTTCAACTGCATGAAAATGACGCTCCCAACACGGTTAAGAATTTTGAGTCTTTAGCAAAGAAAGGCTTTTATGACGGGCTGACCTTCCACCGGGTAGTTCCTGGTTTTGTTATTCAAGGGGGCTGCCCTATGGGAACCGGTACCGGTGGTCCGGGTTACACCATTAAATGCGAAATAAATCCTAACAAACACGTGCGCGGCGCCTTATCCATGGCTCACCGCGGGCCTAATACAGGGGGCAGCCAGTTTTTTATTTGTCATGATGCTTTCCCCCACCTGGATGGCAAACACACGGTTTTTGGTCAAGTGATTGATGGAATGGAAGTTGTGGATAAAATTCAACAGGGTGAAAAAATGCAAAAGGTTACGATAGTAGATGAAGATTAAGTTTTGCCTACTAGGTTAGAAAGGTTGTCGAGGGTTATTGAAGAAGCAAAACAAAGTCCGCAACCTGGCCATTATAGCCCACGTTGATCACGGGAAGACCACTTTAGTCGATGGAATGCTGAAACAAGGCGGTATATTTCACGAAAAACAGATGGTGGAAGAAAGGGTTCTTGACCGCAATGATCTGGAGCGGGAGCGCGGTATTACCATCATGGCTAAAAATACTGCAGTTTTCTTTAGAGATTATAAATTTAACATTGTAGATACTCCGGGTCACGCCGATTTTGGGGGCGAGGTAGAGCGCATCGTCCAGATGGTGGATGGGGTCTTGCTGCTGGTTGATGCCTTTGAAGGCCCCATGCCCCAAACAAGATTTGTGTTGAAAAAGGCCTTGGCGGCAGGCCTAGTACCGATTGTTGTGATTAACAAAATGGATAGACCCAATGCGCGCCCGGCCCAGGTGGTGGACCAGGTCCTGGATTTATTTATCGAACTAGGAGCTGACGAGCAGCAGTTGGATTTTCCGGTTGTTTACACTATTGCCCGGCGAGGGGAAGCTTCTTTATCTCCGGACAGGGGCTTTTTGGATTTGACCCCTTTGTTTGAAAAAATAGTAGAGCACATTCCTTCCCCAATGGGTGATCCTGTGGGTATCCTCCAGGTCGGAGTGACCATGATTGATTTTGACCCATATATCGGCCGGCAGGCTATTGGCAGGGTGCATAATGGGACTGTATCAGCTAAACAGGAAGTAGCTGTAATAAGAGGGGATGGTTCGGTAAAAAAGCATCGGTTGTCTGGTGTTTATGTTTTTGAAGGACTAAGGAAAGTGGCCGTGGACCAGGCCCAGGCAGGGGAAATCATTGTTTTGTCGGGCCTGCCGGATATTAATGTGGGGGAAACAGTATCTGACCCGGAGCAACCTGAGCCCTTGGAATTTGTTAAAATTGATGCTCCAACGGTGCTAGTCAACCTTCAAGTGAATAAAAGCCCTTTTGCCGGCCGGGAGGGCGAGCATGTTACTTCTCGCAAGCTCGCTGAGAGGTTGTACCGGGAAAGGGAATCTGATGTAAGCTTAAAGGTCGAAGATACTGAATCCCCAGATATTTTTCGTGTAGCGGGCAGAGGTGAGCTGCATCTTTCCATTCTTATTGAAACAATGCGCCGCGAAGGGTACGAGTTTGAGGTCTCTCGTCCCGAGGTCATCCTGCAGGAAATCGATGGAGACAATTGTGAACCCATTGAAGAACTTGTGGTAGATGTACCGGAGGAGTTTTTGGGTTTTGTCATTGAGCGTTTAGGGGTGCGCAAAGGCGAAATGTTAAGCATGGAACACCTAAGCGATGGCCGTGTTTGGATGAAGTTCATGGTGCCGACAAGGGGTTTGTTTGGCTTTCGCAGCGAATTCCTCTCAGGTACCAAGGGGATGGGAATAATGAACCATTCTTTTCATCACTATGCTCCATTTAAAGGTGAAATCTCTACCAGAGCAAGCGGCTCCCTGGTAGCCTTTGAAACGGGTGAAACCACGGCCTACGGTTTGGAGAATGCCCAAGAGCGGGGTGAATTGTTCGTAGGGGTTGGGGTTCCTGTTTACCGGGGAATGGTTGTAGGGGAAAACTCCCGTTCCGGGGACTTGCCAATCAATGTATGTAAGAAGAAACAGCTTACTAATTTCCGCAGCTCCACGGCAGAAACATCGATCAAGTTAATTCCGCCGCGGCAAATGAGCCTGGAAAAGTGTTTGGAGTTCTTAGCGGACGATGAGTTGCTGGAGGTTACCCCTAAATCTTTGCGGATAAGAAAAAAGACATTGCAACTTTGAGGGTTCATCTGGAGGGACTACCCAATGGAACCGGCAGCTAACAATAGCATATAATGGTATTAGGCTGAGGAATGGAGTGGGGATAATGAATGCGGGGGACGAAGTGTTGTATGGCCCCCTGCGCAGGAAATTTCGTGTGCTGGCCTTTTTCACCTTAGGGAAAAACCGGGTTGTTCTTCTGCAGGGAGCCAGTAACCCCGAGCTAGTAATCTTGGTTCCGATCAAGGAACTGGCTCAACCCAGCATATTTCTCCATGGGAATAGCAGGAATAAAGCCCCTTTACCAGTTTGAAAGGTATAGGGGCTTTTCCATAACATAGGAAATTATGCGCGAAAAAAATGTGAATAATCTCCCTAATGGGTTTCATAAAATTAGCCTTGAATCTTCCGAAGGAGGGTTTTGTTCTTTTATTAAGGCCCATAGTAGTTGGAAGGATAATGGCTGAATTAGCAGAAATAATCAGCAGTTCTTTTTCTCCCTGCTTGAAGATCCCTGGAAGGAGGCTGGCCATGCTTAGTGAAAGTCAATCAGCTTTAATTTTTCAAAAGGCCTATCTACCTGAACACTTGCCCCAATATTTTATTCCTTTTTCCGGCATGGAACCATATCTAATTAATAACTGCTTATTATACATCAAAGATGATACCGTCAGTTTTATTGGCTACCCTCTTTTGGAGGAGACTGAAGCAGAGACCCTTAGCACGCTTAGGCAGGTAGTCAAGGATTATAATCCAGCGGTATTTAAAGCTATCCTTCCTCGGGTTGTCCAGGTGGCAGATTATAAAATAATCGGGGAGGAACAGGATGAATACTCAAAAATTAATTTAGACAGTGTCTCAATTTCTTCAAAAACCAGAAACATGATTCGCAGGGGTGGGCAAGAACTAGAGGTATTTATTGGGCAGGAGTTTACTATGGAACACCTGCAGGTTTTGCTTCAGTTCCTAAGGAGTAAGACCCTAAAAGAAGAAGCTGTTGATTTTTTTCATAGATTGCCCGATTTCCTGTCCTATTCCTCAACGGCAACCCTTCTGGAAGCCCGATGTAAAAAAACCGGCAGTCTAGCGGCTTATAATGTGATGGAATTCAGTTCCGGAGACTATTGCTTTTTTTTGTTCAATATTAGGAGTAATCAGCCCTGGCCCGGAGCTTCTGACCTCTTAATGGAACAAATGATTACCTTGGCAAAAAGCAGGGGAAAAAAATATCTCAACACAGGATTGGCAATTAATGGAGGCATAGAAAGATTCAAGGCTAAATGGGGGGCTGAAGTCTTCCTCCCTTACAGATTTATTTCCGCCCAGCCCAAAATGCCCTGGAACAGTTTTGGGAGGAATCTGAAAAAACTGGCAAGAGGTGAAAGTTAAATGGAAAAAAGCCAGGGTAATAAGGTGTTAGCCAGCGGGTGGAGACGGATTCTGGAACTGCAAAAAGCTTTAGTTTCTTTAGATTTAAGTGGGGGGATCATCCATAGGCCCGAAAACATTTACTATTATTCTGGTGTTTTCCCTAATGAACCCTCCTTTGTCATAATCCCATGTAAAGGCGAACCGGAGCTTGTGGTAGCCAGGGCCAGCTACCATGAGGCCTTAAGGGAATCCTTAATTCCCGTTATTGCCGGGGATCTAGACATTTGCCAAACTGTAAAACAGCGCCTGTATTTAAAAGGCTGTCTTTTAAAAGAGGGCGATACTCCCTTGAAAAAAGTCTGGTCTTCGCTGCGAGCAAAGCCTTTAGGTGTAGAGTACGACTTTTTTAATCCCCAGCTTAAAGTTAACCTCAAGGTTGAAAAAATTGCGGATATCTGTGCTGCAATTCAGGAAATGAGAATGATAAAAGATAAGGCAGAAATTGAGTATATCGCTGAGGCGTGTCGAATTGCTGATGAGGCAATGATGGAAGCCTTGCCGCTGATCAAACCGGGGATGACCGAAAGAGAGGTTTCGGGGTTATTCGATAGATTTGTGAAGGCCAAAGGCGCGGATGAAAGTAAGGCCAGGGTACGTGCGGGAAAGAATTCTGCTTTCGCCTTTACCAAATGGATGGGGGGATGCGTTGTTGAAGGGCCGCTGCTCATTGATTATGGAGCAAGGGTGAAGGGATATTGGTCTGATATTACTCGGACTTTTTATGTTGGCAGGCATCCTGACCCCCGGTTCAGGGATGCTTACAACTTGCTGCACGAAAGTTTAAAGAAGGGTTTTGAGAAAATGGTCCCTGGAGGGAGCATCTACCAGGTTGAGGCTGCTATACGTCAGGTTTTGTCTGTCGAAGGGTTGGACCAGAACATGATTTTTACTGCAGGCCACGGGGTAGGGCTGGAAATCCACGAAAATCCGGTGCTCAGTCTCTATCCGGAAAAAGCCGCAGAAGATGGACCCAATTTTCCGAATTGGCACCAAGGAGCCAGGACCTACGAAACTCTGGTAAAAATGTCCAAAAAGGATGCGGGACCTGTTTTTCAAAAAGGCCAGGTGTTTGCCTTAGAGCCTGGTGTCTACCTGCAGGATATTGGGATCAGGATCGAAGATATGGTGCTTATTGACGACAGGCCGAGGTTTCTTTCCAATTTCCCCCGTGCATTGGAAGATGTACTTATTAAAGCCCAATAATATACTCGGCAAGGGATAAAATTGCATTATCATAATGAAGCCGAGTATGAAATTCGCTTTGAGGCCACGGTAAATCAATGAATAATTAGTGGCCTCGCTCATTAATAAATTGATTTAGGTTTTGATATGTCAACGCCTCCCTTTTGATCGGAGGCGTCATTGTATTACCGTCCGATGAATAATTGTGTAAACATCTACTACTGCTAACATCAAAGCAGTCAGTTTCTTGGTATCCATGCTTATCCCCCTTTCTGGAATGTTGCCATGATACAATACCACTGCACACAAACACAACCCTAAAAAATCTCCAAAAAAGGATTTCTAGAGCACCCCTGGTCCTTAACTGGAAAAACAAAGTTTATTATCGTTTAAATTATGCAGGAATTGGGGAGGGGGATATAGAATTCCCGCTAGGCAAGCGAGAGAATATTATTATTTCGCTCTGTGAAATAACCGCTCATTGTACGAGATGTTGCGGTTGTTAAAACCTAAATTAAGGAAGGAGTCTATTATGGGTAAAGTTGATTTTTCCTTGCGATACGGAAAAGGCTCTGTAGCCTTCAGTATTCCCGAGGAACAGTTATTGTGCGTGATCGAGGGAAAAGACTATCCAGGCTTGCCTGATGTTCCTTCAGCGGTAAAACATGCCCTGGAACATCCTATTGATGCGCCACCGCTGAGAGAAATCGTTAAACCTAATGATAAGGTGGCTATCGCTGTCAGCGATATTACCCGCGTATGGCAGAAAATGTCCCTAACCCTGCCGGTAATCCTCGATACTTTGAACGCGGCTGGCGTTCCGGACCAAAACATTACCATTTTAATAGCAGTGGGCGGGCACCGGGGTAATACCCAAGAGGAGTTTGCTGAGATCTGTGGCCAGGATGTATGCCGCCGGGTAAAGGTTGTTAATCACGATGCCACCGATTATGACAACATGGTCTACCTAGGAAAGACAAGTTTTGGCACGGAGGTATCGGTTAACAGGATAGTAGCTGAGGCTGACAAAGTGATTCTCACTGGAGGCATTATTTACCATTATATGGTCGGTTATGGCGGAGGTCGAAAGAGTGTTCTCCCGGGAGTAGCGTCCTTAAAAACAATCCAGCAGAACCACCTCCATGCTATGAGTTACGAGGTGGGAGGAGGCTCCAACCGCAAATCCGTTTCCCGGGTGTTGGAAGGAAATAACACCCATCACGATATGATGGAAATAGCGGCTTTTGTTAATCCAGACTTTATCGTCAATGTTGTCCCCAATCCCGCAGGAGAGATAGCCGGAGTATTTGCTGGGAACTGGGTTTCGGCATGGCAAAAAGGAACCCAATTGGTTGACAAAATTTACGGGGTTGAAATTGAAGCGAAAGCCGATATCGTTATTTCTACCTGTGGTGGTTATCCCAAAGATATTAACCTATATCAGACTGGTAAAACTATGGACAATGCCTTCTACGCTGTCAAGGAAGGCGGGGTTGTAATTATTTTGAGTGAATGCCAGGACATCATGGAACCTCTGGAGTTTACCCAGTGGTTTAATCACGACACCATTTTGGATATGGAGCTGGCTCTCCGAAAGAATTTTACCATCCCTGGCTGGGTTGCCTTTAAAGAAGTGGAATGTGCTGTCAATGGCACTTACATTTTGGTAACAAAACCTGAAAACTTTGATCTGGTTAGGAAGGCAAAGTTGATTCCAATTGCGACTATTGGAGATGCCCTAGAAATTGCGTATCAGAAGTGCGGAACAGCCCAGCCTAAAATTACTGTCATGCCCCACGGAGCAAACACCTTGCCAATCCTAAAAAGCTAAGGCGGTGAAGGTTTGAGCGGACATGTGCGAGCGGTGCAGCGAGCATTAGCCATTCTTAAAGCGTTTAGCCTGGAAAATCCCCAGCTAAGCTGTTCCGAGTTGAGCCGGAAGCTGAAAATCCATCCCAGCACCATCCACAGGTTATTACTGACCATGGAAAAAGAAAAAATAATTGATCGGCTAGAAAATGGAAAATATGCTTTGGGTTTAAAGGTATTTGAACTAGGCTGTATTGCTGCTGCCCAAAGAGAGTTGGTAAAAGTAGCAAGGCCTTACCTGGAGGAATTGCATAGAATTTCCGGAGAAACAGTAAACCTGGTAATAATGGATGGCACCGAGGCAATTTATTTGGATAAGTGTGAGAACCCGATGTCAATGGTCCAGTATGCCAGAATTGGCAAACGAATTCCTTTGTATTGCAGCGCTGTAGGAAAAGCGTTGTTGACGGGCTTTCACCAAGAGGATCTTCAAAGGGCCCTTAATTCTATCAAAATTATTCCCCATACACCAAATACGATTATCGACGTTGGTAAACTGATGGAAGCAGTGCAGATGGCTAAAATCAACGGTTATGCCATCGATAACGAGGAAGTTGAATTGGGTATCAAATGTATTGGAGCGCCTGTCAAGAGGGAAAGCGGCCATGTTATAGCAGCAATTAGCATTTGTGGTCCGGTTTCCCGCCTGAGCGGCGGCAGGTTCTTTGAGTTAGTTCATCAGGTTAAGACTACAGCCGAAAAAGTATCCAACCGGATGGGTTATTGCAGCCTAAACGCTTTATCGTTGTAACTATTAAATAAAGGAGTGGAAAGATTAATGAGTACGTGGACAACCCCAGGCGGTGCAAAGCCAAAAAGACCCAAAGTAACTATTCCTTATTTAAATGAGAAAAAGGCAAAAGGTGAACCGATTACTTTTTTAACTGCTTATGATTATCCAACTGCAGTGATTGAAGAAAGCATTGGCATTGATATTATCTTGTGCGGCGATTCCCTAGGCATGACCGTTTACGGATTTGAAAGCACCCTTCCAGTTACCATGGAAATGATGGAAGTCCACTCCAGAGCGGTAAAAAAAGGTGCGCCGACCTGTTTTGTTATCGGTGATATGCCCTATATGTCTTACCAGGTATCTGTGGAACAGGCTATTACCAATGCTGGCCGGCTGATGCAAAATGCCGGAGTAGACGGGGTAAAATTAGAAGGCGGCGTTGAAATGTGCAGCCGTGTTAAAGGCATTTCGGAGGCAGGGATTCCGGTAATGGGGCACATTGGCCTCACTCCCCAATCTATTTCTCAATTGGGCGGGTTTAAGGCCCAAGGGCGGGGTGTGCAAGCCGCTTTAAAACTGATTAAGGATGCCAAGCTCCTGGAGGAGGCAGGCGCATTTGCTATATTACTTGAAGCAATTCCTCCCGAACTGGCTAAAATCATAACTCAAAGAGCCAATATTCCAATTCTCGGCATCGGCGCAGGTCCGTATTGCGACGGTCAGGTGCTGGTTGTTCATGATGTCTTGGGATTTTTTGGCGGTCAAGTGGCTAAGTTTGTCAAGCAGTATGCCAACCTGAACCAGGTAATAACCGAAGCCTTGAACAATTACAAGAATGAAGTAGAGCAAAGGGTTTTCCCTGGTCCGGAGCATTGCTATGGCATGAAGGAAAGCGAACTGGAGAAATTGTTGGAGGAAGTAGAAAAGCTAGGCGAATAAACAGAATTGATATTTTTCCCGGCCCCGCGGCATGAAAGCCTCGGGGTTTTGGTTTTTTCTAGGGAAAAGACCCCGGGGTGGTTTTCCCACTGCAACCTTTCCTTTGGGACCTATTGACACCAAAAGAAAGTTTAAGGGATAATTACGGATGACGATATCGTTTAGCGTTATAAAATGGAAAGCTTGTCGTGGTAGAGGTAACCCGAAAGGCATTTGCGTTGGCAAAGGAGTGGACTGGGGGTGAACAACTTGGAGCCGATATTTGAATTAAAAGAGGTAAAGTACCGGGACATCTTGGATATTACGCATTTGGAAATCCCGGCAAATGTTGTTACCTGTATTGTAGGCGAAAGCGGGAGTGGGAAGACAACCTTGTTGCGTTTGCTAAATCACTTGATTTCCTGCGATAGGGGTGAGGTTTTATATAAAGGGCAAGACCTTAAAACCATTGATCCCATTTCTTTAAGACGAAGGGTGATGATGTTACCACAAAATCCTGTTGTTTTTTCAGGCAATATACAGGAAAACATGCTTATTGGGCTGAATTTTGCCGAAAAGCCTCCAGTTTCTACGACGCAATTGCTTCATTTTCTGAACCTGGTTGCTCTAAAAAAGGAGGTGCAGCAGAATGCTCTTTCTTTATCTGGAGGTGAAAAACAGAGACTGGCCGTGGCAAGACTTCTATTATTAGACCCCGAGGTAATGTTGCTGGACGAACCTTCCGCTGCCTTGGATGAAGGAACAGAAGATTTAATGATGAGCGGGTTAAAGGATTACGTTATACAAAACAATAAAACTTTAATCATGGTGACTCATTCAAAGGCTATTTGGTCAGCGTACGGCGATTTTGTTGTCACAATTAAGGAAGGCCGGGTGGCAAGCCAAAAGGGGGGCAACCAGGGATGAACGATCTGATTGAAATCGGTTTTTGGCGCTTGTCCGCTGCTTATTTCTTTGTAATAGTGCTTCTGTTGATTCTCAGGCGTTTCGAAATAGGTAAAGAAAAGGAAGTGCTGCTTTCAACCATCAGGATGACAATTCAACTGGTTTTGGTGGGTTACTTATTAGAGTATCTATTCGGCCATCAAAATCTACTGATTACCCTGTTGTTATTAGTCATCATGCTGGGATTTGCGATAAACAATGTTTTTTCTAGGATTAAAAAGCGCCTCAAATTAGAATTTAAAAGGGTTATTTCCTTTTCTTTAATTATCGGTACTTGCCTGAGCCTGTTTTTCTTCTTGTTGGTAGTGGTTGGAATTAGGCCTTGGTATGAGGTAAGGTACTTTATCCCAATAGCTGGAATGATTATCGGTAATTCAATGACGGGCATTACTCTGGGAGCCGAGCGCTTGTTGGATGGGATGCACAGTAGGAAGGATGTCATAGAAGGGGCCTTAATGATGGGAGCCAAGCCTTATACTGCTGCGAAACAGGTAGTAATTGACGCTTTTACAGCAGCAATCTTACCTACCATTAACTCCATGGTCGGTATGGGTATCGTTTTTCTTCCGGGCATGATGACTGGTCAAATTTTATCTGGTATTTCTCCGATAACAGCTATTGAATATCAAATTGCTATCATGCTGGGGATAGTTGGTAGTGTTACTTTTTCGGTTTTCCTGCTTGTTTTTCTCGGATATCGTTTATTTTTTAATGAACGCTGCCAATTAGAAATAAATTAACGGGCGAGGAACCCATGTTTGCTCATAACCCAGCCGTATGGGAGCTAAAAGGTTTCCACTAGTCACTTTGGTAAAAATTATTATAAGGTCTGCTTTATGCAGTGGGCGGGAATAGTCATAAAGAAAACAGTAACTGCTTTTTTAAAAAATATTGAATATGTTCACAGTAATGCATAGATTGTACTGGCAGGATTTCCATTTATTTTGGAGAATAAACATACATGTGTTTTTGGCAATCATAAAATATTAAACTGTTCCATATCAAGCTTAGGTACTTGCGCAGCGGATTTTTATTGAAATGGGTGATATGTTGACTGATTACTTTATTTCTAAACACGGATTTTTTAGTATTTTTATTGCTTTTGGCTTAGCGATACTGGTAAGATTGTATTACCCTGTAGCATTTCCTTTTGCTCTAGTGATGGCAGGAATGGTAGTATATTTTTTTCGCAATCCCCGGCGAAGCATTCCTGAAAGGGAAGGAATTATTGTAGCACCTGCAGATGGCCTGGTATTATCTGTAAGACAGGTCGAGGAACCATATTTTTTGCAGCAGCAGGCTTGGAAAGTGAGCATTTTCCTATCAGTTTTCGATGTTCACATGAATAGACTGCCCATTGGCGGAGAGATTGCTTTTAAAAAATACATTCCTGGTAAATATCTAGTTGCATGGCGGGAAAAGGCGTCAACGGATAACGAAAGGAATTTGGTAGGAGTACAGAATGGCTCTTTTAAGGTTTTGGTTGTGCAAATTGCGGGCTTGATTGCCCGGAGGATTGTTTGTCCCGTACAAGTAGGTGACAAGGTTAAAGCTGGCGACCTCTTCGGTTTAATAAAATTCGGGTCCTGCGTGGAAGTTTATTTTCCACTGGACATGAAACCGATTATAAAGGAGGGAGATAAGGTACGTGGAGGAGAGACCGTTATTGCTGAAAGTGCAAACTAAGGTAGTAAGAAACCTGGCTAATAGCATCACGCTCTTAAACCTAGCCTTGGGAATGCTGGCACTGGTAATGATTTTAGAAGGGAATGTGGTTGCGGGAGCGTATCTAATATTGTTAGCAACTGTTGCCGACGGTTTAGATGGAAAAGTCTCAACTTTAACAAAGTCTACCAGCGAGTTTGGTAAACAACTGGATTCCTTGTCAGACGTAGTTTCTTTTGGCGTTCTTCCGGCTGTATTAGCCTATAAAACTTCAATGTCCGAGCTAGGGTATTTTGGGTTTGTCGTAGCTAGCATTTTTTGCGCCTGTGGAGTGCTCAGGTTGGCGAGGTTTAATGTGTTGCCTTCAGGAGACCAGTTTAAAGGATTACCGATTACCATTGCAGGTGGTACAGTTGCTGCGATCATTCTTTACGGAGAGAAACTCAATAGTGGAACGGTACTGTTTTTTGTGCTGGTGTTATCAGTCTTGATGATTAGTTCAATTCCGTATCCTAAATTTAAAGAAGCCTTAAAGCGGCAGAATGCAGTTTATATCAGTTTTTTTGCTTTCCTTTCATTAGTAGCAGTTTTTCTCTACCGTGAATTATTTGCCCTGATCGTTATGGTTAGCTATGTTGCCTACGGATTAATTGTGGCTCTTGCGAATAAACTTTTTGCCGCCGCCGATATTGAAGAAGAAGCAGCTTTCCAGGAAGAGCTCCTTGGTGAAGATTAGGTTTTAATCAAGACATGGGCCATCTAGCCGTATGGTGTTCGGAAAAAGATACTTGTTTTGCTCGAAAGAATGGAAGGATAATATTTCTTCCATTTGTTTTTCTAGAAGAAGAAAACGCTGGAAACATATCCAGCGCAGATTGATGCATTAGTGCATGTTATTTTTATCCTGTTTTTACCTCTTATTTTCTGATGGAAGGCCGCACCATATCCAATACTCCCAAGGCTACATGGGCTAGGCCAAAACCCACAACTCCTGCACCCAGCATAGTGCCGGATAACATAGTCGCTCCCACACCTGTGACTGCTGCGCCCAAACCAGTAACTATCCAACTTGTGGTAGTAGGCTTCATATTGATCACCCCCTTGGAGATATTTTTCCACGCCAATTCCTGAACATTCAGGCCCCCAGTGTGAAGGCTTATTTTTTTTTTTTTTTTTTTTTTTTTTTTTTTTTTTTTTTTTTGGAACCTTATCCCATTGCCCCTTGTGTTGACACTAGTCCCCAGCAGTGCTATGGTTTCATCAGAAAGGTTTCTTCTGGGGGAATAAAAATGGAACTGGTACTTGTCTTAATTGTTTTGGGTTTAATTGGCGGAATGATTGCGGGCCTTCTCGGTTTAGGGGGCGCCGTAATAATGATCCCTCTGGTTTTATATGTACCCCCTTTTTTAGGCCTTCCAGGGCTCAGTATGAAAGCTGTAGCTGGCATAGTCATGGTCCAGGTTATGTTTGCCTCTTTAGCTGGAGCTTACGTTCATCGCAAGCACCATTATGTTAATCCCACCATTGTTCTTTGGTTTGGCTGCCCAATTGTACTGGGCGCTTTAACAGGAGGCATCCTCTCCAAGTTTGTTGACTCCTACTTTTTAACGCTAGTTTTTGCACTATTAGCTATCTTCGCCTATTACATCATTCTTTTGCCAAAAAATGAACAGGAGGTTCCACCGGACATCCCTGTAGCATTTAATAAGCTTCTTGCTGTTTTGGTTACTCTGGTTGTCGGCCTTTGCATCGGAATGGTTGGCGCCGGGGGAGGGTTTGTCCTAATTCCATTAATGATCAATTTTTTTAATATTCCTACAAGGCTAACCATCGGCAGTTCCCTTGGGATAGTACTGATGTCATCTGTAGCAGGATTCATCGGAAAGCTTACTACCGGTCAAATACCATTCCTTCCTGCACTGGCCTTGGTAATTGGAGCTATTCCGGGAGCTTTGGCAGGGGGCATTTTGAGTAAAAGAACAGGTATTAAACAATTAAAGCTATTGCTAGCCGGTACGATTGGGTTAGCAGGAGGTAGTGTTTGGTTTGAGTTAATGCTGAAAATGTTTAGAATGCCTACATGGCAAGCACTACTAATTCTGCTGTCTGTTTACTTAATTATTGCCGTGGCGGCAAAAATTCTCCATAGACTTCCTAGGGAACTCTGCGACACAAAAGATGCTCCTGTTTCCAGTGCTTCCAGTGGTAAAGGAGCGGGCGGGTAACGAAGTATTATTTGCTTAGGATGCATGCAGGAGAAAGGATTTTAAGCCGATTTGTCGTATTTATCTTTCAATTGCTCGCTCAAAGGGGGGGATAAATGCTGGCAATGATGGTTGAACTCATAAATGTATGCAAAAAATATGGACAAACTGTCGCTGCTCATAATCTGTTCTTACAGGTGGCAGAGGGCGAATTTTTTACTTTTTTAGGGCCAAGCGGCTGTGGAAAAACTACTACTTTACGCTTAATTGCCGGCTTTATAAAACCGGACTCAGGTTCGATAAAAATTGACGGACAGGTCGTTACCGGGCTTCCTCCTTATCTCCGGGATGTAAATACAGTATTCCAAAGCTATGCCTTATTCCCTCATTTAACCATCCAGCAGAACATTGCCTTTGGTTTAGAAATGCGAAGATTGCCGTCCCATGATATAAAAGTTAGAGTTAATCAAGCTATCGAGATGATGGGTTTAGAAGGGTTGGAGCAACGGAAACCGGGGGAGTTAAGCGGAGGGCAGCAACAACGGGTTGCGGTGGCCCGGGCTTTGGTATGCCGCCCGAGAGTGCTGCTGTTAGATGAACCTTTAGGCGCCCTTGATGTAAAGCTTAAGAGACAGATTCAAATAGAATTAAAGGGCCTGCAGCGACGCTTGGGGACTACATTTATATATGTTACCCATGACCAAGAAGAGGCCTTGAGTATGTCTGACCGTATCGGGGTGATGAATGACGGGGTTCTGGTTCAGGTGGCAACCCCAATGGAAATCTATGATATGCCAATGAATAGTTTTGTCGCAGACTTTGTTGGCGAGACCAATTTGTTTCCTGCAACCGTTTTGGGGCAACAGGGAAACCTTATTGAATTAACCTTTTTGGGGAAGCGTTTTTCTGGGATTTCGCAACGGGTTTTTCAGATGGGACAACCTATTTATGTTTCAGTTCGACCTGAACATATTAGGCTAAACAATACATCTCCGGACAGGGAAAGTCTTTTGGGTCGTGTCCAGGATATTATTTTTTCCGGCAGTCAAGTTAAGATGGTAATTAGTGTCGGGGATTTTAAGGCAGTGGCTATAGCCAAGCCCGAAGAAGCGCTGCCTCAGGGCGCAGAAGTTTTTCTCTTTTGGGAAACCCGCCATGGCATTGTTTTGGCCAGAGAAGGGAGCGGTTCCCAATGTCTGTGATGAGAGACCGGCAAAACCCATTTACTATCTCAACGACTGCACAGGCTTTGCTCACCTTGTTGCCTGGCGGGATCTGGATGCTGGCTTTACTTGTGGCGCCTCTAGGCCTGATTTTAGTATATAGTTTTGCCCAAAGAGGCGCTTATGGCAGCATTATTTACGCCTTTACCCTGGAAAACTATCTGTACTTTATGGATCCTTTATATTTAAAGATTCTAGGGCGATCATTTAAACTATCAATCGTGACCACTATTATTTGTCTCCTTATTAGCTATCCTTTTGCGTTATGGCTGGTCAAGCGGTGCCCTCGCAGCCGGCCTATATTCCTTTTATTGATTGTAATTCCTTTTTGGACCAATTTTTTAATCAGGACTTATGCATGGATCATCCTTTTACGTACAGAAGGGATTATTAATAATGCCCTGATTAAGCTGGGCCTGATCAGCCAACCTCTGTCCCTCCTTTATAACCAGGAGGCAGTGCTGTTGGGCTTAGTCTACGGCTTTTTACCCTTTATGATTTTGCCTATTTACGCCTCTCTGGAGAAATTGGACTGGCGGTTGATCGAAGCAGCGTATGATTTGGGTTCCAAGCCGTGGCAGGCCTTTGTTAAGGTAATCCTGCCGCTAACCATGCCTGGCATTACAGCAGGATGCCTTCTGGTCTTGGTACCATCACTGGGGATGTTTATTATTCCTGATTTAATGGGTGGAGCCAAAACAGCCTTGATTGGCAACTTAATTCAGAATCAGTTTATGGCTGCCCGCAACTGGCAATTTGGCTCAGCAGCCTCAATAATCCTAACTGTGCTGGTTTTCTTCGGTCTGGCAATTTACTGGCGGGTTGCGAAATGGGCCAAACAGGAGGTGTTGTAGTGGAGTCTAGGAACGCCTTTGCATCTCATTGCTGTGCCTTAATGGTTTATCTTTTCTTATATGCGCCTATTCTGGTGCTAATCCTGTATTCTTTTAATGATGCAAAATATAGTGCTGCTTGGGAGGGCTTTACTTTAAAATGGTATAGCAGCCTTTTGGCAGACCGGGGTGTTTTGGCCGCTACCAAAAATAGCTTAATCATAGCCTTTGTTTCGACGGCTTGTGCAACCGCTATTGGTACTCTTACCGCGATTGGTCTTTATAAGTATACTTTTCGATACAAAAGACTCTTGGAAGGAATACTTTACTTGCCCATTATTATTCCCGAAATCATTATGGCCGTTTCCATGCTGGCCTTATTTATGTTTGCTGGCATTTCCCTCGGTTTGAAAACCGTGATCATAGCCCATATAACTTTCAGCATTCCTTTCGTTGTTGTTGTGGTAAAAGCAAGGCTTTATGGTCTGGACGCGTCGCTGGAGGAGGCTGCCCAAGACTTAGGGGCAAATGAGTGGGAAACCTTTAAGCGGATTACTTTTCCCTTAATCAGGCCAGGGGTTATTGCTGGCGCCCTATTAGCTTTTACCCTGTCCCTGGATGATTTTATTATTACTTTTTTCACGGCTGGCGTTGGTTCCACCACATTGCCTGTCCGGATTTATTCCATGATCAAATTGGGTATTTCCCCAATGATTAATGCAATTTCTACTATCCTTTTGGTGTCGGTGGTAGGGTTGGTCTTGGCGGTACAGAAGCTGGAGGGAAGCAAACTAAAAATAAATTATAAAGGGGGCTAAGTGATGAATGTTAGATTGAGGCGGGTATTACTGGTTGGTATTGTTGTTTTGTTTGTGGCCGCAGCCGGACTTGGCTGTGCTAAGGACAAACCCAAAGACCAGGCAAGTTCAGCTCCAGCTCCCCAGGCTCCGGTTCTTGCAAAGACATTAAATGTTTATAACTGGTCTGATTATTTGCCGGAGGACATTATCAGGGAATTTGAGCAGGAGTTTGGAGTTAAAGTAAATTATGACACTTATGCAAGTAATGAAGAGCTGTTAGCAAAATTACAGATGGGCGCTTCCGGCTATGATTTGGTCTTTCCCTCAGACTACATGGTAGAAATCATGGTTCAGCTTAACCTGTTAGAGCCGCTAAATCATAATAATATCCCTAATGCAAAGCATTTGGACCCCAATTTCTTAAACCTTCCTTTTGATCAAGGAAATAAGTATTCTTTACCTTATCTGTGGGGGACAACAGGCTTAGCAGTAAACACGGCAAAAGTGGCGGAGGAAATAACCAGTTGGGAAGAACTCTGGAATCCTAAGTATAAAGGGAAAATTGCACTATTGAATGATTCTCGGGAGACATTGGGTTTGGTGCTGAAAACCCTGGGTTATTCCCTTAACACCACCAATCAAGAGGAACTTCAAAACGCCAAGAAGAAGTTGCATAGTTTGCTGCCGTCCATAAAGGCCTTTGACAGTGAGAACATGAAAAACATGATGGTTTCCGGTGAGGTATGGTTGGCTCATGCTTATGTCGGGGACGTGATGATGGCTGCGGAAGAAAATGAGGACTTGGTCTATGTATTGCCGAAAGAAGGCGGTGTCATTTGGGCAGATAATTTGGCGATACCCAAGGGGGCTCCCCACAAATATACAGCTGAAGTATTTATAAACTTTTTGCTGAGACCAGAAATCAGCGCAAGGATTGCTGAGGAGATCCTTTACGGTACCCCTAATGCAGCTGCAAAAGAATTAATTGATCCGGAGATTGCTGGGAATCCTGCCATTTATCCGCCCGAAGAGATTCTCGCTAAGTGCGAATGGCTGCAGGATGTGGGGGAAGCCACTAAGCTTTACGACCGGATCTGGACTGAGGTTAAGGGTTATTAAGCGAGTTAGGGGGCTGTGAAATAGGCGCAGCCCCTTATTATTGGAAGGGGGAATAAGAATGGCAAGAGGGTATTTGCGTAGGAAAGACAAGGCAATGAGTATTGAAGAAATTGAACAATTCTTAGCAGAAGAACAGGTAGGTAGACTTGCATCAGTGGGGGAAGATGGATGGCCTTATGTTATTCCTTTGAACTATACTTTTTTCAACGGCCAGATCATTTTCCACTCAGCTGCTGGCGGACATAAGTTAGATAATATTGCCTTTAATTCCCGGGTTTGTTTTGTGATAGACAAGTGTTACGATTTAGTTGAAAACAGAAACCCTTGCGAATTTAGCGTTCGCTATAAGAGTGTGGTTGTTTTTGGCACAGCGCGGTTTGTGGCAGCTGAGGAAAAGAAAAAAGAATACTTGGAGGCCTTCATTAAGAAGTATGCTTTGCACGGGGAAGTGCAAGAAATGGCCAGCGCCAGTTTGGCTAGGACTATAGTAATAGCAGTAAATATTGAAATGCTTACAGGCAAGAAATCCGGCTTATAAACCATATCCAAACCAAGCATTACGTCTTTTTATTATCTATAGATAGTCCTTATAGATGATATTTGAGATTTAAATGGCTTTAATTATAGGGAAAATCATAACTTTTGTAGAAGTATTCTTACTTGTGATTAATTTTACATCCTTTCAATGAAAAAAAGGAGGCGGGTATTTTGGCACTATTAGTTTTTATTTATGTTTCCCTGTTCGCTTTCATCTTTTTATCCCTCTCAAAGGCTGCCAAATTCGCAAAGATGCCCATGCACAGCCGGTGGGAATTATACCCTGTGCCAAAAGAAAAAGGGGAACGGGGCGAGTATGGCGGTTCATATTTTGAAGACCTGGAATGGTGGAACAAGCCAAGGGAAGTGTCCCATATTGGCGAACTGAAGGAAATGCTAAAGGAAATGCTCTTCATTAAGAACCTTTTTGTTAATCAAAGGCCTTTCTGGTGGCTTTCCTATTCCCTTCATTTGGGAATATACCTGCTTGGCCTGTGGACAGTTATCCTGGCAGTTGGCGCTGTTACAGAGCTAAGCGGGATAGCTATAGCTCCCGGAGGTCACTGGTGGGCGTCCCTGGTCTATAATGTCACAGTTGTTTCGGGAGCGGCTGGTGCGGTTTTAACAGGCTTCGGCTCCCTGGCATTGTTTTTACGCAGGCTAACCAGCGGTACTCTGCAGAAATACACCACTCCCCAGGAATACTTCAACCTGCTATTTATATTTGCCGTTGTTATTTCTGGGATCATGGTCTGGGCTGGTGATCCCGCCTTTGAATATGGCCGTGTTATTATGAAGAGCATGTTTACCTTCACTCCTTTTGAAACCTATGGGGCTTTAACAGTGCACATTATCCTGTTAGGCTTGCTCTTAATTTACATTCCTCAAACTAAAATGAGTCATTATGTTGGTAAGTATTTTACCTACCACAAAATTCTTTGGGACAATGAGCCAAATCTTAGAGGAAGCAAGATGGAAGAAGTTGTCCGGCAGGCATTAAGTTATAAGCCCAAGACTTCCTGGTCAGCGCCCCATATTAAACCAAGTGCGCCTCAGCCTACGGACACCAATAAAAATTAGGACAGAGGAGGATTGTAATCATGGAGAATTTACGGCCGCAAGACATGGGCAAGCAGGCTGAACAACTATTTAAACTTGACAAAGTAATGGAACTGCCTGCTCCTTACAATAAGCCTGACATGGAACCCCCGCTAACTGAGCCCAAAGCTTCCTGGAAAGAAAAGCATTGTGCTGCTTTGGACGGCTATGTGGGAATTGATACCTTAATGAGGCCCCAAACAAAGGAAGAAGAAGAGGAACTGGTAAAAAGGTTCTTAAGCGGGTTAGAGAAGCTTTTTTCCGATGATGTTAACCGGAATTTCCTGCAGCCTTTGATGCTTTCCTTTGAATACTGTGCAAAATGCAATACTTGTAGCGAAGCCTGCCATGTTTTCGAGGCTAGTGGCGGCAAAGAGATTTACCGCCCCATTTTCCGTTCAGAAGTTTTACGCAAAATTGCCAAGAAGCATTTTACTAAAAGCGGCAAAATATTGGGAGGCCTGGTGGGAGCCGACATCGATGTTAACTGGGAGACTATCGCCCGACTGGGTGAGCTTGCCTACCGCTGTAACCTGTGCCGGCGCTGTGCTCAAACCTGTCCCCTAGGACTGGACAATGCCCTGTTGACCAGAGAAATCCGAAAGATTTTCAGTATGGAGCTGGGTATTGCCCCCAAGCCCTTGCATGAAAAAGGTTCCATGCTGCAATTAAAGACTGGTTCCTCCACGGGCATTACCAAGCCGGCCTTTTTGGATATGATCGAGTTTATTGAGGATGATATTTTTGAGAAGACCGGTAAAAAGATCAAGATGCCGATTGACAAAAAAGGCGCTGATATCCTGCTTACTCATAATGCCGGCGAGTTTATGGCTTGGCCCGAAAACCCGGCTGCCTTTGCCATTATTTTCGAGGAAGCAGGATTGGACTGGACCCTAAGCAGCGATATGATTGGCTATGATAACGTCAACTATGGGCTGTGGTATGATGATGTCCAGGCCAGAAAGGTAGCCCTTGAGCAATTCAAGGCTGCTAAAAACTTAGGTGTGCGACGGATAATGATTGCAGAATGCGGCCATGCCCATAAAGCCGCCGGAGTCAGCATGGACCGGATTACTGTCGGCGAAGATAATATCCCTGTGGAAAGCTTTTTACCCCTTCTGTGGGAGTTGATTAATAATCGGACTTTGAAGCTGGATCCGCAGAAGAACAACTTCCCAGTGACTCTCCATGACCCCTGTAACGTGGTTAGAATGATGGGTATTGTTGAGCCTCAGCGTAAAATTCTCCATGCTATTTGTCCCCAATTTAGGGAAATGACCCCCCATGGGGTGAAAAACTATTGCTGCGGCGGCGGCAGCGGGTTCGCCATTATGCAGTCCATGAATTTCCCAGAATTTAGGCACAAGGTCAGTTCTCGAATGAAGTTTAAACAAATCCTGAACGCCTTTAAAGATTCTGTTGAGGATGCCAGCATTCCAAAATATGTTTGTGCTCCTTGCTCCAACTGCAAGGGCGCAATTCGGGACATGTTAGAGTATTATAAAGTTACGGAAAAATTTAATGTTCATTACGGCGGATTAGTTGAACTGGTGGTTAACGCCATGGTGGATATTGAAAAGCCATTCCTGGAGTTCCTGGCTGAATAAATAGTATTAATATATTAATAGTTATGATGAAAGAACAAAGCCCGTGCTGTTAATTAGCCGGGCTTTCTTTCCTATGCTTTTTGAAAGGTTCAAGGTTAAGGCTGTTATTCGCCTAAGGAAAAATTCCTATTTGCCAATTCAGCGATTAAATGATTGACAAACTGGCGGGCTGTCCGGCCAGATCTGCCGTTATGCCACATAGCCCACTGAATGGCTTTTCGCCGTAATTGGACTTGGTCAATGGAGATCCCGGCTTGAATTACCAGTCCTTGAACGATGGAGAGGTATTCAGCTTCCCCAGGGGTTGGAAAGATAATCGTGATGCCAAAGCGGTCTGCTAAAGACAGCTTTTCTTGCAGAGTATCACTTATTCTAACTTCCTGGTTGCTGGCAAGGCCTTCCCTGTCACTGAAGTATTCCCGTACCAAGTGCCGCCGGTTGGAGGTAGCATAAAAAAGGACATTTGCCGGGCGATGTTCAAGCCCACCTTCTAACACGGCCTTTAAATCCTTATAAAAGGTTTCATTTTCCTCAAAGGAAAGGTCATCAACAAACAGGATAAACTTCTGGGATCTTTTTTTAAGATAGCCGTAAATCTGGGGGATGTCGCCCATCTGTTGTTTATTTACTTCAATCAACCTGAGCCCTTGATGACTAAACCTGTTTAAAAGGGCTTTGACGGTGGAGGATTTGCCTGTTCCCCTGTCACCATAGAGCAGGATATTGTTCGCCGGGAGGCCTTGGAGAAAATACATGGTATTCTTCAGGACTTCCTCCCGTTCATTCTCATAGCCAACCAGGTTTTCGAAGGTAATGGGGTCCGGTTCGGCTATGCCTTGTAATGGGTCATAACCTAGGGCAGGCTGCCACCTTAAAGCATTAAAGCGGCAGACTAAACCGCTGCCATGTTGTTGATGAAAAACTGCCAGATGGGGAAGGCAACTGCGCCAGTCGCTGGCTGAAGCTAAGGTTTGTTTAAGACCCCAAAAGGCGCCCGAGCTGTTACTACTGGGACTGGATAGATGCCGGAAAGAGGGCCAGGTTAAGGGGTCCCCCCATTCAGTGATACCTTTAGCTTCGAACCATTTTCTAATTGCGTTCAGAATAAACCCTGAGCTAAGCTGGTGTAGACCTTGCAGGATAGCCAGATCCGAGAGCACACCTTGAACTAGGTCCTGTCCCATTTCTTCCAGAGGTATGTATTGAACTTGGCGAGAAAAGGGGTTTTCATCCCATAGTATTAGGTTTAGCAGATGGTTTTGCCATGTATCGCCAACCTGGTGGCAATCATTTTCGGCAGTAGAGGCCAGGGAAGCCACTAGGCTGTGGTAGTTATCCACCACAAGAGCAGCATTGCTCTCTTCTTTATCTAATAATTTTAACAGTTCAAGGATTGAGCAGCAGGCGGGGTCTCTTAAAATGCTTCGGTAAATTACTAAGCGTCTTGCGTTTTTGTAAAGGTTTAAGGCTTCCATCAGTTTTCCTCCGAGTAGTATTTAGTTTATACTTCTTTCTCCATGGCTAAAAAACCTTCGTGAGTAATGGAATTTTCTTTACTTGTATATATAAAAATCCTTTGCCGGCAGGTAGTTTTTATACTATACTTGATAATTATCAATCAAGAAGATGTGCATTCTTTGTCTAAGCAACCAAGCAAGGAGAGTTAACTGTGAAAAACACCGCTGCCTGGATGGCCTTTGGCGCCATTTCGTTTATCTGGGGCTCTACCTTCTTAGCTATCAAAGTGGGGTTAGAATTTATGCCACCCTTAACCTTTGCATCTTTTCGCTTTTTTATCGCTGCCCTGCTGTTGGTGGTTTTTTTGAAAATCCGCAAGAAACGGGTTAGGCTGTCGAAGGAACAATACTTGCATTGTGGGATGATAGGTTTGTTAATGACAGCTATCCCCTTTGCCTTGGTGTTTTGGGGACAACAATATGTTGCGTCAGGATTTGCTGCTGTCTTGACTAGCACAGTACCCTTTTATGTGGTTTTTCTGGCCTACTTTTTTTTGGGGGAACAAATTAGTTTAAATAAAATCCTTGGAGTGATTGTCGGTTTTTCTGGAATTCTGCTGTTATTTATGGACAAAATGGGACAAGGCTCAACTCTTTTAGGGGCCTTTGCTGTTGCTGGAAGCGCTATTGGTTATGGAGCAGGCAACGTCTATGCAAAAAGGTTTGCTCACGATATCCATCCTGACATAACAAATACAGTACAAACCCTAGTAGGCGCTATACTGCTGGGTTTTGGCAGTATTTTTTTTGAACGGGGTATGGAAATTGTCATTCATTGGAGAGGGCTCTTGGCTTTATTGTACCTGGCAATTTTCGGCTCTGCCGTTGCCTTTGGACTGTTCTTCTGGCTGGTCCGCGAAGCCTCGGCAACTACCGTTTCTTTAGTCGCTTTTGTGATCCCAGTGGTTTCGGTTATCCTAGGCCTTTTTGCTGGGGAAGAAATTACCCAAGCTATGGTAATTGGAATTATTTCTATCTTTGCCGGGATGGCAATTACCGAAGGCATACTGTTGAAAACGGTTGGCCAGACGGGCAGGAAAAGACCAGGGGTGGAAAAATAGTATTAAACCAGGATGCTTTGTTTAAACATCCTGGGGCAGCAACACCGCTTTTATGTCAGCCAGATTTTCGATTGTTTCCAAAGGATTACCTTGAACCCCTATTAAGGACGGTCGCTTGCCAACCTGGATCGTCCCTATTGACTTATCTAGCCCCAAGACCATGGCGCCGGTGGTTGTGGCTGCTTTTAAAATTGCGGGGGTAGGGATCCCGGCTTTAGCCCAAAGCTTCAGCTCTTCTATGTAGGATTTGCCGTGATAAACCCCTGGGGAGCCTGCGTCAGTCCCAATAGCTAATTTTACCCCAATTTTTTGCGCGATAGAAATCATTTTTAAATGGCGCTGGTAAGTTTTCTCCACAATGTTGGGGTCGACCTCTGGGGTTGAGGCCATAGCTGCCACAGGATACACTGTAGGTACCCAGGCGGTTCCTGTTTCAGCCATTTGTTTAAGGCTGGAGACATTAACAAAATATCCGTGTTCGATTGATTTAACGTTGGCTGAAATAACATGGCTAATTGTTGGTTCCGAATTGGCATGAACCATGAGAGGCAGGCCGTTGGCCTTTGCCATTTGAGCTAGCAAGTGGATTTCCTCTCTAGTAAACTGTTGCCCGCCAACCTTGCCAAAACAACGCATGCTGACTATTCCTGAAGCCAACAGCTTCACCTGGTCCGCACCTGCCATTTTTAGCTCGGTTATTGCTTCACTGGCCTCTAACGCCTCCCCGATCCCTTCTCCAAGGAACTGCCCGTACCCGTTTAAACGCCTGATAGCCGGACCAGTTGTCACAATTTGTGGGATATCGGGTCTTACCTCAATTTTTTTTTGCTTAACCAGCAAACCTGTTCCAAGGCGATCTCCAGCATCCCGTACAGCCAGAATCCCAGAACTGATGGACTGGTGTAGGTTTTGATCGACCATTTCAGCAAGGCCGGAGGGATTGTGCCATTTTTCCTTGCCTGCGGGAGTTCCATCTAAGGCCAAATGAACATGAGCATCAACCAAACCCGGGAGAAGGGTTAAGTGGGGAAAGTTGATGTGCCGGAATTTCGGGTACTGCTTGATCTGGCTCCCTTCAAAACCAGTGCAAATTTTTTTTATCCGGCCATCGACAATGAAGAGGGCAGGTTGTCTCACCAGTTCCCTGGTGTTAATTCCATCCCACATGGCTGAAGCGGTGATTAGGACCATGCTTTGAATCGGAATTCTTATGATCTGCATGAAAATACTCCTAGAAAGATACTCTATTTCAATGTAACACGAAGATGCTTTAATGATAAAGGGTTATTCCATTATTTTCTTAGTAATACCTGTTGCCTATTAGCTCTCCCATTGGAATATGCTATAATAACATTTTTAACGAAGACATAAACAAAGGCAGGTGATGGGGGTGGCTTGGAAGTATTCAGAACAACGAGAGGCAGGGGTTTATAGTTTTTGGTTTGGGGTAGCCGCCGGTTCATTAATCACAGCTTTGTTGGCACAATACTTGGGTATTCAATGGGCAGGCGTTTTAGGGGTAGGCGGTGGGTTATTTGTCCTTGTTATAATGAAATTCAGAGATAAGCGGCGGCAGCGCAGGGAGAAGGAACGTAGGTTTCTGCGCTAGAAGCCAGGCCTAAGTAAAAGGAGAGCAAAAGGCTCTCCCAATTATTTACTATCTAGTTCTTTGCTTGGAAACATTTTTTCGGTTTTTCGGAAAAGTCCGGCAGTGTTGATTTGCTGACCTCAGCAAAATCAGGTCTGATTCAATCCCCATCCCCGCCGTACCACCTGCAGGTAGCCAAAAAACAAGTCTGTTTCATTCTATGTTCACCTCCGCTAACAGCGTATCCAAAGAAGAAAAAACTTATTCAAGCTATTATTTTTCCGGCAGTCTGATATCTAAAGGCTTTTGATAGGGCCGTTTTTCCAGTGCAGTTGCAATACTGTCCCAGACGTCTGGCTTTTCGAATCCCCTGCGCCAGGCCGCAACCCCAGCAAGGCCATAAGACCTGGCCAATTCAAGCCGCTGCAGCAAAGCAATTTCATCCTCTATCCAAATTTTGAATCGACTGCTGCCATCTACGAATTCTGCATAATTCAGCTTATTGGCGGAGTCCCACAGTATTTCAGCCTGGGAATTCTTGATAGCTCTTTCCGCTGCTGCCATGGATAGGGCCCTAGAACTGATTACCTGATTGCCTTGCGGGTCTGTTTTTATTTCCCACATGCGAGTATAAAAAGGAATGCCCAACAGCAATTTATCTGCTGGTATTTCCTTAAGAATGGTTTTTAACCCTCTTTCCACCCAGGGTATTGAAGCGACAGGGCCGGCTACAGGACTTTTTGCCCAGTGTTCATCATAGGCCATTACAGCCACGTAATCGACGGCTGCCGCCAGGGCTGGGCGGTCATAAACCAAAGACCAGTTCTCACTGTTTGATTTAAATGTTACATCAACCGAAACCGTTAGGCCCTGTTCTCGCAACAGAGGAGCCAATTCTCGCACAAATTGAGTAAAATAGGGTTTATCCGCTAAATTCATGTTTTCAAAATCAATGTTAATTCCATCTAGGTGGTAGAGTTTTGCGTAAACTAAGACTTGTTTTATTACCTTTTCCCTTAAGGCGCTGCTGCGGAGAACTATACTTGTGTCGTCTGGTTTAGTAAAGTCATTACTGAACAATGCCCAAACCTGATAGCCCTGCTGTTTTGCCCATTGGACATAGGCGTGAGAAGCTCCATTGGAAACATTTCCATTAGTTCCGGATAACTTAAACCAGGTTGGAGAAACAACGTTAACACCAGGTAACTGGCCGATTTGTGCTGGATCGGGATTTCTTGTTCCAACGTATTCCCAAACCAGACTGATTTTGTTCCCTACCGGCTTCCAGGGAATGGGCGTTGATTTGGGGGGAACGGGAGTGACTGTGATTCCCGCCAAATGAGTATGGTTTTTAGCGATATATCCTAAATTACCTCTATTAGTCCGGATCCAAAACCATCCTTGGTCCTCTTTATAGATGGAAACAGGTTCTCCAGCGGTAAGCCTCTCTATTGCCGGGGCTTTTATGTTTGGCTCAATCCTTAGGGGTGCAGCTTTAGTTTTTACGGTTGCAGAAAGGACTGGCTGATTAAATCTGTCGATAATAATAGTCTGGCTGTCATTCGGCGTAAAAACATTTAAGCCGTATAGTTCGGCAAAAAAGGCAATGGGAATGTAGGGATTACCTTCCTGTAGTTGGAGTGGGACTTGCAGCTGCACCGGCTCATTATTTACATATGCTGTTAGTTGATCAGTCGCCATGGTAATTACTCTGTCCGTGGTGGTCACAACCACCTTTTTCTCCACCTCATCCCAGTGGATGTTAGGATCCAAGTGTTTCTGGAAAACAGCAAGGGGAAGGAGAATCTCTCCATTGACTCTAAGAAATGAATCGCCAATCTGATATCCTCCGAGAATAACCCGGTTTTGTTTTGGGTCTGGTGGGATGATTGCCAGATTTGGTCCAACCATCAACCAAGAGAACCCAACTGCGAATAGTAGTGTTGGGATCAGCCAATACCACCAAAGCGGGCCGGATGGTGGAATGGTGGCCCGAGAGGTAGGGAGGGGTTGATACACCAAAATGACCTCCTCTATAATATAACTAATTAATTATGGCACGGACCAAAAGGGCTTGTCACCCCCCGATTAATGGAAGGAAGAATAAGATGTTTTCAGGAGAAGTTGAACAAATCCTGGACGCTTTGTCTAGAGCCTATCCAGAAGCCAAAACCACTTTAGTTTTTCAAAACCCCTTCGAGCTTCTGGTGGCGACAATACTAAGCGCCCAGTCAACTGATCGGCAGGTTAATCTGATTACTCAGAGCCTATTTAAGAAGTTTCCCACACCCCATGCGCTGGCTGGAGTCAGACCGGAGGAACTGGCGGAATACATTAAGGGCTGCGGGTTATATAAGAATAAAAGTAATCATCTGGTCAAAGGGGCAAAACTCCTGGTCGACAAGTATGATGGCAAAGTGCCTGACCAAATGGAGGAATTAATTAAGTTGCCGGGAGTAGGCAGGAAGACAGCCAATGTGGTGCTGAGTAACGCCTTCGGTTTTCCAGCTCTGGCAGTTGACACTCACGTGCTTAGGGTAGCAAACAGGTTGGGATTGGCCAATACTACGGATGCCCTTAAAGCAGAGCAGGAATTGTGTGCCCAAGTACCTAAGGAGCAGTGGAGCCAGTTTCATCACTGGTTAATTTCCCATGGAAGGCAGGTTTGTCAGGCCAGAAGGCCCAGGTGTGGGGTCTGCCAGCTGCAGCAGTGGTGCCGTTATTATCAATCAAGAGCTTAAGAGTAAAGACTAAAAGCCTATCTTGATCAATAAGGGAACGAGCACTGGTACTAAAAAAGTTAATATGGAGCCGCTCAGGAAAGCGATAGGGGCTATTTCTACTCCCGCCTCACGGGAAATGATGGGCAGGGTGGTGTCCATAGTTGTAGCTCCTCCCGGAGCAACGCAGGCGAGTTTGTGTCCTTTGCGTGCCATTATGGGGATCAGCAGGAAAGCAAGGGCTTCTCTGGCTACATTGGTCAGTAGGGCCAAAGTGCCTGTTTCCACATGATAGATTTGAGTTAACAAAATCCCGGAAAGGCTATACCAGCCGAAACCAGCCCCGATTGCGGAAGCTTCCCGGATAGGTATTCCGGCGAAACTGCCTGCGACGGCGGTGCCTGTAACGCTGCCAATCGCGATGAAAGCTGGAATTAAGAGGGCCTTTGTTCCCATCTGCCGTACCTGCTGCCAGGTCTTGGAGTTCTTTCCCAAGTCGAGCCCTACTGCAAAAAGCATCAGCCACAAAGCCCAGGTAGCGAGAGCTTCTAAAACGGGGATGTGGCCAGGTTGGAGAAGAAAGTAACCAACAGCTATTCCAGCGACCAAACAGCTCGGAATCAGCCCAAAAGATATGCCAGTATTTGAGGTTTGGATAGTTATTTCCCTGCTTGTGGCCAGTTCCCGCAAAAAAAGCCTTTCTATGAGAAGAACCCCGCCAATACTGCCGGCAATAGCGGACATTGCCAAGAAGAATGCCTTTATTCCCAACAATCCAGCATGGTGAACCATTAAAGGGTCAGCCCCTATTTTTGCACCCATTGCGACAAGTAGAATTAATAGGCAGGCACCCATACCTCGGATTACTTGTTTATTAACCCAATCGGAAAAAAGGTTATAGTAACCCAAACCCAGTCCGGCACAGAGAGCTAAGAATATTTCAGCCATTGCATATCACCCACCTCAATATAACACAGGTTTTATCTGGGAGGAATCATTTTTTCCGTAAATCATTTCCTCCATCGTAAATTTTATTAGGTTTTGTTATAATTGAGAGGACATAGGCACAAGAAGCGTTGAAGGGGGCCTGATTGGTGGAAATTCGCCGCGAAAAGAAGACTCGCCTATACAAAACTATCGTTAAACAAATTCAACAATCTATTAAAGACGGAGTCTTAGCGCCAGGGGACCAGCTGCTGCCCGAAAGGCAGCTGGCCGAGATGCTGGGGGTTAGCCGGTCAGCTGTGCGAGAAGCCCTAACTGCCCTGGAGTCAATGGGGCTATTGGAAATCACGCCGGGTGGTGGGGCCTATGTAAAGGAAGCAAACATTGAGCACGTCCTTGACCCGATTGCAACAATTGTCATGAAGGAAAAGGAGTATGTTTATCACTTGTTGGAAGCTCGTAAGATCCTTGAAATCGAAAGCATTAAACTGGCAACTGAGAGGGCGACGAAAACCGACCTTTATAAAATAAAGGATGCCGCCGAAGAAATGCAGGCAGCAGTACTGCAGGGTAATTCGGCTGATGAGGGAGACATTAATTTCCATTTGAATATTGTTGAGGCAACCCATAACCCGGTTTTGATTAGTTTTATGACAATGCTGTCAGGGTTGATGAAAGAAGCATATGGGCCAAGTAGGAAGAAATTGCTGCGGGATACGGAAAAAGCCAAGGTATTCTGCCAGCAGAACTTTAATATTTATCAGGCCATAGCAAATAGAGATGCCTTGACAGCCCAAAGATTGATGGATGAACACCTAACCATGGCTGAAGCTGAGCTTGCTATCATGGATGACCAGGAATAGTGGGAAGAACAAAATCTTCCTCCGGAAGACTTAATGTGGTTGATTTTGTTGAAACGCATTGCGGAAATTATGACTTACCCACATTTTAAAAAAAGACCATAATTTCCTATGCGTTATAAGAAAGCCCTCCAGCTATGGAGTTTAGCCAGGAGGGCTTTATTCTTTTGGATTAATCGTTTTTACCCCGCAGGGCTGCCAGTATTTTCTCTGGAGTAAGGGGAAGTTGATTAATCCGTACTCCTATCGCATTATAGACAGCATTGGCAACGGCTGCAGCTGTAGGGTTCAAGGCAGGTTCACCAATTCCCTTAGCCCCGAAAGGCCCCTTGGGATCATCTGATTCAATAAAAATGGCATGGAACTGGTTCGGCAAGTCTAAGCTGCCGGGAATGCGGTAATCAAGAAAACCGGGGTTTTGAATGTGCCCATTGCTGTCATATATCATGTTCTCGCTCAAGGCCCAGCCGATCCCGGTGGCCACACCGCCGTGAACCTGGCCGGGAAGAGTTAAGGAATTAATCACTCTTCCTACATCATGAGCTGCCCAGAAGCCGGTGACCTGCACCTGTCCGGTCTCCGTGTTTACTTCTACCTCAGCAATCTGGCAGCCAAAGGGATAAACAGGGGAAATGTTGCCGTATCTCTTATCATCTGGCAATACCGTATCCGGCACATAATTACCCACGGCAATCATTGGGGCCCCCCCATGGGAGAACATATAGTTTCTGGTTACCTCTGCAACAGTAATATGTTGATCGGGAGTATCTTTTACTATAATTTTTCCTTCAACGATATCTAAGTTATCGGCGGGCTTAGCCAACATAGCTGCAGCATGGTTTAAAATCATTTGTTTCGCCTGCTGGCAGGCAGCGATAATCCCATTTCCCCCCATAACGGTTCCTCTGGTGGCGAAAGAGCCTAGGCCAAAAGGACTGATTTGGGTGTCTACTTCAGCAACGGTAATATCTTGGAAGGGGATCCCTAAGGACTCGGCTGCGATCTGGGCGAAAACAGTGTTTTGCCCTTGACCAATATCGGATTCACCATGGATCAGGAATGCCTTCCCGTCTTCACCTATTCTAATAATTGCGGCCGACCCGTCGAAAGGCCGGAAGAAAGGCCGGTTACCGGAAACATGGTTGCAGCAGGCTAAACCAATTCCTTTTTTAATTTTCCCTTCTTTAGGAGAAAGCCGCTTGGCCTCCCAGTCAGAGGCTTCTGTTGCTTTACGGATGCAATCCGTTAAACCGGAACGGGAAATGTACCAGCCATGAGCGGAAACATCCCCAGATTGGACAGCGTTAATAAGTCTCACTTCTGCCGGGTCAAGTCCCATTTCATAGGCTGCCCGGTCTAACAGGCTTTCAAGGGCAAAGGTCATTTGGGCATTGCCGAACCCCCGGAAACAGCCGGTTGGGACGGTATTCGTATAAACCAATAACCCTTCGGTTCGGATATTATGAATTCTATATAGAGAATCAATACGGTAGCAGGCGGTGGCCATGATCGGGGGGCCGTATACGGTCCTGGCGCCGTTACCAGCAATAATTCGCACTTCTTTGGCCAAGATAGTCCCGTCTTTTTTCAGGCCGAGCTTTACCCAAATCTTCATGGGCACTCGCGGGTTACCTGCGATAAAATCTTCTTCCCTGGTATTTACGATTTTCACGGGCCGGCTTGATTTTTCGCTGAGTACCATTGCTGCCAAATCTACCATGTTCTCGAACTTAGCTCCGAAGCCGCCACCTACAAAAGGTTTGATCACCCTGATATCCTGCATGGGAATGTTCAAAGCCTTGGCATAAGTCAGGCGCAGTTTGGAGGGGACTTGAGTTGAGGCCCACAGGGTAATTTTGCCGTTTTGGGCATGAGCCACTGCATTCATTGTTTCTAAATAGGCCTGGTAAACCTGGGTGGTGGTAAAAGTATCTTCAACAATAAAGTCAGCTTTCGTGAAGGCCTGTTCAATATTGCCGCGTTCTACGAAAAACCTGTTGGCCAAATTGCCTGGTGCGTGCTGATGAACAAGCGGAGCTTCAGGGCGTAAGGCCTGTTCTATGTCAATAACGGCAGGCAGTTCTTCATATTCAACCCTGATCAAGCTTAGGGCTTCCGTGGCAGTGTCCTCGTCAACTGCAGCCACTGCTGCCACTTCATCTCCTACAAAGCGCACTTTATCTCGGGCAAATATAGTCCAGTCATCGATAATTCCAGTGCCAAACGGAAGGCCCGGAGTATCCTTAAAGGTTACAACGGCTTTAACTCCAGGCATTTTTGCGGCTTTGGAGGTATCGATAAAATGGATTTTGGCATGAGCTAGAGGGCTGCGTAGAACCTTCCCCCACAGCATGCCAGGTAGTTTAATATCGCAGGTAAATTGGGCTTGCCCAGTTGCCTTTAAATAGGCTTCAGGAGGGATAATCGGTTTGCCAATTACTTTATACTCAGGCATTTTTGGCGTCCCCCATTTCTTTTGCAGCTGCTAGGATAGCTTCTATGATGTTTTGATAGCCTGTACAGCGGCATAGGTTTCCAGCCACAGCTTCCCGCACTTCCTGTTCGGTCGGGGCGGGGTTAGAGTCGAGCAAGGCTTTAGCCGTTAGGATAAAGCCGGGAGAACAGAAGCCGCACTGGATAGCGCCATGCTGAACAAAGGCTTCCTGGAGGGGATGGAGCTGATTTCCGCTGGCTAACCCTTCAATGGTAGTTATTTTTTTCCCCACAGCCTGAATAGCCAGGACTAGGCAGGAATTAACCGGCTGCCCGTCAAGTAACACTGTGCAGGCGCCGCATTCCCCTTCCCCACAGCCCTTTTTGGTCCCCATCAGACCAAGATCCTCCCGTAAAACATCCAAAAGTGTCCTATGAGTAGGAACAAAAAGGTCGTAGCTATCGCCGTTAATTATTAGACAAATAGGCTCTTTTTTCATTTACACCCCTCCTTTCGCCCATGAACTTAAAGCCTGGTTTACTAGTACCTTAATCATGTGGCGCCGGTAATCGGCGGTGGCCCTGATGTCTGTTATTGGCCGGCACTCCGACGCTGCTGCTTCTGCGGCTTGGACAATCCTTTCCGAGGTTAGGGGGTATCCCACAACAATCTTTTCAGCCTTCTGGGCTCGCATGGGTACAGGGGCCACTGCTCCTAAAGCCACCCTGCATTGCTCAATTACCCCATCCTTTTCGACTAAAAGAACCGCGACGTTCACCAGCGCCAAATCCATGGTTTGGCGCAGGCTGTGCTTATAGTAGGCTGTTTTGCAGCCCGCTGGCGGAAATGGTATTAAGATTTCCCGCAGGATTTCACCGGGGGCAAGGTCACACTGCCCTGGTCCCTTAAAGAAGGCCCCAATTGCTAACTCCCGGTCACCGGTCGGGCCTGTTATAATTGCTGTTGCCTGCAAGGTTAGCAAGGCGGGGGCCAATTCGGCTGAAGGCGCGGCGTTACACAGGTTCCCCCCGATGGTTGCCGCATTGCGGATCTGCCAGCTGCCTAAAGATTTTGTTGCGGTAGCTAGGGAAGGAAAATTTCTTCTAATAGTAGGGTTATTGGCCAGATGGCTGATTTTTACCATCGAGCCTATTCGTATTTGGTGTCCCTCTTCCAAAATCTCGTCCAGCCCGGGAACTTGGGCTAGGTCAATCAGGTGGGTTGGGCGGGACTTGTTTTTGCGAATAGCAAGTAATAAATCCGTTCCGCCTGCCAGGACTTTTGCCTCCGGGTTCGCTAAAAGAGTTTCGAACACCAGGTCCAGGCTGGATGGGGCCAAATAAACCGGAAAAGGCATCAGCGTCACCTCCAAAGTAGATTAGCTGACAATAATCCATTCAATTTCCGTGCCTAAAGCCGTGGTATTGGGAGAAAAGAAAGAAGTTTTTTGAAAGCTTGAAAAAGAACAAAGTCTTCCTTTGGAAGAAACTTCCTTCGGAAGACTTAATGCGGTTGACTTTGTTGAAACGCATGACGGGAATTATGATTTATCCACATTTTTTAAACACCCATAATTTCCTATGCGTTATAAAAAACGCCGGGTAAGCCGGCGTTTTTGCAGCTCTTATAAGAAGGGCTAGGCAGAGGTGGAAATGCCGCCTGCTTTCCTTTGATCCAGCAAGAATTTAACCCTGGTGTAAAGCTGGAGCAAGCTCAGCACAAAGAGGACTACCAGGAAGCAGGATACGACCAGCGGGATCATTTGGTTGTTCTTGATGAACCTGTTGATAAAGTATAACAGGGCTACCGCGCCGGTAAGGGCCATGAAGGCGCCAGGGACAACAACCCAGCCGACAAAATGACCGTCAAAGGGTTTGCCTTCTTTGACCCTATTCACAATGGCAATGGAATAGGGGTAGATGGCAAAGGTGAGGGAAAGGAGGGCGTAGGCAGACCAGATCTGCATGAAGGGTGTTTTCAAGGCAATCAAAACGCCAACGCCAACAGTGACCAAGGTGGATACAGCCGGAATGTCAAAGCGGAGAGCCTTGCAGACCGGTACGGACCGAGCCAGTTCTTCCAGGCAGTACCTGCCGGCACGGGCATAGGTATCCATAGTTGTGATGATAAAACCTGTCAGGGTAAGGGCCCCGAAAACCGCGCCAATTTCCGGCGACAATCCGAGATAAGTCATGGCGTTGCCAAAGGCTGAGGAAAAGGCGCCGCCTATGTTCTTAACAACCGTTGAGGTGAAGGCCTGATAGTCGTGGGCGCTGGCAATCAGGGCGATAGCTACCAGAGCCATTACGGTTTCGCCCTTGGTACCTGCACTCACGATGGGATAGGCGTTCTTTTCATTATCCAACATCCGAGATGCTGTTCCTGCCGTGATTAGGGAGTGGGCGCAGTTAATGGCGCCGCAGGTAATGGTGGCAAACAGGGCGGGGTACAGGACACCGCGGGCAGTTTCCCAGCCAACCCACATAGGCATAGAAAACTTGGGATTACCGATAATCAGGGCAATGGAGGCGATAGCCAAGCCGGCCACCAACACGCCGGCATTCAAGTAGTCCCGGGGTGCTAGGACCAGCCAGATGGGGAAGTAGGCAGCAATCAGGGTATAGATAATTAGGATTGTCATCCATGTGTTGAACGAAAACTTAACCGGATTTTGAATGCCGATATAGATAAAGACAGACCAGATTGCCAGGGCGATTAAGGTTGACGGCAATAGGGCTACACCCTTGGTCCTTCGGATGTACCCGAAACCAACGGCGATAAAAGTTAAGGCAAGGGTTGGAATTGTGGCCATGGGCGTGGCAATTAGGGTGTTGGACATTGTTACGGAGAAAATGGAAAAAACCAGGACTCCTAAGAACCAAAGCATGATGGTCAAATAAATGCCGCTGGCTTTACCCACAGTAAGAGAGGTGATTTCGCCAAAAGTGCTTCCTTTGTTTCTTAAAGAGCCCATCATGGTAATATACTCTGTGGTGGCTCCCAGGAAAATAACCGCAACCAGCATCCAGACCAAGGCCGGCAACCAGCCCCAGTAAAGGCCTGCGATGGCGGAAAGCACCGGGGATAAACCCGCAATAGACATATAATAATGGCCAAGAACGATGGCAGGGGGGGTTGGTGAAAAGTCACCGCTGTTAATTTCCGCGGCAGGCGTCGTGCGATTCGGATCGGGGGGCCAAAGGGCTTCAATGGGCCTTCTCGCCATGTAGTGACCGCCGATCAGGATTGCATAGCTACCGACTAACCAGAGTAGTGGATTCATGGGTCAACCTCCTTGTAGTTTTTTGCCGGTACTTTTCTAAAAGTTCCATATATTCCATATAATAGCGCTTTTCTGTCTTTTGAGAACAACACCTCCGTTCTTTGCAAGATTTTTTCTGCGGCTTAACTGGTTTGCGGGGTGTTTATCAAGAAGAAGTAAATATTACATATGCAATTTCTGTACCACTGGTCAGACCAAGCATTGAATTTTACTGGTGTATGGCTGACAAGGGCTGCGCTTTTCAGGCTGGCATAACATTTCTCATTTTATTTCTCAGAAATCCATGGCATTGAGAAAAATTTTATTAAAATGAGAATAAAACTAATTCTTCCGTTGGCGGAGTTTGTGGTTTAATCCTGGTATGGTTCTTGCTAAATTCTATTTTGGATGGAGGAGGTTGTTTTGTAAAAGTAAAAGATTGAAAGCGGGGGGATGATTGTGAAACCGGATCTGGGTTTTGATTTGCTGGGAGTAAAATTTAAAAACCCAATTGTTGTTGCTTCTGCTACTCCGAGTAAAGATGCCAAGTATATGTTGAAGTGTTGCCAGGCTGGGGCGGGAGGCGTTATAGCCAAAACCGTTACCTTTGAGCCAAAACTGCAAAAGTATGTTTCTCCGCGGTTTACAGTACTGCATAAAAAAGGCTGGCCCCATGCCTTTTCTAATTACTCCTGTGAATTCCTGGCTACCTACACCCCTTTAGAATGGGTCAATGAATTAAAGTTGGCAAAAAAATATTGTCAGGATCACGGAGTAGTTTTGATTGGAAGCATTTCTGGCAGCACCATGGATAACTGGGTGGAGTTGGCCCAAATGGTGGAAGACGCGGGTTCGGATATGCTGGAGTTGAATTTTGGCTGTCCCCATCCCCGGGATTTGGGCTATAAGAGCGGGCAAGAGCTGGGCTCTGACCCGGAAGCTGCGGCTAAGGTGACTCAGTTGGTGGTTAATTCAGTTTCTGTTCCCGTTTTTGTTAAATTAACGGCAGAGGCTGTGGACCCTGTGGCAGTCGCCCGGCGGGTGCAGCAGGCCGGTGCAGGCGGGGTTACAGCTATCAACAGGTTCCCCGCCCTTGATATTGACGTTAATACTGGCAGGCCGTTGCTCCACTCAACTTTTGCGGGAGTTGGAGGCCCTTGGATGCGGCCCATCGCATTAAAGTGGATTGCGAAAATTGCCAGGGAGATCGATATTCCCATATCTGCTACTAACGGGATTTGGACATGGGAAGATGTTGTCAAGGCCATCATGTGCGGGGCGACCACAGTGCAAACCTGTACAGCCATAATGTATGGCAAAAAGGGCTTTGGCATCATTAAGGACTACGTTGATGGGCTGCAGTCCTTTATGGAAGCTAAGGGTTACAGCTCAATTGCTGAAATGAGAGGCATTACTCTCCCGCAAATAAAAACCTGGGATTCTGTGGACAGAGAAAGCCGGGCGGTGTCCAGGGTCTTGCCGGAGAGGTGTGTTGGCTGTGGGTTATGCCTTAATTGGTGTTTTTATGATGCAGTTAGCCTAAACTCCGTAGAAGGCAACAAGAAAAAGGCTTTGATTGCTGCAGAAACCTGCGATGGATGCGGTTTGTGTGCGGCCCTTTGTCCTAACAGCGCTATCGAAATGACCGGCAACGGACCAATTTTTTTGGGGAATTTTAACTAAATTTCTTAAAATGATTATATATTCCCATTATGAGAAACGTTTTCGCGAAATGATTAATAAAAAGGAGGTGAAGTATGTTTAAGGCAGCTTCTTTGCAGGTGGCTATTACGGATCAGGAAACCAGGGCTGAACGGCTAACCAGGGTGGAGGCTCTTTTGGACCGGTGCGCCGGGGCAAGGCTAATGGTTCTGCCCGAAATCTGGCATGTGGGTTATTTCTCCTTTGAGGATTATGAGGAAGGGAGTGAAACCTTATCAGGGGCAACTATCAGCCGGATGGCTGCAAAAGCCAAACAGCACAATGCTTATATCCTGGCAGGCAGTATGGTGGAAAAAACGAAAGAGGGGCTCTTCAACACCAGTGTTTTGCTGAATCCGAAGGGAGAGGTTATTGCGTCTTACCGCAAGATTCATCTTTTCGGGTATAATTCAGCGGAAACTCAACTGCTAAAACCAGGCTCCCAGGTGATAACCGTTGAAACTGAGTTGGGAGTGTTGGGTTTAAGCACCTGTTATGATTTAAGGTTCCCTGAGCTTTTCCGTTCTATGGTTGACAAAGGCGCAGAAGTTTTCCTGGTATGCTCGGCTTGGCCATATCCAAGAGTGGAACACTGGGTGGCGCTAAATCAGGTCAGAGCCTTTGAGAACCAATGTTTTTTAATCTCCAGCAATTGTGCCGGCGTTAACCGGGGCAAGTCTTTTATGGGCCGCAGTTCGTTTGTGGACCCGTGGGGTACGGTGCTCGCTGCTGCTGGTGACAGGGAGTGTATTGTAAAGGCTGAGATTGACATTAGTCAGGTAGCGGCTGCCAGGAGAGAGTTCCCGGCGCTTCGGGACAGGGTATTAAAAGGCTAGGGGAGTGACTGGTTTGAAATTAATGGAGTTTTTTATCGACGGAGATGCGAACCGTTCCGTGACCTTTGGCATACAGCGGATTGTTAATGCAGGGTTTGCCGGTCGCAACCAGGAAGCGGTGTGGAAGCACATCGAGGAACTTGTAAAGATAGGTGTGCCGCGCCCGACCTCCACACCCACTTTTTATCCCCTTTTACCGGATAAAATCACCCAAGCGGAGAGCTTGGAGGTTGTAGGCCGGGGAAACTCCGGAGAGGTTGAATTTGTATTATTTTGCCAGCCTGAAGGGTTGCTGGTGGGCCTGGGGAGCGACCATACCGACAGAGAGTTGGAAAAGGCTAGCATCCTAAAATCTAAGCAAGTGTACCCCAATATTGTAGCCAAAAGTGTATGGCGCTACGAGGATGTGCGAGACCATTGGGATCAATTGATTATCAGGGCATGGGTCGGCGGGGAAAACAAGCAGTTGTACCAAGAGGCCAAGCTTTCTGCTTTAATACCCCCTGAAGAGTTGCTCCCCATGGTGGAAAAGCTGCTTTCGGTTAAATTGGATGGTACGGCAGTTTTTTCAGGGACTGTGGCAACTTTAACTGAGGATATTGAATTCAGCGACTTTTTTGCTATGGAACTGGAGGATCCTATAAGGAAACAAGTAATTAAGGCAGCCTATAGGATAAAGCCGATTGATTGGTTTTTAGGGCCTGTAGACTAGGTTTAATTAGCACATATAAAATTTTTTTCTTATGAAGGAGGAATTTTTATGCCGAAACCGGAACTTGAATTATTTGATGTGGAAACTTTGGAGTGGACGCAAGTAGAGGGCGCCCCTCTAGGTCTAATGGAGAAGATCCTTAGCAAGGACCCGGAAACTGGTTCTTATACGCGGTTGCTCAAGTTCCCTCCGGGTATGGTTACAACTGAGAGGCTTGTGCATGATTTTTGGGAGGAAGTGTATATCCTGCAGGGCGGCTTAATTGACATGACTTCCAACCAAACCTTTCTGGAAGGCTATTATGCTTGCCGTCCGCCTGGAATGCTGCATGGTCCTTACAGTGTGCCGGTTGGGTGTGTCACCTTGGAAATGAGGTATTATGATTAAAAGAGGCTCCCTTCTTTTATTTGGTATAGAAATAAACCACCGCTTGTCAAAACTTAACCCTACCGACTTGACCTTTGTCATGTTAAAATGTGGATAAGGATAGGTTGTTAGGGAGGTTAAACATGAACCCGCTAGGCACGAGTCAATTAGGTAAAATAGAAGCGTTTGTGCAACAGGTGGCGGATGTCATTGCTGCTGTTCTGGAAGTTGGGATTACCATCATTGATGATGAATTGAAGGTCGTTGCAGCCGGCGGCAAAGCCTTGCGTACCCTTGGGTCCGGCCATGGCACCCTTACCGAACAACTGTTAAAATCTGGTCATTATTATCTTTCCGATAACCCGGACACATTTCCGGGTTGTCAAGGCTGTGAGAACCTAAGCCAGTGCAAGTATTTGGCTGTCCTAACATATCCGATAAAGGTTGAAGATAGGGTAGTAGGAACCATTTCCCTTACGGCAATGGACGAGCAGCAAAGAATAGCCTTGCTTGCTAATAAAACTCGTTTGTTGGATTTTATTGACAAGATTGCTGTTCTGCTGGCAGCCCTTATCCGGGAGCAGCAAGTAAATGAGGAAAGAGAAAAAATGGCCAGGCAGTTTCAGGTGGTAATAAATTCTGTTGAGGAAGGGATTATTGCTACCGATGCTGCCGGCCAAATCACCCATTTGAACACAGCGGCTTCCCGATTGCTAGGGATTGCGCCGCAGGAGGCTGCAGGTCGGCCAGCGGCTGAACTGTTTCCTGATCTTGATTGGCAGGAACTTTTGAAAAACCCGGTATCATTGCAAAAGGAAACTTTTGGAAATAAGTCCAGGCGGAAACTTTATCTATGGACAACCGTAAATCCGATTCGAAAAGGCGAGCATGTTGAGGGTCTAGCCATGTCGCTTCGCAGCATGAGTGATGTGCGGCAAATGGCGGCTAAGTTTATCGGTTACCAAAAAGCCTTTACTTTTGATGAGATTATTACAATGAGCCCGTCTATGATTAATCTTAAAGAAAGGGCCCGTAAAGCAGCTGCTACTGATTCTACGATTCTGATCCGTGGGGAAAGCGGGACGGGCAAGGAACTTTTTGCCCGGGCCATTCATGCCGGCAGTTTTCGCCGTAACGGCCCTTTTATTGCGATAAACTGTGGGGCGATACCCGAAAGTCTCTTGGAGAGCGAATTGTTTGGTTATGATGAAGGTGCTTTTACGGGAGCCAAACGCGGTGGCAAACCTGGGAAATTTGAACTGGCTAATGGCGGAACCCTTTTTCTGGATGAAATTGGCGATATGCCCTTACACCTGCAGGTTAAAATCCTGCGGGTGTTAGAAGAAAAATGCATTGAGAGGGTTGGGGGGACAGCCACAATCCGGACAGATGTCCGGATTGTGGCTGCAACTCATAGGAACTTGGAAGCCATGTTGTCCTTAAGGGAGTTTCGGGAAGATCTTTATTATCGTTTAAGCGTTATTCCGCTTACTATTCCTCCCCTGCGGGAACGGGAAGAAGATATTCCTCTGCTGATGAATTATTTTATTCAGGTCTATAATCAAAAGCTGGGAAAAAGGATTACAGGTCTGACCGAAGAAGCCTCTCACATAGTAAATAGCTATCAGTGGCCTGGCAATGTGCGAGAACTGGAAAACGTTGTGGAGTACGCCATGAGTATGGAGACGGGAGAATGGATTTCCAAGGAAAGCCTGCCTGTGAGGATTTTGGAAAGCATTAAGGCTGAACAGATGGATAAGACGGAAAACGCAAAGCTTAAGTGTTTAGAGAAAGAGGCTTTGCTTGCCGCTTTGGAGAAATTTGGCTATTCGGTAAAGGGGAAAGAGCGGGCTGCTCAATACCTTGGTATCAGCAGGGCTACCCTATACCGAAAACTTAAAGAAATCCAGGCCAGCGAACCTGCCAGTTAACCCCAATTATTTACATACCAGACTAATAGAAAAAGGAGTGAAGGAGTAAGTGGGGGAAAAGGAAAAAGTGGTGGCTATCAACATTAACTATGATTACTGTAAGCGTTGCGGCATATGCATCGCTTTCTGTAATCGCGAGGTCTTTACCACCGATGAATTTGAAAGACCTGTGGTGGACAACTTGGATCGCTGTGTTAATTGTAAGCTGTGCGTGTTAAGGTGTCCCGATTTTGCCATCAGACTGGAGGTATCCGCTAGTGCCTAACGACAAAGTAATGTTTACTATGGGTAATGTAGCCTGTGCACAAGCTGCTCTTGATGTTGGCGCAAAGTTTTATGCCGGCTATCCCATCACCCCTTCTTCTGAAGTTGCGGAAGTCTGTTCCCGGCTGATGCCAAAGTATGGTGGGGTTTATATCCAGATGGAGGACGAAATCAGCAGCATTGCCGCTATGGTGGGCGCTTCACTGGCAGGGGTCAAGTCTTTTACAGCTACCAGTGGTCCTGGTTATTCCTTAATGCAGGAAAACCTGGGCTTTGCTATTTATGCTGAGGTTCCTTGTGTAATTATTAACGTAATGCGTTCCGGCCCCAGCACAGGGTTAGCGACCAGGCCGGGGCAGGCCGACCTCATGCAGGTTAGATGGGGAACCCATGGGGACCACCCGATTATTGCCCTATGCCCCTCCTCTGTGCAAGAGTGCTACGATTTAACCATCAAAGCCTTTAACCTGTCTGAAAAATTCCGGATTCCGGTAATTTTATTAAGTGATGAAATCGTAGCCCATACACGGGAAAATGTAACCTTGAAATCCCCTGAGGAAATCGAGATTGTCAACCGCAAGCGCCCCACTTGCCCTCCAGCTGAGTATTTATGCTACAAACCGGAAGAAGACGGCATTCCTCTTATGGCCGCCTATGGTGAAGAGTACATGGTTCACGCCAGCAGTTCCTGCCATGATGAAACCGGATATTCCAATAACTCTCCCAAGACAGCTGAGGGCCTGATTCACCGCCTCCACCAAAAAATTGCCAGGGGCCGCGAAGAGATTGTCCAGGTTGCAGCTTTTGGCCCGCAAGATGCGGAAATAATGGTAGTTGCCTATGGAGCTACTGCCCGTGCGGCAAAACAGGCAGTAGTTAAGGCCCAGGAAAAAGGAATGTCAGTCGGCCTCTTGCAGATTATCACCATGTGGCCCTTCCCCGATAAGGAAATCCTGGCTCTTTGCGATACAGCGAAGGCTTTGGTTGTACCGGAAATGAACCTCGGGCAAGCTTACCAGGAAATCGAAAAAGTCTGCCGGGGCAAATTGCCGGTTTACCTCTTCTCCAGGGTGGACGGAGAAGCAATTAAACCAGGTCAAGTATTGACAAAAATCGAGGAGGTGGCCCAATGTCTCAAAAGCTAATTTTTTCCGACTATCTAGCTCATAAACAGCTGCCTCTGATGTGGTGTGCGGGTTGCGGCAATGGAGTTATCCTGCGTGCCCTGACAGAAGCGCTTGCAGAATTGAATATCCCGCCCCATAAGGTTGTTGTGACCACTGGTATCGGTTGTTTTGGAAAAACCGACGATTATATGAGCACCCATGCCTGCCACGGTACCCATGGCCGTGCTTTGGCTTTCGCTACCGGAATTAAGCTGGCAAATCCTGAGTTAACTGTATTGGCCTTAATGGGAGACGGCGATGCAACTACCATCGGCGGAAACCACTTTATCAACACTGCCAGGCGAAATGTGGACATTACAGCAATTGTGGCCAATAACTACAACTACGGCATGACTGGCGGGCAGTATTCTGCAACTACTCCCATCCGGAAAGTCACTACCACTTCTCCTTATGGCACTGCCGAGCCAGGATTTGATATCTGTGAGCTTGCCAAGGCAGCAGGGGCAAATTTTGTAGCTCGCTCGACAAGTTACCATGTTGTACAAATGAAGAAACTTGTAATGGAAGCTATTACAAAGAAAGGCTTTTCTCTGGTTGAGGTGTCTAGCCCTTGCCCGACTTATTTTGGCAGGTACAATGGCATGCCATCAGCGGTAAACATGCTTAATTGGCTGAAGGAAGTGTCTGTAAGCCCGGAAAAATACCAGACACTGTCGGAAGAAGAAAAGGAAAAGGTTATGGTAGTAGGAAAGCTGGTTGATCGGAACAAGCCGGATTACCTGACAGTTTACAAAGAATTAACGGCAGCGGTTAAATAATATCGGGGGGTGAAGACGTGAAAAAGAAGTGGCAGATTGTTTTGGCAGGTGAAGGCGGCCAAGGAATGATCGTTGCCGGGGTTGCTTTGGCAGAGGCAGCTGCGGTTTTTGAAGGAAAAAACGCCACCCAGGCTCAGAGTTATGGTATTGCCTCCCGCGGGGGTTTTTCTTCCGCTGAAGTCGTAATCAATGAAGGCGAAATATTTTTTCCCAAAGCCGAAGAACCCGATTTCGTGCTGGCATTAACCCAAGATGCTTATGACCGGTTCTACCACTGGGTATCGCCCGAATGCCTGATTGTTTATGATTCCGATAAGGTTACCAGTAAACGGGAGAAAAATGATATCGGCTATCCATTGACAGTTACGGCAGTCCGCCTGGGCTCAGAAAAGCTGATCAATTCCCTGTCTTTGGGCTTGGTGTTGAAGCATACCCAATGCGTGAAACGGGAAAGTTTGGAAAAGTCCCTTGCTAAACAAATCCCGGCAAAAGCGCTGGAGGCAAACATTAAAGCTCTTGGTTACTGGCTCGAATAAAAAAGATTTAGAAGCAGGGGAGTGGTAACTCTCCCCTCTTCTACTGCGGCCAATATTTAGAATATTGCTATTATACAAAGGTTTCGACAGGGGTTTTTGTGCTGTTTTCTTCATTCATAGTAGCAACTAGGCAAGTGTATTTGCTCTGGTCTGACCAGGCTCAGACCAAAATGTTCGACACCGGAATAGGCAAGTTTTTGAACTGCCCTGGTTCTACCTTGGGAGAGAGGTTTAGTCGGAGTGATTGGGTGCAAGGCATCAGCTAGTCTGCCGCCGTTGCCGGAGCTTAATAAAGGGGGGATTGTTATGCGTATTTCCGAACACCCAATTCTTAATTTCGCAAAAGGGCGAAAAGTAAAATTTGTTTTTAACGGCAAGGAAATGGAGGGTTATGAAGGGGAGCCTATCGCTGCAGCTTTACATGCTGCTGGTGTGAGGGAGTTCAAAGAGAGTCCGCATCATCACCGTCCGCGGGGATTTTATTGCGCCATTGGCAATTGTTCTTCATGCTTGATGAAAGTAAATGGAGAACCGAATGTCCGTGTCTGTGTTGAGAAATTAGAAGAAGGAATGATAGTTGAAACCCAAAAGGGAAAGGGTGAGATAAGTGCTGCACAGTGAGATTGTCATAATTGGGGCTGGACCTGCTGGCCTTTGTGCGGCGATCAGCGCTGCCAAGCAAGGGGCCACAGTAGCGCTGTTGGAAAGGGATGAATTTCTAGGAGGTCAATTGGTAAAACAAACCCATATGTTTTTCGGATCGAAAAAGCAGTACGCCTCAGTCCGGGGGATTGATATAGCGCCGCTGCTGGAAAAGGAAATTAAAGGGCTGCCTAACATCTCGGTATTTCTGAACTCCACAGTGCTTGGCTATTACGAGGACGGAGTTCTTTTATTTGAACAGAATGGAAAAGCCAAAAAAATTAAGCCGGCCCGCATGATTGTGGCCACCGGCGCGGCTGAGAAGGTCCTGCCTTTTCCCAACAATGATCTGCCAGGAGTATACGGAGCGGGTGCGGTACAGACCTTAATGAATGTTCATGGGGTTAAACCTGCTAAGCGGGTTTTAATGGTGGGGGCAGGAAATATCGGGTTGATTGTCAGTTACCAACTGCTGCAAGCAGGAGTGGAAGTTGCAGGAGTGATCGAGGCCGCACCTTACATAGGAGGTTACTTGGTACATGCTGCCAAAATCCGCCGCTCTGGGGTCCCGATTCTTACTTCCCATACAATAAAAGCTGCTTTGGGAGATCGTGCGGTTGAAGGAGCCATAATTCAACAGCTTGATGAGAAGTGGCAGCCCATAACCGGTACGGAAAGAACGCTGGAAGTTGATGCTATTTGTCTGGCAGTGGGGCTAACTCCTCTGGTGGAAATCCTCTGGCAGGCAGGTTGTCAAATGAAATATGTACCCCAGCTGGGGGGGCATGTTCCTATCCGTAATCAATTCAATGAGACATCAGTGCCCGGAATTTTCGTGGCAGGGGATGCGTCCGGGGTTGAAGAAGCTAGCAGCGCCATGCTGGAAGGGGCTCTTGCCGGAATGGAAGCAAGTGCTAGCCTGGGTTACCGGAGTGAAGATTTTGACTTGATAAAACAAGACATTCTGGCTCAGTTGGAGAGCCTCCGGTCCGGCCCAACCGGAGAAAAAATCCGCACTGGATTAGCCCAACTGGTATGATAGGAGGTAGACTATTGTGCAAGCAAAAACCGGTCTTCTTAGCGCAGAAGAATTAAAAGGGTTGTTGCCTCCGGAGGTTAGATTGAGCCAGGGTCCGGTGGCGGTGATTGAGTGCCGGCAAAAAATCCCTTGTGATCCGTGTTACCATTCCTGTAACAGGGGAGCCATCAAGCCTTTCGAGGATATTAACGACTGCCCGGAAATCGACTGGGAGAAGTGCAATGGTTGCGGCACCTGCATCAGCAAGTGTCCTGGTCTAGCCATTTTTGTTATCGATTTAACTTATAGCCAGGAGCAGGCTGTGGTAAGACTGCCCTATGAATTCCTGCCCTTGCCGAGAGTCAACCAGGAGGTTCTGCTGCTAAATAGGGAAGGTGTTCCGGTGGGTAAAGGGCCGGTGGTAAAAGTCCAAAATACCAAAGCCCAGGACCGGACGCCCGTGATCTGGGTGGCAGTGCCCAAAGCGCTGGCAATGGAAGTAAGAAATATCAGGACGGAGGGATAGTCTTATGGACGACAAGGACATTATTGTATGTCGGTGCGAGGACATTTCCCTGGCAGAAATCCGCCAGTTAATTGCTAAAGGGCATCATACTATGGATGAAATTAAGCGGCTGAGCCGCTGCGGTATGGGGCCCTGCCAGGGCAGGACTTGCCGCAGTATTGTTGCCCAGGAACTTGCCAGGGCGATAGGGAAAGGAATAGAGGAGGTTGTTCCTTCCACTTACCGGCCTCCGATTAAACCGGTGAAACTTGATGCTTTTTTAAGGGGTGAGGGGGATGCGTAAAACTGCAGAAGTGGTAATCATCGGTGGTGGTGTGCATGGCTGTTCCATTGCCTATCATCTGGCCCGTCAGGGCTGTCGCGAAGTGGTCCTGCTGGAGAAAGAAACCTTGGCTAGTGGGGGTACCGGGCGTTCAGCTGCCGGTATTAGACACCAGTTTGGCACCGAGGTGAATATTCGCTTGGCAACAGCCAGTGTGCGTATGATGGAAACTTTAGCCGAAGATTTGAAATATGCTCCAGGCATCGAACTGAAACAAGGCGGATACTTAATGCTGGCTTACTCCGAAGGTACTCTGGACCAGTTAAGGCGTAATGTTGAACTGCAGCACAGTTTAGACCTTGGTATCCCCTCACGGATCTTAAATCCCGATGAGGTAAAAGAGATTGTCCCTCATTTAAATATGGAGGGAATTATTGGCGCGTCCTATTGCCATAAAGATGGTCATGTTAACCCCTTCCATGTCACTCAGGCATTTGCAGAGGCAGCCGCCCGCCTGGGAGTGGAGATAAACACCTTTACCGAAGTTACGGGAATCAAGATGCAGGGCCATAAAGTAACAGGAGTGGTAACCAATCGGGGAGAAATCAGCTGCTCAAAAGTTGTGAATGCGGCCGGCCCTTACGGCGCTGTGATTGGTAAGATGGTGGGACTGGATATCCCCCTTTATCCCGAGCGGCACCAAATTCTGGTTACAGAACCTTTAGAGGAGTTTTTGGGCCCAATGGTAATCTCCTTCCAGCATGGGACCTATTTCAAACAAACCCCTCATGGCAGTTTGTTAATGGGTGTGGGAGACCCCCTGCACGAAGTTAAGGAGTTCAATCAGAAGTCTACTTGGCAGTTTTTGGAGGATGTTGCCAAAAAGATCACTTATCACTTACCCGCTTTGAAAAATGTTAGGATAGTGCGCCAGTGGTCTGGTTTATACGATATAACCCCAGATTACCAGGCCATCCTGGGAGCTACCCCAAAGGTGGAGGGATTCTACCTGGACATAGGCTGGAGCGGCCATGGGCTTCAGCTGGGCCCGGTAGTGGGCCGGGTCATGTCGGAGATTATTCTGGGGAAAGAGCCTTTTGTGAATGTGGATGTGATGCGGCTGGAAAGGTTTGAAACGGGAGAGTTGTATCCAGAGCCTGCATGCGTATAGGAGGTGCTGCTATGCTTGTCTTGTCCCGTGAGGATGTACGCAGTTCCATAACGATGGAAATGGCAATTGAGCAGGCAAAAAAGGCCTATATCGAATACTCTGCCGGTGAGGCTGTGGTGCCGGTACGGACCCAGATACCTATGGCTGCGGAAAAAGGGATTGTACTTTTTATGCCTGGTTATTCACCAGGGATAGGGGCTGTTGGACTTAAAGCGGTTTCTGTTTTTCCGGGCAATGCTGCTTTGGGACTGGCAACTATCAACGCTCTGGTTTGCTTAGTTGACACCGAGACAGGTTACCCTCTGGCGGTCATGGAGGGCGGCTATTTGACAGCGTTGCGCACCGGGGCTGCCTCCGGCGTAGCGACCCAGTTTTTGGCCCGGGGAGATGTTGCTGTTTTAGCCATCATTGGCAGCGGGGTTCAGGCCAGGACCCAACTGGAAGCGGTCTGCCAGGTCCGGAGTATTACCAAAGTATTGGTGTTTGACTTGTCTCTGGACCGGGCAGCCCTATTTGTGCAAGAAATGGCAGCTAATTTTCCTCACCTGGATTTTGAGATTACTGCCACTTCGGACGAAGCTGTGCAGCAAGCAGATGTGGTTGTGTGCACCACTACATCCAAAAAACCCGTCTTTTCTGGAAAAGCGGTACGGCCCGGTACCCATATCAACGGAGTAGGTTCCTTTACCCCTCAAATGCAGGAAGTTGGAGCCGATGTGGTGGTTGCGGCTGCGAAAATTGTTGTTGACAGCCGTGAGGCCATTTGGGAGGAGGCCGGTGATTTGATTATTCCAAGGAACCAGGGGCTAATTTCTGAAAAGGATATTTATGCGGAAATCGGTGAAATTGCCTCAGGCCAAAAGGCAGGCAGGGAGAAACCGGACGAAATAACCTTCTTTAAAACCGTAGGAATGGCCCTGCAGGATGTAACCGTAGCGAAACTTGTTTATCAAAGGGCAAAAGAGCTGGGAAGAGGCACATCCATTCAGTTGTAATCCAGGAATTATGTGAGCCGTGCTAACGTGTGCGGCTTTTTTTCTTTTTGACAGGATTAATGAACTATCTGACGAATATTAATCTCGATTTTTGTGACAATAAAATGGATTTTTTAATGTGGGGCGGCGAAAGATTGTGATTGTTGGGACCTGTACCGTAGAAGTCTATATTGGAGGCAGTCAATCCTTAAAGGACAAAAGGCGGGTTGTAAAAAGCGCTATTGATCAAGTAAAAAACCACTTTAATGTTAGCATTGCCGAAGTTGGGAACTTGGAGCAATGGCAGCGTGCCACTTTAGGGATTGCGGTTGTGTCCAGCGACGCGGTGTTGGCTAACCAGGTGCTGTCGGGCGTCATTAAGCACCTGGAAAAAAGAGGGATTATGGAGATCCTTGACTACTCAATAGAGCTCCTTTAACCCCTTTATTTCAGCGGAGGGAATTATATGCACATAGTCCTGGTTGAACCGGAAATACCACCCAATACGGGCAATATCGCCCGCAGCTGCGCCGCAACCGGCACTCATTTGCACTTGGTTGGACCGTTAGGTTTTTCGATTGACGACCGTTATCTTAAAAGAGCCGGGCTTGACTATTGGCATTTGGTACCTATTCACGTTTATGACAGCTTTCCTGAATTCTTATCGGCAAATCCGGGGGGCAGGTTTTTTCTTTTTACTACCAAGGCAAAAAAAAATTATGCTGACATCGCTTACCAGCCGGATGATTTTCTAATCTTTGGAAAAGAGACCAGGGGGCTGTCTCCAGAGATCTTAGGGGCTTTTCCAGAAAACTGGGTTAGGATACCTATGAAAGAAGAAGCCCGCTCACTAAACTTAAGCAACGCGGTGGCGGTGGTCCTGTTTGAAGCATTGCGCCAGCAGGGTTATCCTGGGCTGAGGTGATCTGTTTTACTTCTGATATTTCCATTTGACTTTATATATTTCACCGATTATAATAGAGTTTGCTTCGGGATGTAGCTCAGTTTGGCTAGAGCGCACGGTTCGGGACCGTGAGGTCGCAGGTTCAAATCCTGTCATCCCGACCATTTGATAGTTTTCGTGGGATACTTTCGTACTTTGACGAAGGTATTTTTTTTTATCTAGAAGAGGCAGGATATAGATAGGATTTGGTTGTAACCAACGGCACAGCTGATTGACGGGGTTTTTGCCTGTACCTGTTTTTTTAACTTAAAAGGGGGAATTTTTTCAATGCCTACGATTGGTTTGTATGGTTTTGGCCGTATGGGGCAGGCCCTGGCCCAGAAATTATCCCGAAATAATCAAGTATACGTATATGACCAGCAGGAGAGCAAAACCTTAAAGGCAGACCGGTTTGGTGCGTCTCGGGCGGCAGACCTTAGGGATTTGAGCCGTGCCGGGGTGATTATTCTGGCGCTGCCTCCTGCTGCGATACCAAAGGCAGTGGAAGACATAACCCTGTACATAACCCCTGAGCATATCCTGGTTAACATCGCCACTACATTTTCTACCAAGGAGCTGGCCTCTCTAATAAAAGGCAAATGCCATGTTGCTGCAGCAAAGGTTATTGGCCATGCAGCAGAAATCTCTGCAGGGGAGGCGCCTGTAGTAGTGGTTTGGGCAGAAAATGGAAATGTTGGTGAAAAGGTGGCAAAAATCTTTAATGGGTTAGGACCAGTTGTGTTTGACCGGGAAGAGGTGGTCAGGGATATTAATATCCTGGCTGCCAGGGAAGCCATTCTTACGGTTCTTAAGATTAAGGAGGAAATGGCAAAGCTGGGAATAAGCGAAAGTTATCTGTCTCCCGCAGTCCGGGGAGTAGCAGCAGGTACAATGAAGGCCTTTTTGACAGGTGAAATAGGCCCATTTGCAAAGCGGATTGTGGAAGAGTTTTTGGCTGAAAAGAAGAATTAGCGTTGCCTAAGGTGGCATAATATTTGGGGAGGTGGAACGGTGCCCAGCAAAGCAATAGAAAAAAGGCGGAGTAAACCAAAAAAGGATAAGGCAAATGACCCGATCGAAAGATTAAAATGGGAAATTGCTCATGAAATCGGCCTAGGCGAAAAATTAGAACAGTTCGGTTGGGGAGGCTTGAGTTCCGCGGAAACTGGGCGAGTTGGCGGAATAATGACTAAGAGAATGCGGGAGGAGGGATATCTCCCGCAGCCATAAAAATTTTTTATCACATATGGCTACCCGCTCTAATACCCCCGCTTCTTTAAAGCGGCGGGAAATGCTCGGCAAAGGAAAAATATTAAAATCAATGAAGCCGAGCATGAAATTCGCTTTCAGGCCACGTTAAATTAATGTATAACTTGTGGCCTGGCTCATTTTAAGAGCGGCTACGC
>JBFLXH010000012.1:32784-60142 GCA_040757295.1 Bacillota bacterium | reverse complement strand
GATAAACTTTGCTACTGCTTATCTTTCTTGCATATCTGGGCATTGATAACCACCTTTTGTCACTTAGTGGCCAAATTATACCATAAAAACAAAAATGCGACAAGAGGAGAACCGTCCCCTGTCGCATTTGTCGCATTTGGTTTACCTGGGACTGGTCTTAAATTCCAACCCCAAATAGGGGGCGGGGTCTACAGCCTTGCTGTCCTTCCTGAGCTGGAAATGCAGGTGGCTTCCTTCCTCCGCGGCTGCCTTGCCCGGCTCTCCCACCGAGGCCAAAACAGCGCCGGCAGCCACCTCCTGCCCCTTGCTGACCTTCACTTTGTCCAGATTGATGTACACGGTCTGCCAGCCCCCACCGTGGTCCAGCGTCACCCGGTAACGGTAGAACTCGTTAAACTCCACCGCCTCTACCTTGCCAGGGAGGGCTGCCGTTACCGGCGTGCCAACAGGGGCGGCAATGTTCACTCCCGGGTGCAGCCGGTAATCGTTGTAGGCTGGGGAATAGCCAAAACCGTAACCTCTGCCAGGAGTACCCTCAACAGGCCGTACCATTGCAGACACATCTACCTGGGCTGCTACTGCCCGGGCTTCTTGTTCCGCGGCAGAAGGCTCTTCAGGGGTGCCTGCCGCTGGTGAAACAGGAGCCTCGGGCTTGTTAGCCCCAGGGTCCGCCTGTATTACCGCATCTTCGGCTCCCGCACCACCAGAGGTGTCCAGGCTGGGCCCCTGGGTAACCCTGGGGGCTTCCGGCAGGGGACGGCGGCTGTGGTACCAGTCGGCGGTCATCCATGTGAGCATTCCGACGACCAAGAGGACGCCAATGCGGATCTTGTTTTTGGCAGCCATGCGGTACAACCAGCTGCCGGACCGCTTCATGGCGGATCCTGCCTGGACCATTCCCCGGCCCATAGCCTTGCCGGTGTTTTGCATCATTGCCATGGGCTTTTTAGCGGCACCTGGCAGCTTCATTCCGGCCATCAACTTGCCCAGTCTTTCCATCAGTACAACAATAAAGGCTGTAGGTTGTTTCTTCAAAAGACATCACCTCAGCCTTATTTTGTCCTGTATTTAATTCCCTTAAACAATATGCACAGGAAATTGGCCTGGTTTTTATCAGCTTATTATTGCCCATAGCGGCTGAATTCCACCCCGGTATAGTAGTGGGTCAGGATGTCCCGGAAGCTTTTACCCTCCTGGGCCATCCCGTTGGCCCCGTACTGGCTCATGCCCACGCCATGGCCATGACCGTCGACAGTGAAGACGATGCGGTCACCTTTGATTTCCCATTTGAATTTGGTTGACCGGAGGCCGAGCATCCGCCTGAGCTCGGTACCGGCAAACTTCTTTCCGGTAATCATGATTTCCTTGGCCCGGCCGGTGGAACTCTTGGAAGTGAGCCGCAGGGCCTCCCCCTGGGGATAGGCGAGTTTGGCCACAGGCTGGGCAGCCAGGGAGGTCCCCAAGAGCCGGTCGATCTCATGGAGGCTGAAAGAAGCTACCGTCTGAGCCCGGGGGGCCTGCAGGTCCCAAGGGGAGCTGACGCTCCTTAGGTAAGGGAGGCCAATTTGCCAGACTTCTTCGGAATTCTCGGTGATTCCGCCGGCATTGGCATGGAACACCGGTTCAGCCAGCTTGCCCTGGTAGGTTAAGACAAGGTTAGCTGTATCCGCGACGGCCTTCTCGATGCGCTGCTTCAGCTTGATATACTCCCAGACGCCCCAACGCTTTTCCATATCGTCCCTGGACATCCAAGCTTGACAGTGGGTGGCATCGGTACAAACGTCTGCTTCCGGGTGGCGGGGGTTAGGAGCAGTGGCGCGCTGCATGATTCTCTTTAAGGCATAAGTCCGGGAAGCCACTGCCTGGGCCTTTAGGGCTTCTATATGAAACTCTGCCGGCATTTCCCCCGCTACTACCCCGACCAGATATTCCTCAAGGGGTATTTCCTTGACTTGTCCGGTCTGGTGGAAAAGGAGCCGGATATTCGGGCCGCCGGTTTCCACCCGCACCCGGTCTCCCGGGCCGGAAAACAGCCAGATTACCCCGGCCGGAACAAGGATGACGACTACTAAAAAAATGGATAAAAGAGCCAGCAATGTTCGCCTCATTACAGTCCTCCTTCCTGTCTCCTGTTTATACGGGACAGGCTTTTCAGAACATGTTTATGAGGCTTTAGATTAAATTATGCCCTATGAAAGGAAAAACCCGGCATTTGGCCGGGCTACTGAGTTTACTTATTTTCAAGTCTGCCGCGGTGCTGCTTGCACCGGGCTTGCCGGTTAACCTTCGCCCGCAATGGTTTCGCACTCCGGTTCGACTAGGGAATCCGCGGCCAGGATGCTTTTTAGTTTTTCATGATCATGAAGCAGATCAACCACAAATAACACGTGGGGACCCTGGTGGGCTGTAGCATGGCGCACCAGACTCAAAGGCCTGGCAATAGGCCCGCCTTCAATTTGCAGAGTCCGGAACAACTTGGCCTCACTGTTCTTCCGTACGGTCAGACTGGAAAGGATGGAAACCCCCAAACCGGCAGCTACCACTTCTTTAATCGCCTGGATGCTCCCGAGTTCCATAGCCACGTTCATCTCTTCTATATTCAGGCCTCTGGCTGCCAGGGCATTTTCCACTACCTTCCTGGTACCTGAACCCTCTTCCCGCAGGATGATTTTTTCTTCTCTTAGTTCCTCCAAACTAACCTTGTCTCGCTTGGCCCAGTTATGGAAGTAGGGTACCACTACGACCAGCTCGTCTTCCCAGAACTTTTCCACCACCAGTTCCCGGTGCGGCTGGACCGGGCCTTCAATAAGGCCAAGCTGCACATTCTTTTCTAAGACGTCCTGGTAGGTGGTTTCCGTGTTGGCAATCTTAAGTTTTACCTCCAGTTCAGGCCGGGTTTGATAAAGGTAACCCATAATCCGCGGGGCCAGGTACTCTCCGACGGTAAAGGTAGCTTCCAGGGTAATGGTGGCCCGGGCATCGGCGCCTAATTCAGCTACCCGTTCCTGGGCTTCCTGCAGGAGATCCAGTATTTTAATTGAATACTGATAAAGGAGTTTTCCCGCCTCAGTCAGGTAAACCCCTTTATTGCTGCGATTAAAGAGGATCACCCCGTAGTGGTTTTCCAGGCTCTGGATCTGCAGGCTGATGCTTGGCTGGCTCATGTGCAGCTTTTTGGCTGCCAGGGTAATATTGCCGTTTTCAGCTACTACCTTAAAAACATTTAACTGCTGGTACAGCATTGCTGCTCCTCCTCCTCTCAGGCCTCCGCCGGCGGCCGGCAACAATCAACCTGTTGCGGTTTCCGCCAATTGTACCATAAAAATATTTTATACCAAAATCTCGGGCCTGTCTATAACAAAAACGAAATAAATGGCGAAAAACCCTGGCCAATCCGCTCAGGGTTTTGGAGAAAAATTATTATTCCTTTAAGGGCAGGATTTATAGCATTCCTGGTCGGGCCGTTCTTCCCGCTCAATCTTGGCGCCGATGCCCCGCAGTTTGTCTACCAGGTTTTCGTAGCCCCGATCGATATGATGAATAGCAGCGATTTCGGTTTTGCCTTCAGCCATGAGTCCAGCCACCACCAAAGCGGCACCGGCTCGCAGGTCTGTGGCCTTAACCGGCGCTCCGGTCAGGCGGGGGACTCCTTTTACAACTGCGCTGTGGCCCTCAATGACTATATTTGCGCCCATCCGCTTCAGCTCGTTAACATGCATGAAGCGGTTTTCAAACACGGTTTCCACGATCACGCTGGTGCCCTTGGCTGCTGTCATCAAAGCCATCATCTGGGCCTGCATGTCTGTGGGGAAGCCGGGGTAAGGCAGGGTCTTGATGTCTACGGAGGTCAGGGGATTTTTGGCCCGCACCCGGATCCCGCCGTTTTCTTCGTAAATACAAACACCGGCCTCTAAGAGCTTGGCCACCACCGGTTTTAAGTGGTCGACAATGACGTTTTCCACCAGGACGTTCCCGCCGGTAGCCGCCGCCATCACCATGTAAGTCCCTGCCTCGATCCGGTCGGGGATGACGGCATGGATGCCGCCCTTTAAATGTTCTACCCCGTCGATTCGAATGATGTTGGTGCCGGCGCCGAACACCCTGGCCCCCATGGAGTTGAGGAAGTTGGCCAGGTCTACTATCTCCGGTTCTTCAGCGGCGTTTTCAATAATGGTGGTGCCTTTGGCCAAGGTGGCAGCCATCATGATGTTCTCGGTAGCTCCCACGCTGGGAAAGTCCAGGTAAACCCTGGCTCCGCTCAGCCGCTGGTGGACACTGGCCTCAATCCGCCCGTGCCCCAGGCTGATGCTGGCCCCTAAGGCGGCCAGCCCTTTCAGGTGCAGGTCAATGGGCCGGGTGCCAATAGCACAGCCGCCGGGCATGGACATTCTGGCCCTGCCCATCCGGGCCAGCAGGGGCCCCATCACCAGGAAGGAGGCCCGCATGCGGCGCACATACTCATACGGGGCTTCCACATTGGCAATCTGCCCGCAATCTATGGTTAATTCGCCGCCAGCGAGCGGCGAAACCTTGGCTCCCAGGGTTGTCAGAACCTCGGAAATAGTGGCCACATCGGCCAGATCCGGGATGTCCATTAACCTGCAAGGACCTTCTGCCAAGAGGGAGGCTGCAATGATGGGTAGCACCGCGTTTTTTGCTCCACTCACCGGGATGGTCCCATGCAAGGGAGTCCCGCCGGTAATAATCAGTTTTTCCAAGGTTGATGCCTCCTGAGTCCTTTTGTCTTCATTTTTGATGCCCTAAGCCTGGCTCACCACCGGCGGCTCTTGGCCCTGGCGGGGAAGGCAGCCTGATTTTCGTAATATGTTCGGCAAAAACATCGGGGTTCCTGCCACAGCTTGGTTTATTTTTCGTTAAACCCAGTTGTTAATATTCCCCATCCAGCAAGGGAGAACCGATATCCAGGTAGGTCCGGTCATCAGTGTCATGGTAACGGAGGGCCACATTGATGTTGACCCTGCGGCCGCCGATCACCAGGTAATTCTGAATGCTGTTAGTATACCCGCTGACACTGATTAGATTTCCTTCCGTCATCCCTTCTACCCATTTTGCCTGAGCCGCTTGCAAGACTTTTTTCACCTGGGCCGCGGATTCACGCTGGCTCAGGTAACCAGGAAAGGCACCGGTAATAGCCACCAAGACATGGGGTTCACCCCCAAATTGCCGGAAGGCCGTCCTAACCTGTTCCTGCCACCATGGGAGGGCATACATGTCGCGGCTGTGGGCCAGGTTGATCAGAAGAAAGGTCTCATTCCCCCCGCGCACAGCTTCGGGGAGGTTCTCCAGGGTTTGGGCAACAATCTGCACATAGGTTCCCGCCCCAACTTCCCCTTCCAGGGTTACCCCGGTAAAATGCTTGGCCTGTTCCAGAGAGGAATTAAGCCTTTTTTCGTCACCCAGGGCTTTGGCCGCCTGGTAAGCCAGGGCTTCCAGTTCTTTTGGCTGCAAAAATGAGGTGTTGACCAAAGCCCAGGCCTGTACCTTAACCCGGTGGAATTCCGCGCCGCTGGCCTCAAAGGACTGGCAGAGGACGTCCTCGACTGGGCTCTTGACCCCGGCAGTCGGTACCGGGGCGTTAAAATAAAGGCTGAAAAAGGAGGATAAAAAAATAATGGCTAATAGGGTTTTTTTCATAGGTACCTCCCAAAAACCGCAGTTACCCTTTTCGGCATCAGCGGCAGTGTCTCAGTACCTATTGTTGCCAGAAGTTACCTGGATATTCCCCCTTGGCGGATTTTCCCCGCAAAAAAACCCGGCCTGCCGAAAGCAAACCGGGTGGAAACCAAAAATAGGGGATAGGGGACGAAAAAACAGGATTAGAGTACCGGAATGGTGGAGGATGCCTTGGGCATCAGGATTACCTGGGCGTCTTCCGGCAGGTGGGGAGTCACCCTATCCAAGGCTGCCTGCAAGGTCCCTACCTGTTCCACCATCATGATCTTGGCGAGACCCTCAGGCAGGTGGGAGGAAACCAGGATAGTCCGGGCCTTGGTCAGAGTGCGGGCCCACAGGTAGGCCTTGTGGACTCCCAGCTGGAATTCCCGGGATTCGAAGTCTTTGACCACCTCTTCGGGGGTTGGCCAGGCAGCCATGGTTTCTTCAAACAACCGGTCGCCGCTTCCTTCGGAACCTTCCGCTACCAGAATGATCCTGCCGCCGGGCTTGACCACCGCCCCCGCATGGTAGAGGGCCTTTTGCGCCTGGTAGAGATTGGCGTCTTTGGGGAAGCCGCCTGGCGCCACCACCACCAGGTCTGCTGCTCCCGGGGCCTTCACTTCGGCAATCTGGCGGGCCTTGGCCACCCCGGCCCGGTGGGCCTCCAGGTAATGGCCAGCCACCGCTGCCACGATCTCCCGCTTGTTGTTCAAAACCACAGGGATAAAATTGCATTATCATAATGAAGCCGAGTATGAAATTCGCTTTGAGGCCACGGTAAATAAATGAATAATTAGTGGCCTTGCTCATTATAGACTACGGAAGCGACGGTAACTCCCAACACCCGCCGCTTTCTTGTGTTGGCAAACGGCTTAACCGTTTGCGCAGCGCCGGCGAAAAACAGGTTGACAACCAGCATTACCACCAGCAGGAAGCCCAACAGGTAAATCAAGGTTAGGGGATAGATGTGGCTTGGGGGGTAGATTTCACCAGAAGCCAGGTAAAACATCACGGTAACCACCCCGAGAATGGCCACTACCAGGTAATTAATTTGGCGCATTGACATGGGCGAGCCCTCCTTTCATGGTTATACCGGTTAAGCAGCCAGTCCCTGCTTGGCTGATTTCTTCTTTTTCCAGTCGGCTATTAAGGGGGATACAAGGGAACCCTTGCCAAGCTGGTCAGCCTGTTTGGAGAAACGTTTGGTTTCATTATAGGCGATAAAGGAAGCGATGTTGCCCCCGGCACCGGGCTGGGACCCGCTTTTTTCAGCGCTTTCACCCGGCAAGGTATCTTGGGGTTGTTATCAATGAGGATCCTCAGGTGTTCCTGGTCGATCCGGGCTGGGGTAGCCTCGATGATCTTCTGAAACAGGTCTACAGTAGCAGCCGGGCCCAGTCCCCCCAAGATACCCAGCACTTTTTCTTTCATTCGTTCCCCCGCCTTTACAAAACTATCCTGCCGTCTTTGGGCAGAACCGGCAGCTCAGCACGGACCAATTCGGGATATTTTAGACCGGAGCCGGTATTTAAGAGGACAACCTTTTCTGCCGGATCCAGGAAACCGCTGGCTTTCAACTTTTTAACCGCTGCTACAGTCGCGGCTCCCTCCGGACAAATCAGCATCCCTTCATACTTGGCGGTCTCCATTAAGGATTCCATAATTTCCTCGTCGCTGACAGCTATAGCAGTGCCGCCGCTGTCGTAGACAGCCTCTAAGACCAGGAAGTCTCCCAGGGCTTTCGGCACCCTGATCCCGCCGGCAATGGTATTGGCCCCTTCAAAGAACTCCGAGTGTTTCAGGCCCTGTTGATAAGCCTTGACAATCGGGGAACAGCCTTCTGCCTGGACAGCAATCATCTTGGGAAGCTTGCCCTTAATCCAGCCGATTTCCCGCAGTTCCAGCAAGGCCTTCCAGATGCCGATAATACCTACACCGCCGCCTGTTGGATAAAGCACTGCATCGGGCAATTCCCAGTTGAACTGTTCGGCAATCTCCAGGCCCATGGTCTTTTTTCCTTCAATGCGGTATGGTTCTTTCAGGGTGGAGGCCTCGAACCAGCCGTACTCCTGGACCCCTTTGTTAATAATCTTGCCGGCGTCAGAAATCAGGCCCTGGACCAGGTAGGTGGTGGCGTTGTAGGCTACGCACTCCTTCTTGGCCATTTCCGGCGCATCTTCCGGCATGGCCACGATCATTTCAATCCCGGCCCTGGCCCCGTAGGCTGACCAGGCACCGCCGGCATTGCCGGCAGTAGGCATGGCAATCTTTTTGATGCCAAGTTCCTTTGCCCGGGAAACCCCCAAGGCAGCGCCGCGGGCTTTAAAGGTGCCGGTAGGGTTTAAGCCTTCGTCTTTCAGGTAAAGGTTTTCAAAACCCAAATACCGGCCCAGTTCGGGCATGTTTAGAATAGGTGTCAAGCCTTCGCCCAGAGTCACGATATTATCATTATTAACCACAGGCAAAAATTCTTCGTAGCGCCAAAGGGTGCTGGTGCGGCCTTGCAGGATATCTTTTGACAAACCCTGCATGGCGGCCAGATTGTACCGTACCAGCAAGGGGCTGCCGCACTGGCATAGGCCCTGCACCTGGTGGGCATCATAGGTTTTGGCACACTTGGGGCATTCAAGATGAGAAAGGAAAGTCATGGAAGCACCTCCGGGATGAATTATTGCTCGGGAATATAGGCTACCGCTTCGATTTCTACCAAGACCCCTTTAGGGAGGGCTGCAGCTTCGATACAGGAACGGGACGGGAAAGGTTCTTTAAAGTACTGGGCATATATGCTGTTAAATTCAGCGAATTTGCCCATGTCTTTTAGGAAAACGGTGGTTTTAACAACGGTTTCCAGAGACGCGCCGGCTGCCAGCAGGACTTCTTTCAGGTTCTCCATCACCTGGATGGTCTGGGCGGCGACATCTGCTCCCACAGTGCTCCCGGTGACAGGGTCCAGGGGAATTTGACCGGAGGTAAAAACTAAGTTTTTAAATTTGATCCCTTGGGAATAAGGCCCGATGGCGGCCGGAGCCTTTTCTGTAAGTACTTGTACCTTTTCCATGCTTTTTGCCTCCTTGTATACTATGAGCAGCGGCCGATTTGGACTTAAATTTCCAGTTAACTACTTGACATCACACCGCTCTTCTATGCTTTAATAACTGATTTGTCCAAGACCCTGACTTCATCCAGGTAATTGTAGATGGTATATTTGGAGACGCCCAGGGATTGGGCCACATACTCCACTGCCCCTTTGATGAGGAATACTCCTCGCTCCTCCAAGAGCTGGACTACTGTCACCTTTTCTTCCTTGTGCATTAAGGCCACCGGAGTGCCCACATGCTCAATGACGTTTTCCACCATGCTTTTCAGGACCTCGCCCACATCCTGGGCAAACTGCTCCTGCACCTCTGAAAGCCCGGTCTGTTTCAATTCGGCCACAGTGCAAAACTCGTGCAGGATCTGCTCAGCCAGCTTGAATTCCGTCAGGTCGAAATTGAGGCACAGGCACCCGATGATTTTACCGCTTTCCCGGATAAAGATGGTGGATGACTTGAGGATTTTCCCGTCCTTAGTTTTGCTCCCATAGTTATACAGGTCGGGAGTGTGATCCCTGTTCCGTTTCAGAGCTTCCAGAACAATGTTGGTGATGGGGGCCCCCACTTTCCGTCCGGTGATGCTCCCAACCAGGTATTGCAGAGAATGTTGGGGATCTTTTAAATCGTGGATGGCCACTTCGCAGTGCTTTTCGCCAAAGGTAGCCACGATGCCGTTAGCGACCGGGATCAACTGAGCCAGCAAGGGATGCAGTTTGGAACTCATTTGCCATCAGCCACTTCCTTTACCCGCTATTTTCCATTTTATCACAGATGGCTACCCGCTCTAACCCTTTGCTTCTCCAAGCGGCGGGATATGCCCGGCAAGGAATAAAATTTGATTGCAGCCAATGAAGCCGGGCATGAAATTCGCTTTCAGGCCACGGTAAATCAATGAATAATTAGTGGCCTGGCTCATTAAATGCCCGGCAAGGAATAAAATTTGATTGCAGCCAATGAAGCCGGGCATGAAATTCGCTTTCAGGCCACATTTTAATTAGTGGCCTGGCTCATTTTAAGAGCGGCTACGCCTCTGTATTAACTGGCCCTAAGCACGAGCAAGGGAAACAATCCCCGCAAAAAGCCAAGACCCAGTTGAATGGTTGTCTTCAGCCAATTTTTTAATATTACTTACAATTTTATTGGAAGTCCTTGCCTTTGTCAAGGATATTGTATAATTTGCCGGGCTCGGTGAAATCACGAGGCAAATTATGGTAATTGAAAAAAAATATATGTCATTAACCTGAAGGAAAATCAGGAAACGCTTCAACAGGAAGTAAAAGGCAATTTTGAGGAATTAGAGCAAACTGGAGAATTGGAAAACATCAAGAAACGGACACAACAGAAGAATGCAGAGGACGCACAACACGTAGGCCGCGGTTAAATTACCGCGGCCTACGTGCCCTTTGGTTAATTGCTTTTAGTTGATAAAGCAATCGAGTGCTATAATTCTACTTGTCTACCCGATTTCCTGCAAAAGAAGCGTGTTATTTCTTGGGAAAGAAACGGAACAATCCGCCAAGATCCGGGAAACATTTTATCACAGATGGCTGCCCGCTCTTAAGCCTACGCTTCTTTGAAGCGGCGGGATATGCCCGGCAAGGAATAAAATTTGATTGCAGCCAATGAAGCCGGGCATGAAATTCGCTTTCAGGCCACGTTCAATTAATGTATAACTTGTGGCCTGGCTCATTAAATGCCCGGCAAGGAATAAAATTTGATTGCAGCCAATGAAGCCGGGCATGAAATTCGCTTTCAGGCCACGGTAAATCAATGAATAATTAGTGGCCTGGCTCATTTTAAGAGCGGCTGCGCCCTTGTATTAACTGGCCCCCTTTGGGATTAACCAGTTCTTGGCTCCGGTAAACCGGAGCCAAGAACTGGTCGAATCTAAGCACGAGCGGGGGAAACAATCCCCCGCAAAAAGCCAAGACCCAGTTGAAAGGCTGCCTGGGCGTTACCCCCACAGCTTACTGTCTCGCGGCTTTCAGCCGGGCAACGGCCCGCTTCAGGGCAGCTTCTGCCCGGAGTTCGTCCACATCCTGGCCCCGGCGTTTCAGACGCTGGCAGGCCCGTTCATAGGCCCGCTGGGCCCTAGCCACATCAATATCCTCGGCCCGCTCAGCGGTATCGGCCAAGAGGACCACTTTATTGCCAGCTATCTCCATAAAACCGCCGCCAATGGCCAGCCGGTGGGTTCCATCCCCGGAACGGAACCTGACTACTCCGGGAGTCAACCCGGTCACCAGGGGGGCATGGCCCGGCAAGACACCCAGGTAGCCAAAAGCTGCCGGAACCACAACTGTCGCTACTTCTTCCCGCATTAGCACCCGCTCAGGCGTAACTATTTCCAGGATCAGGGTCTTCTCTGTCATCCTCTTGCCCCCTTAGGCCAATTCCTTGGCTCTGGCTACGGCGTCGTCGATGGTTCCAACCATGTAGAAGGCCTGTTCAGGCAGCTTGTCATGCTGGCCGGCCAGGATCTCTTTAAAGCCCCGTATGGTTTCCTTCAGGGGCACATACACACCGTGCTGCCCGGTAAAGGCTTCAGCCACGTGGAAGGGCTGGGACAGGAAACGCTGGATCTTCCTGGCCCGGGCCACGGTCAATTTGTCTTCTTCCGACAATTCATCCATCCCCAGGATAGCGATAATATCCTGCAGTTCTTTATAACGCTGGAGGACCTGCTGCACTCCCCTGGCCACCTGGTAATGCTCCTCACCTAAGACCCGGGGGTCTAAAATCCGGGAAGTGGAATCAAGGGGGTCCACTGCCGGATAAATCCCCAGCTCCGCAATCTGGCGGGACAAGACGGTTGTGGCGTCAAGGTGGGCAAAGGTGGTAGCCGGCGCCGGGTCGGTCAAGTCGTCGGCCGGCACATAAATGGCCTGGACGGAAGTGATGGAACCCTTCTTGGTAGAAGTGATCCGCTCCTGCAGGGCGCCCATCTCCGTAGCCAGGGTTGGCTGGTAACCTACAGCAGAGGGCATCCGGCCCAGGAGAGCGGATACCTCGGAACCGGCCTGGGTGAACCGGAAGATATTATCAATAAAGAGAAGTACGTCTTGGCCCTCTTCATCCCGGAAATACTCGGCCATGGTCAGGCCTGTCAGGCCCACCCGCAGACGGGCGCCGGGCGGCTCGTTCATCTGGCCGAAGACCAGGGTGGTCTTATCAATAACACCGGACTCCCGCATTTCATGCCAGAGGTCGTTCCCTTCCCTGGTCCGCTCGCCCACCCCGGCAAAAACAGAGAAACCGCCGTGCTCGTAGGCGATATTGCGGATCAGTTCCATAATCAAAACGGTTTTACCAACCCCGGCGCCGCCAAATAGGCCAACTTTTCCTCCCTTGGCGTAAGGCGCCAGTAAATCAACTACTTTAATCCCTGTTTCCAGGATCTCGGTCGAGGGGTTTTGGTGTTCAAAGGATGGAGCCGGCCGGTGAATAGGCAAGGTTTCCTGGGATTCCACCGGACCCATTTCATCAATAGGTTCCCCCAGAACGTTCATCATCCGGCCCAGGGTAGGTCTCCCTACCGCTACCCGGATGGGCTCGCCGGTGTTCACTGCCCACATTCCCCGCTGCAAACCATCGGTAGAGGAAAGGGCCACGCACCTGACGGTATTGTCCCCCAAGTGCTGCATGGCTTCCATAGTAATGTTGAAGGTACGGCCGCCCAATTCCGCCTGATCTTCGCTCTTGATCAGGATGGCATCGTACAGGTCAGGCAGGTGCCCTGTATCAAAACGGACGTCTACCACCGGGCCGATTACCTGAACTACTCTACCTTTGTTCAAAGAAATACCTCCCTTTTCACATATGGCTATCCGCTCTAATACCCCCGCTTCTTCTAATAAGCGGCGGCCTAAGAGCGGCTACGCCCCTGCATTAACTGGCCCCCTATGGGATTAACCAGTTCTAATCTCCGGCAAACCGGAGCCAAGAACTGGTCGAATCTAAGCTTCATCCTTCGTCTGAAGCCAAGACCCAGTTGAACGGCATTACCGCAGAGCCTGGGCGCCGCCCACCACCTCATTGATTTCCTTGGTGATGGCGGCCTGGCGGGCTCTGTTAAAGGATAAGGTCAATTTATCAATCATTTCCGCCGCGTTGTCCGTGGCGGAGCTCATGGCAGTCATCCTGGCCCCGTGCTCACTGGCCTTAGCCTCCAGTAAAGCCTGGTAAACCATGACCTCTACATAGCGGGGCAAGAGCTGATCCAGCACTCCGGCCTGGGAGGGTTCGTACAAGTATTCCGTTTCCTCCCCCTCCTTCCCTTCCCCTGGAGCGGGAATAATGGGCAGGAGCTGGACCACTACAGGCTGGTGCCGGATAGCTGAAATGAATTTGTTGTAGACCAGGTAGACGACATCGAAATACCCTTCTTTAAAAAGGCGCACCAGTTCCCGGGTCAGTTCCCTGGCCTGAATGAAACTAGGGTTGTCTCCCAGGTCCTCATAGCACCTTTCTATCTCAACCTGACGGCGGCGGAAGTAGTCATTACCCCGTTTGCCTACCGCCACAACGGCAGCCCCCTCTGGGGTTTGTTTCAGCTGCTGTTCGGCCAGCCTGATGATATTGGCGTTATAGCCGCCGCATAAGCCCCTGTCGGCGGTAATCACGGCATAACCTACCCGGCTTTTGGGCCGCTCTTCCATCATCCAGTGATTATATTCTGTCCCTGCCAAGAGCCGGTCCATGACCTCATGCAGTTTTGCCACATAAGGCCTGGCGGCTGTAACGGCGGCTTGGGCTTTCCGCAGCTTGGCTGCTGCTACCATTTTCATGGCCTTGGTGATCTGCTGGGTGCTCTTAATACTGCGGATGCGCCGCTTGATGTCCCGCATGCCCGGCAAGTCTCGTCACCACCTTTATTGCAATCAATTGCCTGCCTTATTCAAACATCTTTTTATACTCTGCAATGGCCTCTTTCAGTTGAGCAAGCAGCTCGTCGGTCAGCTGTTTCTTTTCCCGGATGCCAGCCAAAAGGCTGGCATAATTTTTCCGGACAAACTTCAGAAATTCCACCTCAAACTGCCGCACTTTGCTGACAGGGATATCGTCCAGGTAACCGTTGACCGCTGCATAGATTACAGTTACCTGCTCCTCAACCGGCATGGGCTGATACTGGCCTTGTTTCAAAATCTCTACCATCCGCTGGCCTCTAGCCAGGCGGGCCTGGGTGGCTTTATCCAGGTCAGAGCCGAACTGGGCAAAAGCGGCCAGTTCCCGGTACTGGGCCAGGTCCAGCCTGAGCCGGCCGGCTACCTGCCGCATAGCCTTGATCTGGGCTGAGCCGCCAACCCGGGAAACGGAAATGCCCACGTTGATGGCTGGGCGGATCCCGGCATAAAACAGGTCTGATTCCAGGAAGATTTGGCCATCGGTAATGGAGATCACGTTGGTGGGGATATAGGCGGAAACATCGCCGGCCTGGGTCTCAATAATCGGCAAAGCAGTCAGGGAACCGCCACCGTGTTCGTCATTCAGCTTGGCTGCCCGCTCCAACAGGCGGGAATGCAGGTAGAACACGTCTCCCGGGTACGCTTCCCGGCCAGGCGGCCGGCGGAGCAAGAGGGAAAGTTCCCGGTAAGCGGCGGCCTGTTTGGAGAGGTCGTCATAGACCACCAGGACATCCTGGTGCTTTTCGTACATAAAATATTCGCCCATGGCACAGCCGGAATAGGGGGCAATATAAAGAAGGGGAGCCGGTTCGCTGGCGGTGGCCGATACCACGATGGTATAATCCATGGCCCCGTGCTCTTCCAGTTTAGCCACTACTCCTGCCACGGTTGAGGCCTTTTGGCCAATCGCAACGTAAATGCAGGTCACGCCCTGGCCTTTCTGGTTGATGATGGTATCAACGGCCACCGCTGTCTTCCCTGTCTGGCGGTCGCCGATGATCAATTCCCGCTGGCCCCGTCCGATGGGCACTAAGGAATCAAGGGCTTTCAGGCCGGTCTGCAGGGGCTGGTGAACGGACCGGCGGTAAACCACCCCTGGCGCCGGAGATTCAATAGGGCGGAAACGGTCGGTCTGGATGGGCCCTTTGCCGTCCAAGGGCTGTCCCAAGGCGTTAACTACCCGGCCGATGAGGGCTTCCCCTACGGGCACTTCCACGATGCGCCCCGTCCGCTTGACCTGGTCGCCTTCCTTGATATGGGAATAAGGCCCCAAGATAACGCACCCGATATTGTCCTCTTCCAGGTTCAAGACCATGCCGTAAACGCCGCCGGGAAATTCCAGCAATTCGCCGGCCATGGCTTTTTCCAGGCCATAAAGCCGGGCGATGCCGTCTCCCACTTGGATGATGGTCCCTACATCAGCAACTTCCATATCGGACTCATAGCGGGCGATCTGCTCTTTCAGGATGGAACTGATCTCATCCGGTCGCAAACTCATGAGGATTGTGTCACCCCTATCTGGCTAAAGTCAGTTTGCCGCAGCTTTTGCTTAAGGGCAGTCAGCCGGTAGCGAAGAGAGCCGTCATAGACCCGGTCTCCCAGCTTTACCACCAGCCCACCAATTAGTGCCGGTTCCACCCGGTTGGTTAAAAGCACCTTTTTCTTTATTGCGGCAGATAGTTTTTCTTCCAGTTGAGCCAGGTCCTCTCGGTCCAGGGGAACGGCTGAACCCACTTCCCCTTCAAGGATATTGGCTGACTGGTTTATGCAGGACCGGAACTCCCGGTACATTACCTCCAGGAGCCTCTCTCGCCTTTTGTCGATTACCAGCATGATAAAATGCAGGGTTGTCTTGGAAAGGGCGCCGGCAAGGACGGTTTGCACCAATTCTTTTTTCCGCTCGGGGCCAATCAGCTGATCAGCGAGAAAGCGCTTTAAGTCCTGGTTCTCCTGGATCAGCTTAATCAAGGCGGCCAGATCCTCGTCAACGGCCGCCATCTGGCCCCGCTCAAGAGCTAGCTCAAACAGAGCCCGGGCATAGCGCCGGGCGATGGTTACATCGCTCATTGCTTTTCGCCCACCTCTTGAATGAATTCTCGCACAAGGCGCCGGTGGTCATCGGTATTGATGTCGCGCTCCAGTACCTTGGCCGCAGCCAACACGGCCAAAGTACTCGCTTCCTCCCTAATGGCAGCCAGAGCTTTGGCTTTTTCCGCCTGGATCTCTGCCTTGGCTTTGCTGAGAGCGCGTTCAGCTTCTTCCCTGGCTTTGGCCACCAGGTCCTCCCGCATTTCCTCTCCCAGCTTGGTCGCTTTGGCAATAACCTCATGGGCTTCGTGTTTTACCCCGGCCATCTTGGCTTCGTACTCCCGCAATAATTGCTCGGATTGTTCCTTGGCCTGGGCAGCGTCTTTCAGTTGGCTTTCAATCCGGTGCTCCCGCTCTTCCAGGAGTTTGCCCACCGGCTTCCAAAGGAGAATATAGAGCACACCCATGACAATCAGAAGATTTATGATTTGAAATAAGAAAGTCCAGGGGTCCAAGTGCAGGGCTTCTAAAATTGCCGCCAAAACATGGTACCTCCCCTCTGGGATAGTTCTTGCTGCTTAGCTCTCAGGTATCAAAACATTATTGCTCAGCCGGCAGGCCAGGGCCGCCGGCGTTGTTTGCCTTGGCTAAAAATAAATAACAGTTGGGCGAATAAGAGCAAGAGCGCTGCTAATCTCTTATCCGCCCAGTTTCCCGTGCCAATCCCTTCGTGTTAGATCTTGGTCCAGAGCAGAATGGCAATAACGAAGGAAAAGAGCGTTAACGCCTCGATAAAAGCCAGTGACAGCAGCAGAGCTGTCTGGATATTGCCGGAGGCTTCCGGCTGGCGGGCGATGCTTTCCATAGCCCGAGACGCCACATTACCCTGGGAAATAGCAGAACCCAGCGCAGCAATGGCAATTGTGAGACCGATACCAACTATGGCCCATTCCATGATTTCTCCCCTCCCTTCAAGCAATCAGTTCATCAAAGTGCGAACGGGGCGCCGTTTAGTGGCCGTGCAGGTGGGTTGCCAGGTAGGTTGTGGTTAACAGGGTAAACACAAAAGCCTGAATTAAACCCATCAATACCCCGAGGAGCATAACCGGGACCGGTACAAAAATGGGTGCCAGCAAAAACAGGATTGTCACAACCATTTTTTCGCCAAACATATTGCCGAAAAGACGGAGTGAGAGAGATACGGGTTTGACAAACTCTTCAATGATATTCAAAGGCGCCAACAGAGGGCTGGGGGCCACCCAGTGCTTGACATAGGACCCGATACCCTTTTCTTTGATATGAATCAACTGGACCAGGACAATCGTGGAAACCCCGAAGGCGGCGGTTGTGCTGTAATCAATGGTGGGGGGCTTCATCCCCGGAATGAACCAGGCCAGGTTCAAAGTCAGGATAAAAACGAACAAGGTGCCGACCAGGAACAGGAAGTGCCGGCCGTGTTTCCCCAGCAAACCGTGAGCTATGCTCCAGATAAATTCGATCACCAGTTCAACCAGATGCTGGCTGCCCCGTGGCAGCTGGCCCAACCGCCGGGTGGCCAAAAAGACCCCGGTAAAAAGCACGGCCATCATGATCCAGGTGTTCACAACGGTGCTGCTGACCGGGATGGGCCCCAGGTGAAATACCGGGTGGGGCGAAAGGTGTTCCATGATCTCCGCCAGTTTTTGCAGCTTCTCCTGCAATCATAATCCCTCCGTTTCGAAAGGCTAATCACTTTTTTGTCCGGTGTTTTGGATCAGCCGGATGGCCTGCCAGACATCTCCCAGGTAAGTAACCATGTTGGTCAGGAGAGCTATGGCCACACCCAGGGTAAAATCAACGCTGACCAGCAAAGAGGCCGTCAATACAGCCAGGGAAAGCAAGAGCCTGGCCATGGAGCGGCCGAAAAGGGCTGTGGGAGGTCGCCCGCCTGCTGGGATTACGGCTGAAGCTACCAGCCAGTGGTTGAACACCGCCACCGGCAAGCCTGCTAACACCCCCCAAGTTATTCCCGCATAACCCAGAAAATAGGCCAAGCCGGCCAGAAGCAGGCTAAGCCCTATCATATAACTAATTTTTCGGCCCATAGGTTCCACTCCGCCTGCTTATTAAACGCTAGTTCTCTTTGGGGGGTTCTCCGTCTTTGCGCCAATCATCTCCCGGACCGGGCGGGTTACCCAGTGAGCGCAGCCGGGTAACCATGCTGAACAGGGCATAGGTCGCGGCCAGGACTAGTCCTATTACCAAAAAAAAAGGAAAGGTGCCTAATTTCCTGTCCAGCCAGTCGCCCCCAAGGTAACCCAGGTACAGGCTGCCTGCCATCAGGATGCCAAAGGAAAGCGCCAGACTGGTATACCGGGTGTAATCCGCCAACTTCTTCACTGGAACCCCTCAATTTGGCAAAATTCATTCAACTGGTGTTAAATTTTCCTTACCATGATTTGTTTATACATGAACCCTTTCCCGGAGCCGCACAATTAAAGTAATAGAAATTCTACGTAGAACAGAAAAATCCTTTTTCTATTTTCATATATTTTCTTAATTTTAAGAATGCGAATCCAGGTGAGGGGGCTGGCAGCCTGGGCTTGGCCCAACACCTTGTGAACAGTTTAACATGACAAGAGCCTGGCTGCAATACCTTCTGCCCCAAATGCTTCTAATAATGGTTATTATTTTGATTTATGGCAACCAGGGATCTGGCGGAGAGGCCGAACGGCCGAAGTGGTACAGAAGAGCCTCGGCGGTACGCCGGGCGGCCTGGCCGTCCCCGTAGGGGTTTACCGCAGTGGCCATCCGGGCGTAGGCCTCTTTATCCCGGAGGAGTAAGGCTGCCTCCTCAAAAACCCGGCGGCGGCTGGTCCCCACCAGTTTGACCGTCCCTGCGGCTATTGCCTCCGGTCTTTCGGTGGTGTCCCGCAAAACCAGGACTGGTTTCCCCAAGGCGGGGGCTTCCTCCTGCATGCCTCCCGAGTCGGTTAACACCAGGTAACAGCGGTGCATCAGATGAACAAAGGGGAGGTAGTCCATTGGCTCCACCAGGAGGCAGCGGGGGATCCCCCCCAGGATGTATTCGGCTAGCTCTCTTACCCGCGGGTTTTTATGCACGGGGAAAAGGACGCCAGTGTCCGGAAACTGGCCTAAAAGGTCTTTTAATGCCAGAAAGGTCTGCTCCATGGGCTCACCCCAGTTTTCTCTGCGGTGGGCGGTAACCAGGAGCCAGCGCAGGTTGGGATCTAAGGAAACCAGGGCGGGATCGGAAAACTGGCAGGGCTCCCGCACAGTAGCCAGCAGGGCATCAACCACCGTATTGCCGGTGACATGAATACTTTTTTCGGCCACACCTTCCCGCAGGAGGTTCTCCCTGGCCTGAAGGGTGGGCGCCAGGTGCAGTTCCGCCAAGGCGCCGGTCAGCCGCCGGTTGATTTCTTCCGGGAAGGGGGCATATTTGTTGCCGGTACGCAGCCCTGCCTCAACATGCCCTACAGGTATCTGGGCATAGTAGGCCGCCAGGGCGGCAGCGAAGGTGGTGGTGGTATCGCCGTGGACCAGAACCATGGCTGGCTGTTCCTGGCGGTAGACACCGGCCATGCCCTGGAGTACCCTGGAGGTGATATCTTCCAGGGTTTGGCCGGCCTGCATCAGGTTTAAGTCGTAATCCGGTTCAATGGCAAAAAGGCGCATTACCTGATCCAGCATCTCTCGATGCTGGGCGGTAACCGCCACTTTCACATCAAATTGGCCCGGATACTTTCGCATCTCCTGGATTACCGGCGCCATTTTGATGGCCTCCGGCCGGGTGCCAAAAACCGCCATCACTTTAATGGTCATTAAGGTCTCCTTTTTCCTGGGTTCTTGGCTGCCTTGGTGTTACCTCCGTTAACGGACGGCGCTCTTATACTTGTTCGAACTCAGTCACCGTGCGGGAGACTTGGCGGCTTTGCCGCCTTAGTCGGACGGCCTGCCCCTTGCGGGTAATCACCAATGCAGCCTATCCCATAATTGGCATAATATCGAACTGAGCCTTCTTTTAATTATTTACCTCACTTATCCTGCCAGGTAGCCACGGCGCACCAGCTTAGCCCGGTGATCCTGCAGGAGGGCGTCAAGGTCGATGTTCAGCTGGTAAGCAAAGGTGGCGCAGGTCTGCATCACGTCCAAGAGCTCCCGGGCAATCCAGGTTTCGATGGCCTGATCGGCCAGTTCCCCGGCTTCCGCTGCCCGCCGGAGTTCCCGGTAGCGGTGCATCAGGCTGTCCATCTCGGTTGAGTCCAACCCACCAGGACGGCCCATCCTTTCGGCGATCTCCCGGCTCAGGTCCCGGGCCAGGAGTTTCAAGACTACCTGGTTTCTGTCTTCGCCGCTCATCCCCCGGACTTTGCCAATCAATTCGGCTAACTCGCCTGATTCCTCCACCAGCTTGATCATGGTGCTCTCCATGGTAGGGTTAAGGTTCAACCGGGGAAAAACCTCTTGCAGGTGTTTTACCAGTCCCATAGGAACCTCCTTTAAGACTGAGGGGGTCTGTTGCCGGCCGCAGGCTTTACCACCCCGCCGGAAATAATCATTTTCATCCCCTCATCAACGGTCATATCCAGCAGTTGCACCTGACTTTTCGGCAGGAGCACGAGAAAGCCCGAGGTAGGGTTGGGGGTGGTGGGAAGAAAGATACTGACCAGCTCATGGCCGGTCTTTTGCTCCAGTTCCGCAAAATCGGCACCGGTCAAAAAAGCCAGGGCCCACATCCCCCGCCGGGGGTATTCCACCAGGACGACCCGTTGAAAGGCGGAGCGCTGCTGGGTAGAAAAGGCGTCGATAATCTGCTTGACCCCGTAATAGATGCTTTTGATGATCGGGAGGCGGCCCACCAACCACTCCATCAGGGCAATCAGTCTCCGGCCAAAGATATTGTTGGCCAAGAAACCGGCTCCCAGCACCAGGATCAGGGTCAAGACAAAACCCAATCCTTTAATATCCAGTCCCAGGAGGGCCAGGGGTTGGGCCAAGAGGCCGTCTACGGTATAGAACAAAAACTGTAAAATATAAAAGGTGATAAAAAGGGGCAACAGCACGATCAGGCCCGCAAGCAGGTAGTTTCTTAACTTGACTATACAAATACCCCCTTTTTTCAGGTGCTAACCGTTATTACCGGGATGCCTGCTGCCGTGAGAAGCTCCATGGCCATGTGGTCCGGGTAGGGTTCTGCCGTGAAAATCTTGCTGATGCCGGCATTGACCAGCATTTTGGCACAGACGGCGCAGGGCTGGTGGGTGCAGTAGAGGATTGACCCCTGGACACTGACCCCGTGGACCGCCCCCTGAATAAGAGCGTTTTGCTCCGCATGCAGGCCGCGGCAAAGTTCATGCCTTTCCCCTGAAGGGACCTGCAGGTTTTGGCGCAGGCAGCCCACCTCTCGGCAGTGGGACAGTCCCTGGGGAGCCCCGTTGTAGCCGGTGGTCAAAAGCCGGCGGTCCTTGACTAAAACCGCACCTACCTGGCGGCGCAAACAAGTGGACCTTTTCGACACCACCAGGGCAATTTCCATAAAATACTCTTCCCAGCCAGGCCGCATCTCAAACCTCCTACTTACTTGGTGCCAAACAGGCGGTCACCGGCATCTCCCAGGCCGGGAACGATATAACCGTGATCGTTTAAGTGGGAATCAACTGCCGCAGTAAAGATATCTACGTCTTCGTGTTCTTCTCGGAACCTCTTGATGCCTTCCGGGGCGGCAATTAAACACATTAATTTGACGTTTTTGGCTCTCCGGTCCTTGAGGAAACGGATGGCGGCAGCAGCTGAACCGCCGGTAGCCAGCATGGGATCCAGCACGATGAGGTCCCTTTCGGGCACATCTGGGGGCAGCTTGCAGTAATACTCTACCGGCATCAGGGTATCCGGATCCCGGTACAGGCCGATATGCCCCACTTTGGCAGTGGGGATCAGCTTCAAGACACCGCTGACCATGCCCAGGCCGGCCCGCAGGATAGGCACCACGCCCACTTTTTTGCCGCAGATATACCGCGCCTTGGCCGGTCCGAGCGGTGTCTCCACTTCCCCGTCTTCCAGGGGAAAATCCCGGGTAACTTCATAAGCCATCAGCATGCTCACTTCCTCCACCAGTTCCCGGAATTCCTTGGCGCCGGTGCTTTTATCCCTGATAATGCTCAGCTTATGCTGGATCAAAGGGTGATCCAGGATATGGATTTCCGCCATTTCTCTCCCTCCTTTAATAATTGCCGGTCGGCTGTTCAACTGGGTCTTGGCCCAGCACTCAATCAGCGATTGTGCTAAGACTCGGCTGGTATCTTGTCTGATGCAGGCCATCTTACTTGTTGCTAATGATTGAGTGCTGGGCTTAGAGCCAGTTAATGCGGTGCGTAGCCGCTCTTAGGCCGCCGCCCGGCACTCAATCGCAAACAATAAGCGGGATGGACTACATCGGGCAAAACACAACTCCAGCAGCGTCATCGTACGATCACGAGATTGAGTGCTGAGCGGGGGTATTAGAGCGGGCAGCATCTGTGATACAGCGGGTACAGGCGGCAGAGCTGGCTGACCAGACCCCGGGCCGCTTCCATCCTACCGGGGTCCCCCCCAGCTGTTAAAGCAGTGTCAATTGCTTCTGCCACTTTATCCATGTCTCCAGGGCCCAATCCCCGGGTAGTAATGGCGGGGGTGCCGACCCTGATTCCGCTGGTTACATTAGGGCTCATGGGGTCAAAGGGAATGGCGTTTTTATTGACGGTAATGCCCACCTGATCCAGGATGTGCTCTGCTTCCTTGCCGGTCAGGTTTTTTGACCGCAGATCCACCAGCATCAGGTGGTTGTCAGTACCGCCGGACACCAGGCGGTAGCCCCGTTCCTGCAGTTTTTCGGCCAAGGTCCGGGCATTAATAACCACTTGCTGCTGGTATGCCCGGAAGTCATCCCTTAGGGCCTCCTGGAAGGCAACTGCCTTGGCGGCGATCACATGCATCAAGGGCCCTCCCTGGATGCCGGGAAAGACGGCTTTGTCGATCTTAGCGGCATATTCGGCCTTGCACAGGATAAAACCTCCCCTGGGACCCCGCAGGGTTTTATGGGTGGTGCTGGTCACAAACTCCGCCAAGGGCACCGGGTTGGGATGCACCCCGGCAGCCACCAGGCCGGCAATATGGGCCATATCCACCATTAAAAGGGCCCCGGCCGCATCGGCAGCCTGGCGAAAGGCCTCAAAATCCAGTTTGCGGGGATAGGCGCTGGCTCCGGCCACGATCATTTTCGGTTTAACCTGGCGGGCAGTTTCAATCAGCTGTTGGTAGTCGATCTGCTCTGTCTTGGGGTCAACCCCATAAGGGACGATCTTAAAGTACATGCCGGACATGTTTACCGGGCTGCCGTGGGTAAGGTGGCCGCCGTGGGCCAGGTTCATCCCCATAATGGTATCTCCCGGCTGCAGCATGGCAAAGTATACAGCCATGTTGGCCTGGGCCCCTGAATGGGGCTGGACATTGGCATGTTCCGCGCCAAAAAGGGCTTTTATGCGCTCCCGGGCCAGGTCTTCCACGATGTCCACATACTGGCAGCCGCCATAATACCGTTTTCCGGGATAACCCTCAGCATACTTGTTGGTGAGGACAGAGCCCTGGGCTGCCATCACAGCAGGACTGACAAAGTTCTCTGATGCGATCATTTCCAGATGGCTGTTCTGCCGCTCCTGTTCCTGCCGAATAGCTTCAGCTACCGCCGGATCAATTGCGGCAATTTTATCGAAACCGTACATTGTTTCACCTTCCCCCAAAATATATACTCGGCAAGGGATAAAATTGCATTATCATAATGAAGCCGAGCATGAAATTCGCTTTGAGGCCACATTTAATCAAGGAATAATTGGTGGCCTCGCTCATTATAGCATAATGAATGCTATCCTTTTTGCTCCCCGGGGGTACAGCCAGGCTGAACCCGGGTATAAACGGCGCGATGGCCGCCAACCAGCTTGGGGCGGGTTTTGGCCAGGGTTAGGTGGGCCAGACCGATAGATTTAACTGGCAGCCGGACTGGAACCGCCACCGGACGCAAATGCATGCCGATCAGGGTATCCCCAATGTCCATGCCGGCATGGGCAGCCAGTTTCTCAACCACCACGGCATCCTCCAACAGGTCCATAGCAAAGGCTGCCAGGGCGCCGCCGGCTCCGGGCACAGGCACCACCGTTACTTCTTCCAAAAGATACTTTTCCTGCGCCGCCCGCTCAATTACCAGAGCCCGGTTAAGGTGCTCGCAGCACTGCACAGCCAGGAACACTTGGGCCTGCCTGACGGCCTGCACCAGTTCTCTTAAGATCACTTGCGCCACCTCCAGGTTAGAAGCGGAGCCAATTCGCCGGCCCAGCACCTCGCTGGTGCTGCCCCCCACTACCAGGATCTGCCCTGGCCGCAGAGAAGCTTCTTTCAGCAATCCTTCTGCAGCCTGTTTTACCTCAAGGGCTATTTTTTGGAAATCCACCGGGACCCCTCCCCAAAACAATTAATCCCCCTCTTTTGCTCCCAAATACTTTTGCTCCAGTGACGAAATTTTGCCAACCCGCAGCGCATGCCTGCCGCCCTGAAATTCGGCAGCCAGCCAGGCATCCAGGATATCCAGGGCCAGTCCCGGACCGATTACCCTGGCTCCCATTGCCAGCACATTGGCATCGTTATGCTCCCGGGACATGCGGGCAGAATAAGGGTCATGACAAAGAGCAGCCCTGATGCCGGGAATCTTGTTGGCAGCGATGGAAATTCCGATACCGGTGCCGCACATCAGGACTCCCCGGTCAAAATCACCCCTGAGAACGGCCTCGCCGACGAGCTCTGCATAGTCAGGGTAGTCGACGGAATCCTCCCTAACAACTCCAAAGTCGTGGTAAGCGATGCCCTTTTCATCCAGATAAGCTTTAAGGTGCTCCTTTAATCGAAAGCCGCCATGATCACAGCCTAAGGCTACGCGCACGGGCTTTCACCTCCTTTGAACGCAGATGGGTTAATAAGATTTAGTTTTTCTACAAATTTCATCTTTTCCCTTTTCAAACAGAACAAAATCTTCCTTTTGGAAGACTTAATGCAGTCAAATTCGGCATACTTCGAGACGTTCAACTGGGTCTTGGCTTTTCGCGGGGGATTGAGTAGTTACAACCGGGCAATTATTATTCTTGAAGGGTTGGATTATGCTCAAAACCCAGGTATTTTTCCAGGGCTGCCGTCACCAAGATCCACAGCCTGTCCGCGCAACGGCGGTAGTCATCCATAGAACAACCAAAAGGATCAGGGACATCCGGCCCTTCCTCCTCCATCCCGGCATATTCAGCCAGGGTATAGGTCTTGTCAGCGGCCTGAGGCCAGATTTCCTCGATATACTGGCGGTGCCGTCTGGTCATGGTAAGAATCAGGTCCGCCTCTGCCACCAGATCAAAGGTCAGTGGAACGGAAAGGTGGGAGGCCAGGTTAATGCCCCGCTCCCCCATGACCAGCACTGCCGGCTCCGAGGCTGGCGCTCCGGGCCAGGCCCCGGTTCCCGCGGAGAGGATGCGGACAGAATCGGACATGTTGGCCTCCGCGAGAAAATGCTGGGCCATGAAGGCAGCCATACTGCTGCGGCAGGTATTACCGGTGCAGACAAATAAAATGGTTCTCATCGGTCACAACTCCTTTTTCTGAGCCAGGCCTGTCCTATCCAAAGGCAGAAGTTAATTTTTGACAACCTGCATAATTCCAATCACTATCAGAATGACTCCGCCGCCAATCACGGCTTTGTCGCCTAGCCAGCGGCCCATCCGCTTACCCAAAAAAATGCCGGCCAGGGTCATGGCGCCGGCCACACCGCCCATGACCCCCACTGTGAAGGCAAGACTGGTTGCCCTTAGGGTGCCCAAGCTAAAGCCCACCGTTAGGGCATCCAGGCTGACGCTGCCTGCCATTAGGCCTAACCCCCAAAACCCGGAAAAAACCGGCTGCTGGGCTGCTCCGGCCTTCCCAGCCAAGACCTTTCGCGGGGCAGGGATAGGATGCCGCTCTTTGAAGCCCTCCCGGATCATCTGAAAACCGATAAAGACCAGGATGATGGCCCCGATAATGGCGGCGATGTTGCCGACTACCCGCCCCAGAAGGGCTCCCAGGGTCATGCCGGTAAGGGGGAAGACGATGTGGAACAGGGTGATTGCCCCAGCCAACAGATAAATTTCCCGGCGCCTGATGCCGCTTACTCCCACGCCAACAGAAAGGGAAAAGGCGTCCGTTCCTAAAGCCAGGGCCACAAGAATTACTGTTAATAACTCCATAAAAGCCTCCGCTTGATCACAGATGGCTACCCGCTCTTAAGCCTACGCTTCTTTAAAGCGGCGGGATATGCTCGGCAAGAAATAAAATTTGATTACTGCCAATGAAGCCGAGCATGAAATTCGCTTTCAGGCCACGGTAAATTAATGAATAATTTGTGGCCTTGCTCATTTTAAAAGAGCGGCTACGCCACTGTATTAACTGGCCCCCTATGGGATTAACCAGTTCTAAGCTCCGGTAAACCGGAGCCAAGAACTGGTCGAATCTAAGCACGAGCGGGGGTAACAATCTCCCGCAAAAAGCCAAGACCCAGTTGAACTCGTGTATAGTATACCATAACCAGGAGCAAGCTTGTTCATGCAGGAGCAAATTCTCTATTCAAACAGGGTTAAGAATCCAATTACCGCCCATCCCAGCAAAAGACCCAGGGCTGCTGCCCGGGGACGCCGGCCAAAGGCTTCGGGTACCAGCCCAAAACCCACGATATAAGACATGGCTCCCGCAGCAAGAGCCAACAAAAGGCCGATCCAAAACCGGGACATGGAGACCAGAACCAGGCCCAATAGAGTCCCCAAGGGGGTAAAAATACTGACCAAGAAGTTCAGGGCCAAGATCCGGATGCCCGGCACACCCGCCATTTTCAAGGGCACCGAAGTTGCCATGCCCTCGGGGATGTTGTGCAGGCCGATGGACAGGGCCAGCATCCAACCCAGGCTCTTGGTTGCGGCCCATCCCACCGCCATGGCCATCCCCTCCGGCAGGTCATGGAGGGCAATGCCTGCGGCAATCAAGTAGCCCATCTTCAATAGGTACAGGCGGTCAGATCTCACCCGGGTGGATGGCGCCGGGCCGGACAAGAGCCGGTCAAGGCCACCCAGGATCAAGACCCCGAGCAGGATACCGGCCAGGGTTGTCTTTAGGCTGCCAAACTTTAGAGCCGCTGGCACCAGATCCTGCAACACCACCGCGGCCATGATGCCGGCAGCCAGGCCCAAGAGGAAGGCCAAAAACCGCTCGGTGGATCGCCAGGCCAACACCAACAGGCTGCCAAGGACGGTAGCCATACCAGCCATCATGCTGTAGATCATGATGGGCGTATTAATCAATCCGGTCCCCCCCCTCCGTGTGTCCGAGCTTGGAAAACCCGGAAAACCCGGCCCTAAAAGGCCGGAGATCTGCTGCCAGGAGCAAAAAGTCTCTTAGCAATTCTATGCCGGGGGAAGGCCTATCATGATAGATTTGGGGACATTCCGCGCTCTGTTGCACTGCAGCAAGCATTTACCTGTTGCCTTAGTTTAATGCAAATGATTTGGCAAAAGGTATTTGTAAGCGGTGTGTCCCCTTTCATAGATTTGGGGACATTCCGCG